>JAFXVA010000008.1 GCA_017534965.1 Elusimicrobiaceae bacterium | reverse complement strand
GGTCGCCCTTTCAGGCCGGCTATCCGTCGTAGCCTTGGTAGGCCGTTACCCTACCAACAAGCTGATAGACCATAGGATCGTCTAGAAGCGAAAAACCTTTAAGAAGAACCCGATGCCGAGTTCTTATATTATGGGGTATTAGCTAATCTTTCAACTAGTTATTCCCCACTTCTAGGTGGATTTCCTATGTATTACTCACCCGTCTGCCACTAGAATTAACCAATGTATTGCTACATCGGCAATCCCCGTTCGACTTGCATGTGTTATGCACGCTGCCAGCGTTAACTCTGAGCCAGGATCAAACTCTCCATTAAAATTGAAGTCATTTAATCAGATAACTGAGTAAATGACTTTAATCGTTAACGAAGATTTGTTGACATTTGACTCTTAAATAATTTGTATTACTCATTGAATTATACGTTGTCCTTATATATATTTTGTATAAGTTTTGGCTTTGCCTGACTTATAATCGCTATATATAAGAATTTGTATGAATGTCATCTTGATTAGTCATATTCCCTTGCGGGTTTATGCTGCTTCAAGCTGCCCATTCGCACATTTTGCGATCAAATTTTCAGAGAGCGAAATTTCCTTGTTTGCTTTCTTTCTACTTTGAAAGCAAATGGAAATTTTTACTTCCTTTTTTTGCAGCCGTTTTTAGGCTACAAAAATATTTTATAAAAATCTGTTTAGTTTGTCAAGTCTTTTCTTGACTTCGCTTTATTACCTATATATTATAGGTATTAGCACTACTCTTATATTAAAACATTTTTAAAAACTTTTGTCAACTACTTTGTTAACTACTTTTAAAAAATCTGTTTTACTAACTTTAAAAAGAACTTTAAATCTGACTACTTAATTATTGTAGCATTTATTTTTTATTTTGTCAACACTTTTTATTTTTACTTTAATTTGCCGTGTTAACTTTTGGCTACTTAATTAGTATAGCATTTGTTTTTTTGTTTGTCAACTTTTATTTTTTGGACACTAACTAAAAAACTCGCTACCTAATTATTATAGCACTTATTTTAAAACTTGTCAACATTTTTATTTTATGCCTGCAGCTCGAAGCTGCTTAACAGAGGTTTTATTTGCTACATTTATAGTTTATCAAAATTAGAGCGTAATGTCAACCCCCTTTTTAATTTATTTTAAAATTTGTTTTAAAAGGGTCGTTTTTACGTCTGTGTTTCAGGCTGACCGCCTTTAACTATAATAATAGTATATAAATTATTTTTTTGTTTGTCAAGCGAATTTGATAGCAACACTATTCTAGCATTTCAATCCACCAATCGCCCCAGGCATTACACTCGGAACCATTTATTTCTATGCAGTCTCTTCTGCCTTGATCGCCATACTGAGAAATATATTCATAACTTTGGCAAAAACCATCTAAAGAATCACTCATTCTGCAACCTTTATTAGTAGTTATACCATCTTGTTCTGATTCGATAGAGCACATCGGATTATGATACCCCGTACGATAATCCCAAAAAGTATATCCGCATCGTGCATTTTCTGTTACCCCATCGTTATCTCTTGTATAACAACTTATACCCATGTGATCCATACTAGAAGAGCAGTTGTTCCACGGAACTTGACTATTATCTTGACCTTCCGCTAAATTTAAGTCCATACAAGTTTTATTTGTCGCAGGACGGCAAAATAATTGGCCCGTGTCATAATTTACAGATAATTCGTATTGCTTTTCACCGGAGGCATTTCTGCGGGTTGCAGTAGCAACTGCCCTGTCATCGCCATAAACTTTATAGGAAAAATACTCCGTATTAAAGCCATCTCCGGTGGCTCTTTCTCCAGTCAATTCATCTGTTAAAGAGATATCAAGGTTATTCATATTATTAGTATAATGATATGTCGCAAGTTTGCGCACTTTTTGCGCCTTGGCTATAGCAGAAAGATTGGCAAGAGGGTTTGCTGTTCTGCTTTTTTCTACCGCACGAGTATAGCTTGGCAAGGCAATTGAAGATAAAATACCAATTATTAATACCACTACTAATAACTCTATAAGAGTAAAACCCTTTTCGTTATTTTTATTATTCCCCTTTTTCATAAATTCCTCCTAAAATAACATAAATTCAATAAAAATTACGCACAATATCTGTTATTAATAGTATATATGACATTCTTAATTTTTTCAAGAGGAAATAAGATGGCAAAAAAGAGTAAATTTTGATACATTATATATATGAATATCAAATATTTATTAAAGAATAATGCAAGAACAATTTATTTAAGCGCAAAGATTTTGCCAAAAGAAAAACAAAAAACTTTTGCTGTTGCCTACCTTGTGTGCAGAATTGCAGATAGTGTGGCCGACACTTCTTTAATAGAGGCAAAAAAAAGAATTGAGTTTATTAAGAATTTCCCGATTTTAGTAGAACATGGCAATTATAAAACCGCACAAGAAATGGCCCTTACCTTTTTGTCAAAAGCGGGCGAAAATATTTATAAAAATGAAGCCGAACTTCTAAAAAATATTGATATTTGTATAAAAGAATTTAAAACTTTAAAAAAAGAATACCAAAAAATTACCCTTGAAGTTTTGCGTGCCGTTTGCAAAGCAATGGTGCAAGATTTAATTTTCTTCCCAGAAGAAAACAGCGGCCTAATTAAAGCCCTACCTGCTGAAAAAGATACTCTTATATATTGTGATTATATGGGTGGACAACCCGGTGTTTTTTGGGCTAAACTTGAATTTGGTAAAGAATTAAAAAAGGAAACTCAAGAACAGGCCTTAAAAATCGGACGTGCTTTACAAATAACAAATATCTTAAGAGATATTGAAGCAGATGCAAAAATAGGGCGTATTTATTTACCTTTAAATCAAATAATAAAACAAGAACTTATGCCCCAAGATTTGCTTGAGAAGGGAAATTATGTAAAACTTTACCCCGTTATGCTTTATTGGATAAAGGAAGCAAAAAATAATTTGCTAAACGCAAAAGAATTTATAAAGCAAATTCCAAGAAGAAAACTTTTTAACCGAGCCGCTGTTATTTGGCCTGTATTTTGGAGTTTGGATACTATTTATCTACTAGGACAAAATCCCCATAAACAAGATAAAAAAACTAAACGCAAAATAACAAAAACAAATATTTATTTAACAATGTTACTCAGCCCTTTATATTGTTTTAGCAATATTTTGATAAATAAAATTATTGATTATAAAGTATCAAGAATTGAGCGCCTGCTCGGCAATAGAACGCGCTAGAGTGTTCATTTGATTGCGAAGTTCAAGAGTATTATCATCATAACCGACCAAATGCAAAGCCCCGTGCACCATTAAAATAAGGAATTCTAAAAGAGTGCTTGTTTTTGCCTCGGGCGCTTGTTTTTTTGCCTGCTCAAAACAAACAATAATATCACCGAAAACTTCCCCTTTTAACCCTGTTTGCGGGTAAGGAAAAGTTATAACATCCGTCACATATCTATGGCCTAAATGTTGGGTGTTTATTTTGAGCATTTCTTGTGGAGTAACGACAAAAACATTAAGTTCGCTCTGAGTTTTGGCTTGCTTGCCAAGAGCGCGCAAAAGAGCTTTTTTATAAATACCTGTTTTATGATAATAAGGCGAAATTTTGGTTTTATAAAAGATATTTATTTGCATTTCTTTCTTTTAAAATTATAAAAATTTCGTGCGTCCACGCGGAATAACAACTATACCGGAGGGATCAATAAAATAGTTTTGGCTATCGTGTTCTTTATCTATACCAATAGAAGAATTTTCCGGAATAATATTAAAGCGGTCAATAATTGCTTTTTTAATATGACTGCCTTTGCCAATAGTGCAGGAATCCATAATAATACTATCTTCAATAACTGCACCCGGCATAACAACAACATTGCTTGCAAGAACACTATTTTTAATAATAGTATTAGGATGAATAACACAACCATTGCTTAGCATACTATTTTCAAGCGTGCCGCCCATATAACTTGTAGGAGGAGTATTATGAACGGAAGTATTTATAGGCCAGTAGGGGTTGTTCAAATCAATTTTAGGGGTCGGACCGAGCATATCCATATTGGCTTGCCAATAGGCCTCAATAGTGCCGACATCACGCCAATAACCTTGCTCCTCATAAGGTTTAAGGCCTTTTAATTTATGTCCGGCAAAATCATAAGCAAAGGTGCGGTATTGTTTTAAAATTACAGGTAAAATATTTTTACCGAAATCTAAAGAAGGGACATCACAATATTTTTGCTGTAAAATTTTTAAAAGAACATTTTTATCAAAAATATAATTACCCATAGAGGCATAGGCCTTATCCGGTCTGCCGGGTATGGCTTGCGGTTTTAGAGGTTTTTCTTCAAAACTGATTATGCGGTTATTATCATCAGTCGCCATTACGCCAAAAGCAGAAGCCTCTTTAAGAGGCACAACATTTGCCGCAACGGTTACATCTGCTTTCTTTTGGATATGAAAATCTATCATACGGCTTATATCCATACGATAAATATGGTCCGCACCGAAAATAACAACTAAATCCGGATCAAAATCATTAATCAAACTGATATTTTGGCGAATAGCATCAGCCGTGCCTCTATACCAAATTTCGCCAAGGCGCATTTGAGGCGGAACAACCGTTAAAAAGTGGTCTCTTGAAATACCTTTTGTAGCCCAGCTGGTTCTTAAATATTCTATGAGAGATTGGGATAAATATTGCACTAAAATATAGGAAGAAAAGATACCCGAGTTTACAAAGTTTGATAAAACAAAATCAATAAGGCGATATTTGCCACCAAAGGGAACTGCCGGTTTTGAACGTTCTTTTGTTAAAGGAAAAAGACGCTCCCCTTTGCCGCCTGCCATTATCATACCTAGAACTCTCATAAAAACTCCTTTTTAATTATTTTTGGCTTGCTGTTAAATTTTCAAATGCCTCATAGCTCCAGGGCATTTTTTGTTTGACAATTTCTTTAATTGCATTTGCATAAACGCGGATTTCATATTGAGCGTGGCTATCTGCTCTTAAAGAAATAAAATTGAGTAAACTTCTTAAATTAACCGTCCAATAAAATTGGGTATATTGGGCAACAGGCAAAAGCCCACGGGCCATTTCGCGTGCGACACCGGCTTTTAAAAGTTTTTGGTAGGCCTGATAAGAATGTTCTATTGCTTCTTCGTAAATTTCGCTTAAGGCCTTATTATCAAGTTTATCACTAACAACAGAACCTTGCCTGTTTGTTAAATCTTGAATGCGGAAGGCCTTTGGCAAATAAAATTCGTCTTTAACTTCGGTATAGCGGGCGCTGATTTCATTATAAGAAGCAATGCGGTGGCGCATCCATTGACGAGCAACAAAAATAGGACATTTAATATGAAATTGGAAATAACAATGTTCAAAAGGACTTAAATGTTTGTTTTCCATTAAGTATTTTATGAGCATTTTGTCGCGTTCTTCGCCTTTGCTGGTGCCGCCAAAAGATACTCTTGCTGCACTAACGGCACGGATATCTCCGCCCATAAAATCAACAAGTTTTACGAAACCTTTATCCAAAACTTCAATTATTTCCTTTTTTTCTGCTTGCTCGGTTGCCATATAAAAAACTCCTTAATGTAGTATATATAATCATTTATATAATATTTAGAGCAAATTTGCTCTATTTAATTTTAAAAAGCATTACACCGCTATCACCGGCTCTATTGGTAAACGGAACGATTAAAATATCTTCATAAGAGCCAAGCGGGGCTTGAATAATATCACTTACGACACCGGGAATTTTGGCTGATAAATATTTTTCAAAATTGCCTTTTTCCCATTTTAAAACATATAAAATTGCACTTTCATAAGAACCGAAAGTTTCCGAAAGGATGCCGTATTTTGTTTGGTTTTCTATGCCGGCAATTAAGATATTATCTTCTGCAGAGCCATAAAGGCCTAGTGAAGAATAAACTCTTAAAACATCCCGGTTAAATTTAACTCTGTTAGGTGTGCTGCCAAAATCAATATCCTTAGGGGTTTCAACAAAACTATTTTTCTTATCATACTGAACTCTTAAACGAGAATTAAAAGCCGTATAAATTAAATTTTCTTTTTCTTTTTTAAAGGGTGCGAAATTAAAACCGAAGATTTCTTCAAATTTAGTATATTTTACTTTTTCGCCTTTTTTAAAAGAATCATCTTTATAAACTAGTAAGTAAGGAACGGAAAATTTGGTTTGGCTGGCAAGCGTCGTAATATCTTGAACATATAAACGGCGTTCTTGATTAAACGGAGCAATACCTTTAACTACACCGCTAATTATGCCGTTTTGATGTAAAATATTTTCCCCTCCTTCAAAAATAAGAGTATTAAAACGCTGAGAATTATTATCAAAAACGCTAACAAAAAGTTGAGCCCGACCGACACCTTTAAGATCAGCTGCATCTAAAGAAATTATACGTCTTAAAGGATTAACAGGAGTGGAGAACTCTTCTTTTAAAATATTTTCTTTAAAGGAATAAACTTTTATTGTGTTATCTTCAAAAGCTAAAATTAAGTCATTTAAGCCGTCGCCGTTTAAATCGCCGGAAGCAGCGGCCCTTATTTTGCCGTCAATAACTTCACTTCTCCAAAGCGGGGCTAAATCTTCTGTATTTTGTTTATCTGAAGAGGTGTTTTGTTCTAAAGAAGAGTTTTCTTCTTTTTCAAAAACAGCAGATAAATTAGTTGCATTAAAAGGAGTTTCTAATTGACCGATAGCATAATTTTGTTCAACACTTTGAATTTTACCTTTTGCGCGAGAATCTATATCTCTACCTAGAACTTTGCCCGTTTTAGGGTTTTTTATCTCAGAACCCCAGCGGGTTATGGTAAAAATATCACCTTTGCTAACTTTAAAAGTAAGTTCGGTTATATCCAAATATACTTTTAAACCTTCTTGTTTAACAACAAGAGCGTCATTTTGTGCAAACAAAACAACGGGAAATAATAAAACTACTAAAAGGGTAAAAATCTTTTTCATACTATTATTGTATATTATTAAGGGCTTAATTTGCTAAAATTATTTATATGGAAGTAAAAAAAGTTGCAATATATATAAACAAACAAAACTCTTTAAGCTTAAAAAGCGCAAAAACTTTAGCGACTAATTTAGAGTCTGCAAAAATTAAAAGCTATTTAACGGATAAAGATATTAAAGAGTTTACTAAAGATACCGATTTGATTTTTTGTATAGGTGGGGACGGGACTTTGCTTTCCGCCGCGCAAAAAGCCGCAAAGTTAAATATAAAAATTGTTGGCATAAACAGCGGTAATCTTGGCTTCTTAGCCGCTTTGAAAACGCAAGAAGATTTTACTTCCGTTTTACAAGATTTACTTAAAGATAATTTTACAGAGCAGGAAAGATTTTTGCTGAAAGTAGAAGTTTTCAGAAACAAAAAAAATGTTTTTACTGCTTGCTCTTTAAATGAAGCCGTTATAAGACCGGCCCAGGCAAGAGCAATAAATCTAAATGTCCACTTTGATAAAAGCCAAGTAAAAAATTATTTCGGGGACGGGTTAATAATTTCTACGCCAACCGGTTGCACCGCTTATAATATGGCAGCAGGCGGACCTATTGTTATGCCAAGTTTAAATGTTTTTATTTTAACTGCCATTTGCCCGCACACTTTAAGCCAAAGGCCCCTTGTTTTGCCTGCTGATAAAGAAATAAAAATTTTACTTAATCAAACAAAAAAGGATATAAATATCAATTTAACTTTAGACGGACAAACTAATTTTGCTGTTAAAAATAATGATATAGTTAAAATTACGCAGAGTAAACAGAAACTAAAAATTTTGTATCCTAAGAATTATGACTTTTTTGAAACACTTACAACAAAACTTAATTGGGGGCAAAGATAATGCTTAAAAATCTTTATATAAAAAACTTTGCCATTATTAAGGAAATTGATTTAAGTTTTTCTAACGGCTTAAATGTTTTTACAGGAGAAACCGGAGCCGGTAAATCTATTGTTATTGAAGCTTTAAGTTTTGCTCTTGGCGCAAGAGCAGATTTTGGCTTAATCGGTAATTATGCGGAAAATATGCTTGTTAAAGCAACTTTTACAAACGACTCTTTACCGCAAAATTTACAAAATAAATATTCTATTACGAAAGAAGATTTTACCATTACAAGAGAAATTGACAAAAAAGGTAAAGCAAAAATTTTTATAAATAATAAAAGTGCAACGGCAAGCCAGCTTGCTAACCTTGGTGATTTTTTGGTAGATTTTCACGGCCAACACGAACATCAAACTTTATTTAAAACCGCAACCCATATAGATATGCTTGATAAATTTTGCGGACTTGAAAAAGAATTAAAAAAAGTAAAAGAATCTTATGAAAAGACACAGGCGATAAAAGCAAAAATTGCGGCCTCTAATCAATCAGAAGAAGAAAAGCAAAAAGCCCTTGCCTTTTATTCTTACCAGCTAGAAGAAATTGAAAAAGTAAACCCCGTTTTAAATGAAGATATTGAAATTGAAAATACTTTACCAAAACTTAAACATACAGGTAAACTTTTAGAACTTGCCCAAAATGTTTATAACTTGCTTAGCGATAATGAAGAAAATGCAAGTTCCCTCTTAGATAAAGCAAGCCAGCAGGCAAGCCAGATGGCTCAGATTGATGAAAGTTTATCGGCAACAGCCCAGGAGCTTGAAAATGCTGCAAATATCGTGCAAGACTGCGCAAATACTATTTTTAATTATAAAGATTCTTTGGAAATTGACCCAAAAACCCTTGATGAAATGTTAAGCCGCCAAGAAGATTTAAGAAAATTAAAAATGAAATACGGCCCTGCTTTAGAAGATGTTTTGGCTTTTAAAGAAAAATTAGAAAAATCTATAAGTGATATTAAAAACGCTTCTAAAAATACGGCAGAATTATTAAAAGATTTAGAAAAAGCACAAAAGGAACTTGATACCTTGTGCCAAGATCTACATAAAAAAAGAATTGCCGGAGCCAAAAAATTAAGCAATCTTGTTATTAAGGAAATTGAACCTTTGGGTTTTAGCGGCGTTCGTTTTGAAGCCGATATTCAAGAAGAACAGGAAGCAACTAGCAAAGGTAAAGATAAAGTTGAGTTTCTATTTAGCGCAAATGTGGGCGAAGCCCTTAAACCTTTAAGAAATATTGCCAGCGGGGGCGAAATTTCGCGCCTTATGCTTGGACTAAAAACAATTTTAGCCGGACAAACGCCAACTATGGTATTTGATGAAATTGACACAGGTATCGGTGGGCAAACCGGCAAACTTATCGGGCAGAAATTAAAAAAAGCAGCCAAAGAAAGACAGGTGTTTTGTATTACCCACCTTGCCCAAGCTGCTGTTTTTGCCCAAAGCCACTTTGCTATATCAAAAGAAGTTAAAAATGCCAAGACACAAGTTAAAGTTATAACTTTATCTGATGAGCAAAAAGTGCAAGAAATTGCTAGAATGATAGGTAGTAGTAAAGGGGCGATGGCAGGTTTGATGCATGCAAAAGAACTGCTACAAGAAGCCAAAAATACAATTTAAAATATAAGGAGAAAAATTATGGCAGAAGAAAAGAAAATCTCAGAAGAAACAATGCCACCAGCTTGCTCTAAAGGCAAAAGCTGCTGCGGTAAGTTTTTTTGCTTAAAAGGTCTTGCAACAACTTGGAAAGTATTAAGCATTTTAGCTTTAATATTAACTTTTGTCGCTATGGTCTTTGCTTGGCTTGAAGCAACAGCTGCAGGTTATCGCTTGGTAGATAAAATCCTTGCTACCTTAATGTATGGTATTAATGGGGCTGTTGTTGCCTTGTTATTTATTACCATTTCAAGAGTTTTAAAAACTCTTAGAAAAATTAAACACGCAGTAGAACATAAATAATATTTAATCAGCCACGGCTTTATAAAATAAGTCGTGGCTGATAATTTTTTGGATTTATTTTTATTATGAAAAAAAGACTTCTCTTTTTACTTTTTTTAATATCCCCTCTTTTAATTAACGGCGAAGCTATTAAACTTAAAAGCGGTCTAATTATCAATGGCTCTATAGTCGGGCAAACAGAATATATCTTAAATGTAAAAACCTCCTATGGCACTATCGCCATTAACCAAAGAGAAGTAGAAAAAATTATGCCGGATTTGCACCGCGTTATCTTAAAAGGTGGCGGAGAGTTTATCGGCAATATTGTTGATATGGATGAATTTACCTTATCCTTAAACACCGATAACGGCCTTGTTAATATTGATGTGCCCCAAATTTCTTCTATGGAAATTTATGATTATAACGAAGCCGAAAAACAAAAAAAATATATTGAAACAAAACACGAACTTGAAGAACAAGCCGCCCAAGAATTAAGCCAAAAAAATGCCCAGGCCTCTGATTTAGAACAAGCCCAGGTTAAAGCAGCCGCCGGTAGCACAATTTCAGCCAGTGGGCTTGAATTTGATTCTGATTTAGAAAAACTTTTTCCTTCAAAGCCGGTAGTAGAAGCACCAAAAGATGTTTATGTCCGCTATGACAATAAAAATACTCCGGAAGAAAAACAAGAGCCAAAAAAAGAAACAAAAAAAATTGATGAAACAAGCCAGGCCTTTAAAAAAGATTTTTCTAAAAATAATTTTGAAGTCTTTTTGGGTTATCAAAATTTGCCTTTAAAATTAGATCTTACGGAAGAAGGTTTAAGTGATAAAGAAGATATTTCTTCTTCTAATATTGCTTTTGGTATTTCTTATTTAAGAAAAATAAATAACCGCCTTTGGTTCGGAGCAGATTTAGGTATGGGGATGCTTTCAAAACATAATTTTGAACCTAATGCAACAACGCATATTGAAACTTCCGGACAGGCTTATAATATTGATTTAAAAGCTAATTATTATTTGAATCCCAAAAGTATTACCCGCTTATATTTACAAGGCGGAGCAGGGCTTACTTCTACAAGTGTAAATAAAAATATAAATACTTTTAACGGAACAGATTGGATACAGGAAGATACAAAAACAATATCTTCCACCAATGTTAGCGCGCTCTTCGGTCTTGGTATAGAAAGAAGTATTGCAGATTTAAACCTCGGTTTAGAATTTAAAGGAAGATATAATACTTACTCCGGTAAATTAAAAGGAAGCGATAATTTATCTTTCATGCTTGCTGCAAAAATAAATTGGTATTTTTAAATGGAAATTCTTGTTTTGGCTAATGCTTTAAAAGGATCTTTAAAAGCTAGCGAAATTTGCCAAATATTAAACAACTTTGAAAGTTTTGCTATATCAGACGGCGGAGACGGCTTTTTGGACTCTGTTTTACAGGCCTACCCAAAAGCAAAAAAAATATCTATAAAAGTACCTAATGCTATTTTAAAACCTACAAAAACTTATTTTTTATTATTCAAAAAAACTGCTTTTATTGAAAGTGCAAAAATTTGCCCCATGGCTAATTTAAAAAAAGAAGAACTTGATATTATGCATGCTTCTTCAATAGGGCTTGGCCTTACTATAAAAAGAGCAATTAAACTTGGGGCAAAACAAATTTTTATAGGGCTTGGCGGTGTTGCCTCAAGCGAAGGGGCAGCAGACAGCGCAAAAGTGTTTGGCTATCAATTTTTAGACAAAGATAATAATGTTTTGGAACTTGGCGCAGAATCTTTGCTTAAACTTGATAAAATAAAGAAACCCCAAAAAGATTTGTTGAAAAATATCAAAATTACCGCCGTATGTGATGTTAACAACAAATTGCTTGGCAAAGAAGGTTCGGCCAAAGTTTACGGCAAGCAAAAAGGGGCAAATGCTAAAGAAATTTTACTTTTGGAAAAAGCCCTATCAAATTATGCCAGCATTGTAAAAAAAGATTTAAAAATAAATATCAATACTAAACATTGTGCTTCGGCAGGGGCTATCGCAAGCGGTTTAAAGGGCTTTTTTAAAGCAGATTTAATAGAAGGAAGCAAATATATTAGCAAAATTTTAAAGCTTGATAAAAAAATAAAAAAGGCAGATTTAATTATTACAAGTGAAGGTTCTTTAGACACGCAAACTTTTTTTGGCAAAGCCCCTTTTGAAATTTGCCACCTTGCAAAAAAATATAAAAAGCCCATAATTTTTATTTGCGGACAAAATAAATTAAAAAACAAAAAATCACTTAAACAAAATAATATTGTGCGTGTAATTGAACTTAGAAAATACGCAAAAAATATAAAGCAAAGTATCCTTGAAGCAAAAACTATTCTAAAGAAAATAGCAAAAGAAGAATTTAAAGATTTATAATTCTTTTGACATGCCTAAATGTTTAGTAAAAAATTCTGCCAATCTTTCCTGATAGAAAGGCCCTGCTGTTTTAGAACAATCCGTATGGGTCGCTTCCGGCACAATCCAAAGTTGTTTTGGGTGGCGGGCTTCCAAAAACAAAGCACGAGCATCGTGACGAGGGGCAAGATTATCAAGCTTGCCGTTAATTATTAAAATAGGCCTTGGAGCAATTTTTTTAATATTATATCTTGGGCTATAATCTTCCGGATTAACACCAAGGCGTTTGCGAACAAAAAATAAAATTAAAGCAACTAAAGGGAAATAAGGGACATGCTTATGTAAACGAGCCCAACGAGCAACAACCTTTTCATAAGAATAATAGCAGGCCTCTATAATAAGACATTCAATTTGTTTATTATATGCAGCAATATAAACAGCAACTGCTGCCCCCATGGAAAGCCCGTAAAACCCCATATGTTTTGTTTCTTCAGGATGGATAGAGGTAATATAATCTAAAGCACTTTGGGCATCTTCTGTTTCAAAATAGCCAATAGAACTTGGCCCTTGCTGACTTTCGCCGGAACTTCTAAAATCAAAATAAAAAAGGTTAAAGTTTTTTTCCCTTAGAAAAAAAGTATTTGCTAAAATATCGCCTTTATTTAAACCCCAACCATGTAAAAACATTATTGTCTTATCACTTTTAACAGCTGCCGGAATAAACCAGCCTTTCAATTCTATCCCTGATTTGTTTTTAAAAGTAATATTTTCAAAAGGAAGTTTAAATTGGTTTGGGAAAAAAGTAAGCGGGCCTTTTTTCGCGTTGCGAAATAAAATTCTATTGCTTTGTTTATAAGCAATAAAAACAATAAGTAAAAATAAAGAAATTAAAACACCCAAAATCGTTATATACATAAAAATATTTTATAATTTTTATAAAGAGTTTTCCCTTAAAACTGAAGGGATTTCCGCACAAACTTGGCTTGCCATAAGGGCTGTTTTACTATATTTTTTTATAGCAAAATCTGCCGCTTTACCATGTAAATATACTCCTAAAAGAGCACTTGTTAAAGTTGCCTTTTTTTGATTTCTTTTTAATAATTGGGCATAAATGCCGGCAATTATTCCGGCAAGGGTGTCACCACTGCCGGCTTTGGCAAGGCCCTCGTTTCCTGTTGTGTTTTGCCAAACTTCTTTGCCAAGGGCAACTTTTGTTTCTGGCCCTTTAAATAAACTGACAGCCCCGCTTTTTTCAGATAATATTAAGGCCGCCTCTGCACCGATAAGTTTTTGCTTTAACAAACGCTCTGCTTCGCCTGCATGCGGAGTTAAAATATATTTTGCTTCTTTACTCTTTGGCAATTTTTTAAGTCCAACTAAAGCAAGCGCATTTAAGGCGTCACCATCTATAACTGCTGGTAAATTCGTCTGTTTTAAAAGAGGTAAAAGTATTTTTGCACGTTCTTTTGTAAGCCCAGGACCGACAAGCAAAACATCGTGAGGCATTTGTTTTAAATAAGTTATTATTTCTTTTAAAGGATTTTTAGAAATTTGTAAAAAAAGGGCTTCCGGCACCGCCTCAAGACAGGCAGGTAAAATTTCTTTTGGAACAGCCAAAGAAACAAAACCGGCGCCGGCCTGATAAGCTGCTTTGGCGCATAAGACAGCTGCCCCCGGCATTGTTTTAGAACCGGCAAAAATAAAAACTTTTCCGTTTAGATTTTTATAAGAATCTTTTGGCCTTTTGGGAAAATTCTTTTTGAAAAAACTTTTTGTTATTTTTTTTATTTGCGACATTATTTATCCTTTAAAACTATAACAAAAGCAACAGCATTATTTTTAGTGTGGGATAAAGAAAGTTTAAAGATTAAATCTTTAGCGCGCTCATCGTGGACAATAATTTGTGGTTTAGCCCCTTGTTCGCGGATAACTTCTATCTTTTTTAAAGCAATTTCTTCAAAGGGAAGGGCTTTAAAAACTGCCTCTTTTGCAGCAAAACGAACCGCTAAATGTTGCGCTTTATTTTTGCTTTTTAAACAATATTCAAGTTCTTCTTTGGTAAATAAGCGACGCAAAGTTTTTATATCAATATTTTCAAAACGGCGCACTTCTTCTATATCCGTGCCGATATTAACTATTTGCATATTTTATTCAACGGTGACGCTTTTTGCTAAATTGCGCGGGCGGTCAACATCACGCCCTTTTAAAACAGCAATATAGTAAGCAAAAAATTGCAAAGCGATTACACTTAATATAGGGAATAAAAATTCTTTTTCAAAAGGGATATGTATTGCTTTAGCTTTTTCCTTACTATCTCTTATCATAATAACTTGAGCGCCACGGGCTTTAACCTCTTGGCAATTAGAAAGCATTTTTTCTTCTAAAACACCTTGAGGAACTAAGGCAAGAACAGGGGTTCCCTCTTCAATAACGGCAATAGGGCCGTGCTTAATTTCGCCTGCGGCAAAACCTTCCGCGTGTAAGTAGGAAATTTCTTTTAATTTTAAAGCCCCTTCTAAAGCAATAGGATAAGAAGAATTGCGACCAAGGAAAATAAAATCTTTTTTTGTGAAAACTTCCTTTGCAAGTTCTTTTATTTTAGAGTCTTGGCTTAAAACTTCTTTCATAAGTTCAGGAAGTTTTTCTAAACTTGAATAAAGATTATCAAATTCCGTTTGTGTTAAACGGCCTAAAGCTAAAGCCAAATTTAAAGCAAAGCTATATAGCACTACAAGTTGGGAAGTAAAAGCTTTTGTGGAAGCAACACTGATTTCCGGTCCGCAATGAGTATATAAAGTAATATCACTAAGGCGTGTAATGGTAGAACCCACGACATTACAAACGCTCATAACTTTAAGACCTGCCTCTTTAGCGTTTTTAATTGCGGCAATAGTATCTGCCGTTTCGCCAGATTGACTGACAGCTATAAAAAGCCAATCTTTACAAAAAGCAATTTTGCGGTATTTAAACTCGGAAGCCGTTTCCACTTCAACAGGAATTTGGGCAAAATCTTCAAGCATATATTTTGCGCATAAAGAAGCATGGTAGGCCGTTCCGCAAGCAACAAGATAAACCCCTTTAATTTTCTTTGCTTCTTTTTTAGTTAAGCCAAAGACCTGCTCAAAAGAACCTTTTAAAGTGCGTAAAGTATCTTGTGCGCTGCGTGGTTGTTCATAAATTTCTTTAAGCATAAAATGCTTATAGCCACCTTTTTGAGCGGTTGTAAAATCCCAGTTAACTTCGTTTACTTTACGAGGTTGCGCTTTTAAATCTGTATTAAAAATTTTATAGGTAGAAATTTCAATTTGAACAATATCACCATCTTCCAAAAATATAGCTTTATTTGTATGGGCTAAAAATGCCGGGACATCAGACGCGAGAAAAACACCATCTTTCGCTACCCCTAAAACTAAAGGGCTTTGATTTTTGGCTGCCATTATCTTGCCCGGTTCTTTGGCATATAAGGCAGCTATTGCATAAGCACCGCGGACTTGTTTTATAGTTTGACAAAAAGCATGGGTGAAATCTTGAGTTTTAAGATTTTCTTCTATTAAATGGGCTACGACTTCGCTATCAGTTTGAGATTTAAAAATGTGGCCTTTACGCTCAAGTTCAGCTTTAAGCGGGGCATAATTTTCAATAATACCATTATGAACTATAGAAATAGTATCGGTGCAATCATTATGGGGGTGAGAGTTTATTTCGCAAGGTTTACCATGGGTTGCCCAACGGGTATGGCCGATAGCACAAAAACTTTGAATTTCTTCTTTCTTTACTAATTTTTCTAAATTTTCCACACGACCCACAGCTTTTAAAGTTATAATTTCGTTATCTTTTTCAAGAGAAATACCTGCCGAATCATAACCCCTATATTCTAATTTTTTAAGGCCGTCAATTATAAGTTTTGAGCATTCCTTTTTGCCACTATAAGCAACTATACCGCACATAAAATTACTCCCTATTAATTAAATTGCGCATCTCAAGTAAAGCTTGAGGCAAGCCCACAAAAACGCTTCTTGCAATAATAGAAAAACCGATATTTAAACATTGCATAGCATCTATTAAAGCAACATCCCGGACATTGTTATAATTAAGGCCGTGCCCGCTGTGGACTTCTAAATTAAGCTCTCTGCCGAGTAAAGAACATAAAGAAAGTTCGCTAAGTAATGCTTGGGCCTGTTTTTCTGTTTTAGCTTTGCTATAATCTTTTGTGCAAAGTTCAACAATATCTGCGCCTAAATTATAAGCAGTGCGAACAGCATTGGCTTTTGGATCAACAAATAAACTGACCCTTATGCCTGCTTTCTTTAAAATATTTATTTTTTGTTTTAAATCTGCTTTATCTTTTTCTTCAATTTTTAAACCGCCGGAAGTGGTAAGTTCATTAGGATATTCCGGCACCAAACAAACCGAACCCGGTTTATGTTTAAGGGCAAGATCTATCATATCATCAGACGGAGCCATTTCCAAATGTATTTTGGAAGCAAAAGCATCGCATAATCTTTTTAAATCTGTTTCCTGCATGTGTCTTCTGTCATGGCGAACATGAATAACAATATAATCAGCCCCTAGAGCAAGCAAAGTTCTTGCTGCTTCAAGAGTATCGGGGTAAGATTCCCCCCTGGCCTGACGCAAGGTTGCAATATGATCAATGTTTACACCTAATTGTATAGTCATATCCATAAAAATTCCCCTTAACCTATTTTCATTTTTATTTTATAAAATTCTGCGATGTCTAAACTGAGTTTTTGCACTTCTTTTTTATTTTGACCTTCAACTAAAATTCTAAGTAAAGGTTCTGTGCCGGAATAGCGAACTAAAATACGCCCCGTTTGTCCAAGTTGTTTTTGCAGTTTCTCAAGATAAGGCAAAAAGCCGTCAACTTCTTCCAAGGGAACTTTCTTAGGTGTTCTTACAGGAAGAAGATTTAAAGGATATTTTTGCCATTTTTCTTTATACCAAGAAGGTTTTTTGCCGCTTTTCTTTAAAACTGCTAAAAATTCTAAAGCGCAAATAAGGCCGTCGCCGGTATCTGCAATATCTTTAAAAATAATATGCCCGCTTGTTTCGCCGCCAAGGGAAAGTTTTTCCTTGTTAAGACTTTCAAAAACATATTTATCGCCTACTTTAGTTAAAAGCGGTTCAATGCCGTTTTGTTTTAAATAATTGATAAGCCCGAGATTTGCCATAACGGTTAAAACAACTTTATTATTTTTAAGTAAATTTTGTTCTTTTAAAAATAAAGCACAGGCAGAAATAATATTATCGCCGTCAAGTTGGTGGCCTTTTTCATCCGCAGCAATTAATCTATCGCCATCTCCGTCAAAAGAAAAACCGACTAAAGCTTGATACTTTTTTGTGGTATCTTGCATTTTTTGCGTAAACAAAGCACCCACTTGTTTATTGATATTAAGGCCTGTTGGTTTGTTGGCTATAACTTTTACGCTTGCGCCAAGTTCTTTAAAAACTTTTGGAGCAACCATAGAAGTAGCACCATTTGCGCAATCTAAAACAATCTTTGTGCCTTTTAAAGAGATATCTTTAGGCCACAAAGATTTTAAGAAATCTTTATAGTCTTCTAAAAGTTGTGGTTTTTTTATTGCTTTAGGCCCCACTTTAACAGAAGGAATTTTTTTGGTTTTTTCTAAAAGGTTTTCAATTTTAGTTTCAAGTTTTTCATCTAATTTTGTGCCTTTGGAAGAAAAGAATTTTATTCCGTTAAATTCTGCCGGATTATGACTTGCGGAAATTACTACCCCGCAAATTGCTTTATATTTTTTAGTTAAATAAGATACTGCCGGTGTCGGCGCAATGCCAAGATGCCAAACATTATAACCAGCTGCTTTAATACCGCGGATTAAATGTTTGCTAATCACTGGACCGGAGATACGGGAATCTTCTGCCATAATAACAAAATTATTTTTGTTTTTGCTCGTTTTACTAAGTTCTTTTAAAGCGCAGTATCCTAGTTTTTCAATAAAATCTTTAACTAAAGGGA
This sequence comes from Elusimicrobiaceae bacterium, assembly GCA_017534965.1. Classification (GTDB taxonomy): domain Bacteria; phylum Elusimicrobiota; class Elusimicrobia; order Elusimicrobiales; family Elusimicrobiaceae; genus Proelusimicrobium. The sequence continues at coordinate 220,711 of JAFXVA010000008.1, read as the reverse complement.
ACTCCCCGGCAACGGCTCTAACGCCATCTGTTCCAAAATATTTTGGCATTAGTTATTCTCCTTTTCAGTTTTTGAAGGAACTTCTTTAACTTCTTCAACTTTTTCTTCTTTTTTAGGTTCTTCTTTAGAAGGTTCTTCAATATGCAAAATTTCATTAATTTCTTTTGCTTCAACAACTTCTTTTTCAAGGAGTCTATCTATAAGGGTTTGAAGTTCCGCTTTGTTAGATAAAAGAATATCTTTTGCTTTGCGGTAAGAATCTTTTACGAGCATACTGACTTCGCTATCAATTTCACGAGCAAGTTCTTCGGAATAATTTTTATGGCGGGAAATATCGCGCCCTAAAAACACTTCGCTTTCATCTGTTTGCACACTGATAGGGCCAAGTTTAGCACTCATACCAAGTTCTGCTACCATTTTTCTTGCATAAGCAGTAGCGCGGGATAAATCATCATGGGCGCCGGTGGTAATTTCGTCAAATAAAATTTCTTCCGCGGCACGACCGCCAAGCAAGATAACAAGTTTATCTAAAATTTCGCTCTTGGTGGTTAAATATTTATCTTCCAAAGGAAGTTGCATTGTATAACCAAGGGCCGGGCCTCGCGGAATAATTGAAACTTTGTGCACGGGGTCGCTATATTTAGAGCGTTTTGCAACAATAGTGTGGCCTGCTTCATGGGCGGCAATAACCTTTTTTTCTTTATCAGAAATGACGCGGCTTTTGCGTTGAGGGCCGGCCATAACTCTTTCAACGGCTTCTTCTATATCGCTTGTTTCAACGGCGGGTTTATCTTTCCTTGCGGCAAGAATTGCGGCTTCATTAATAACATTGGCTAAATCTGCACCGACAAAACCGGGCGTGCTTTTGGCAATAACTTCAAGATTGACATCTTCGCCCATTTTAACTTTTCTTGCGTGGACTTCCAAAATTTCCTTGCGGCCTTTCATATCAGGAGAAGGAACATTGACATGTCTATCAAAACGACCGGGGCGTGTTAAGGCGGGATCTAAAACATCTGGTCTATTTGTAGAACCCATTAAAATAATACCTTGTTTACTTTCAAAGCCGTCAAGTTCAATTAAAAGTTGGTTTAAGGTTTGTTCTCTTTCATCATGACCGCCACCAATACCGGCAAAGCGTCTCCTGCCAACTGCATCTAACTCATCAATAAAGATAATAGCGGGAGCGTTTTTCTTTGCATTATTAAATAAATCTCTTACTCTTGCCGCGCCGACACCGACAAACATTTCCACAAATTCAGAGGCAGAAGCAGAGAAAAAGGCAACTTTTGCTTCCCCTGCGACAGCTTTTGCAAGCAAGGTTTTACCGGTTCCGGGTGCGCCGTAAAGCAAAATGCCTTTAGGTAGTTTTGCACCAAGTTTTTGGAATTTTCTAGGATCTCTTAAAAATTTAATAATATCCTGCATTTCCTCTTTTGCTTCATCACAGCCGGCAACATCTTTAAAAGTAATTTCCTGCTTGGAAGGATCTTGCAAAACAGCTTTTGATTTAGCAAAGTTTAAAGCACTTCTGCCGTCATTTCTTTGCGGGCGGATAAATAAAAACCACCAGGCAAAAACAAAAAGGAATATCCAACCGATATTCATTAAAAGACTATAGATCCAGCTTCTGTCTTCTTGGCCTTTAAAAGCGACTTTGGCGGCAGTTAAATCCGGCACTAAAGTATTATCTTCCACTTTTAAGGTGGAGTAAGAGGCCTCTTTATCACCATTTTTCATTTTACCGGTAATTGTTTGTGAACCGATTTGGGCTGATAAAATATCCCCTGCGGCAACTTTTGCTTTAAAATCAGAATAATCTAAATTCTTTACAGGGCCGTTATCACCCATTTTTGAATAAAGAGATACTATTAAAATAAAACCGAGTATCCAAAAAAGAATACTTCTTGCCGGAAAAGGCGGTGTCTTTTTATTTCTTGCTTTCATCAAAAACTCCTATAAAAGGTAAATTTCTATAAATTTCATTATAATCAAGCCCATAACCAATAACAAATTCATTTTCTATAGTAAAAGCAGTATAAGTAGGTTTGAAAGGAATTTCGCGGTTGCTTGGTTTATCAAGCATAGTGCAAAGTGCTATGGAAGAGGGTTGGCGGGTATTAAGTAAATTAAAAAGATAATTTGCCGTAAGACCGGTATCAACAATATCTTCAACAATAATAACATCTTTGCCTTTAATATCTTCCCTTAAATCAAGATTAAGGCGAACTTTACCACTTGAAGATGTGCCCCCATTATATGAAGATAAACTCATGAAATCAAAACTGCAGTCAATTTTGATATTACGGACTAAATCTGCAAAAAATAAAATAGAACCCCTTAAAATACCAACAATTACAGGTGCTTTGCCTGCATAATCTTTGGAAATTTGCTCGCCGAGTTCGGCGGCTCTTTTTTGTATTTGTTCTTGTGAAATAAGAACTCTTTTGATAGGAACATTGTATTCCATAATTTATAATTTCTCCCTTTTAAAAAAACGCTGCTTAAAAAGGGCAGCGTTTTTTAACTTTACGCTATTTTAAATTAGCCAAGAGCAACAAGTAAATATCTTATCGCAATAAAAACCATTATTATTCCGGCGACAAGTTCTATACGATTAGCAATAACACTGCCTTTTGTGTGATAGCCATGTGAAAGACCGAATAAAACCGCACAGAAAGAAAATAAACCGCCGAAAAACAAAGTAAATAAAAAAGCATCCGGTTTTGCCAAAGCAACGACAAAAGCAAGTAAGAATAAATCTAAAGAAACTTGTATTGCAACTTTTATCATGTAATTGCTGTGGACAACATCCGTATAGTTTAAACTTGGGGCTTTTTCCATAGATTCTAAAAGGAAGTGTATGGCTATTAAAAGAAGCATTGCAAAACCAACCCAATCATAAACACCGCTAAGGACAGGAGCTAGCATTTTGCCAAGGATATAACTTAAAGCCATAGCAAGAAGGGCCGTTGCCGTAAAAACTAAAGATGTTTTTAAACTGACAGAACTTGTATAATCACTGCCGAGTTTAACACCTGTAACTGCACCAACTGCAAAAAAACTTGTTGCTATGCAAACCAAGATAATGAATATTGTAAATAAGCCCATAATTAAACCTCTCTAAATGTTATATATAAATATATTCTAGCATACTTTGCAAGATTTTATGCACTAATAATGCCTTCAAGCAAAATCTTAAGGGCAATAACTATCAAAATAACTCCGCCGATTAATTCTGCCTTTTTACCAAAAAACGCCCCCATTTTTTTACCCATAAAAAAGCCAAACAGAGTAAAAGTTACTATACAGATACTCAAAACTGCCAAAACCGAAGGAAGAGATGTTTGATAAAAGGCCAAAGTTAAACCTATGGCAAAGACATCAATATTTGTGGCTAAAGCAAGCATAAAAAGAGTTTTTGTCTTAAGTAAATTATAAGTAGCAGTTTGCTCTGTTTTAAAAAAATTTAAAACCATTTTACCACCAATATAAACAAGTATAAAAAATGATACCCAGTGATCCCAGGCACTTATATATTTCTCAAGATAAGCACCGCCAAACCAGCCAAGCAACATACAAATTATACCGGTCAAACAAAAACTTAAAGCAACTTTTATGCTTACTTTTAAAGGATAACTTTTGCTTCCGCAAGAACTTGCCGCAGCTACGGCCATATTATCCATAGAAAGGCCGACAGAAATTAATAAAATATCAAAAAATCCCATATAAATATGATAACATTTTAGTATGAAATCTTTAACAGAACTTTATAAAGTCGGTATGGGGCCCTCGAGTAGCCACTCCATGGGGCCCAAAAAAGCAGCGGAATTTTTTAATAAGAAAAATCCTGAGGCACATAGTTTTAGAGTTATTTTATATGGCTCTCTTGCCTTAACAGGCAAAGGCCATTTGACAGATATTGCTATTAAAAGCGGACTTGAGCCAAAGCCCGTTGAAATTATTTGGCAATACGATACCTTTTTGCCGGGACATCCAAATGCTATGAAGTTTTTTGCTCTTGATAATACCGGTAAAGAACTTGCTTCTTGGCAGGTTTACAGCATAGGTGGCGGAGATATTAAAGATGATAATGATTTTTTTGTAGAGCCAAAAGATATTTACCCTTTAACTAGTATGGGCGAAATTTTAAATTACTGCCAGGAAAATAAAATTGCCCTTTGGGAATATGTAGAACAAGTGGAAGGCCAGGAAATTTGGACTTTTTTGCGAAAAATCTGGCAAACTATGCAAGAAACTATTAACCGCGGTTTAAATAAAACAGATATTTTACCCGGCAGTCTTCAACTTGAAAGAAAAGCAAAAAGATATTTTAAAGTAGCGGATACTTCGCCAAGATATGTTAGGCGCGTGCATAAATTATTTTCCTATGCTCTTGCCTGCTCGGAAGAAAACGCAAGCGGCGGTATTGTTGCAACCGCGCCGACTTGCGGCTCTTGCGGGGTTTTGCCTGCTGTTTTACGCTTAACAAAAGAAGTTTATGAAATGGATGATGAACCGATAATTCGCGCTATGGCGACAGCCGGTTTAATTGGTAATTTGGCTAAAGCAAATGCCTCAATTTCCGGCGCGGAAGTAGGTTGCCAAGGCGAAGTGGGCGTTGCTTGTGCTATGGCGGCTGCGGCGGTTTGCCAGATTGAAGGTGGCGATAATGCGCAAATTGCCTATGCGGCTGAAATGGGTTTAGAGCATCACCTTGGCCTAACCTGCGACCCTGTTGACGGACTTGTCCAAATACCCTGTATTGAAAGAAACGCAATGGCGGCTTCACGCGCAATAGATTGCGCAACCTACGCAATAGCGGCAAGTGCTTCAAACAAAATATCTTACGACGATATTTTGATGACTATGATGCAAACAGGTAAAGATATGAATAGCGATTACAGGGAAACCGCCAAAGGCGGACTTGCACGCTTTTTTAAAGAAAAAATCTTGAGAAGAAAATCTAAGTAAATATAAAAACCTCCGTTTTTTACCTTCATAAAATTTGATATACTATTTGTATAGAGGAATATTGAAAAACGGAGGTTTTTTTATGCTTAAAAAAGCATCTTTATTTTTTGTGCTTTTAGCTTTGCCTTTGATTTTATGTGCTAAAGAAATTGCAATTTATCATACAAGTGATACCCATGGATTTTATTTCCCAAGAAAAATTGCCGGCGGCAAAACAGTGGGCGGTTTTGCTTTACTTCAGGGTTATATTGATAGCTTTGATACCCCTTACTTACTTTTAGATAGCGGTGATTTTACCAGCGGCACTTTAGAGGCAAAAGAATCTAAGGGCGAAACTTCGGTTTACTTAATGAACCATTTGCCCTATAAGGCAACAGTTATCGGCAACCACGAAGGCGATTTTGGCGAAGAGCAAATGTTAAAACTTATTAAAGAGTTTAACTTTGATGTGCTTAGCGCAAATATCTATGATAAGAAAACAAACTCTTTAGTAGAAGGCGTTAAACCTTATAATATTTATGAAGTCGGCGGTAAAAAAATTGCGGTTATCGGTATAGCAAAAGATCCTTTGCCAAATTCAAAAAGAATAAAAACCAGTAAAGGCAGAAAAGAACTTAAAAAGGCTTTGTATGAACTTTCCTCCATACCGCACGATGCAACAATTTTAATTATTCACAATTCTTTTGCAGATGATAAGCATGAAAAAGAAACTACAAACGGACAAATCATTGATGGTTTAGACGGAATTGACCTCGTTTTAGGAGGGCATGCACATAAAGTTATCAATGGTATTAGAGCCAAAGTTAACAGCGGTGTTAACACCGGCATTAACGACAAAGGTCTGCGTTTTGCCGAAAGCGGATGCGAAGCAAAAGGTTTAAGCCATATTATTTTAGATTTTAACGACGAAACAGGCAAAATACAAGATATCAAAGTAAAATATGTGGAACTTAATACCGCCTTAATTAAACCCAATAAAGATATACAGAAAATTGTGGAAGAAAAAAGAGCGCCTGGCGTTGATACCCCTATTGGCAAGGCAGCCGAAGATATTAAACTTAGAACTGATAAAAAAGACGAACTTGATAGTCCCCTTGGCAATTTGTTTGCCGATATTATAAAAACCAAAGCGCCAGACGCTGATTTTGCTTTGCATAACACAGGCGGCGTTAGAGTTGATATTCTTAAAGGCGATATAACAAAAAGAGATATTATAAGTTCTTTTCCTTTCCCAAATAAAGTTATGCTTGTGCGCGTAAACGGCGCTTTTATTAAAAAACTTATTGCAAAATCTATTTATGAAAAAAGAAGCCTTTTCCAGTATTCCAGCAATGTCAAAATTGAATACCGCTGGAAACATAACAGGGCAGAACTTGTTAGCGTTAAAATAAACGGCAAAAACTTAGATAAAGATAAAATGTATCTTATTGCCGTTAACGACTATATTGCAAACGGCGGAAGCGAGGGCTATATGTTTAAGAAAATTACCGATAAAAAAGTAATTAGCGATAAGTATTTAAGCGACTATTTTACCGATTATGTTAAAGCGCATCCGCAAGGTATAAAAGCCCCAGCCACAGGGAGAATAAAAAGAGTTAAATGAAAAAGTTTTCCCTCTTTGTGATTGTAGGTCTTTTGCTCTTTAGTGCTTGCTCTAGAGAGCAAAAGACTTTGACTTTTTATCACACTAACGATATTGAGGGCTTTTTTTGGGCAAGGAATAATCCTTCCATAAATAATAAACTTGCCGGAGGCATGGCTGTTTTAAAAAACTTTTTAGACAAACAAGAAAAAACTTATTTACTCTTCGATAGCGGAAATATTTTTGCCGGCACTCCGGAAGGGCAACTTGGTAAAATGCAAAGTGCCGTTTATATGATGAATATGCTTGGCTACAATGCTGCAACGCTAAGCCCTAAAGATTTAACTTTGGGTATAGATGCAATTACTCCTGCCCTTGCGGCAGCAAAATTTCCGATAATAGTTTCCAACTTAAAAGCTTCAAACGGAACTTCTTTAAAACATATAAAATCTTATGAAATTTTTGATTTACAAGGTATAAAAATCGGTGTTATAGGCCTAATGCCCAGTGCTACTTTAAAAAGCACTCAGAGAAATGCAAATATAAAAATTGAAAATGAAATTGAAACTTTACAAAAAATTTTGCCGACATTACAAGAAAACGGGGCCCAAATTATAGTTTTACTCAGTAGTATCGGTTTTGATTTGGAAGGTGGGAAAGAAAGCATCGACGAGAAAACTATAGCAGAAGAATTTCCGCAGATAAATATTATCTTAGGCGGGAATAGTGATCTTTCCCCCTTAGAACCGCAAGAAGTTTATGAAACTTATATCGCAAGAAGTAAAGAAAATTTGGAATCGGTCCAAGAAACAACTTTGGCTTTAGATAAAAATAATAAAATTAAAGATTTTAATTCTAAACCTCTTTTACTTGAAGTTGATACTTATGGGCAAAATAGCCAACTTTTAGATATTATTAATCCTTTAAGACACACTATTTTAAAAAGTCAATCAAATAAAATTACTACTTTGGAAGCTCCTTTAAATACCGATTTAAAGAAACCAAGCCCCCTTGGTTATTATACGGCACAATGTGTTAAAACTTGGGGTAAAACAGAAATAGGTTTATTAAATTCTGATGCTTTTATTACCGGACTAAAAGAAGGGATAATATCCCAGGCGGATTTACAAAATGCTATTCCTTATGATGATAGAGTTATGTTTATTAAAATGCGCGGAGATGATTTAAAAAATGCCTTGGAGGCAACTTTAGATATTAATAATAATTGGCCCCAAATTGCAGGTATGGAAATAAATTATGATATGTCTTTACCTAAAGGCAGTAAAATTAAAAGCATAAAAATAAATGGAAATCCTTTAAAAAATACTCAAATTTATTCTATCACTACTACCGATCATATTATGGCCGGTGGTTTTGGACATGATGAATTTTTAAATATGTTTGAATTTAAAAACACCGATAGAACCTTGCGTGATATTTTGCGTTGGTGTTTATCTAAACAAAAAACTATTAAACCCACCGAACCGAAAGGTTGGCATGCTACAACAAAATGAACTACATAAAAGAAATAGAAATCGGCAATGTTCTTTGCAAAACAAATTTATTTTTAGCCCCAATGGCCGGTATTACCGATAGCCCGTTTAGAATTATGTGCCTAAAAGGCGGTGCAGGCCTTGTTTGTGCCGAAATGGTTAGCGCAAATGCTCTTGCTTTTGATAATAAAAAAAGCCAAAAAATGTTAACTATTTCAAAAGAAGAACACCCTGTTAGCATGCAGGTTTTCGGCTCGGAAGAAGAAACTATTGCCAATGCTTGCCGGCTTGCCCAAAAACAAGGCGCTGACATTATTGATATCAATGCAGGTTGCCCTGTTAAAAAAGTTAATAAGGCAGGCGCGGGTGCTGTTTTGATGAAAGATTTGCCAAAACTTGCGCGCATTGTTAAAGCCGCCGTAAAAAGTGTTAGCATACCGATAACTTTAAAAACAAGAATTGGTTTAACTAAAGGTAATTTACTTGCCTGTGATTTAGTTAAACTAGCACAAGATAACGGAGCTGCTGCCATAACTTTGCACGCGCGCTATGCAAGCCAAATGCACGCAGGAGAACCGGATTTAAAAGCCCTTGAAAAAGCACGCTTAGTTTGTAAAATACCTTTAATTGCAAACGGCGGAGCTATTGATGCAAAAACTACGGAGAATCTTTTTCAAACAGGTGCTGACGCCGTTATGATAGGACGCGGTGCTATAGGTAACCCTTTTTTATTTACCGAACTTGCAACGGGAAAACCCGCTTTGACTTTTAAAGAAAAAATGGCTCTTTTTGAAAGTCTTGTAGAACAAAATGTTCTTTATTACGGGGAAAAGACAGGCGTTTCCCGCACTAAAAAAGTTGTAGGTTTTTGGATAAAAGGCGTAAGCCAAGCTGCAATTTTAAGACAAAAATTAGTTTTGGCTAATACTTTAAAAGAAGTAAAAGAAATATTAAGCGCAGTAAAATAGTAAAATAAATTTATGGCAACACCTTTAATGGAGCAATACCAACAAATCAAACAGCAAAACCCGGGAGTTATTTTATTCTTCCGTTTGGGTGATTTTTATGAAATGTTTGATGAAGAAGCAAAGCGTGTTTCTGCTTTGCTTGGGCTGACTTTAACTTCACGAAACGGACAACCAATGTGCGGTGTGCCTTATCATAGTGCAAGCCAATATATAGCAAAACTTTTAAAACAAGGTTTAAAAGTTGCCATCTGCGAGCAGACAACAACTATTCCTGACCCTAAAACAAAACTTTGCCCCCGCAAAATTGTGCGCATTATTACCCCCGGAACAATTTTAGAAGAAACTATGCTTGAGGCAAATAACTCAAGTTATCTTGTAAGCATTTTGTTAAATAAAGATAATTGGGCTATTGCCTGCCTTGAGGCCTCTACCGGTGATTTTTGGATAACAGAAAAACAGCAAGACCCTGATTTTATTTTACTTGCCCAAGCCCTTGGCAATATTAACCCAAGTGAAATTATTTGTTTAAAACAAGATTATGAAAAAATAAAAACTAAAATAATTTTGCCGGAAAGTTTGAGCGTTTCTTTTGTTTCTTTAAATCAAAGTTATCAAATACCGCCTTCTTGGCCTAGTGCGCTTGAAAAATATCCTTTGGCTTTAAAAAGCGCACAACATTGTTTAGATTATATAGTTAAAACTAATACCAATTTTAAAGAATATTTTACCCCTTACTATAAAGAATTAAGCGAGTATATGCAGCTTGATAGCACGGCCCTTGAAACTTTGGAACTGACTTCAAGCACCTTAGGCGGCAGAAAAAACACTCTTTGGGGTATTTTAGATTTTACAAAAACGCCTATGGGATCGCGCTTACTTAAAGAATGGATAACCAGACCTCTTTTAAATAAAGAAGAAATTTGCGAAAGGCAAAATATAGTTAGCGCGTTTTTACAAAATGGGGAAGCACAAGAAGACTTAAATTTAATTTTAGCCGAAGTAAGCGATATTAAACGTATCCTTGCGCGTATTGCTTCCGGCGCGGCAACCCCAAGAGATTTAGCCGGACTTAGAAAATCTCTTTTACTTATAAATCCCATAGAAAATTGGCTTAGTAAACATAAAGAAATTTTACCGGACCTTTACACTCTTTTCAGCCAAAATAAAAATAAACTTGAAGAAATTTCAAACTTCTTATTTAGAGCTTTAAATGAAGAACAACCCCTAAAACTTTCCGACGGCGGAATAATAAAACAAGGATTTAATAAAGAACTTGATGAATTAAATGAACTTAAAAATAATGCCTCCGCCGCACTTGAAAAAATTTGTCAAGCAGAAAGAGAAAAAACAAATATCCCTAACTTAAAAGTGGGTTATAATTCTGTCTTTGGCTACTATATAGAAATTTCAAAAACTCATATTGCAAAAGTGCCTTATAACTATGTTAGAAAGCAAACTTTAACCAATGCGGAACGTTTTATTACCGAAGAATTAAAAGAGCTTGAAAAGAAAATTTTAAGCGCGCAAGACCGCTCACTCAGAATAGAACTTGCCTTGTTTGAGGAAATTAAAAAATATATTTATGATAATCTTAATTTGTTAAAAGATTTTGCTTCGCTAATTGCAAATAGTGATGCTTTAAGCGCACTTGCCACTGCTGCACGCAATTATAATTTTGTGCGCCCGGAAATTTGCGAAAGCGATAAAGCACTTGTAATTGAAAGAGGCAGACATCCTATTGTGGAAAATAATATCCCGCCGGGCAGTTTTGTGGCAAACAATTTATTTATCGGCGGAGAAGGACCGCAAATTATTATTATTACAGGCCCTAATATGGGCGGTAAAAGTGTATTTTTAAAACAAACCGCAATTTTAACAATTATGGCGCAAATTGGCAGTTTTGTGCCGGCAAGAAAAGCCCAAATACCAATAACAGATAAGATTTTAACGCGTATCGGCGCGCAAGATGCCCTTTCAAAAGGGCAAAGCACTTTTATGGTGGAAATGCAGGAAACAGCAAATATCTTAGCGCAAGCAACACCTTCTACCCTAGTTTTGCTTGATGAAGTTGGCAGAGGAACTTCCACTTATGACGGAATTTCTATTGCCTGGGCAATAACCGAATATCTTTATAAAACGCAAGGTCTTGGGCCAAAAGTTTTATTTGCAACCCATTATTTTGAGTTAACCGAACTTGCGCAAAAATATCCTAAAATTGCTAATTTCCATGTAGATGCAAGTGAATATAAAGATGCCTCGGGTCAAACAAAACTGAACTTTTTATTTGAAGTTAAAGAAGGGGCAGCCGATAAATCTTATGGCGTGCATGTCGCCCAGCTTGCCGGCCTACCGAAAAGTTGCATTTTAAGAGCGCAAAAAATTCTTAAAGACCTTGGCGAAAAAGAACAGACCGGCATTATCAAAAAAGAGGCCGCACCTGTTGATTTGTTTTCTAGCCCGATTTTAGAAGAATTAAAACTTTTAGATACAAATAAAATTACCCCGCTTGAAGCAATACAAATTTTAACGGAGTGGAAAAAGAGAGTTCAATGAGTATAAAACTTTTAGATCCGCAAACTGCAAGTAAAATCGCCGCAGGTGAAGTTATTGAAAGACCTGCCGGCGTTCTTAAAGAGTTAATTGAAAATAGTCTTGATGCTGGAGCAAAAACTATAAATATTGATATTTTAAAGGCGGGCAAAACTTTAATAAGAGTTAATGATGATGGATGCGGTATTAAAAGAGAAGAACTTTCTTTAGCAATTAAACGGCATACTACAAGCAAAATTACAAAATTTGACGATCTTAACAACTTAAATACTTTTGGTTTTAGGGGCGAAGCCCTTTACTCTCTTGCGGCTGTAAGTAAATTAAAAATATCTTCCTGCCAGAGTGAAAAGGAAGGCGGTGCTATGCTAGAAGTTTGTGGCGGAGAAATTACCGCTGAAGCTGCTGCCCCTGCCATTAAAGGAACAACTATTGAAGTTAAAGATTTATTTTTTAATACCCCTGCTCGCCTTAAATTTTTAAAATCAGATAATGTGGAAAGGGCGCACCTGCTTAGAACTATTGAAGAAGCCGCTTTAGCAAATATAAATACTACTTTTAATGTTAATACCGACGGGGTAAGCGTTTATCGCCTAAGTGCGGAAGAGGACACGGAAGAGGGCCTTAGAAAGCGTTTAAATAAAATTTTAGGTGGAGAACTTGCCAAAAATTTGCTCTTTTGCCAAGATGAAAGTTTTGGTTTTAAAGCGTTTATTTCCCCTTTAAATAATTTATGCGCAAGCAGGGATAATCAGTTTTTCTTTATCAATAAACGCCCTGTTACAAGCAAAGTTTTACAGCAGGCTCTATATAAGGCCTATCAACCCTATAGAGCAAAAGAAAAACACCCCTGCGCCGTTATATTTTTGGCAATAAATCCCGCAGAATTTGATGTAAATATTCATCCGCAAAAAAAAGATATTAAATTTGCCTTTGAAAATGATATCTTTAATTTTCTTTATAATAAAATAACCGAAACTTTGCTTGCCGAGCAAGAAGTTATAAATACGCCTTTAACGGAAGAAATTTCTTTTGAAAGCAAACCCGTGCAAATAGAAAAAGAACCTATACAAGAAGCACAAAATGACGAAGAGCAAAAAGAAATCCCTTTAGATTTAAGCGAAATTATAAATAAACATCTTGCCGAGAAAAATAAAAATCTTTTTGTTAATGATTTTGAGGAGAGAAAAAATTACTGCGCAAAGCCGCAATCAAGCCAAAACGAGCAAGCGGAGTTAACACAAAAATCTTCCGACTTGCCAAAATGGTGGCAGGGACCTTATAATTATTTAGGGCAAATACACCAAAGTTTTTTAGTTTTTGAAAACCCGCAAGGCCTTGTTTTAGTGGACCAGCACGCCGCACAGGAAAGAGTCCTATTTGAAAAATATTTTAAGGAAATTGAACTTGGTAATGTGCCAAGCCAACCTTTGATGTTTCCTATTTCAGTCCAGATGCCTTCAAGCACGCTTGAGCAAGTTTTAAATTATAAAGATTTTCTTTTGAAAATAGGTTTTGAAATAACAAGATTTTCCGCCACTTGTTTAATGGTCAACAGCGTGCCAAATATCTTGCAATTTAAAGAGGAAGATTTAAAAGATTTCATTGTTGCCTTGCCACAAGATTTAAAAGCAGATGAGGTAAATTTAAAATATAAACTTATTGCAATGCGCGCCTGCAAACGCGCAATTAAGGCCGGTGAAAAATTAAATAAAGAACAAGTTGAAGTTTTAATGGAAAACCTTAAAAAATGCAAAGATGCTTTGCATTGTCCGCATGGCAGACCGACAATTTTAACCTTTACCACCACCGAAATTGCCAAAAGATTTGAAAGAACTTAAAATCTTTTACGCAAAACACCCCTTGCTAAACTTTAACAAGGGGCGTTTTATTTTAAAAATAATTTTTATACTTTATTTGCAAGAACTAACTTGATTAACTGCAAGAATTTTTTTGTTTTTATCTACTACAACATTAGTTTCTTCCTGACCTTGATTATTCGGGCACATTTTTACATAGGCATAGGTTGTATTGCCCGAGGAATCGGCATATTGGGAAGTGGGAACGCCTTTTAGTCTAACATATTCATCAAAATTTTTGCCATTCCAGTCATCTGCAATATCTGCAGCCAAAACAGCCAAACCACCAACAGCTAAAGCAGCTGCTCCGACTTTTTTCCCTGTTTCGCCGCATCCGGCAAAAACAAAAAGAGAAATAAATAATAAACATAAATGTCTTTTCATAAAAAACTCCTTTATTTTTTGTAATGCTTAATTAATGCTTTTTCAACAATTTCCGGCACATAATCTTGCAAGCGGCCACCGAGGGAGTAAACTTCCCTAACCATAGAAGAACTTAAATAGGTATAACGCGCACGCGGCATTAGAAAAATTGTATCCATTTCCTTATTTAAAGCTCGGTTTGTGTTAGCCATTTGAAACTCATATTCAAGATCGCTGACGGCGCGAAGTCCGCGAACCGCTATACAAGAATCTTTCTTTTTCATATATTCAGCCAAAAGACCTTCAAAGGAATCCACTTCGACATTAGGTATATCTTTAGTAATTTCTCTTAAATGTTTAAGGCGTTCTTTAACGCTGAAAATCGTTTTTTTGTTTTGGTTTACCAAAACAGCAACGATAACTTTATCAAACAATTTTGCCGCCCTTTTAATAATATCAAGGTGGCCGTTTGTAGCGGCATCAAAAGTTCCTGGATAAACTGCTATGTTTTTCTTCATATTTTAATTATATATAATATTTTTATGAATAAAAATCCTTTTCCAAATGAAGTTTATACAAAAAGAACACACCCGACCACAAGTGATGTGCGCGGAGAATATTTTAGGGACCAAACCAAAATAGTTCACTCCCAGCCCTTTAGAAGATTAAAAAGTAAAACACAAGTTTTTGCCGACCCTGATAATGACCATATCTGCACCAGAATTGAACATGTTTTACACGTGGCAACTATTGCAAAAACTATTTGTAAAGGTTTAAATACTTCCGGTAATTGGCAACTTGATGAAGAACTTGCTTACGCAATCGGACTAGCCCACGATTTAGGGCACGCACCTTTCGGCCATGAAGGCGAAAGTGCTATAAGCAAAAAAATTGCGCCTGAAACTTTTATGCACGAAATTAACGGCTACCGCGTTGTAGAACATATAACAAATTACGGGCAAGGGCTAAACTTAACTTACGCAGTTAAAGATGGCATTATGTGCCATTGCGGAGAGGATTTTTATAATAACCAATTAAAACCAAGCAAAACTTTAAATGATCTTGAAAAAATTAAAGACCGCAAACATCTGCCTACAACTTATGAGGGATGTATTGTGCGTATTTCCGATAAAATTGCTTATTTTGGTAGAGATATTGAAGACGCTGTTAGAGAGAAACTTATAACTTTTGAAGATGTTCCTTTGATTATCAGAAAAGAACTAGGCCAAAATAACGGCGAAATTATTAACACTTTAATTAATGATTTAACCGAAAACTCCAAAGATAAAGATTATATCGGTTTTTCACAAGAAAAGTTTGAAATTATGGGCGAATTAAAAAAGTTTAATTACAAATATATTTACGGCCACCCCTCAATTAAAGAAGGCAGAGAAAAACTGCAAAAAGCCCTGCAAGAATTATTTGACTATTATAAAGCCCTTTTTGAAAAATACGGCTGGACTTTGCTTGACGGCATAGAACATAAACAAACAGCAAAAATGTTTACGCACTATTTACAGGCAATGAAAGCGGTTTATATAAAAGAAAACGCCAGCGCAAATCAAATTGTAAGCGATTATATTGCAGGTATGACGGATAATTACGCTCTTGAAGCAATTAAAGGTGCTTTAAATTATTCTGTTAAACTTTAAAAAACTTCTTTAAAAAAGGATAATATAAGTCATATTTAAGAGGATACTTCATTTCCCCTTTGCGAGATTTTTTTGTAAAAATAACAGGCGCATTTTGTATTAAAGCAAGAGGGGTTTTCTGCGCAGCTTCACCCATCAAAAAACCGGCAGCAGTGGCAAGAGAATCTGCCGCGTTTACAAGTGTTGTTTTTAACTTTCTGCCGTAAATATCTTTTTTGCCGATATTATTTTGAACGCCTTTAAAACCGCTATAGGCAACAGCTGCATTTATTACCCCTGAACGAAGAGGTAAAATCATACTATCAGTTATAATAAGACCAAGATTTTTAACTTTATATTTTTTCTTTAATTCTCTTCTTAAATCATCGACGCATTTATATAAATCTTTGGGCAAAAGCAAAAGTTTGCCTTTAACATTACTTTCATCGATGCCGGCATTTGTCATAACCATATTATCTTTAATTGTAAAATAACAAAGTGCGGTTTTTAAATAGTGCTGGCTTTCCTGTTTGATAAGTTTATCTTTATCTTTCAGCGGGGCAAGTGTTCCACGCCAAAGAGCCACGAGTTTGCTTGATACTACAATAATACTTTTATTTGGCACTTTTTTTAAATGCTGATAAATAAAAGAAGGTAAATCTTCTTTTTCTTTAAAAATTTTTGTTTTAAAAGTTGTTATTTGCATTAAAACGGCTCCACAAAATGACGGAAAACTTGATTTGCCAAATATTTGCCTTGCTCGGTTAAGGCAAGTTTCCCTTGTTTTGAAAAAATCAGTTTTTCTTTCTTTAAACTATCAAAATCTTTCTTAAATAATTGAAGCATTTTTTTTGTCGGTTTAAAACCATCTAACATACGCAAGGCCAAAATAATCCTTTCCCCCTCTTTTGCTTTGCCTGTTAGTTTTTCGCTGAAAGCCGTTTTGTTTTTTTGTGTTAAATATTTTTTTAAGTCACTTGTATTAGTAGAGCGAACACCTTTTAAATAAGAAGAAGCCGCTACACCAAGACCAAGATAACTGCCACTTTGCCAATAGTTTTTATTATGCAAACTTTCCGCGCCTTTTTGTGCAAAATTAGAAATTTCATATTGCGTATATCCGGCATTTTCAAGCAAAGCAGCTGCTTTCTTTAGCATTTTTAAACATAAATCATCATCGGTAGTAAAACCTTTTTGATAAAGCACGCAACCTTCTTCAATTTCAAGTGCGTATAAAGAAATATGTTTTGGCTTTAAGGAAATAACTTTTTTAACGCCGGCAGAAAACTCGGCTAAAGTTTGGTTTGGTAAATTGGCAATTAAATCAATGTTAATATTATCAAAATATTTTTTGGCAAGTGTGTAAACTTTTAAAAAATGCTCCAAAGTGTGTGCGCGGCCTATAATTTTTAAATATTTATTATCTGGGCTTTGAAGGCCAAGACTAAGACGGGTAAATCCATATTTTTTAAATAATTTTATTTTGGCAGGGGTAAGACTTTCAACATTTGCTTCAATAGTGCTTTCTTTGAAATTTTTGATAGGACCGAAGTTTTTTTCTATTGTTTTAAAAAGTTCTGTTAATAATTGGGGGCTTAAAAAACTTGGCGTGCCACCGCCGATATATAAAGTCTTTGGTTTTATTAAGTTTCTTTTGTTTTTTATTTCTGTGCAAAGTTCTTTAATATATTTTTTTTGAAAAGAAAGCGAAGTTTTGAAAGATACAAAATTGCAATAAAAACATTTTGAAACACAAAAGGGAATATGGATATAAAGCCCGTTCATTATTTACCTGCTGTATATTCTAGATAGGACTGCATAAAAGGGTCAAGGTCGCCATCCATAACCCCTTGAATATTGGAAGTTTCGTGCCCGGTTCTTAAATCTTTTACCATTTGATAAGGCATAAAAACATAAGAGCGAATTTGATGACCCCAGGCAATATCACCTTTTTGGCCGTAGTGGCGTTCCATTTCACTACGCTTTTTATCAAGTTCCATTTCATAAAGTTTTGCTTTAAGCATTTTTAAAGCGCGCGTTTTGTTTTGAAGTTGGCTTCTTTCCACTTGGCAAGCAACAACTATGCCTGTTGGTTTATGCAGAATACGCACAGCTGTTTCCACCTTATTAACATTTTGCCCGCCAGCCCCACCGGAACGGCAAGTGGTAATTTCTAAATCTTTATCTAAAAGTTCTATATTAATATCGTCTTCAATATCGGGTAAAACATCCAAAGAAGCAAAAGAAGTATGACGACGGCTGTTTGCATCAAAAGGTGATATTCTGACAAGGCGGTGAACGCCGTTTTCGCTTTTTAAAAATCCGTAAGCAAAGGGGCCTTCCACAAAGAAAGTTATATTTTTTATACCAGCTTCTTCACCCGGTAAAACATCTGTTATATGTATTTTATAGCCATGTGCTTCTGCCCAACGGGTATACATTCTAAGAAGCATATCAGCCCAATCGCAAGATTCCGTGCCGCCTGCCCCTGCGTGAATACTGACAATTGCATTTAATTTATCATTAGGGTGGCAAAGTTTTGTTTTAAATTCCAAAGCTTTTAACTTAGCGGCAAAATTAATTAAACTTGAGGCAAGATTTTCAAGTTCTTTTTCATCCTGCATATCAAGCGCAAGTTCAAAAAGGGTTTTATTATCTTCTAATTCTTTTTTTAATTCTTGATAAGAAGATATTGCTGTTTTTAAAATATCTATTTGTTTAGAAATTTCTTTTGCTTTTTCAGCGTTATTCCAAAAATCAGGCGCAGAAGATACCTCTTCCAGTTTTTTTAAATCTTCTTGTTTCTGTGCAATATTTTGGACTTTATAAATAGTTTCTAAACGGGAAGTAAAATCATCTAGTTGATTTTGTATGTCTTTATTTTCAATCATTTTCTTTTGTAATATCTAAACAACTATAAGAAAAAATTAAAGTTAAAAATAAACATAAAAAGCCAAAAATATCGCCATAGCGGGAATAGAAAGTTTTATTTTGGTTTAAAGGCAAAACAAGATCTATAAATTTAATATCTTGCTCATCAAGAGTGCTATGATATTCTATTTTACCGATATTGTTTATATAAGCAGAAATGCCATTGTTTGTGCTGCGTAAAATAGGGCGGTTATTTTCCACTGCCCTAAAAACATTAAGGCGTAAATGTTGATAAGGAGCGGCAGTTTTTAAGAACCAGCCATCATTAGAAAGATTAACAAAGAATTCTGCCCCGCTAAGAACTTGTAAACGCCATAAAATAGGGAAAATACTTTCAAAACAAATTTGCGGACCAAAAGAACTTTCCTTTTCGCCCTGTAAAACAAAAACTTTGGCAGGACCACTACCACTGACATAAGTGCCTGTTAAAGAAGAGATTTCATTTTTTTCATAGACATCTTTTAAATATTTATTAAGAGGTAAATATTCGCCAAAAGGAACAAGTTTACGTTTATAATGTTTATCTATTAGTTTGCCCTGATGATATAAACCGGCAGCAACAAACTCTTGGACGGAATCTTCGGTTTCTTTATCTTGTTTAGTATCTGCTTTAACAAGAGAGGAACCGCCTGCAATTTGATAGGTTTTTACATTAGCGGAAAGTTGTGCCATAAAATCTTTCAAAGAACCTTCTTCTAAATAATCGGGCAAAGTGCTTTCCGGCCAAACAACTAAATCTAAATCCGGATAATTTTGTAAGGCATAAGCAATATTATTAAGTTTTTGTTGCACAACCTGGATATTGCCCTCAAACATATCTTTATGAGTATTGGGTTGAACGATAGCAACTTTTATAATTTTACTTTCTTCTTTAGGTTGAGAAGCGGCTTCTAATTGTTTTTTGCCATAACCCAAAAATAAAAAGGCAGCAATTACAATGAATAGAAAACCTGTGAATCTATCTTTAAACTTTATATCCTTTCCTAATACAACAGACGCACTAAAAGAACAAAATACTATAAAGAAACTAATACCGTAAACACCTAAAACAGAACTGATTTGAATAAGTTCCAAATTTGCATATTGAGTATAACCCAAAACAAACCAAGGAAAGCCCATCCATTTATATGAAATAAGTTGAAACAAAACTTCAAGAGCAACCCAAGCGCAAGCACTGGCAAAAGGATATAGAATAATTTTATGTTTATACTGCCAGGCGAAAAAAGCAAAAAGAATATAAGGAATTGTAAGAACTAAAGATAAACCAATTAAAGCCCACAAAGACATTGTAGAATTAGCCGTGCCACCAAAAACCGTATCATAAATCCAACCGCAAATAAAGATATTGGATAAAAGACCTGTAATTAAACCATAAAAGGAACTTCCCTTTGCTGTTTTTATATTTTTAATGGCAAAACCTATTAAGAAAAAGGCTATAAAAGCACAATAGGGTTTAGCTTCCGTATTAAAACTTAGCCCTAAAAGCCAAGCAGAAAGAACAGAAGAGCCTAAAAACAAAACTGCAGCAGTAAAACCACTGATATGGCGATTCTTAAAAGGAGAAGAAAAACCTTTCAAAGAAGAAAGCAAAGATCTTTTAATAGAAACTTTTTGCCCGCTGAGAGACATTGGCTTTAAAGAAAAAGTAGCCGTTGCAGGGTTTAACTCTCTATTTTTATCTTCATAAATATTCATAGGTTTGACAGAGTTTTCTTTTTTAGCTTTTGCCGCTTGATATTTAGCTTTTAAATTAGCAAAAACTTCTTGGGCTTTCTGTTTTATTACAGAAAACGTTTTAATTGAAATTTCTTTTATTTTATTTATTAATTCCTCTTTGTTCATTTTCCACAACACTTTTTATATTTTTTACCGCTTCCGCAGGGGCATAAATCATTACGCCCGATTTTATGTATCTCCTGACCTTGAGCATCTTTTGTTTGCTCATGTCTTACTTGCTGCACAGGCCTTCTTTGCGGAGGCAACTGCAAACGGAAGATATATTCTACAAAAAGATCTCTGATCCTGTTCATCATTGCAAGATACAGAGAATAAGATTCTTTTTGATATTCAATTAAAGGATCTTTTTGGCCGTAAGCACGCAAATTAATACTCTTTTGCATTTGGTCAAGTTCGTAAAGATGTTGCTTCCAAGCTTGGTCCAAAAGTTGTAAAAGGAGCATTCTTTCAATTTCAGAAAAATCTATGCCTTGCTCTTTAAAGTAATTTGCCCTTTGTTTGCAAGCTTCTATTGCTTTATCTGTTAAATCTTGCAAAAGATCATCGGCTTTCTTTCCTTTAATATTTTCGCTGTCTAAATTAATATCTATAGTAAAAATTCTCTTAAAAAGAGTGTTTATAGAGTTAAAATCAGATCTGGTGGGGTGCTTTTCATTATAAAATTTATAAAATAAATCAGCTGCTGTTTCAGCTATCATTTCGTGCGTTCTATCGTTAAAATTAACTCCGTCTAAAATGGCATTTCTTAAGTTATAAACGGCTGTTCTCTGTTGATTCATAACTTTATCATAATCAAGCAAATGTTTGCGGATATCAAAGTTATGGCCTTCAACTCTTCTTTGAGCGCGGGCTATTTGGGAAGACAAAAGAGAAGATTCCAAGGCCTCACCTTTTTTCATACCTAAATGGCCCATAATGGTAGAAATTTTTTCACTGCCGAAAAGGCGCATAAGTTCATCGTTTAATGCGACATAGAAACGGCTTGAACCTTTATCTCCCTGTCTTGCGCAGCGACCGCGAAGCTGGTTATCAATACGGCGGCTTTCGTGACGTTCTGTGCCAATAACAGTTAAGCCGCCGTTTGCTTCAATAAATTCTTGTTCTTCTTTATTAACAGGATTTCCGCCTAAAACAATATCTGTTCCGCGCCCTGCCATATTTGTTGCAATGGTAACAGCGCCTTTTCTGCCGGCTTGGCTGATGATTTGGGCTTCCATCTCGTGATATTTAGCATTTAAAACTTTGTGCGGTATGGCTTTGCGTCTTAACATTTCGGATAGATGCTCTGATTTTTCAATAGAACGCGTGCCTACCAAGACGGGAAGGCCCTTTCTCCAAAGTTTTTCAATTTCTTCTACAACGGCATCAAATTTTTCATCTTCTGTGCGGAAGACCACATCCGGATAGTCAATTCTTTGGCAAGGTTTATTGGAAGGAATTTCAACCACATCAAGTTTATAAATAGTCCAAAATTCATTTGCCTCGGTCATGGCAGTACCTGTCATACCGGAAAGTTTATTATAAAGTTTAAAGAAATTTTGGAAAGTAATTGTAGCAAGAGTTTGGTTTTCTTCTTTAATTGCGATATGTTCTTTGGCTTCTATAGCTTGGTGTAAACCATCAGACCATCTGCGTCCCGGCATAAGACGGCCGGTAAATTCATCTACGATAATAACTTCGCCATCTTTAACAATGTAGTGATCTTCCCTTTTGTAAAGATGATGGGCGCGCAAAGCCTGATTAATATGGTGCACCCACTCTGATTGAACATCATCATACAAATTGGGAATACCAAGCATTTTTTCTGCTGCGGCAACCCCTTGATCCGTTAAAGTAACAGTTTGGTTTTTTTCATCAATTAAAGCATCATAACCTTTGGCAAGATCTTCGCCTGCATATTTAGCGTTAACTTCATCTCTTTCAGTAATTTTGCGAACTTTAAATTGCGGAACTAAGCGATTAACAATATAATATTTATCGGTTTTATCATCTGTCGGGCCGGAAATAATTAAAGGCGTTCTTGCTTCATCGATTAAAATAGAGTCCACTTCGTCAACGATACAGAAATTTAAGGGGCGTTGCACTCTATCTTGTGCGCGGACGACCATATTATCCCTTAAATAGTCAAAGCCAAGTTCATTGTTGGTAACATAAGTGATATCTTTTTGATACATCTCTTGCCTTTGGGCATTATCCATATCGTGACTAATAAAACCGACACTAAGACCTAAAAATTCATGAACAGGGCCCATCCACTCTCTATCGCGTTTAGCAAGATAATCGTTAACAGTAACAACGTGGACCCCTTTACCTGTTAAAGCATTTAAGTAAGAAGGCAAAGTAGCAACTAAAGTTTTACCTTCGCCGGTGCGCATTTCGGCAATTTTGCCTTGGTGTAAAACCATACCGCCAAGTAATTGCACATCATAATGGCGAAGACCCAAAACTCTTTTTGCAGCTTCTCTGACTACGGCAAAAGCTTCCGGCAAGATATCATCAAGAGTTTGCCCTTTAGCGAGTCTATCTTTAAATTCTTGAGTTTTATTTTTTAATTCTTCATCTGTTAAAGGTGCTATTGTTTTTTCTAAATCATTTATTTTTTGGACAATAGGATAAAGTTTTTTTAATTGTCTTTCGCTTTTTGTTCCGATAACTTTTTCTATTAAATTTGTAATCATAAAACCTCTTTATTTTACTGCACTAAATGTGCTGGGATTAAACGGAGATAAAGCCCTAAGTCTGCTGACGATTTTTGGCATAACCTCCAAAACTTTATTAACTTCTTCAATAGTATTATATCTACTTAAAGAAAATCTTATTGAGCCATGGGCAAATTGAAAGGGCACTTGCATTGCTCTTAATACATGAGATGGCTCAAGAGAACCGGAAGTGCAAGCAGAACCGGAAGAAGCGCAAATGCCATACTCATCAAGCATCATTAAAATTGATTCACCTTCAATATACCCAAAACTTATATTTGCTGTATTAGGCAAGCGGTTTTGAGTGTCGCCATTAACTTTGGTGTTTTCAATAGAACTTGTAAGCCCTTGCTCTAAAGCATCTCTAAGAGCAGCAATTTTGCCAGTGTCTTTTAAATGCTCTTTTGCTAAAAGGGCCGCTTTACCAAAACCGACAATGCTTGGCACATTTTCCGTGCCGGCGCGACGTAATCTTTCCTGATGACCGCCAACCATAAAGGGCAAAAATCTTGTGCCGGTTTTGATATATAAACCGCCCATACCTTTAGGCCCGTTTATTTTGTGAGAAGAAAAAGACATCAAATCAACATCTGTTTCTTTTACATCCGTTATTATTTTACCAAGGGCCTGCACCCCATCTGTGTGGAAAAGCGCGCCGCGGGCGTGAGCAATTTTAGCAATTTCTTTGACAGGGAAAATTGTGCCTGTTTCGCTATTTGCCCACATAACAGAAACTAAAGCCGTATTATCATCAATAAGTTTTTTAAAACTTTCCATATCAAAACGGCCGTTTGTATCTACACCGATAAAATCCACTTTATAACCTTGGGAAGCAAGTTTTTTGAAAACTTCCAAAACGGCAGGATGTTCCACTGCAGAAGTGATAATATGTTTTTTATTTGGATAACTATTGATAGAAGAATATATTGCCGTGCTATCTGATTCTGTGCCGCCGGAAGTAAAAATAACTTCCTGAGGGTCGGCGTTTATTAAAGAGGCAACATTTGCTCTTGCTTTTTCAATAGCTCTTTTATTGGAACCGCCGAAAGTGTGCATACTTGAAGCATTGCCATATTTTTCACAAAAATAAGGTAGCATTTCTTCAAGGACTTCAGGAGCAATGCGGGTTGTTGCATTATTATCAAAATAAATTACATCCTTCATGCTTGGCGAACCTCTAAGGAAGAATCAAGTTTTTCTTTTAAAACTTTTTCCACAAAAGATTTAATGGTGTTTTTGGCATTAACGCAACCACCACACATACCAAGCATGCGAACGGAAATAATATTACCTTGTATATCAATAAGTTCTATACTTCCGCCGTCTAAATTAAGGCGCGGTTTAACTTCTTCATTTAAAACTTTTTCTACTTCTTTTATTTTTTCAACAATAGTTAAATCTTTAAATTGTTTCTTAGCGGAAATAGGATTTTCACATGCTAAAACTTTATTTAAAATTTGCTGAATTTCCGCTTTACATTTACCACAAGCACCCCCTGCTTTAGTAAAGTGGGTAATATCTTCTACTGTTGTTAGCTTATTTGTATGAATTGCTTTAATTATAGTTTCTTCACTTACATTAAAGCATTTGCAAACAATTTTTGAAGAACTTTCCTGCTCGTAAATGACCGGTTTGCCGCCTTGTTTATAACTTTGGATGGCGGCCTCAAGGGCTTCCATACCCATAACAGAGCAGTGCATTTTTTCTTCGGGAAGAGAGCCAAGCTCGCTGGCAATATCCTGATTGGTGATTTTTGAAGCTTCCTCTAAAGTTTTGCCGATAATCATTTCTGTTAAGACAGAAGAGGAGGCTATCGCACTTGCACAACCGAAAGTTAAAAATTTCGCCTCTTTAATAATTTGGGTTTCTTTATCAATTTTTAAAGTTAATTTTAAGGCATCCCCACAGACAAGACTGCCGACTTGGCCTGTAGCGTCAGCATCTTTAATTTCGCCTGCGTTTTTTGGATTTTTAAAGTGTTCCATCACTTTATCTGTATATTCCCACATATTCTAAAACTCCCTATATATATATTATATATTATTTATAGTTATATGGTAAAAATTAGAGAATAAAAAACCCTGCTCTTAATAAAAATTAAAAGCAGGGTTTTTATAAAAAAATATTAGCGAGCGGCTGTTCTAAAGAAATTTCCTCTATTGTTATTGCCGGCTAAAGTAGGTTTACCCATCATTTTATCGGCAACAAGAACAATATCTTTTTGACCGGAAACATAGGTTTTTGTTTCTTCGCTAAAAATATCACCGCTTTGTAAAACACCAAGTTTACCATGAGAATTTATTTGAACTTCTACTTTTAAATTTCCTTGGTAACCTTCTATCAACAAATCGCTGTTATCCATAGAAAAATCTAAAGGAAACTGCGGATTAATTATTCTTTTAATTGCGACGGGAACATCTGCTTCGTTCTTAACGATAATAGAACAAGAAACATTATTTGCTTGAGCAGATTTTAAAAGACGCGGTGCAACTTCAACTTTGCCAGCCAAATTAAACCCTTCGTTAATGGGTTCTTTGCTCAAAGTCCAAGTGCCCCAAGCGGCAACTGCTAAAGTAAAAATGATAAGAAAAATTCTCATATAAAAACCTATTTCTTATATTCTAAAAAGCCCCAAGTTAAAGAAGCGCTTATCCAACCGGTAAGGCCTTCGCCATCAGTTACTTTAAGCCAAGAACCTTGTTTCTTTACAAATTTAAGAGGATAGCCCTTTTCCACAACCCAAACGACATCGGCAGAGCCACTGGGGTTTTGGCGGATATTGGCATCAACTTTTGCGCTAAGTCCGGGAGTTTCACAAAGTAAATCTTTATGAATCCAACCGGTAAACCCTTCAAAATCTCTAACTTCTACCCATTGTTTATCTTTGCTAACAGATAACATTTCAAGCGGAGTATATTTCCAAACTTTAAATTTAACACCGCATTGTGTGCTTGCGCATTTGCGGACATTACCTTCTTTTACGCTAACGCTGGCAAATCTTGCAGCGGCAAAAGAGTTTACGGCTAAAAACATTGCGACAAAGGCAAAAACTACTTTGTTCATATTTTTCATATTTAGACACTCCTTTAATTACAACCTAAAAAAAGTATAGCATATTTGCAAGGATTTTAACAATGGCTTATAAAATGTTATTATATATATAAGGAGAAAAATTATGGAACAAAAAATTGTTGAACTTTTACAAAAAGTGCGCCCGATGCTCCAAGCCGACGGCGGAGATGTGGAATTTATTTCTTTTGATGAAAAAACCGGCGTAGTTAAAGTGCGCTTGCAAGGTGCTTGTGGCTCTTGTCCGATGGCAACTTTAACTTTAAAAAACGGAATTGAAAAATATTTAAAAGAAGCTCTCCCGCAAATTACTGCCGTAGAAAAAATATAATATGCCTATTGTAGATTTGCATGCACATACTACTTTTTCAGACGGGACCTCATCCCCAAGTGAAGTTGTGCATGCATATTTAATGGCAGGGGTGCAAATCATGTCTATTACAGATCATGACACTCTTGAAGCTCTGCCCCAAGCAAAAGAATTAACAAAAAAAGCAGGTATTTTATTTGTTCCGGGAGTGGAAATAAGTTCTTGCGAACATGACCATTTACATATTCTGGGATACAATATTGACCCGCAAAATAAACTTCTAAAGGAAGCCCTTGCACAAAACAGAGAAAACCGAAATATCCGTGCAAAAAAAATTATTAAACAACTGCAAGAAGCCGGTGTTAATATTACAGAAGAAGAAGTTTTTAAACTTGTCCGAAATGTCGCTTCAAGAGCGCATATCGCAGATGCTATAAGAAACAAAAAGATAACTTCTTCAAGACAAGAAGCTTTTAGAAAATTTTTAATACCGGGGAAACCAGGTTATGTGCCAAACGAAGGTTTGAAGGTTTGTGAAGTTATTTCCATAATAAAACAAGCCGGAGGAAAAGCTTTTATGGCACACTTGGGAATTGTGCAAGAATATTGGAATTTCCCGGCTTGGGTTAATAGCGGTCTTGACGGAATAGAAGTTTATTATCCAAGCCACAAACAAGCCATGCGAGAAGAACTTTTAAAACTTGCCAAAAAATACAATTTACTTATCAGTGCGGGCAGTGATCATCACGGCAAAAAAAGCGGCAGAGATAATGCCCCCGGTTTACAAGTTCCGCAAGAAGTTTTTGATTCAATAAAACAAAATTTATGCAAATAATTGCTCATCGTGGCGCAAGCGCCTTTTTTAAAGAAAACACTTTACAAGCATTTAAAGCCGCTTATGCTATGGGCGTAAATGCTTTTGAAACAGATATCCAACTTTCTAAAGATGGCTTTTTAGTGTTAAATCACGATTATTCTATAAATCAAAAACCTGTTAAAGAATATTCTTTGGAAGAATTAAAAAAGTTTAATATTTGCACCTTAGAAGAACTTTTACAGATTTTAGATAAAAGAAGTTTTTTAAATATTGAAATAAAAAATAATGAAAACATTTATCCCGAAATAGAAGAAAAACTTGCCCTTTGTTTAAAAAAATACAGACAGGAAAACAACCCAAACATTTTGGTTTCTTCTTTCTATTTACCTTCTTTATATAAAGTTAAAACTATATTACCTAAATTAAAGATAGGCCGTCTTACCGAAAATTTTAATAAACAGGAAATCGAGAATTTAAACCCCTATAGTTTAAACACAAGTTATAAAAAAATAAATAAAGAAATTATTGCTTTCTGTCACAAAAGAAAGATAAAAGTTTTTATTTATACGGTTAATAACCTTGCCCTTTTTGAACAATTAAAAAAAGACGGGATTGATGCTGTTTTCAGCGACAACCCCGTCTTAAACCAAACTAATTTTTTTGAAATAGGTGCCAGTCTGTAAACCGGCTTACTTCTTAAAGACCTTGTAAGTTTCTGTTTCTCTTATATCCGTTATAATAAATAGTTCTGCCGTTTCTGATTCTGCCATTTTTTTCTGTGCTATTTTCAATAGAAGGATAATAAGAACCTACAACCTGTGCCCCTGGGCCTTGTTGAATTTTCCTTTGTCTTGCTTGTTCGTCAAGTTCTTCTTGATTAGCATACAAGATACGAACAATTTCTAAAGGTGCGCCACGTTCAATAGCAACTTTTAAAGCGTTTTCCCCTTTTCTATTGGTTTGAGCAACACTTGCGCCGATGTTTAACATTAAAGTATAAACTTCCGGATTATTATTATAGCGTGCCATGTAAACAATGGGCGGTTCTCCTGCTAAATTAGGTTTTCTAGGTTGGAAGCCTTGCATTACCATATTAGAAAGTTGTTCCGGAGTAGCAGTTTTTAATTGTTGGAAAAACTTTGTAATTTTAGGATCTTCCTGAGGAATTTCTGGTTGTTTCTTTTCTTCTTCCCCAATGCCGGTAAGTTCAACAAAAGCATCTTTGCCTTGATTGACCATATCGCTTAAGCTACTAGAAAGATCTTGCCCTTTTTGGTTAAGATCTTCGCCAAGAAAGCCACTTGTGCTTAAAAGTATAAAAGCAACAACGGCGAGTATAATAAAAACTATTAAAGTAATAACCGTCTTTTTCATAATTTAATCCTCACTATAACTAACTTCTTCTGATGAACTGCTTTCGCCATAATATTTGGCAGCATTATATTTTTTGGGTTTTGCCCAAAGTCTTTTTGTTTCTTTATATTCTCTAGCGGTGCGCTGATCCTTCCAAACCTGATTATGTTGGTCATAACTATAAACCCCTTTGTTAGGTTGCACTTTGAAGATATAGTTTGATTCAATCAAGGGAGGTTCACCCCTTCTTTCAGCTTGTGCTTGTGCTGCTACTTCAGCTGCCCTTTCATCTGCTGTTTGCAAATTATTAGGCATGGCAGCCATTTGTTCTCTAGTCGGAACGGGCTCTTTTTCTAACTCTTCATAATGCTCAGCAAAAGTTTTGCTTTCGCTTCTTGAAGGAGAAGCGGCCTCGCCTCTGGAAGTAGTGTGTCCGCCCAAACATCCGCTGAAAAAACTTAGAGATAAAACCAATATTAGGGTTTGTTTCATTTTATTTTCCTCTCTGCTGATAATACAATATTTTCAAGCAAACATGCTAGTGTTAAAGGCCCTACACCGCCTGGAACAGGCGAAATAGAATTTGTTTTGCTAATCGCTTCAAAATCGCAATCACCGCAAAGTTTGCCGTTATCATCTAAATTTGTCCCCACATCTATTAGAGTAGCATTTTTGGCAACCATATCCGCTTTAATAAAGCGGGCATTGCCTGTTGCACTGATAATAATTTCTTGATTAAGTAAAATCTCTTTTAAATTTTTTGTTTTAGTGTGGCATAAAGTTATTGTAGCATTTGCGCAAGTAAGCATTTTTGCAAGAGGACCGCCAACGGTATTACTTCTGCCTATAACCGCTACCTTTTTACCTTCTAAATTAACTTTATGGTATTCCAAAAGACGCATTACCGCTAAAGGACAACAGGGAATAAAAGTATCTAAATTTTTAACCTGCTGCCAAGTTTTACACATAAATAAACGGCCCATAGAAACTAAAGAAGCCCCATCAATATCTTGAGAAGTATTAATCAAAGGTGCTATATCTAAATCGTTTAAAGCAGGGGGCAAAGGACGAGGAATTAACAAAGCATCAATATTTTCATCGCCGTAAACTTTACCAAGAAGCATAAGAAAATCTTTAGGACTTGTATTTTCATCAAGTTCAACGATATCGGCACGCATACCTAAAGCACGCGCGGCTTTAACTTCTTTTGACAAATAAAGAAAGCCCGCATAATCCCCTTGCCAACTAATGCCGACAAGATGCGGTGGCCTATTGAGAGCTTCTGTAATATTTTGCACTCTTTGTTTTAAACTTTCTTTAATTTGCGCGGCTAAAGTTTTGCCTTCAAGAATAACCATACTAGCATTTTATAAAATTTTTACAATATTTACATTTTTGATAAAATATTTTTATGGAAACATATTTGATTGTAGGGCTTGGAAACCCGGGGAAAGAATACGATTTAACCCGCCATAATGCCGGTTTTATGGCGCTTGATATCTTGGCAGAACATTTACAGACCTCTTGGCAAAATTGGCAAGGAGCAAAAGCAGAATATGCAAAAACTTCTTGGCAAGGCAAAACAATTTTTTTGGTTAAGCCATTAACTTATATGAATCTTTCTGGAACGGCAGTTTCAAGCATTGCAAATTTTTACAAAATTAAACCACAAAATATTATTATTATTTTTGATGAAATGAGTTTACCCCTTGGTTCTATTCGTTTAAAATTAAATGGCTCTGCCGGCGGACATAACGGCATGCAAAATATTATTGACCAAATGGGTTCGCAAAATATTGCTCGTCTTAGAATCGGTATCGGGCCAAAACCCGCTTTTTTTGAAGGCAAAGATTTTGTTCTTTCAAAATTTCAAAAACAAGAAATACCTCTTTTAAAACAGGCCTTAGAAAAAACTTTAACTGCCTTAGAAAAATATTTTACTGCAGGCAGTGGGCCGGCCATGACTATTGCTAACGCAAAATAATTTTTACCCTTGAATATTTTAGATTTAAGTATTATACTTTAACTAACTTACGCAGGAGAATTTTTATGAAAAAAATATTTTTTATTGTTTTGCCTTCTTTATTTTTGCTCCTTGGAGCAGGAATTAACAAAGATACAAACAAACAAAATCAAAAAATATTAAAAGAATTAAAAACGAAACTTGAAAAATCTAAAGAAAGTTCCGCAGATAAGAATAATGCACAAGAAGAAAACTATTCTTATGCAAAAGAAATAACTTTAGAAGATACGATAGTTTTACAAGACGGAAAAGATATAAAGGTGGAACAAAAAACTTTCAAATTGAATTTGCCTAAAAGTAAATACCTGCTGTTATATGGTCTAAGGCAAGGGGAAAAATCAATTATTACCACTCACGATAAAGATGTTGTTTGGAAATGGGAAAATATTTCCAGTAAATATTTTTATAAAGTCCACATGAAATTAGACGACGAAAAAAATTGCCTCTTTATAACTTTAACCCCTACGCAAAGCTGGCCCGAAGAAAAACCTATTACGGCAACAACCGAAAAAGAACAAGCGCTTTGGCATGTAAGTTATGCTATGTTTAACCTCAGTAAAGAAGAAAACTCTATCTTCTTTGATGGGCAAGCTTTTGGAATTAACAATAATACCTTTCATAGGCCTATTTTATATATTGAATAAAAGACCTAGATAGAATTTGGGCCTTTTGACCCTTGAATACGTGAAAGATAAGTTATAGACTTTTAGTAGGTAGCAACCAGGAGGAAATTTTATGAAAAAAATGTTATATGCATTTTTACCGGCTCTTATTTTATCCGTATGTGCCACAAGTGCTTTTGCACAAGCAAGCGCAGGGGCAATTAAAGTTGGGGAAGACAGCATTAAAGTAGAACCTATTAAGGGAGTTAAAGATTCTTTAAATCTAGCGATTAAAGAAGATTTTAAAGATGCCAAACTTATGCAAAAATTAGAAGAGTTAAAACATGCTAATCAAGACTCGCTGGATTCTATGACAAAATTTAATAAAGCTGAACAAATAGAAAAAGATACTCAAGGGTTTCTTAAAGCAACAAAAATAGCCCCTGGAGAGAAAATTGATTTGCAAGATATGCTTTTTAACGAAGACCACCGCGAAACAGCCGAGACTAAATACTACAAATTGGAACTTGCTAAAGATGCCGAATATGTTTTTATTGATCAAAAAACTTCTCAAAAAATTGAGGAAAACGCCCTTTCTTGGAAATGGAATGATTTTTTGGGCAAATATGAATATCTCTTTGATTTCAGCTTTTTCTTGTCTAAAACATCAGAACCTTCTTATTTGCTTATAAAAATAACCCCCGTTTTAAGCAAAGATAATGAACCGACACTACCTGTTATTCATATTGCTTTTAACTTTAATGAAAAAGGCGATATAACTTATGGCGGACACGCTTATGCAATAGATGGACACGGCGGTTTTGATAGCAAGCTTGCTATAAAAGTAAAATAAAAAAATCTGCATAAAATAAAGCCCCGCTTCTAAAAAGAAGTGGGGCTTTAAATTTTTTATATAACGCTTATTTTGCGTTTACCATTTTGGCTCTGGAGACATCACCTTTCTTATCTAAGAAATAGAGATATCCTTTTTCTTTTTTAATGCCGGCTTTTGCGACTTTTTTTGCTTTGCCGCCTTTTTTGCCGCCACGAGCCATCGGGACTCTGGATACATCGCCATCTTTATCGATGTAATATAAAAAACCTTCTTCTCTTTCAACACCGAGTTTGGTAACTTTTTCTGCCATGGTATTTCTCCTTACTTAAATTGGGGCTAGTTGCCCTATGAGAAAAGTGTAATAAATATTTTTAAAATATGCAAGTGTTTTTTTAGTCGAGTTTTGGCAAGAGTCTTAGAAGAGAGTTAAAAAATTACTCAAAATCCCAGGAATTTGGGGGCAAATTCTCGTCTAAGAAATCAATTAAGGCCTTATGTATCATTATGCGTTCTGGGATACGGATAAAAGTCTCTTTAGTCCCCTCTTGAAAAACAAAGGAAACTTCGCAAAACCCTTTGGCAGCACTAAGAAGTGTTTTTAACTCAAAAAGTTTTTCTTGCCCTAAACCTGCCGGTAAACGAATAATTAATTTTTTTGCTTTTGAAGCAATAATACTTAAAAGACTTTGCACTGAAGAAACAACTATTTCCGGTTTAGCGGAAAGTTCATCCCCGCGAATATCCCCGCTAACAATAACGATATCATTTATGTTTATTTTGCCGTTAAGAGTCGCCCAAGCTCGGCTGAAAATATTGCAGTTAATACTTTGCTCTTCATCTTCTATTACCATTTGAGCCCAATTATCTTTATTTTTTGTTTGGCGTTTTTTAAGACGGGAAACAATGCCTGCCACTTCCACATGGCCGCGGATAGCGTTTTTTTCTATATCAGCAATTTTCATTTTTACAATTTTATCTAAATGACGGGAATATTTTGCCAAAGGATGCCCCGATAAATAAAGGCCCAAAACCTCTTTTTCATAGTTAAGTAAAATTGCTTTTGATAAAGGTGCGGCAGTTTTTAATTCTTCTTCTTTTGTGCTAACAACATTTATAATTTCATCACCGAATAAACTGAAAGTCGCTTCCTTCTTTTCTTTATTTATTGTATTTGCTTTATCTACCAATCTTTCAAAATTAGCAAGTAAATTTGCGCGTGATTCCTGCGCAGGAACATCAGGGTAAAGACTATCAAAAACACCGGCTTTGATAAGGCATTCAAAACAACGTTTATTGGCTGTTTCTAAATCAATTCTTAAACAAACATCTAGAAAATCTTTAAACGGACCGCCTTCTTGGCGTGTTTTAACAATACTCTTGCAAACTTCATCGCCAAGATTTTTAATTGCCATAAGGCCGATTCTTATGGCCTCTTTTCCGTCTTTTGTTTTTTCTACACTAAAATATTCTTCTGAATGTTGAATATCGGGCGGTAAAATTTCAAAACCCATTTTACGCGCTTCTTCTAGATAAGTTACAATTTTATTTTCTTTATCCGAAGAGCCAATAGCATTGTGCCCAATTTCGTTTGTAAGAGCGCTGCACATAAATTCTATCGGATAATTTGCTTTTAAATAAGCCGTTTGATAGGCAACCAAAGCATAAGCAACAGAGTGAGATTTATTAAAACCATATTCGGCAAATTTTGCCATTTGATCAAAAATTTTAGTAGAAATTTTTTCCGGACAGCCATTTTCCTTTGCCCCATCAATAAATTTGGTGCGGAATTTTTCCATAATATCAATTTTCTTTTTACCCATTGCTTTACGCAATGTATCGGCTTGACCGGGGGTAAAACCGCTTAAGCGTTTGGCTGTTTCCATAATTTGTTCCTGATAAATCATTGTGCCGTAAGTTTCTTGTAATACAGGTTCAAGGATTTTATGCTCAACGGTAATTTTTTCTTGTCCGTTTTTGCGTTTAACAAAACTATCAAGCATACCGCTTTGCATAGGACCGGGGCGGTAAAGAGCGACTAAAGCTGAAATATCACTGAAAACAGAAGGGTGTAAACGACGAACAAGATCTTTCATCCCGCCGCTTTCTAACTGGAAAACACAAGTTGTTTCGGCTTTATCTAAAAGTTCAAAAGTTTTTTTATCGTCAGTTGGAATTGTTGCTATATCAATATCTATACCGCGCAATTTCTTGACAAGTTTAACAGCATTATCAATAACGGTTAATGTGCGAAGCCCTAAAAAGTCAATTTTTAAAAGGCCCATATCCGAAACGGTGTTACCTTCGTATTGGGTTGTAATAATATCTTTTGAACCCTTGGCAAGAGGTGTATATTTTGTAACTTCTTCTTTAGTCACCAAAACGCCGGAAGCATGCACGCCGGTATGCCTTTTAAGCCCTTCTATTTTTGTTGCATAATTGAAAAGTTGTTTTACTTTTGGGTTTTTGCTGATTTCACTTTTAATTTCGGGATTAGTTTCCATAGCGCCGGCAATTGTGGCTTTAGGATCCTCAGGAATAAGTTTGGAAAGGCGGTTTGCTTCAGCGGGCTCAAAGCCCATAACTCTTGCCGTATCTTTTAAGGCAAGTTTGGCTTTCATTGTTCCAAAAGTAATAATACTTGCGACATTTTTTACCCCGTATTTACGGCGCATATAATTGATAACTTCTTCACGTCCTGCATCGGAAATATCAATATCCAAATCAGGCATACTTACGCGGTCAGGGTTTAAAAAGCGTTCAAAAAGCAATTTGTTTTTTAAAGGATCAACCCGCGTAATATCAATACTATAAGCGACTAAAGAACCCGCCCCGCTACCACGACCCGGACCTATAGGAATATCCTGACTTCTTGCAAAGCCGATAAAATCTGCCACAATTAAGAAATATACGGCAAAACCCATATCTGTGATAACTTTTAATTCATAATCAAGGCGTTGCATATACTCTTCGGGGATATTATCTGTTTTTAATTTCTTTTTCAATCCTGTTACACAACAATGACGCAAATATTCCGCATGATTTTTAAATTCGGCAGGTATTGGAAAATCAGGCATAACAAAGCCATCTTCTTTAAATTCCAAATTACATTTTTCGGCAACTTCAAGGGTGTTTTTTAAAGCTTCCGGCGCAAAACTAAAAAGTTTTTCCATTTCCTCGGGAGATTTAAAAAATAACTCGTGGGTATCCATTTTAAAACGTTCTTTGTCATCAAGAGTGCTGCCGGTGGCAATACAAATATGAATATCGTGGGCTTGCCAATCTTCGCGTTTTTCGTAGTGGCAGTCATTAGTGGCAACTAAAGGAATACCTGTTTTTTTTGAAACTTCCAAAAGGACTTTAAGGGCGGCTTGCTCTTCGGGAATACCATGGTCCATAATTTCTATATAATAATTTTCCGCACCGAAAGTATCGCGGTATTTTAGAGCAAGTTTTATGGCCTCTTCTTCCCCCTTTTTTAAAGCTGTTTGCGCAAGAAGCCCTTGCAGACAGCCAGATAAAACTATAAGGCCTTCTTTATGTTCTTTAAGTAAATCAAAATCTATACGCGGTTTATAGTAAAAGCCGTCAACCCAAGCAGTAGAGTTTAACTCCATCAAATTGCGATAGCCCTGCATATCTTTGGCTAAAATTGTTATGTGATTATTTTTGACTTCTTTATCAATTTGGGTATATTTTAGAGGGGTTATATAAAATTCGCACCCGATTATTGGCTTTATACCAACGGCTTTGGTGTTTTTATAAAATTCACGAGCACCATACATATTGCCGTGGTCCGTCATAGCCATAGCAGGCACTTTTTGCTCGGCTAAGGTTTGCAAAAAAGAGCCCGGCTTTGTGCTGGAAATGCGAAGCATACCATCAAGCAAAGAATATTCTGTATGATTGTGAAGATGAACAAACTGCGCCATATTTACACCAAAAAAGATAAAATATATTAAAACTTTGAAAGGAGTTTTTAAACCTATGCCTAAATATTATAGCAAACTAACAGAAAAGAAAGTAAGTCAAAAGAAAATTTATGACGGAATTATAAGTTTTTATGAAGATCAAGTAAAACTGATAAACGGCCAAAAAGCAAGCCGCGTTTATACAAAGCACCCGGGAGCAAGTGCCGTTGTCCCTTTAACAAAAGAAGGTAAAATAATTTTTGTGGAGCAATACCGCTACCCCATTGGCAAAATTACGCTTGAAATACCTGCCGGTAAATTAAAACCAAAACAAACACCCCTTGCCTGCGCTAAAGCCGAACTTGCCGAGGAAACGGGTTATTCCGCCACAAAATTTAAAAAGATGTTATCGTTTTACCCCTCAGTAGCATTTTCAACGGAAATTTTGCATATTTTTCTTGCCAAAGATTTAAAAAAAGGCAAGCAACATTTAGATGATGATGAATTTGTTAACACAAAAGAACTTACTTTAAAACAAAGTTTAGAATATATTAAAAAAGGAAAAATAAGAGATTCTAAAACAATTATTGCACTTTTATATTTAAAGGTCTTTTTACAAAACTCTTAATATGATAGAATATATAGAGTAGTTTTTTGTATTTTGGGCAGTTGGCGCAGTGCTTACTAAATTAAATCGTCCGCCGAACGCGGGGACGCGCTGGCCACGAAGCCCAAATACGAAAGTAGTAAAAAGTAATAAAGCATTGGGCAGTTGGCGCAGTGGTAGCGCGTCCGCCTCACACGCGGAAGGCCACAGGTTCGAACCCTGTACTGCCCATTTTAAATGAAGTAATTTAGAAGGAATTTGCTCTTTAGAAAAATGGCAGTAGCGCATAAACTGCTTTATGCGCGACAAGGTGAGAAAGACGGAGCGATGTTTTTGTTTGCGAAGCAAGGCAAAAACCGCGAGTCCGGCCTGCAGAAAAATTTCGTCAGAAATTTTATCGGAAGGCGAACATTCTGTACTGCCCATTTTTAATGAAGTAATTTAGAAGGAATTTGCTCTTTAGAAAAATGGAAGTAGCGCATAAACTGCTTTATGCGCGGCAGGGTTAAGGGTTAACAAAGTGCTATCTTTGCCTTTGCGCCGCTGAAATTTTTGCATTAGCGCAAACTTTCTTTTGTGCGCGCTTAGTTAATCTAATTAAGCACAAAAAAATAAAGCGATAATCAAAAAGGGCGCGGCCCGCAGGGTTTGGCCGTTTTTATGGAAAGCTTTGTTAAAAAATCTTGCCAACTTGCCTAGTTGCCTGCGCTTTTTTGCCTCGCTTTCTTATCATAAAAACGGGCAAACGCAATAGAGCAAATATAACACTTTGCTAACCCTCAAAGGCGCAGCGATGTGTGAGTTTGAGAAAACAAAATATAGATAAAACAAATTTTAATTAAAAATAAGAATATGCATTTAGATTTTCATTTAGTATTAAACTTTTTTATAGCAATGCTTGCTATTTTAAACCCTATCGGCAATGTGCCTATATTTTTGCAACATGTAAGTGAAGAAACTTTGGAAGTTCAAAAAAATCTCGCACGTTTAATGTCGGTTACAATTTTTGTTATTGCAACTTTCTTTTATTTTGTAGGCCAACCGTTTTTGGGAATTTTCGGTATAACAATACCCGCGTTTAGAATAGCGGGTGCAATTTTGCTTATGATGATTGGTATAAGAATGTTGCACGGTAAGCCGAAATTTGATGATTCAACCTTGCAAACCCAAGCACCTAATATAAGTCCTTTTATGCAGGCAAAACAAAAACTCGGCAGTATTATTGTGCCGGTTGCCATACCTATATTTGTAGGCCCGGGCGCAATAACAACAGTTATTTTGTATTCACAAAGAAGTGAAAGCGGACTGACAACTTTCTTTATGATTGTGGCCCTTGCCGCTGCTTGTTATATTATCGGGATAATCTTGTCTTTATCACGCTGGGTAAGCAAAATTTTGGGTCATAACGGTATGCAAATTGTATCAAGAACGATGGGTCTTATTTTGTGTGCTATCGCCGCACAATTTGCTATTGAAGGTATCGCCCAACTTATACCAAACTTATTTGACCCGCAATTTGTACATACTTTAAAATAAATTTTAGTGATTTAATGTTAAAAAGCCTCTCTAAATGAGAGGTTTTTTATCGCAAATAAAAAATATGCTATACTGAAAGAGTAGGCGAAAGTCTATATAAAATTTCAATCTGTTTTTGGAGGTTTTGCTAAAGCAAAACTAGCTTTTGAGAAATCAAAAGTTCCTAGTAAGTCCAAAAGCAGCGCGTTATTAGGCACAAGACAAACGGACTAATTACCCGTTTGTTTTGTGCCGAGTGTTTGCCGTTCTTATAAAAGAACGGCAGGCCACGGCTGTTATATTTTGGTTATTACTAGGGCTAAAATATGACAGCCGTTTTTTTATTTGCGGCAGCTTTTAACTTTATAGTACGTTGCAACCTCGGTCGGATACTTCGGCCTCCGGCCTTTCACAGTATACTCTCCCTCGCTTGCGCCTGCTCTAAATTTAAAATCTTTGCAAAATCATTTGCTCTGTTGTTATATTCTCCAAAAACAAATTAAAAAATAAAGAGCGTCATGCCAAAAGGTCTTTGTTTGGCATCTCCTCCGCTTAGTTTTTAGAAACAGGAGAAGATCTCCGACTAAAACTCTCGGAGATGAGGAAGATAGAGAACAAAACCTAAGGTGTGCCCGTGCGGCAAGCACTCGGGTATGACGGATGATAAGAAAATAAAAAACAGGAGAAATAAAATGATGAATAAAAAAGGTTTTACTTTAATAGAAATATTAGTAGTAGTTTTGATTATCGGTATTTTGGCGGCTATCGCTGTTCCGCAATATCAAAAAGCGGTTGCGAAAGCAAAATTTACCCAGTTGCTTTTTGCGGCAAATGCTATATGGCAAGCCCAGCAAACTTATATCCTTGCAAATGGCAAAAGAAGCCTTGATTTAAGTGTTTTAGATATTAGTATTGAAGGCGGAACTTTTTCTTCAAACAATAATAGGATTTCTTTTGATTGGGGTAATTGTGTAATAACTTATGATACTGCGCGCAATACTATAGCGTGTACCTTAACAAGTCCACATATTATGTATGCAAGAAAATTTGCCAGTCAAACAGAAAAGTGGTGTTGCAGCACACAAGAACTGGGCCAAAAACTTTGCCAAGAACAGATACCAGATACAGATATAATTTTTACTGCAGACCAATATTGCGGAAAAGGTGGTAAAGTTTATAAAAAATATTAAAATTTACCAAAAAGCCGAAGAAAAAAATATTCCCCCGTTTTTTAACGGGGGAATATTTTTTTTGGTCTAAATAAAAACTATTTAGAAACTGAAGTCTTTGCTATATCAATGAGTTGTTTGAAAGATACAGGGTCTTTAATAGCCATTTCAGATAACATTTTTCTGTTTAAAGTAATGTTAGCTTTGGTAAGGCCATTAATAAAGTTAGAATAATTCAAACCATGTTCGCGGACTGCGGCATTGATTCTGGTTATCCAAAGGGAACGATAAGTTCCTTTTTTATCTTTTCTGTCATTGTAAGCATGGACTAAAGATTTGTCCACCTGTTGGGTGGCCATTCTTAAGCGGCGGGATTTATCACCGTAATAACCGCTTGCTCTGTTAAGAACTTTTTTCTTTCTTGCATGTCTTGCGACGCTAAATTTTATTCTCATTTTTCAACCACTCCAACTTATTTCATAGGAAGGTATTTTCTCAAAGTTTTACCTTCCGCAGAGTTAGGGGCAATAATTCTGGATTGCCTTCTTTCTCTTTTGATGCTGGCCTTTTCAGGGGCGAGTAAGTGCCTTCTGCCGGCCTTTCTGTTTTTGTATTTACCGGCGGCGTTTACTCTAAATCTCTTTTTTGCACCGGTATGATTTTTCAATTTTGGCATATTAACTATATTCCTCTTCTTTAAACTTTAGGGACAAAGGTTATTGAAATCCTGTTGCCCTGTGATTGTATTGTGCCATCAACATCGCCGACAGGTGCTAAACGGGTTTTCATATCGTCTAACATCGTTAGGCCGATGTCTTTATGCTGGTTTTCGCGTCCATAGAACACGATTGACACGCGGACCATGTCTTTCTTTTTAAGAAATCCTTCTATTTGCTTAACCTTAACTTCAAGATCGTGGGGCGCAATGCGAGATTTCATTCTAATCTCTTTCAAAGATACTGCTTTTTGTTTTTTCTTTGCGTCCTTTTCTTTTTTACCCTGTTCGTAAATATATTTGGAGTAATCTAATATTTTACAGACAGGAGGCTGCGCCGTTGGCGAAATTTCCACCAAGTCAAGCTCTTTTTCACGCGCTTTGTAGAGGGCTTCGCGAAGGCTTACAATGCCTATCATTTTGCCGTCTGTGTCAACAAGTCGGACTTGTTCTGCGCGTATGTGTTCGTTCTTTCTTAAAAGATCCTTACTACTTCTGTTATTGTTTATTTTCATAACTGTCCCAAAGGGACTATTATATTATACCAAAATTTATTTAAGTTTGCTTACAAGTTCTTTAAAAACTTTGCCGCGGTGCTCAAAACTTTTAAATTGGTCAAAAGAGGCGCACGCCGGAGAAAGCAGGCAAATATCCCCCTTTTTTGCGTTTTTGTAAATAAATTTTACTGCGGTTTGCAGGTCTTTACAATCTGTAATAGGGCAGAGATTTTTTAACTCTTTTGCAATTTTAGGCGCGGCAGAGCCGATTAAAACAATATGCTTGCAGGTTTTCTTTATTTCAGGAACAAGTGGAGTATAGGGTGCGCCTTTATCAAGACCGCCAAGAATAAGCCAAAGTTTTTTATCTGTTTGAAGTGCTTTTAAGGCAATTAAAGTTGAATCAACATTGGTTGCTTTTGAATCATTATAATATTTAACGCCTTTTTTGGTAGCAAAATATTCTATGCGGTGTTCTATGTTTTTAAATTTATCCATAGCGCGCTGCACGCTGCTTGGGTGAACGCCGCACGCAAAAGCAACCAGAGAGGCCGCCATAACATTTTCAATATTATGTATGCCAATTAAATCTTTGGGTGGCCTTATATGATAACCGGAGGCAAAAATAATTTCATCTCCGTCGTAAAAAACATCACTTTTAAGTATCTTTTTAGGTGTGCTTGAAAAACTGAAAATGCGGCATTTTGCTTTTTTAGCAAAGGAAGAACAAACCACGTCAGAGCCGTTTATAACCAAAACTTGCTGGGCCTTTTGATGTTTGAAAATTTTTGCTTTTGCCTCTATATATTTTTTGTAAGAGCCGTGATGTTCAAGGTGGTCCGGCGTGATATTTAAAACAGCCGAGGCGTGCGGATTAAAATAAGAACTATCTTCAAGTTGATAACTTGAAACCTCAACAACAACTAAACTATTTTCTTTTATCTTACCGATTTTACTTGCTATCGGTGTGCCGATATTACCTACAACATAAACTTGGCGGTGTTTGCCTTCTTCTTTACAATATTCTTTTAAAATTGCGCCTAGCATTGTAGTTGTTGTGGTTTTGCCGTTTGTGCCTGTAATTGCAAAAAGTTTACAGCCTTTGGGTAAATAAGAAATTGCGACTTCAAGTTCGCTAAAAACAGGTTTTTTGGCTTTTTTGATTTGTTTTAAAACTTTATTTTGCCAAGAAATACCGGGGCTTTTAATAAAAAAATCATAACTTAAAATATCTTGTTTGGGGAAAAGTTTTTTGTTTTCATCCCAATAGCAAAATTTTATGCCTTTCTTTTTTAAAAGAGAACCGCAGGCAAGCCCGCTTTTACCTGCACCTAAAATTACGGCTGTTTTATTTTTGTAAAGTGTGTGCTTGAACATTTTTTATTGCCTCTATTGCTTCTTCCGTATCGGAAAAATGTATTTTGCCCGTCGGTAAAATTTGATAATCTTCGTGGCCTTTGCCAGCAATTATAATAATATCATTTTCTTTGGCTTCGGAAATTGCTTTTTGAATTGCCGCGCGGCGCGAGGGCTCTAAAATAACTTTTGATTTATCGCTAATACCTTTTAAAATATCTTCAAAAATAATTTTTGGGTCTTCTTTACGGGGATTATCGTTTGTTAAAAAAACTAAATCGCTGTTAGCGGTGGCGCTTGCGCCCATAAGTGGCCTTTTTGTTCTATCGCGCTGACCGCCGCAACCAAAAATAGTTATAAGACGGCCCTTTTGATAGGGTTTTAAAGTTTCATAAGCTCTTAAAAGGGCTTCGTTGGTATAGGCAAAATCTACAAAAACATAAAAGTTTTGGCCTTCGTCAACCCTTTGCATACGGCCGGGAACGCCTTTTAAATTGTTAAGGCCTGCCAAAATTGCATCCCAAGAAATACCGCGCGCCAAAGCACAGGCAGCCGCACCAAGTGCATTATAAATATTATGCGCGCCAAGCAAATTAATATGCGCTTTTTTGCCGTTAATTTCAAAATCAACACCTTCTAAAGAAGGTTTAATATTTGTGGCATGTAAATCGGCTTTTTCCTTAATGCCGTAAGTGATAATTTTAACTTTGCCGTTTAAATAATTATAAAGTTTTTTGCCGTATTCATCATCTATATTTATGACGGCGGTTTTTTCTTTTTTGGTATTTTGCGCAGAAATAAGATTATCAAAAAGTTTAACCTTTGCGGCGAAATAATTTTCAAAATTTAAGTGGAAATCGAGATGATCCCTTTGAAGATTGGCAAAAAGGGCTATATCAAAATTTATGCCTTCGGTGCGGTGTAATTCTAAAGCGTGGGAAGAAACTTCCATAACAAGCGTGTCGCAAATTTGCTTAACGCTATAATCTATCATCTCTTCTAAAACAAGTGGCTCGGGCGTGGTGTTTGGCGCTTGGCTAATAAGCTCGCCGTTTGCACGATAATTTATTGTGCCAAAGACTGCCGGTTTTAAACCCGAAGCAAATAAAATACTTTCCGTTAAATAGGCGGTGCTTGTTTTGCCTTTTGTGCCGGTTAGTCCGATAACTTTTAATTTATCAGACGGGTAATTGTAAAATTTACAGGCGGCACGCGCCATAGAAATTGTGATATTGTTAACTAAAATTGAGGGAACTTCTTTTAAAGATAATTTTTGCTCGCTTACAACGGCAACGGCGCCGTTTTTAATAGCGTCGTCAATAAATAAATGTCCGTCAACACTATATCCTTTGACGGCAAAAAACACAAAACCAGGTTTTACTTTGGCGGAGTTTTGCGTAAGGCCAGTAATTTCCGTTGCGGGCAAAGAGTTATCTTCAAAGAGTTCATTTAATTTCATATACATATATGCTAACATTTATTTAATGGACTTGGAAATACTTTATAAAAAATATAACCGCTTTGATTTGATTGAACCCGACCCCTTAATGTTTGTTTACCGATATAAAAATATCGGCGATAGAGAGGTTGTTGCTTTAATTAGTGCGTGTTTTGCTTACGGCAATGTTAAGCAGATAATAAAAAATTTGACGGGCATTTTTGCGGTTATGGGATCTTCTCCCAAAAAATATCTTTTTACCAAAACAAAACAAGATTTTAAAAAAGATTTTAAAAATTTTAAATACCGCTTTACGACCGAAGAAGAACTTGTCAATTTCCTTTTTGCGATAAAAACAATTTTGGAAAAAGAAAAATCTTTGGAAAATCTTTTTTATAAGTTCTATTTGCAAGGGAAAAGAGATTTTTTATTTGCTTTAAATAATTTTTGCAAAACCTTGCGTTCTTTTGGGAATGTAAAATCTCTAGTGCCGGACCCGGATAAAAAAAGCGCACTTAAAAGAATAAATTTGTTTTTGCGCTGGTGCGTGCGTAAAGATAATGTGGATTGCGGTTTATGGACCAAAATACCGACGGCGTGCCTTATTGTGCCACTTGATGTTCATATGCATAGAAACGCGCGCGCACTTGGCCTAACAAAACGCAATCAAACCGATATGAAAACCGCTTTAGAAATTTCCGCTTCTCTTGCAAAATTTTGCCAAAAGGACCCGATAAAATACGATTTTTGTATTACGCGTTTTGGCATACACCCAGATTTTAAAAAGAAAAACATTAAGGAGAATTTATGAAGAAATTTCTTTCATTTCTTATATTTTTAGTTAAGACTATACTCGTCCTTTTTTTAATTGGAATAATATTATTCCTTCTATTAATTTTCGGAGTAGAAATTCATGATTTTTATTATAAACATTTTTCTACTGCTGCCAAAATAAAAGCATATCTTAAAGCAAATGATTTTGAAAAATTAAAGAAATTAAATTTAAAAGAAGGAATAAATGCTTATTACAATCATTACACTCCTCTATATTATGCCGTAAAAGCAAATAATACAGAAGCAGTTAAATATTTCATTGAACAAGGAGCAGATGGCAATTTGCCATACTATAAGTGTCATGCTCCAGGAATATTTATATTAGATTGCCCGTTAGGAGATTTTCCTTCTGTAGTATCAATTGCTTTAGAGAAAGATAAGAATCCTGAAATTATAAAAATTTTAATAGAAAATGGGGCTGATATTAATAAAGAAATATATTTACATATGGCTAGCAAAGCAAAGCGTATAGATATTGTTAAAAAGCAACTTTCTGCTGGAGTAAAAGACGATTTTTGTTCTGCCATTATAAGAGAAGATTTAGAAGCAACTAAAAAGTTAATAGACGAAGGGGCAGATTTTAAAAACCCATATTGTAATTTTGCGACTTCGCCATTAAGATATGCCGAAAAGATAGGAAACAAAGAAATTATTGAATTATTAAAATCCGCCGGAGCGAAATAGAAAATATTAAGGAGAAATTTAAAAAATGAATTATATTTTTATAGCAGAAGAATTAGAAGCAAAGGAAGTTAAAATACCTAAAAAATTGGAAAGTAAAGCAAAAATAATAATTACCGGTTTTGGCGAATATGCAACCTTAAGAACCATAATTAAACTATTTAAAAAAGGTGTTTTTAAAGAAGACGATAAGTTTTTTAATATCGGCTACTGCGGTGCTAATGCTTTTGATGTGGGCGAGGTTGTAGTCGTCGGCAAATCAGGCAGGGAAAGACCTTCAAACTTTGCTAAAGATAGAACTTACACCCTTGATAAAAAATCAAAAGTTAAATGCTATACCTCAACTGA
This sequence comes from Elusimicrobiaceae bacterium, assembly GCA_017534965.1. Classification (GTDB taxonomy): domain Bacteria; phylum Elusimicrobiota; class Elusimicrobia; order Elusimicrobiales; family Elusimicrobiaceae; genus Proelusimicrobium. Next base: position 175,850 of record JAFXVA010000008.1, on the reverse strand, counting down.
TTTTGTGGAAAAATCTAAACATAATGGCATTTTTGATATGGAATTATATATTTTGGCAACGATTTTCCCAAAAATTAAATCAATTAAAATTGTTTCCGATAATCTTAATTATAAACAATATAAAAAAGTGGACTTGAAAAAATCTTGGCAAAAAGCAAACAAATTACTTTTTTCGCAAATAGATTAATTAATCATAAAAAAACCTTTGCTTCCTTTTTATGAAAGCAAAGGTTTTTTGTTGTCTGTTTTTACAAAACTATTTTAAATAGTCGGCGGCATTAACGGCTTTAGTCATATTTTTATCTTCTATTTCATAATAAGAATTTTGCATTTCTTCCTGCACATAACCTTTAAATAAACTGGTAGGAAAAATCATTACATAATTTCTAAGTTGAGTAATAGCGGAGTTGTAAAATCTTCTTGCGGCGGCGATATGTTCTTCCACTTCGTTATAAGTTTTCATTGCTTGGGTCATTGTGGCATCAGATTTTAAAGTGGGGTAATTTTCCATAGAAACTTTTAGCTGACCGAGCACGCTATCAAGTTTTTTATTACACTCAAAGGCCTCTTGGCTGCCGGCAGGGGCATTTATTGCTTGGCTGCGAAGTTCGGTAATTTTTGTAAAAATTTCTTTTTCGTGCGTCATAAATCTTTGGGCGATTGTCAAAATATTAGGCAAAAGATCATAGCGTTTTCTAAATTGAACATCTATACTTGATTTGGCTTCTCTGACAGCATTGCCACTTTTAACAACTTTGACATAACTTGAATATAAAATTATTGTTGCAACAGAAACTACTACTATTAAAAGTAAAATTACTGCACCCATATATTACAACCTCCTTTGTTTTTTTATATTATAACATTATTTTTTAAATTACATCCCTATATCTTGGTCTAGTTTAAGAGTATCTACGATTCTAAGAATATCTTTTATTTCAAATAAAATATTATATACTGCTTTGGCCCTTGCTTCTTTACTACCCATATTATTTGCGGGCAATTCAAACATATCCATGCCTGTTTTAATATGAAAAAAAACATTGCCAAATTGCGGATATTTTTGAGAAAAAGCAATTTCCATATCACAGAGTTTTACATTTCTGTATCTTTTTACTCTTTCCAAAAAGGCAGGGGTTAAAAGATAGCGGGCTTCCACTTGGTCTTGAGCATAGACATTATACTCTTTTGAAAATTTAACATCTTCCAAATTAACCGGCTGGAAGCCCTTACCAAGTGTCGGCCTTGTAGAACTGACAATTTGTATTTCCCCTTTAAAAGATTTTGATGTTTTTGTTATAAGTAAGACATCGTGAGAAATGCCGTTAAATTGTTCGACCATCGTAAAAGGTATTTTATGGTAAGCACCCGTAAAAATTTCTTCTATATTTCCATTTACTTGGCCAAAAAGCTGTTTAAAGATATCATAAAAACGTATTAAAACTCGCATATCTATCCCTAAATTGATATCCTCATGGGATAAACCAAGCATATTAAAAACTGCTTTTTTAAAATGTAAGTTAATAGCTTCTTCGCTAATTGGACTTTCTTTTTTTATTATATTTATCTTGCTAATGAAGAATCTAGCAACTATACGACACCAAAAGGCTAAAAACAGCATAGATGTCAAAGCGATTAAAAAGGACATATTAGTAAACGAAGTCATTATAAACCAAAATAACAGAATTAATAATACTATGGAAATAAAAACAAAAAAAATAGACTTTAAACAACTAGCAGGGTCGGCTACTTTTTGATATATCTTTTTGTTTTTTACACTACAATATAAAGAAAATATCTTTTCTTGAAAATAATAAATAAATTCCGCTTCGCTTAAATCAAAAATATCTTTTTGCAGTTGTGTATTTTTATTTTGTTCTACCATAGTTTTACATTCCTATATCTTGGTCTAGTTTAAGGGCGTCAACTATAAGCAAAATTTCTCTTATTTCGCTGATGATTTGATAAGACTTGCTTTCGTCCTTCCAATCTTGTTCGGGCATTTCAAAATAATTCTTTTGAGAAGGAATACAAATAAAAATATTTTCTTTATCAGATACTTTATTGCTAAACAAAATATCAATTTGGCAATTATTATGCTCTTTTCTATACTTTAACAATCTTGCCCTAAAAGCAGGGGTTAAAAGGGTGCGTGCTTCCGCCGGGTTAAAAGATTGCACCAAAAAATTATCTGAAAAAGAAACACTTTGTATAGAAGAATCTTTTGCTTTTACAAAAGTTTCTCTGGTAATATGCTTATTTATTTTTGTTGCTATAAAAACGCAACTGCTGGCTTCGCGTCCGACTGATCTATACTCCACAATGCTAATAGGCAAATTATTATGATTAAGAGAAATAAAATCATCCGCTCTGACAAATTTTTTGTAAGCGGGGTTTATTTTAGCCATGAGTTCGCTTATATTATCCACTTGAGATAAAACCGTATTAATAGGATAATATTCTATGTTTAAAGCATTAAAAAATTTCTTCTTTAAATCTGCAAGGGTTGGTTTGCTAAGACTTTTATAAAGAGCGTCCGAGATCTTCGGCGTAGCTTTTTGTATAAAAAAACCCAATAAAAATTTCGGAACTAAAAATAAAAAGAATAAAGATAGTATAAAAAACACAAGGGCAAAAAGCCCAATAAAAGGAGCAAAAACAGAGGTGTCTTCCTGCAAGGAATAATGAATTTCAGAAGGACCAAATAAATCTATCATAAAAAGCACTGCCGACAATATCAACCACATAATAAAATAAACGATAGCAAGTATGCCGATAATTTTAGCTAGCATTGATTTTTCTTTTTGTTTTACTTGTGGGGAAATTGTCCTTTTAAAAACTTTGCCGTAATTTTGTGCTTCAAAATTAGAAAAATCTATATTGTTATACGGGTTTCTTAAATCAGAACTATATCTTTTTCTATCTGATGTTTCTTGCCAAACTTTATATTTTGCCTGATTCTTTATATCTATAATTTCATAATTATCGTTTTCGTTATTTATCATAAAATTATCCCTACATTCCGATATCTTGGTCTAGTTTAAGACCTTCTACTACTTGGACAATTTCTTTTATGTCCTGTAAAATATCCCAATAAACTTTGGCACTTAAAGGATCTGCGCTATTTTCGAAAAAATCTTTGCCCGTATAAATGGTTAAGAAAACATTTGCCGTAGGAGAAAACATGTTATCAAACAGCACGGTTGTAATACAAGATGTTTGCGAAGTGTTATATTTTAACATTCTATTCATAAAAGTAGGTGTTAAAAGATAACGCGCTTCCACTTGATCTGAAGAAAAAACATAAAATTTTTCATTAAAAACAACATCTTCCAAAAGGACTCTTTCCTGGGAAGATTGCTCTACAGAAGAAAAATTTTGTCCGATATAAATTGGAGCGCTGGCATTTGCTTGTTTATTCATTTGTATTAAAGGGGGGCCTCCTCTGCCACTATTTTGAGGTGCATAGCCAATTGTCGTGCGTCCTTTAAAATTTTTATTTAATTTTGTGGAAAAAGAAATAACAGAGGCAAGAGGATTCTGCCCCTTATCAAGAATTAGCGTTTCACTTATCTGTATAGGCAAATCTTTATAGGTAAAATCTAAAACATCTTCCACCTTATAGCCACTTATTCCCATTAGCTTAAGCATAGGAAAATCAAAAGGATGTTGCTCTAAATTGCGCTTTATGTCGATATTGAAATAGGAAAAAACTTTCTTCCTAATCTCACCATTAAGGGTTTCATTTTTATCTTTCCAACTCGGTTTATCTTTTTTAAAAAATTGCGCAATAAACCATATTACCACACAAACTAAAAATAACTTCGGCAAAACTAAAAACATTATAAAAAGCCCTATATAAAGAGGATATTTTCCAATCGCAAACTGGGGAGTTATACCTATTTTTTTATTTTTTGCGTGTTCCGAAAAATATTCCACATTAGCAGAAGCAATATCTATTAAATTTGGCAAAATAGTATCAGAAAAATACTTATTAAACTGATAACCTGACATTTCAAAAACATTTATACTTTTTTGTTCTTCGTTCATAATTTTTCTCTTTTACATCCCAATATCTTGGTCTAGTTTAAGAGCGTCAAGAATTTCGGCTATTTCTCTTATTTCTTGACAAATCTTATAGAAATGTGAAGAATCGTGTATCCAACCTTTGCCCTTTGGGAGTTCAAAGAAATCTTTACCAAAATCTATACATAAAAATATATTTGATTTTTTGCTAATATTGCTAAAAAGAACGCTTATAGTGCAATTATGCGCCATTTGGAAACTTAAAAGTCTATCTATAAATGCAGTAGTTAAAAGATAGCGAGCTTCCACTTGGTCATCAGCAAATATTTTAAAATTTTTATTAAAAACAGAATCTTCTAAATAAACTTCTTGCTTTGAGGCAAAATTAGATTTTGAGGCTTCTTTTATAGGCTTAATTATTGTTTCACCCTTAAAATTTTTATTGATAAAATAAGAAACCAGCAAGCGGCTTTTTGAGCCTATACGGGCATTTAATTCCACAAGTTCAAGGGTTTTGTCATTATAAGGAATTGTTAAACCTTCATCGTTTGTAAATTTTACCGAACTTACTGCCATTTTTTCCATTGCAAGATCAAAATCTTCACTTAGTGTTTTACCATATATATGCGCTTTGTTGTATTCCCTTTCAATATGAGTATATCTTGAATATTTCACATTGAAAAAAGAAAAGAATCTCTCTTTAAGAGAATATCTATCTACTTTTCTTACAGAAAAAAGCATAAAAGAAGAGACACCAATATGAGAACAAAGAAAAATAATACCAAAGATTAAAGCGGCAAGTCTTTTGTCTGCTTGTTTTTCAGTAAACGCAGCTATAAAACACATAATAATAAAATAAGAGCTGCCTATCATAAGAGTCCAACAAACTCTTTTTGTAAGAGCAAGACCTTCTTTTTCTGATGATGAAGAACGCTGCTCGGCTAAGAGAATTAGAGCAATTTCATTATAATAAACTCGGTTAAATTGATTGGGGTCAAAATTTAAAATATCTAATTTTTTACTTATAGGCTCATAGGAAGAAAAACTTTTTTCAACTTGATATTTCTTTTGACTTTTAACATCTGTAACTTCATAATATTTTTTGTCAGGGGCATTATTTTCCATGAATTACTCCGGCTTGTTTAGGAGAGATAAAAACTCTTGCTCGGTCATTATTTTTATGCCGAGTTTTTGTGCTTTGGCAAGTTTGCTGCCAGCATCTTTGCCTGCCACAACTGCGTAAGTTTTGCCGGAAACACTATCAGATACTTTTGCGCCGTTTTGCTTGGCTAAGTTTTGCGCCTCGGCGCGTGTTAAGGTTTCCAGTTCGCCCGTAAAAACGAATGTTTTGCCCTCTAAAATTGCGCTCTTTTTTGCGGCAGGTGCTGTTAAAACAAGACCTGCTCTTTTTAGATTTTCTAAATCTTTTAGAACTTTTGGAGTCTTAAAGAAATTAAAAATACTTGTTGCCACAACCGGGCCGACATCGCCGATTTTTTGTAAATCTTCCAAAGTAGCGTTTTGTAAATTTTCTATATTTTGAAAATGTCTTGCCAAAATTTCTGCTGTTTTAGAGCCGACGTGGCGAATACCCAAAGCAAAAATAAATTTATCAAGCGGAGTTTTTTTGCTTTTTTCTATGGCGTTTAAAAGATTATCGGTTTTTTTATCGCCGAAAAATTCAAGCGACATTAAATCAAAAATTGTAAGAGAATAAATATCACTATAACTTGTTATTCTTTTAGCGTCAACAAGTTGATTTATAACACTTGTGCCAAAGCCTTCAATATCCATAGCATCACGGCTGACAAAATGCTCTAAAGAACCCTTAATTTGCGCAGGACAAGCAGGGTTAGGACAGCGGTAGGCAACGGCTTCTTCATCCCTGTAAACAGGGCTTTGGCAAATGGGGCAAACACTTGGAATAATTTCTTTACCCGTATTTGCATTTGATACAACTTTGACAACTTTTGGTATAACTTCGCCGGCGCGTTCAATAATAACTTCGCTACCGACTTGAACGCCAAGACGTTTAATTTCATCAAAATTATGAAGTGTGGCAGAGGAAATTATCACCCCCGCGCAAGCAACCGGCTCAAGCGAGGCAACCGGTGTAATTATGCCTGTTCTGCCGACTGAAAAAATTATATCTTTAACTTTTGTTTTAACTTGTTCGGCCGGATATTTAAAGGCAACGGCCCAACGCGGACTTTTGGCCGTTTGGCCAAGTTCGGCTTGATATTTAAAATTGTTTATTTTAACAACAAGGCCATCAGCATCAAAGGGAAGTTTTTTTAGCCCTTCTTTAAAATCATTATAAAAATTTATTACTTGGTTAATATTGTTAAAAGTATGCCTTACGGGCGAAACTTGAAAGCCAAATTCTTGGCATTGTTTAATAAAACCGCTGAAAGAAGAAATATTATTTATACCGGAGCCGTAAGAGTGAGCAAAAAATTTTAAAGGACGACTTTTTGTTATAAGAGGATCTTTCTGACGGATAGAACCGGCAGCGGCATTACGAGCATTGGCAAAAGGCGGTAAATCTTTATCAAGTTGGGACTCATTTAAAGAAGTAAAATCTTTTTTATCTAAAAAAACTTCGCCCCTGATTTCTAAAATACCTTGCGGTTTGCCTTTGAGTTCGTGGGGTATTGCTTTGATATTTTTTAGGTTTTCTGTAATATCTTCGCCTATTTTGCCATCCCCGCGCGTTGCCCCTTGAATTAAAATGCCGTCTTGATATTTTAAAGAGCAGGAAACGCCGTCAATTTTACTTTCAACAATCATTTCAAAATCATCACGACCAAGCGCTTTAGCACAGCGTTCGTGCCAAGCCAAAATATCCTCGGCATTATAACTGTTATCTAGCGAGAGCATCGGTGTTAAATGCTCAACCGGGGCAAAAGAAGAAGAAGCAACGCCCCCTATTTTTTGAGTCGGACTTGAAGTTTGAACACCGAGTTCTTTTTCTAGCGTTTTTAGGCGGGCATAAAGCATATCATAATCATAATCGGAAATCTCCGGCGAATCTAAATTATAGTAGCGATTATTATGATACTCTATTTGTTTTTTTAGTTGCTCTAACTCTTCTTTTTTATCCATTTCTTTTGGTTTTGATTTTATCTAAAATGCCGTTTAAAAATTTGCCGGAATTTTCGGTAGAATATTTTTTGGCAAGTTCTACGGATTCATCAATAATAGCGGCAATGGGCGTTTTATCAGGGCTAAAAACAAGCTCGTAAGTTGCCATTCTTAAAATTGCCCTATCCACGCTTGACATTCTTTCAAGCGACCAATTTTTTGAAAAAGAAGAAATAATTCCGTCAATTTCTTTTTTGTTTTTATTTACGCCTTGCACAATATCTTTACAAAAAGCAAAGTGCTGTTCGTCAAGATTTTCAAAGAAACTATTAACAAACATTACCGCATCATTTTGGGTAAGTTTGCCGGCTTCGCTATAATATAAAGTTTGCAGGGCATATTCTCTGGCTAATCTTCTTGAACTCATATAAAAACCTCTAAGTTATTTTAACATATTAAAAATTTGCTTTGCATAGTCGGTCAATGTCGGGTCGCGTGCGCCCATAACCAAAATAACATCACCGGGCTTTGCACTTGCTGCAATATCTTTGGCGGTATCATCTCTGCCACTTAAAAAACTAACGGGTGTGCCTTTATGTTTAAGACCTTCATAAATAAGTTTGCTTGAAATATTAGGCGGAATTGTGCCACCGGCATAATAAATCTCGCCAAGCCACAAGTGATCTTGTTCTTTAATATTTGCGCTAAACTCGTCAATAAATTCTTTAAGCAAAAGTTGAACGCTTGTAAAAGCGTGCGGTTGGAAAAACGCAAGGACTCTTTTACCGCGCAAATGTGCCGCTTTTAAAGTAGCGGCAAGTTTATGCGGGTTGTGGGCAAAATCATCAATAACTTCTATTTTGTTTTTAACGCCGATAGAATTAAAACGGCGCCAAACACCTTTAAAGTTTTCAAGCGCGATAGCGCAGTCTTCAAGACTAACGCCTTCCTGACGGGCTGCGGCTATTGCCCCAAGAGCATCTTTTATATAGTGCTCGCCCGGCAAATTGATTTTGAAAGGCACGCCCTCAATTTCAAAAGTAGAGCAAAAGCCATCCATTTTGATATTGTTGGCATCTTTTAAAGAGAAGGTTAAAGCACCTTTACCGATTTCTTCCAAATCGGCTTGATCCGCGTTATAAATAAATTTATCGCAGTTAATTCTAAATTTTTTAAAGAAACCTTTTAAAGTATCAAGTTCTTTATGGTCTTTGGCAAGGTTAAGCATAAGGCCGATTTTAGGGTGATAGTTAACAAGAGTTCCGTCTGATTCATCGGCTTCTATAACAAGAATATCACTTTTGCCTTTATAGACATTACCGAAATAGCCTTCCTTCTGCAAAGAAAGTAGAAAACCGCCTGTAATTAAAGAAGGTTCTTTGCCGGCCTGGCGCAAAATTTCAAAAAGCATAGCCGTTGTTGTGCTTTTACCGCTTGTGCCGGAAACAGCAATAGTGTGATGGGTTTTGACATGTTTTGCAAGTAAATCAGAGCGGTGTAAAACAGGAATGCCATATTCTTTTGCTTTTTTAATTTCAATATTATCAGGTTCTATTGCCGAAGTTAAAATAACGGCATCTGTATCAGGCGTGATTGCGCTGCCGTTTTGGGGGAAAACTTTTACGCCGAGTTTTATTAATGCTTGCCAAATAGGCAGTTGGGTAAAGCCATTATTTATTAAGCGGTCTGAACCGCTGACTTCATCGCCGTTCATTGCGTGAAGTTGGGCAAGAGCACTCATGCCTACGCCACCGATACCTACAAAATGTATTTTCATTTTACAAAATTCTCCATTGTATAAAATCCGCCTTTTTGATTAACAAGCCACCTTGCAATTTTAACTGCAGAAGAGGCAAATAAATTGCGGTCTAAAGCTTTATGTTGTAATAAAATTTCTTCATCTCCTACGGAAGAAGTTATAGTTAAACTATGCGTGCCAGGCACTTTGCCTTTGCGCACGTATGTTATTTTTTCTTCCGGAAAACCTATAAAAGCGGCTAAAGATTTTGCTGTTCCGCTTGGGGCATCTTTCTTTTTAGCGTGATGCTCCTCGTGCAAAGCAAAATTATAACCTTGGTATTTTTGCACCGCTTCTTTTAAAAGACGGCTAAAAAGAAAAACACCGATACTTACATTAGGGGCACAAAAAACAGGAATTTCTTTTTCGCTCTTTAAGGCCTGTATAAAATTATGGGATAAATTAGTTGTTCCACATAAAAAAGCTGCTTTGTTTTGCTTTGCAATTTGAAAGGCCTCTTTTGAACCTTCCGGCAAACTAAAATCAATAACAATATCAAATTGTTCGCCTTTTTCAAAAACATCTTTATCTTTTTTGCCGACAATTTGCATATCGTCGTAAGATTCAATATTTTTGGCAATTAATTGGCCCATTTGGCCACTTGAACCATTTAAAAAAACTTTTATCATAAAAATTTCTCCATTAAGTAAGCAACAATTTGCCTGCCGTTTAAGGCAGCCCCTTTTAAAAGATTGTCAAAAGTTATCCAAAAATGAATATAATTTTTATCTTCCGGATCAAGTCTAAGACGGCTGACAAAAACTTCTTCCTGGCCGGCAACTTCTTTAGGTGTGTGAATTTTTTCATCGTAAACAAGCCCTTTTTGTGTGGCAAATAAAGAAGGTAATTCTTTTAAATCAAAAGCTTCTTTTGCACGCAAAGAAACACATAAACTATGGGAAACTTCCACCGGAACGCGCACACAATGACAGCGCACTTTTATTTTGGGAAGTTCCAAAATTTTACGTGTTTCGTTTAGCCCTTTAAGTTCTTCGCTCGTCCAGAGATTTTCTTTAATAGAACCAATTAAAGGAACACAATTTGCGCGGTATAAAGATTCGGGATTTTTAAAATCTTCCAAAAGTTTTTTACCACCGCCACTGATTGCCTGATAAGAAGAAAAGAAAACTTCTTCAAGGGTATATTTCTTCTTTAAAGGATTAAGAGCCATTACAAGCCCTGTTGTTGTGCAGTTTGGACTTGAAATAAGTTGTGTTTCTTTAGTAATTGCGTGGGGGTTAATTTCCGGTATAACTAAAGGAATATCAGGTTCATTTCTAAACTTGGCAGACATATCAACAATAAATTTTGTTTTGTCTTTTAAAACTTGCGCAAGTTTGAAACTGATTTCATCATCCGTGCATAAAATTGCGATATCACTTTCAACGGGTTTATCTTGACTGCCAACTCTTAAAAGTTCATAGGGTTGTTTTAAATGTTTTAATTGTTCTTCCATCAAACGACCTACAAGGCCGTTTATTCCGTAAATTGCTATTTTAATCATTTTATTATCGTGCCTGCCACACCTGTTTTATAGTAAATTATTCTAATTTCAATACCCTTTTCTTTAGCCAAAGTTATTGCATCGGGATGCAAAACATTTGCTCCTTCAAGGGCAAGTTTATACATAACATCAAAATCTAAAAGGTTTAACTTTTTGGCATCTTTATTTTTATTGGGGTCTTTATCGTAAACGCCGTCAACATCTTTAATCATTTCCACATGGTCTGCACCCAAGAAAGAGGCAATAAATACTGCTGAAACATCAGAGCCACCTCTTTTTAAAGTGGTAATTTCTTTGTTTTGACCAATACCCTGAAAGCCGGCAATTATGGGAATATGGCCTTGTTCTAGTTCGCGTTTAAGGCGATCGCTTTTAATTTCCACAATTTGCGCACCTGCGTGAGTAGAAGTTGTTATAAGCCCGATTTGGGAACCTGTTAAAGAAACAGAAGGAAGCCCGGCCTCATTTAAAGCAATAGATAAAAGGGCCACGCTTATTCTTTCGCCGGTAGTAATTAACATATCAAGTTCGCGTTTATTAGGATCGGGACTTAAACTATAAGCGTTATCCAAAAGTATATCTGTAAAATTGCCGTTAGCAGAAGCAACTATAACAGGCAGACAACCTTCCTCCCAGCGTTGCTTAATAAGTTTAACGGCAAGTAAAATTTTTTCTTTATTGGCAAGAGTATTGCCACCAAATTTTAAAACACAAATTTGTTTGTTCATAAAAGTATTCCTTGTGGGGTTTGTTCGTAAATATGCTTAAGCATTTTTTTATTTTCATCACTGATTGATCCAAGAGGTAAACGAACTTCATCACTTGCAAGATTCATTAAAGATAAAAGATATTTTACACAAGTTGGGTTGACCTCTGCATAACTTGCTTTTATCAAAGAATATCCTTGAGAGAAAAGAGCCATCGCTTCTTGAGTTTTACCTTCTGTAAACAAATTATAAACTTTAACAAAGAAAGGGGCCATTGTATTTGCTGCCGCACTGATAATTGCGCGTGAGCCAAGCCCTAAAAAGACAGGCCACAAATCATCATTACCGCAAATATAATTTATGCGTTTTGGAGCAAATTTAACAGCCATTTCCGTTAGATGAGAAATATCATAGCAAGATTCTTTTATCGCCATAATTTGAGGAACATTATTTAAAAGTTCTTCAAAAAATTTTATGGAAAGTTTTTGGCCTGTTCTGCCTGGAATATGATATAAAACTATCGGTTTATTAAATTGGGAAGCAAGGGTATAATGGGCTATCATACCGCTTAAGTTAGGTTTGTTGTAATAAGGCGTAACTATCAAAAGGCCATCGGGATCATATTTACAAGAAATTTCGCAATTTTTAAGCATTGCTTGTGTGTTATTGCTACCGGCACCAATAATAATTTTTGCTCTCTTATTAACTTTTTCCGTGCAAAATTTTATTAAAGCTTCTTTTTCCTGTTCGTTTAAAGCAGGCGTTTCGGCAGTAGTTCCTAAAACTACAAAACCACTGACACCGCTGGCAAGTTGTCTTTCAATTAAAACTTCTAAAGAGCGAAAATCAATTTTATTATCTTTAAACGGCGTTATTAAAGCCGTTAAAACACCTTTAAACATAAAAAGCCCTCCCAATATTCTACAAGATAATTGTATCATTTATTGATATAATTAAGATAGGAGGATTTTTATGCAAGACTTTAATAATCAAAATAATCAAGGGGTCCCCCCTGCACCACCTAGTTTCAAACAAGAAGAAATTTTTTACAAAAAACCTGCTTCTTTTAGAAGTTCTTTCTTTACAAATACTTTGCTTACTATTTTAATTTGCCTTTTTGGTCTTTCTTTAATAAGTGCGGCTTATATCGTTTTTACGCCCGGGCAACTTTATAATGATGGGGAAGAAATAGAAAGCGGAATTAAATCTTTTTCTAAAAAGGAAAACTATAGCGGTGGGGTAACGGCTGTAATAAAAATACGCGGAACTATACAAGAAGGGCAAAATTCTTCTTGGTCTTCTTCTCAAAGTCCAAGCCAAATTGCCACAAAAATAAGAGAATTAGCCGAAAATAAAAATGTTCACTCTTTACTTTTAGATATTAATACTCCGGGTGGAACAGTTGCTTCTGTTCAAGATATTTATAGCGCTCTTACTTATTTTAAAAGTAAAAACAAACCCGTAGTTGCTATGTTTAGAGATATTTCCGCAAGTGGCGGTTATTATATTGCCACTGCTGCTGATAAAATTGTTGCCCAACCGGGCACTATAACGGGCTCTATCGGTGTTATTATGCAAGGAGCAAACTTTACGCCTTTGCTTGAAAAAATAGGCGTTTCTTTTAAACCTATTAAATCTGCAAAACATAAAGATATCGGCTCCCCTTACAGAGAAATGACTGAGGAAGAAGAACAACTCCTGCAAGATATGATAAATGATACTTATGCACAATTTTTTAATGTTGTAAAAAAATCCCGCCCGAATATTCCGGAAGAAAAATTGCGCATTTATGCTGATGGACGCGTGTGGACCGGAAGCCAAGCAAAAGCCCTTGGTCTTATTGATGAATTAGGCGGAATAGAAGAAGCTAAAAAAGTGCTTGAAAATTTAACCGGACAAAAAAATATAAAATTTGCCCAAGCAAACTTTACTTCTTTATCAGATTTAGGCAGTTTGTTTAGTTCTGTGCAAGGCAAATTCAATATGAAAATTGAAGAGGCCACAACACCTAAAGTTTATTATTTGTGGACATATTAATATGAAAATATTAACAGAATTTATCCAAAACCCTGAAATTTGTCTAAAAAATCTTGCCGAAGGCAAAAAACTTTCCTATGCTTGTTTTGGCTATGCCTTTGGAATAATAAGTTTATATTTCGCAATTAAACTGGGGTTTAATACAACAGGTTCCATTGTAGGTTTTGCTTTTGCTTTTATTTTTTGGTTCATTACAAATATTATCTTAAACTTTGTTTTGGCTGCAATTTGTAATACCTTACTTGAAATGACGGAAAATCAAAGCTCTTCTTTAGGTATTTTTATATTTTTGGGGCTTTCCCAGGTAATTTGGTCTTTAACTATACCTTGCTTTTTAATAGCAAAAGCTTTCCCTTTAATGTTGCCTTTTGTGCCTCTTCTCGTTTTGGGAATAATAGCCGCACAAATATATTTTGTTTTAAACGCTATAAAACAAGTTTACGGCATAGCAAGAAGTACCAGCATGATTGCTTTTATGGGCTCTTTTGTTTTACCTTTTGCTGCGTGTTTCTTCTTCTTGTGTTTTATGATAGGATTTATTGCTGCTTTAGCTGCTTAGAAAGTTCTTTGGTTATAGATAAAACATGTTGCCTTAACAAAGGTTGTTTTTCTAATAAAAGCGGAATAATTTTTAATCTTAGCCAATTGCGCAAATAAATATCTTCTTGATTGGTTTGATCTTCCACATTTTTAAGATTATATTGCGCTAAATATTTTTTGATATCTTGGCGCGTAATACATAAAAACGGCCTTATAATTTGCCTTTTACCTGCTTTACGCATAACGGGAATACCACATAACCCTTTGGCTTTTGTACCGCGTAAGAGATTTAAAAAGAAAGTTTCCGTATTATCATCTGCGTGGTGGGCAAGAGCAATTTTTGAACAATTAAATTTTTTTGCTACTTCTTCAAAAGCTTTATATCTTAAAGTTCTTGCGGCGTGTTCTAAACTTTTCTTTTCTTTTTTGGCAAGGGCTTTAACATTAACTTTTTTTACGACACAATCAACCCCCAAAGTTTTTGCATAGTCTTTGGCAAAGGTAGCATCCTTTTTAGAGTTTGATCTTAATTGATGATCCACATGACAAGCATAAACATAAAATTGCTGTTTTTTGGCAAGCTGGCAAATAAAATGTAAGAGGGCGACAGAATCCGCCCCGCCGGAAAGACCGACTAAGATTTTATCTTTCGGTTTAAAAAATTTGTTTTCTTTAGCAAAATTTACTAAAGTTTGCCATATAGTAGCTTGAAATTTAGGGTCTTTCATATTACTTTTTATTTTAGTAGAATATTAAAAGATTAGCAAGGGGAAGGAAAATATATGAAAAAGAAAATTTTAGTAGTAGAAGACGATAGAGATATTATGGAACTTGTTAATATGATTTTAACAAGAGCCGGTTATGAGGTCACTATTTGCGAAAACGGCAGAGATGCTATCCCCGCAATAAAAGAAATCAGACCGCATTTGGTTTTGCTTGATTTAATGTTGCCCGGTATGGACGGAAAAACTATTGTAGCCGAAATGGAGAAAGATGATGATATAAGTTCAACTTCCGTTCTTATACTTTCTGCCTTGGAAACAGCAGGACACATGTTCCTTGGCAAACCTATGGTTAAAGGTGTTTGCTTAAAACCTTTTAGCCCTAAAAATTTACTTGATAAAGTTAAACAAATTATGGGCGATTAAGAAGTTTTATAAAGAAGAAAAAGCCCCGTTTTTAAATGGGGCTTTTTTTATTTGGAAAGTTGCCACTCAATATATTTTGTAGTAAAATGTTTTAGAAAAACTTGCCTGAATTCAAAGATATCAACCTCTTTTTTAATTATTTCTTTAACATTAATAGCATTTAAGTTTTTATCAACTTTATTATTGAGATTAACACCTACGCCGACGATAAGCCACTCAAGTTTATCGCTTGAAACGGCACTTTCAATTAAAACACCGCAAATTTTCTTTTCGCCAGTTTTTGTTTTTACAAGAACATCATTGGGCAGTTTAATTAAGGTTTTTAAATTATACATTTCTTCTAAAGCAAGGGCTGCAGCTTGGCCTGTTTTAATGCTTAACTCTGCAAGAGAAGCTGTTTTTTTAGAGGGTTTTAATAAAAGACTGATATACAAACCGCCTTTATTACTTTGCCAAGTATGCTCAAAACGACCGCGCCCCGCTGTTTGACTTTGCGCGCAAATTGCCAGATTATCAGTTAAGGTAGATTTTTTTGCGAGTTCTTTTGCTAAATCTTGCGTTGAAGGAACTTCTTCAAGTTCAATTATTTGTGACAAACTAAAATTAAAATTCATTTTTTCTTTCCTTTTTTTATTGTCTTTGTTTTCTTGTTTTGGGCCATCATATCTTTAAGTTCAAAAAGTTTATCTCTTAAAGTGGCGGCAAGTTCAAAGTTAAGATTATCGGCCGCGTCTCTCATTTGATTTTCTAAATCTTTAACAAACATTGGCAAGTTCTTGGCACTTGGCAAGGCCTCTTCCACACTATGAATTGCATTTAAAGCACTGCCTTTTGAAATATTTTCAAATTCATCCATTTTAACTTGTGCTTTTTGAATTGTGCGAGGTGTTATATTATGTTCTTTGTTATAGGCCTGTTGGATAGTGCGTCTGCGCTCCATTTCAAAAAGAGCTTGCTTCATTGAAGGCGTTGTGCGCTGAGCATATAAAACAACTTCCCCATCCACATTTCTGGCGGCACGGCCTGCTATTTGTATTAAGGTTGTTTGGTTTCTTAAAAAGCCCTCATTATCGGCTTCTAAAATGGCAACAAGCCCCACTTGCGGAATATCAAGCCCTTCTCTTAAAAGATTTATACCGACAAGAACATCAAACTCCCCTGCGGCAAATTGCCTTAAAATTTCTATTCTGTCTAGGGCTTCAATACTGCTGTGTAAATAGCGCGCTTTAATGCCTTTTTCAAGCAAGAAACTTGATAAATCTTCCGCCGTTTTTTTGGTTAAAGCCAAAACTAAACTGCGCTGTTTGACGGCGGTTTTTGCTTTTATTCTTTCCAGCAAATCTAAAATTTGGCCTTCGGTTTTTAAAACTTTAACAGGAGGATCAACAAGACCTGTCGGACGAATAATTTGTTCTACAATATTGTTTTTGCTTACGCTTAACTCATAAGGCCCCGGAGTTGCCGAAACAAAAACAACATTTTTTATAAGACTTTCCCACTCCTCAAATTTTAAAGGGCGGTTATCAAGCGCGCTTGGCAACCGAAAGCCAAAATCAACAAGCATTTGTTTGCGCGCTCTATCGCCGTTATACATACCGCGTATTTGCGGAATAGCGACATGGGATTCGTCAACAAAAACAACAAAATCTTTATAATTTCTAAAATAATCTAAAAGGCAATTCGGGCGACTGCCCGGCTCTCTTAACTCAAGTTGGCGTGAATAGTTTTCTATACCGCTGCAAAAGCCGGTTTGTTCCAAAAGTTCAAGGTCATAATTAGTGCGCTGTTTAATTCTTTGCGCTTCAACAAGTTTATTTTGGGAAAGGAAAAATTGTTCTCTTTCTTTTGCTTCAGCACGGATGCTTTCAAGGGCAAAAGATAACTTTTCATCTTCGGAAACAAATTGTTTTGCCGGAGAAAGCCAAACATCTTTTAATTCTTGGATAGTTTGGCCTGTTATAGCATGAATTTCGCTTAAAGATTTTATTATATTATTTTCAATTTCTACTCTAAGTGCCGTTTGACTATAGGGCGGGAAAATATCCACACAAGCACCACGCAGACGGAAAGTGCCGGGTATAAATTCCATTTCGCTTCTTTCATATAAAATTTTAATTAAATGCTTGGTTAGGGCAGTGCGGTTTAACGGCGCGCCTTTTTGAAGGAAAATTCTTAATTTTTCAAAACTTTCCGGCGAGCCGATATTGTAAATTGAAGAAACAGAGGCAACAACAATAGTATCTTTTCTAGTTAGTAAAGAGTGCGTTGCTTTAAGACGGAGTTTTTCTATATTTTCATTAATAGAAGCGTCTTTTTCTATATAAGAATCTGTTTGGGGAATATAGGCTTCCGGCTGATAATAATCATAATAAGAAATAAAATATTCTACCGCATTTTCAGGAAAAAATTGCTTAAATTCGCCGTAAAGTTGCGCTGCTAAAACTTTGTTTGGCGACATTATTAGAACAGGTCTATCTAACTTTTCTATAACACCTGCCATAGTAAAAGTTTTGCCCGAGCCCGTAACACCAAGCAAAGTTTGCTGTTTTACGCCGTTTAAAATGTTTTGAGAGAGTTTCTCTATCGCACGCGGCTGATCGGCTGCCGCTTTAAAAGGAGAAACAAGTTTGAATATTCCCATATATAAATTATATAAAAAGAGTTTAAAACCCGCCAAGCAGAGTAAGCAAAAAAGCCGTAAGACAAAGCAAATGATTTTTGCGAGGATTTTCCGTGGAAATTTTAATTAGCTTTTTTCTTTTAGAAAAAAGCGGTTCTTTCAAATGAGGTATACCAAGAGGGGCTGGCAAGCCCGAGTATCAGAAGTTTGAAAAAAATTAAAATTTACCAAAAAGCCAAAGCAAAAGGCCTCTTTCTTAATGAAAGAGGCCTTTTAAATGGAGCGGGCGAAGAGAATCGAACTCTCGTCTCAACCTTGGCAAGGTCGCGTTCTACCATTGAACCACGCCCGCAAAATCTGTATATATTTATTATAACAAATTTTTTTAACTTTGCCAAATTTGTCTATCTTGTTTAATTAAGGGCAATGCGTGCTGCCTGTTTTGTGCCTTCAAAATTTAGTAAGAGATTGCGCAAGTTTTCATTTTTAGATAAATTTCTTATATCTTCGTTTTGATTAATTAATCTTTTAATTTCATCAGGATTAGTTAAAAAGAATTTACCGGTTGGACTTGCTAAAATATTTGCTACCATTTGACTGCCGGCAATAGCATTTAAAACTTCTTTGCTAGATAAAGCTTCTTGAAAAGCAGGGTGATTAATAAAATCGGAAACTTCTTTATCGTTACGGCTTATCATATTAAGCAAAGTTTGGGGATTGTTTAATATTTTTTTTGTAGATTCTCTTTCAAAAAAAGCGCCGACAATAATATCATCATTAAAAACGACATCCAAAACTTGCGGTGTTCTGATGTTTGCCCGAACGGTATTTAGTAAACTAAAAGGAGTGTATCCTACGGAATAAAATTCTTCTTTAGTTAAATTAGCGACATTGTTTATTGTAACACAAATAATTGCGTGGCCGTCATTTGCATAAGAAACACTTTTATAACCTTCTCCTACGCGAGAACCGGGGTCAAGAGGCGTTAAATTATTTTGGGCGTTTTGATTAAAAACTTCATTGGAAACAAAAGAATCCCTTTGTTCCGGCGTAATTGCTGTTGATAAATCGCTTCTGTTCTTTATAAAAGAACTGACAGGGTATGCAATTACCACTGCAAGAAATAATAAAATTATAATATTTAAAAAGTTATTTGATTCTTGATTGCTCATAAGATTATTTTAGCATAAAATGATATGATATTTTTAGAGGTATTTTTTAATTTTTTTATTTTTTGGGGGCTTTATGAAAAGAAATATTTACTACTATGATACCGATTGCGGCGGTGTTGTTTACCACGCAAATTATTTAAGATTTTTTGAAGAAGCAAGAACTTATGAACTTGAAAAAATGGGTTTAACCGTTAAGCAACTTATGCAAGATAATTGCTATTTTGTTGTTAACCATCAAGAGATTTTTTACCGCGCACCTGCCATGTATGGGGACGTGATTGATGTGCAGGCCTACCCTATTGAAATGAGCGCAGTTAGACTTGTTTATGAATATCAGATTTTTAACCAAGACGGAAAATTGCTGACGGAAGGAACAACCTCGCTTGCTTGCGTTAGTAAAGAAGGCCGCCTTGGCAAATGGCCAAAATATTTTAGAGATGTTGTTAAACTTGAGCCAAGCAGAATAAAAAGACCATTAAGAAAATAAGTTTATAAGATATAAAAAACGCACTCGGTAAAAAGAGTGCGTTTTTGTTTTAAAACATTTTTTATTTATTTCTTTTCTAAAAGATTTATAAGGTCTAACAACTTTAAAAAATCTTCTGCTTTTTGTCTTTGCTTAAGAATACATTTTTTTACTGGTAAAAAAAACGAAGAAATATCAACTACTCGGAATATCTTGGTAATTAATATATGTTTAGGAGTAATTAAAATCAAAACATCTTTACAAACATTTTTACCATATAAGCACAATTGCTCTAAAAATTTTGCCGATATATCCTTATCTATATCCTGTAAATTATCTGTATAAATTCTAAATAAATTGTGAGTATTAACCTGCGCTTCTTTAAGAGTTTTCTGCTTTATAAAATTTCCCAGCCCCAAAGAAAAAATTTGTCTAGGTCTAATTAAGATAGTTTTATTAAAATTAAAAATTGGATCTGTTTTCATTAACAAATATCTTGTATACAAACGGCTAAGCTCAACAATATCTACCTGATATAGGCAAAAGTTTCTATTACAAAAATGCCCTTTTAATAAGAACTCTGTTGTCATTGAAGGATTAATACTGTATACATTAAACTTTTCTAAATCTTCAACAACATGTTCAGGAGCTTCATTTCTTTCCTTGAAATCTTTTATAGCAACTCTTAAAATATCATTATTAGTTTTTTCTTGAGGCCAATTATAAAATTTTGCTAATTCCCGAACTATTGCTGTATTAAATTCTCCTAAAAGTAAAAAAACAACCCCAACAAGAAGAATTAAAAATAAAACTATGAAAAAAGGCCAAAAAGATTTTTCGGAAAGATTATTAATTATAAAAAAAATCAATACACAACAAATAATAGTTGTAAAAAATAGGAAAAATTTTATTATTTTTAATTTTTTTACGAGTTTTTCATAAGAAATCGGGGGTATTAAATTGTTTTCCATAACAAAATTCCTTTTTTATACTCTAAAACAGAGCAAATTGTTTTTGCAAGGATTTTGCGTTTAGATAAGGCGCAAGGAGCGAAGCATATCTTGAGCGGGTGGCAACCCCGCATATGCGAGCAACGAGCAACGCAATATAAACGCAAAAGCCGAAGCAAAAAGTTATTTCTTTTTCTTGTTTTTAACTTTAAGCATTAAAAGGGCTTTCTTTAATTCTATTTCGGCTAGTTCCATATCAATATCTGCACCTTTTGCAGATAAAGAGGCCTTGGCTTGCGCTATTTTTTGTTTGGCGGCTTCTTCGTCAACTTCGCGGGCTAGAGCGATATCTTCGGCAAAGACGCTGACTTCATTATTGGCAATTTCGGCTAGTCCGCCCATTAGGGCAAAAGTTTCTTCTTGGCTGTCAATAGTATAGCGAAGTTCGCCAAAATTTAATATCGCCACATAAGGAGCGTGGCCGGGCAAAACACCCATTTCGCCCTCGTAAGCGGGCAAGACGACAAAATCAACCTCTTTATCTAAAACAGGTCTTTGCGGAGTTGTAATTTGTAAACGAATTTTTTTATTTGTCGCCATCTTTTTGCTTCATGTTTTCGTAATTTTTTAAAACATCTTCTATGCCGCCGCAGTTAAAAAACGCCTGCTCGGGTATATGGTCATATTCGCCGGAAATAATGCCTTTGAAACTTTTAATTGTATCTTCAACTTTGACATATTTGCCGGGAACACCGGTAAACTTTTCCGCCACGAAAAACGGCTGGGATAAGAACTTTTGCACGCGTCTTGCACGGGCAACGGTTGTTTTATCTTCGTCACTTAATTCATCCATACCAAGTATGGCAATAATATCTTGTAAATCTTTATATTTTTGTAAAATTCTGCGGACTTCTTGGGCTACTTTATAGTGTTCCTCGCCTAAAACTCTGGCATCTAAAATGCGGGAAGTGGAATCAAGCGGATCAACTGCCGGATAAATACCAAGACTTGCTAACTGGCGTGATAAAACGGTTGTAGCATCAAGGTGAGTGAATGTAGAAGCAACACCGGGGTCCGTTAAGTCGTCTGCCGGAACATAAACGGCTTGAATAGAAGTAATTGAACCTTTTTTAGTAGAGGTAATTCTTTCCTGTAAGGCGCCGATTTCGGTATTTAAAGTTGGTTGATAACCGACGGCCGAAGGCATACGCCCCAAGAGAGCGGAAACTTCTGAGTTAGCAAGAACATAGCGGAAAATATTATCCAAAAATAAAAGAACATCTTGGCCTTTTTTATCTCTAAAATATTCTGCCTGAGTTAAAGCGGTTAAAGCAACTTTTGCTCTTGCGCCGGGTGGTTCATTCATTTGGCCGTAAACAAGAACTGTTTTATCAAGAACGCTTGAGCCATCGGAAAGTTTGCTTTCCTGCATTTCAAGCCAAAGGTCATTACCTTCGCGGCTTCTTTCGCCGACACCGCCAAAAACGGAACTGCCGTGGTGCTGACGCGCGACATTGTTAATAAGTTCCATAATAATAACGGTTTTGCCAACACCGGCCCCGCCGAAAAGGCCGACTTTCCCCCCCTTCATATAAGGGGCAATTAAATCTATAACTTTAATACCTGTTTCAAAAATTTCAGGTGTTGTTTTTTGGTCTTCTAAAGAAGGTGGTGCAGTGTGAATTGAGGCATAGTTTTTGGTTTTAATAGGGCCTCTGTGGTCTTTTGGCTGACCGAGAACATCTATTAAACGACCGAGGCAAGCTTCCCCCACAGGCACTTGTAAAGGTGCACCTGTATCAACGGCCTGTGTGCCACGGGCAAGGCCATCTGTTGGACCTAAAGCAACCGCGCGGACAATATTATCGCCAAGTTGCTGGGCAACTTCGGCTACTAAAGTTTCCTTGTCGTTTAATTTAATTTCAAGAGCATTATTTATACGCGGTAAATCTTTTTCAAATTGGACGTCAACCGCCGGTCCTATAATTTGCACTACTTTGCCTGTATTCATAAATTTAACCTCAATTTAAAGCATTTGCGCCGCTGACAATTTCCGTTAGTTCATTGGTAATTGTTGCCTGGCGGACTTTGTTTAATTTGACACTTAAAGTATCAACAATTTCACCTGCGTTTTTGCTGGCACTTTCCATAGCGTTCATACGAGCGGCAAGTTCGGCTGCCTGACTTTCAAGTAAGAAACTATATAAAGTTGCGCCAAGATAACGCGGTATTAAAACTAAAAAAACGGCCATCATACTGGGCTCAAAAGTTATATTGGAAATATCTTGATCGCCCTCAATTTCATCAAAATCAAAAGGCAGAAAATCTTTGCTGACTAATTTTTGGCTTGCCATTGATTTAAAATCATTGTAAATAATATGCACGGCAGAAATATCTTTTTCCTGCCCCATTTGTAAAATCTTATCTTTGATAATTGTTGCGTGAGCATAAGAAGCTTTTGGGAAAATACCTATCAATTCGCCAACAATATGCAAACGCGGAATTTTTAGACGTCTTAAAAAATCACGCCCTTTTTTGCCGACGATAAAAACATATTTTTCCTTTTCTTCGTTGGCTTTTATCCATTTTAAAGTTTCCCTTAAAAGATTGGCGTTAAAAGCACCGCAAAGACCTTTATCTGCCGTAATTAAAACAAGCATAACGCTGTTTTTATCGGCACCGGTATTATCAAAAAAACGATAGGCGGAATTTTTGCGAAGAATACTATCGGGCGCTTGAATATCTTGGCGAAGACTATCAATCATCTGGGCCATTTTTTGTGCAAAAGGGCGCCCGTCTAACATAAGATTTTGAGCTTTGCGAATACGGGCAGAAGATATCATCTTCATCGTCAGCATAATTTGCTGCGTTGCTTTGGTTGATTTTATCTCCTGCCTGATATCGCGTAAAGATTCCATTTATTTATTCCTTTCTTCAAGAACTTTTACATAATCTTGTATGCCAAGTTCAAGGGTCCAATCGGGAGTATAACCGATTTTTTCTTTGCTTAAAGCAATATCTGCTTCTGTTTTTAATTGATAAAAACTATAAGGATTATCAATATATTCCGCCGGTAAAGTTGTTTGAAGTTCGGCATTTAAGCATTTAACAATATCGTTAAAACTTCTTGCAACACCGGAGCCGGCATTAACGACACAACTATCTTTTGCCGTTAAAGCACACATATTTGCTTTAATAATATCTTTGACATAAACAAAATCTCTTTGTTGTTCGCCCATTTTGAAAATTTTGGGGTTGTGGCCTTTCTTCATTTGATTATAAAGCTGATAAATCATACTTGAAGTTTTGCCTTTATAATATTCGCCCGGGCCATAAACATTAAAATAGCGAAGACCGACGATTTTCATATCTTGGTTATCGGCGGCAAATTCGCGTGCGACATTATCCATAATAGCTTTGGAAAATCCGTAAATATTTTCCGGTGCGGGATCTTGTTTAACACTCATTGGGCAAGCACCATTGCCGTAAGTAGCGGCAGAAGAAGCATAGACAACTCTTTTAATTTCATTATCAGCTGCATAATTTAAAATATTTCTAAAGGCCTCAACATTAACCTGCATCATTAATTTTTGGTCGTGAATATCGGTATCGGTAATGGCGGCCTCGTGGAAAATAGCATCATAATAATCTGCCGGGGGTAAAGTTTCGGCTAAGTTTGCGGTAATAATATCGCCTTTAAAGCCGAGTAAGTTTTTAAAATGACCGGAAGAAAAATCATCAACGATTGTAACGGCGTGGCCTTGTTTAACAAGCTCCCAAGCAATATTACTGCCGATAAAGCCGGCTCCACCTGTAACTAAATATTTTTTTTGTGGCATAAGTTTTTCTCCTTTTTATTTTCCTTTAAATAGTGTTTTAAATTCGTCTAAAATTGCTTTAATTTTATTTTCAAGTTCGCCGTCAAGGGTTTTTGTTTCTGCGATTTCTTTAAGTAAATCTGCGTGTTTTGCGCGGGCAAAATTAAGTAATTCTTCCTGATAAGCAAGAACTTTGTTTACCGCAATTTCATCAAGATAACCTTTTGTGCCGGCAAATAAAACTAAAGTTTGATCTTCAACAAGCATTGGCTTATATTGGGTTTGCTTTAAAAGTTCCGTTAAGCGTTGACCGCGCGCAAGTTGAAATTGTGATTCTTTATCAAGTTCACTGCCAAACTGGGCAAAACTTGCAAGTTCCTGATACTGGGCAAGGTCAATACGCAAAGTGCCAGCCACTTTACGCATAGCTTTCTTCTGTGCGCTACCGCCCACGCGGGATACGGATAAACCGACATCAATAGCCGGTTTTCTGCCAGAGCGGAAGATATTTGCATCAAGATAAATTTGTCCGTCGGTAATTGAAATAACATTTGTCGGAATATAAGCAGAAATATCGTTTGCCTGGGTTTCAATTATCGGTAAAGCAGTTAAAGAACCGCCACCATTTTCTTTATTTAAACGGCAAGCGCGTTCAAGCAAGCGAGAGTGCAAATAAAAAACATCCCCGGGGTAAGCTTCTCTGCCGGGCGGTCTTCTTAAAAGCAAGGACATTTGGCGATAGGCCTGAGCGTGTTTTGATAAGTCATCATAAACAACTAAAACATCTCTGCCTTGCCACATAAAATATTCGCCCATAGCGCAAGCAGCATAAGGCGCAACATATAAAAGCGAAGCAGGGTCAGAAGCACTTGCACTAACGACAATAGTATAGTCCATTGCACCAAAATCTTTTAAGGTTTGCACGACCTGAGCAACAGTGCTTTGTTTTTGGCCGATAGCGCAGTAAATACAAATAACTTCTTTGCCTTGTTGTTTTTGATTGATAATTGTATCAATAGCAATAGCCGTTTTACCGGTTTGTCTATCGCCGATAATAAGTTCCCTTTGGCCTTTACCTATCGGCACCATGGCATCAATAGCTTTTAGGCCTGTTTGTAAAGGTTCGTTTACGGGTTGCCTTTCCACAACACCGGGAGCAATAATTTCAAGAGGTCTTGTTTCTTTTGTTTTTATGGCTGTTTTGCCGTCAAGGGCAAGGCCAAGCGGGTTTACTACTCTGCCAAGAAGTTCATCCCCCACAGGCACACTCATAACTTTGCCTGTTCGGTAAACTTTTTCCCCCTCTTTAACAAGAGTATCGGAGCCCATTAAGACGCAACCGATATTATCATATTCCAAATTTAAAACTAAACCTTTAACACCGCTTTCAAATTCTAATAATTCGCCGGCAACGGCTTTTTCTAGTCCGTAAATACGGGCTATACCATCACCGACACTGATAACTTGGCCTTCTTCTCTAATATTTGTAGAAGCATTCCAATTTTCTATTTTTTCTTTTATTATTGCTGTTATTTCATCAGGCCTTATTGCCATTTTTAATTACCTCTTTAATGCTTGCTCTAAATTTTTTAATTGGCCTAAAATACTGCCATCTATACTTTCATCTTCTTTTTTAATAATAAGCCCGCCTAAAATATTTTTATCTTCTTTAAAGGAAAGGTTTAAAGAAGTATTAAAATATTTACTTAACACTTGTTCTATTTGCTTTTGCTCAGAAGTATTAAGTGGCAAAGCACTTGTTATTTGCACACGGGCTAGACCTTGCCTTTTATCTAAGAGTAAAGCTAGTTCTTGTTCTATAAAAGGTGCTAAATAAAATCTTTTTTCTTCCACAAGTAAACTTATAAAACAAGCCCCGATATCCTGCCCTAAAACTTTATCAAGCAATGGCTTTTTTACATTAAAAGCAATAGCAGGATTTTTTATAATATCTTCTACCTGTTTAATACTTTTTAACGCTTTTTGATAGCAAGATAAGTTTGCCTTTGCTTCCTTTGTGTTTTTGGCGCATAAGTCAAAGGCCTTTGCATATTTTTGCGCTAAATAAGTATTTTGGGCTTTCATATTATTTATTTGCTTTTTCTTCTATTTCTTTTAAAACTTTCTGCACTTGTGCGCGGGAAGTTTTTTCATCTTCTTGTTTAGTAATAATCTTTTTTAAAGCAAGAAGTGTTGTATCTGCCATTTGCGCTTTTAAAGTTTCAACTGCTTTTTGGGTTTGGGCATCAATTTCGGCCTTGGCTTGTTCTATCATAATGCCGGCCTGTTTGTTTGCCTCGTCTATAATTTTTTGTTTTTCCCCATCGGCAATTACTTGGGCTTCTTTTAACTTTTGGATACTTTGATTTGAAATATCTTCAAGTTTTGCTTCAATTTCTTTTTGAATTTTTTGGGCCTCTTCGCGCGCAGTCTGAGCGGAAGAAATATCATTTTTTATTTTTTCCTCGCGCTCATCAAGGGCTTTGATTATGGGCTTCCAAGCGAACTTTGCAAGTAAGAAAACTAAAATAAGAAAGTTCACTATGGTCCAAAAAATCAAACCGAAATTGGGTTCAAGTAAAGTTTTCATACTATAAAGTCATCAAAAGACAAATAACCAAAGCAAATAAGGTAACACCTTCTACAAGAGCAGCAGCGATAATCATTGTTGTTCTTGCATCGCCTGCTACTGCCGGTTGACGACCGGTTGCCTCTAAAGAAGCTTGACCGATTTTACCGATACCAAGGGCTGCACCGATAACGGCAAGACCTGCCCCAAGACCGGCTGCAACATATTTTAATGCTTCAAGTTCCATAACATCCTCCTAATGTGCGTGGCTTTGTAAACCTGCAAAAATGGCCGTAAGTAAAGTAAAAACATAGGCCTGTATTGCGGCTACAAGCAACTCTAAAATACTAACAAAAAGGGTCATAAACAAAACAGGCACGCTAGAGCCGTAACCTGCGAGTAAACTTTTTTGCCCGACTAAGAAAATAAAAGAAAAAAGTCCAAGCAAAATAATATGGCCTGCCGTCATATTTGCAAAAAGACGAATAGCCAAAACAAAAGTTTTAATAAATAAACTGAAAACTTCTAAAACAAACATCATGGGAATAAGCCATATAGGCACACCACCCGGCACAAAAGATTTAATAAAACCGCCTAGGCCGTTTTCCCTTATACCCAAAAAAACGATAAAAAGAAAACTTGCTATTGCCATACCGGCGGTGACAGAAATATTACTTGTTATTGTTCTTGCTTCCGGCATCATACCAAGATAGTTTGCAAAGAGTAAAAAGATTAGCATTGTGCAAAAGAAAGGCACAAATTTTTTGCCGTGCGGGCCGATATTCGGTAAAACTATATTTGAACGCACAAACTCAACAAACATCTCTATAAAAGTTCTAAAACGGCCTGATTTGAAACGCGCAAAAAGAGGTATTAAGATAAGTAAAGCAATAGAAATACCGAGCATAAATAAAGTATGTTGGGTCAAACTTATATCAAAGCCGAAAAGTTTGATATCTACGATATGATCTAAAATATGATGTTCTAAAATTTCCTGTATCATTTTTTATTTTCTGTCTTTTCTAGTTGTGTTGCTAAATTTGCGTGCATAATTAAAACATATAAAGCAAAAGCAAAACCAAGCAACGCACCTAAAAGTAAAAACCAGGGATAAGTGCTTAACTTTTTATCAAGATAGTATCCGCCAAAAGTACCAAGACACATTATTAAAGCAAACTCTATTCCTAAAGTGCTAATAAGGGCAAAATCTTTTTTTGAGATAAAGCGACTTTTTCCCATCTTAATTTTATTGTAGTATTTTTTTAAAGATTTTTAAATGCTCTTTCAGTTCGCGCGTAATAAGAAATTTTTCTTTTACTAAATTTTGACCGTTTTTGCCAAGACGCAAGGCAAGGGCTTTATCTTTAAGTAAACGCAAAATATTCTCTGCACAAGTTTCAACATCAGAGCAAAGAAGGCCGGTTTTTCTATCGGTAATTTGCAAAGGTATTCCCCCCACTTTGCTGGCAACGACGGGTTTTGCTTTCCAAAGCGCTTCGGTAATAGCTAGGCCGAAACTTTCGGCAAGAGATTTTTGAACAATAAGTGTTGCCCCGCTTTGTAAAGCGGAAATTTGCGCATCTTGTTTGTTTAGAGAAAGTATTTTTATATTTTTATTTCCTTGCGCTTTTTTCAAAGTTTCTTGGTAGCAAAGTTCTGCTTTAGTATCGTCGGGCGCAAGAGCACCGGCAATAACAAGTTGGGCTGAGGGAAAATCTTTTTGAACAAGATTAAAAGCATCAATTAAACCACAAGGATCTTTTAATCTGTCAAAACGGGAAACTTGCAAAACGACAGGTTCTTTTAAAGAAATTTGATGTTTATTAAAAACTTCTTTTATTTGCTCCGGGGTGGCAAAAGTATTTTTTACGGAAAGAGGATCTATGGACGGCAAAATATAAGAAATTTTGTTTTTAAAAGTTTCTAAATCGCGGTGGAAACTTGGCAAAGTAAATATTGCCGCCTGACATTTTTTGATATAAGGTTT
This sequence comes from Elusimicrobiaceae bacterium, assembly GCA_017534965.1. Lineage (GTDB taxonomy): Bacteria > Elusimicrobiota > Elusimicrobia > Elusimicrobiales > Elusimicrobiaceae > Proelusimicrobium. The sequence continues at coordinate 147,424 of JAFXVA010000008.1, read as the reverse complement.
TATAAATTGCCAAGTGTTTAATGAAGCGCGTGAAATATCAAAATGACAACGATAAATTTTTGGAATATGCGTAAAATAACTTGCCGCAATTAAGGCAGGGTGATCGTGCAAATATAAAATATCGGTATCTGTATCAATCTTAATTTGAGAAGATAAATTTTTAAAAATTTTTAATTCTTCGGAAGAAATTTCCGTTATGCCGATTAGAGAATCAGAAATCTTTTTTGATATTTCAAAAAATTCTTGTGGGGCCTCTATCGTTTGCCAAGAAACTTTTAAACCAAGTTCGGCAAAATAATCGTGCAAAGTTTTTGCGCTTTCACTAACCCCGCTGCCGTAAGAAGCCGCACTTATCATTGTAATTTTTATACCATTTAGCGGCGAAAACGTTTCTTTTATATCCGAGGTGCCTATGCCAAACTTTTTTTGTATATCTTCTAACTTTGCCATACTATATTATAGTTTTTTTTGTTATTTTTTAAAAAAATAAAACAAGGGTCTTTTTACCTATTTTGTAAATTTTAATTTTTAAAAATTCAATAGGCCCGCTTTTATAAATTTATTAAAATTTAATTCTTTTGTTTTAAAGCTTAAAAAAAGAAATATCTTTTTTGTAAAAAACACTTAAAATAGGGGTTTTTAGCCAAAAACGCCTTTATTTTTGATTTTTCATGAAATTTGAATCAGTTTTATTTAATTAAAATAAAAATTAAAAACAGAGCCGTTTTTGTGGATTATTGTTTTTTTACGACTGAGATTTTTTGATTTTTAGCAATAAAATAACTATTTTTAATTATTTTTTATAAACAAAAAAATAAAACCGCCTTCTTTTTGGAAAAGCGGTTTTATAAAAATCAGTAACCTTTAAAAATTATAAAAGTTTACTTTTTAATTTTTCAGCAATGGAATCTAATTGTTCCAAATTATCATAGTGGATTAACAAAATACCTTTTTTGCCACTTTTGCCGGAAGTTTTAAGTTCAACTTTTGTTCCAAGTGCTTCCTGTAAATTTTGTTCAAAAGCAACAATATCGGCATCTTTTTTATTTGTCTTAACAGGTTTATCTTCCAAAGCATTTTGAGCCGCAGCTTCTGCTTGGCGAACGGATATTTTTGAAGAGATAATTTTATTAAATAAAGCATCTCTTTTTGCTCCGCTTGGCAACATTAAAAGAGCGCGGCCATGGCCTTCACTTATAACACCATTTCTAAGAGCATCTTGTATATTTTCTTCCAAATTAAGAAGTCTTAAAGAATTGGAAACAGCGGCTTTTGATTTGCCGCAATATTCGCCAAGTTCTGTTTGGGAAACCATAAATTTTTGTATTAAACTCTTATAACCTAAAGCAGTTTCTATAGGGTTGAGGTCTTCCCTTTGAATATTTTCAATAAGGGCTAAAGCACACATTTGTTTATCATCAAGTTTAGTATGAACTACGCAATCAATTTCAGTAAAGCCGGCAATTTTTGCTGCTCTATAGCGTCTTTCCCCTACGACAATTTCGTATTTATCTAAGCCGCCATCATAAATAACAACTATTGGCTGTGTTAAACCATGTTGTTTTAAAGATTGTGCTAACTCTTGTAAACTTTCTTCATTAAAAGTTTTACGGGGTTGAAAGCGGTTAGGAATAATTTTATCTAAAGGGATTCTTTGTATTCTTGTATTAGAACCATTATCCTGTGATCCTTCAATATTAGAACCATTTAAAAGGGCATCAAGGCCTTTACCTAAAGCCTGTCTCATAATAAATTAACCTCCAAAATCAAAGCCGGCATTTTGTGCCGTTGCTAAATTATAATCTCTCAAATCTTCTTCTTTAAAACCTCTGCGAATTAAGAACTCTTTGGCAAGTTCTATATAAGCTTTTGTTCCTCTGCAAGAGGGATCGTATTCTATAATACTTTGTCCATAACTTGGTGCTTCCGCCAAGCGAACATTTCTTGGAATAGCGGTTTTGTAAACTTTATCACCATAGAATTTAGAAACTTCATCTTTAACCTGATTAGCCAAATTCATTCTGGCATCATACATTGTTAAAATACCGCCATCAACCTTTAAGTTAGGGCTTAAAAATTGTTTAACCTTGCCGGTTGTATTTATAAAATGGGCAAGACCTTCCATAGCATAATACTCACATTGTATAGGAGTAATAACGCTATCGGCCGCAACCAAAGCATTAATTGTAAGCAAACTTAAAGAAGGGGGGCAATCTATAATAATAAAATTATACATATTTCTTATAGTGCTGAGGGTTTCTTTTAGAACCTTTTCCCTACCTTGTATATTAACGAACTCAACTTCCGCACCGGCTAAATCTTTGCTAGCGGGCAAAACATCTAAAAGTTCATTGCTTGTTTGGCGAACTACTTCCCTAAAAGGAGCGGTTTTTGTAAGTAAATTATATACAGACTTTTCCCCCTCTTTTACCACAACGCCAACGCCGGAACTAGCGTTGCTTTGCGGGTCTAAATCAATAAGTAAAACCTCTTGTCCTAAACAGGCAAGAGCGTATGAAAGATTGACGGAAGTTGTTGTTTTACCAACACCGCCTTTCTGATTTGCTACGCAAACTATTTCTGCCATATATTCTCCTTACTAATATTAAAACATAATATAATGTCTTTTGTCAAGCATTATATAAAAAAAGGGGGGGTAAAAAGTTTTCATGTGAAAACTAGAAAGAAGTTTTTATTTTATTAAAAATTTTCACGTGAAAACAAAATAAGTATTATTTGATAAATCTGATTCTATTTAAAGGCCAATGTAAAAGCCAAGCTTTGCCTTTAATATTTTCTTTAGGGACAGGGCCCCAAAAACGAGAGTCGCAAGAAAAATCTCTATTGTCGCCCATAGCAAAATATTGCCCCTGTGGGACAATAACAGGCCCGAAATAATCTCTCAAATAAAGGCCTAAGGTATGTTCTAAAGTTCGGCTTTCCCACATTTTTTGGTATTCTTCTTGGGGAATATTAACCATATATTCTTCTCTTAGATGGTCGTCATAAACCTCATAATCTTGCGTAGGCATAAGCTCATCGTTTATATAGAGTTGTTTATTTCGGAGTTCTACTTTATCACCGGGTAGTCCAATAACTCTTTTAACAAAATCTCTGCCATATTGGCTCTCACCACAATTTATTTGTTGTTTATTTTCAGCTGGAAATTTAAAAATAATTATATCCCCCCTTTTTATAGGTTTAAACTCTACGAGTTTATCTTTCATAAAAGGAAGTCTAAAGCCATAAACTATTTTATTTACAAACAAATTATCCCCTTCTAAAAGAGTATTACGCATAGAGCCGGAAGGGATTTTAAAAGCTTGGACAAAAAAGAACATAACAATAGAAGCAAAAAAAGCAGCAAAATAAATTGTTTCTGCCCAATCTAAAATTGTAGAATAAACTTTTTTATTACCTTTTTTTATTTGGGAGTAAGACCAATAAATAAGACCTAAAACTATCGCACAAAGAAATATAGTATGTTTTATAGGAAGGCCACCGCTAACCCCGTTAGTAGCCATAAAATTGAAGATATAATACGCTAAAATACCTGCTAAGGTAATACCGGCAAAAGCCCATATTTTTAAATTATTTTTGTTATCTAATTTCTTTTTATTTTTTAAATATATAGAAATTTTGGCAAAAATAAAAGCAAAAATACCAGTAATTAAAAGCGTCTGTTCCATCATATCTCCTATTTTAGTTAAACAAATCTATAGTTTTGCGGAAAAAGCACCGAAAAATCGACATTTTTATTGTTTTTCAAAAATCAACGGAATATATTTTAAACTCATAAGGAGCCATTTCAATTTCAAGCCCTTTATTCTTTAATTCTTCATAAGAAGAAGAAATCATACTTCCCGTAAATTCATCTTTTAAGAAAATATTTTCCGTCTTAGGAAGCTTATCTACACAAATTCTAAATTTTGATTGCTCGGCACTATAATTAATTACTACAACTTTGCAAGTAGTATTTTGAGTCCAAGTCCAAGTTAAAATATTTTGATAAGATAAATTTTGCCCGTCGCAAGATTTTGCCGATTTTAAAGCCCATTGACCGCCATGGAAGCAAGGATGGTTAATAATATCTAAAAACTTCATGTAGAAGGTTTTAACTTCAATATCGACATCCCTAACTAAAGGTTGGTATTGTATTGGCAAACGGAACTTATCACCGCAAAGTTGAGAGGCCGTAAATAAACGCGCCCCAGATAAAGTATAGGCAACGGCTGCTGCTGCAAAAGATCTTTCTTTAGAACCAAAAGCAGCAAGGGGGACTTCTTCGTCGTGATTTGCGATAAATCTTAAAGTCTTTTTTTGATAAAGATGTTCTGCCCCTAAATGTGCTGCAATTTGGGTTGGATTAGAGAATAATAAGCGGTCATACAAAATTTTATCATAAGTAAAATCAAAACCGAGAGATTGAATTTCCGCCTCAAGCCCCCAATAAACTTCGGCAATAAAAGTGAAGGAAGGGTATTTTTCCTTAACTTTTTGTATTGCTCCGGGCCAAAATTCTTCATTTGGAGTATCAAATTTAAGATATTTGCCCCAATTATCTCTGTGGACATTATTTAGCATAAGCATAACCATATCACATCTAAGGCCATCACAGAGGGGGGCAATTTGCATTAAATAATCTTCCAACATTTGCCTTGTTTTAGGATTAAAAAGGTTCAGTTGTGCGCTATCTGTCCACGGGTCAAAATAAGGGTCTTTGCCGTGGGCAATCCAAACGCCGTTTTTATTTTGATAAAAAAGTTTACTATCACCGGGATCTTCTTTAGAAGAAATAAACATTTCCGGCTCTTGCCAAGTTAAAGGATGATCTACGGAAAAATGATTACCGACGAAATCCAAAATTAAAGAAATATCATTTTCGTTAAGTTTTGCTTTAAATTTTAAAAGATCTTCATTGGTGCCTAAATATTTATCGACATTATAAGAACAAATAGAATAAGGTGAACCAAAAACATCTTCCTTCGTATAATTAGGCACAATTTTTTTAAGGTAATCGTTAATGGGGCCATCGTTACGGGCAATCTGACGGGAAGTTAAACTTTCTTCCCACACGCCCATAAGCCAAAAAGCATCAAATCCGGCGGATTTCAATTTGACGATATAACTTTCCGGGATATCGGCCAAGGTTACGATAGAACGGCCGAAGTCTCTTTTCATTTGATGAAACCAGATTTTTGCATTTACTTCTAAAACATGAGGATTGGTTCTCATATTTAAAATACCCCTTTTTTCTCTCTAAAAATGTTATACCACTTTAAGAGATAAAAAGCAAGGTTTTTATTAAAACCCAATGGTTTTTAAGAATGGCTCATTTGACACTTTACGCCCGAGGAAATTTTTAACCAGTTCTTCTTCGTCATAACTGCCACCGACGGCCAAAATTTCTTTGCGGTATTTTTTGCCGATATCTTTATTAAAAATGCCGTGTTTTTCAAATTCGCTAAAGAAATCTTGAGCGATAACTTCGGCCCATAAATAGCCATAATACCCGGCATCATAGCCACCCATTAAGTGATCAAAACTCGCCTGAGGGTAAGCCCCTTTTCTTAACTTATGCCCTCTGATTTTTTTAGAATATTTAGACCAATATTCCGTGGAATCAATTTTCTTCTTAGTCAAATGATAGCGCATATCAATTTGGGCAAGGAAGTTTTGTCTTAAATAAAAAGAACCCGTTGCATATTGTTTTGCGGCAATCATTTTGTTTATAGTTTCGTCGCTTAAAGGTTCGCCCGTCTTATAATGTTTAGAAATTTTCTTTAAAACTTCCGGCTGCCAAACCCAATTTTCAAGCATTTGGGAAGGAACTTCCACAAAATCCATACTTGTTGCTGTGCCGGAAATTGAAGAATATTTTGCCTCTGTTAAAACATTATGCAAGACATGCCCAAACTCGTGGAAAAGGGTTTCAACCTCGTCGTGTTTAAGTAAAGAAGGAGTATCTTTAGAGGGGGGATTTAAGTTTGCGACAATCGCCGTAAACGGCTTTTGATAAGTTCCGTCTTTTAACAATTTACCGCTGACTAAATCAAAACAAGCGGCGTGTTTATATTTTCCGTCACGAGGATAAAGATCCATATAAACATAGGCGATAATTTCTTTCTTTTCGTTATCAATAACTTTATAGGCAACAACATCTTTATGCCAAGTATCAATATTTGCTTTTTCAAATTTGACATCAAACAAATTGCCAAAAATTTCAAGCATATTATTAATAACATAGTCGGTGGGGAAATATTCTTTTATTTTTTCAGCGTCAATATCATAGTGTTCTTTTTTGTATTTATTAGACCAATAACCGCTTTGCCAAGTTTCTATTTTTTTTGTTTTTTCACCTGTCTTTTCCGTCTTATATTTTAAAAGTTCTTTTTCTTCTTTTTTGGCAAGAGGTTTTAATTTCTTTTCTAAATCTTGTAAGAAAGACATAACATTTTCAGGTGTTTTTGCCATGCGTGTATCAAGGCGGTTGTGGGCGTGGGTTTTATAACCAAGTAATTTTGCCGTCTGATAGCGTAAAAATAAATTATCTTCAAACAAAGAAATATTTTGCACGCCACCGCGTTTTGAATATTTTTCTTCAAGTTGTTTTCTTGCATTATCATCGTCGGCGTTTAACATAAAAGGCACATAATCGGGATAGTTTAAAGTAATAATATATTTGCCGTTTTCATCTTTTTCCAGACGATTTATATAATCTTGGCCCATACCGGCAAGTTCTTCTTTTGTAACGGCAAGAGTGTCTTTATACTCTCTTATATTTTTGGAAAACTCTATTGAATTTTTTGATTTCTTTTTTTGTAAATCTTTAAAAGTTTCCAAAGCTTTATCGTCTAACATCAAACCGCTTTTTCTAAAACCAATCATTGCATCTTTTAACATTTTTGCTTCTATTTTAGGAAGGGTAGGATTGGTATCCGCATAATCTTTAAACGCCTGGTAAATATCTTTTCTTGTGGCAACTTCCACCATATAATTACTTATTTTTTCTTCAAGGGCAAGGGCGGCATTTCTAAGTTTCTCGTCGGTAGAAACATAAGCAAGAAAACCTGCCTGTCCAAGTGATTTGGAATATTTATCAAAAGCTTCGTCGTAAGCAAGCAAAGTATTTTCAAAAGTTCTGCTTTCTTTGGGTAGGGCAACAATTTTTGCAAGGTCTTTTTCTAAAATTTCTCTTGCGGCTTTTTCGCTTGGTTCAAGCTCTTCTGCTTTATAATTAAAGTGTAAAGTTCCGTCGGGATTATACATATTCATAACATTTTCTCCTGCCATTAATAGCGTTGTAAAAAACAAAGGCAAAATAATTTTTAAAAATTTCATATTTTAACTTCCTTATATTTTTGTTATAATATTTTATAAAATAAATTATCCCTTTTAAAAGGGTAGATAATAAAAACAAGAGGAAAAGAAAACATGTACGAAGCGTTTGTTCCTAAGGAAATATTCCTTACAAAAGGTGTTGGCAGACATAAAGAAAAATTAGCAAGCTTTGAGGAAGCTCTCAGAGATGCTAAAATTGCAAAATTCAATTTAGTGCCGGTATCAAGTATCTTCCCGCCGCGCTGCAAAGTCGTAACGGTAAATAAAGGTCTTGAAAAATTACATCCCGGTCAAATATTGCACTGTGTTATCAGCCGCAATACCAGCAATGAAAACAGGCGTTTAATTTCTGCATCCGTCGGTCTTGCTATTCCTAAAGATAGAAACACCCACGGCTATATTTCAGAACACCATAGTTTTGGCGAAGCAGACCAAAAAGCCGGTGATTATGCCGAAGATTTGGCTGCCATGATGTTATCTACCACCCTTGGTATTGAATTTGATAACAATACCACTTGGAACCAAAAAGAAGAAATTTGGAAAATGAGCGGTAAAATTGTTAAAAGCACAAACATTACCCAATCTGCCATCTGCGTTGACGGCGTTTGGACAACCGTTGTTGCTGCTGCCGTTTTTGTGAGGTAAGATTTTTCTTCTTTTATGATACATCCAAAAGCGAAGTTTTTTTTAGAAGTTGAAACGGGACAGACTCCTTTAGAGTCTTCCCGTTTTGCTGTAATACCCGTGCCTTATGAAAGAACCGTTTCTTACGGCGGAGGCACAAAAGACGGCCCTAAAGCAATTATTGATGCTTCCCCGCAAATTGAACTTTGGGACGAAGAAACCAAAACAGAAACTTATAAAGAAGGCATCCATACTTTAAAAGGTATTGATTGTAAAGGTTCTGAAGAAGCCGTTTTTAAGAGAATAGAAAAATATGTCCAAAACTTTATGGACAAATATAAAGCCCTACCTTTTTATTTGGGGGGGGAACATTCTATTTCGCAAGCGTTAATTAACCCTTATATCAAGAAATACGGCAAAAAATTATCTGTTTTACATTTTGACGCTCACGCTGATTTAAGGGAAGAATATTTTGGCGATAAGCGTTCGCACGCTTGCGCTTTATACCCTGCTTCACGCAAAGTTAAAGTTGTGCAAGTTGGTATCAGAAGCGTCGGCCTTGAAGAAAAACAATATGTAAACGCCGGTAATGTTAAAACCTTCTTTATGCACGAAAACTTGGATATTAATAAATTAATACCGCAAGTGTTAAAGAATTTAACCGATACCGTTTATATGACGATAGATGTTGACGGCTTTGACCCAAGCGTCGTGCCGGGCACAGGCACCCCGCAACCGGGCGGTTTTACTTGGTATGACGGACTTAAATTATTTAAAGCCGTTTGCCAAAAGAAAAACATCGTTGCCGTTGATATCGTGGAAACAGCACCCATTAAAGGGCAACATATAACAGAGTTTAATGTTTCAAAACTCTTATATCGCTTAATGGGTTATTTGGCAACAAAGAAAAAATAATTCTTTTTTTACGACGACAAAAGCGCAAGGTTAATAAATACCCTGCGCTTTTTTATTCTCAAAACAAGAAAAATTATCTTGCCCCGTGATCTTTTAAATAATTTACAACTTCTAATTGCCCTGCTTGGCTAGCAATAAATAATGGGGTTTGTCCGTATAAATCAAATATATTCACTTCCGCTCCTTTTTCTACTAAATATTTAACTATTTCTATTTTTCCAAAAGCACTAGCCATCATCAATGGTGTAGCCCCATTTTTATCTTTATAGTTAATATCAATACCATGTTCCAATAAATATTTTAACGAGTCTAAATCTCCTTTAAGAATAAAACCTACTAGCGGGGTTATCCCCTCATTACTTTCTGCTTTAAGATCTGCACCTTTTTCTATTAAATATTTTGCTATTTCAGAATAACCATTTTGGCTGGCAACTAATAAAGGAGTCCAACCGCCATTATCTTTATCGTTAACATTTGCCTTGTTTTCCACTAAATATTTTACCTCTTCTAAATGTCCATAACCACTAGCACACATTAAAGGCGTTATTCCCCCTTTATTTTTAGCATTAACATTGGCGCCTTTTTCTACTAAATATTTAACCATTTCTAAATTTCCGTTTTGGCTAGCAAATAATAAAGGAGTTTGTCCATCTATTGAAAAAGCATTAACGTCTGCTCCTTTATTTAGCAAACTTACGACTTTTTTATAATCATCTCTTTTAGATGCTTCAAGTATTAGAGTATCTTTATTTGTAAATAAACTTATTCCATTAATAATTCCTATTATTAAGAGCGAAATTACGATTGTTATAACTTTCTTCATATAAAATCTCCTTTTGGATATAAAAGATATTTATATTTTAACATTTTTACCGAAAGTTTATATATAAAAATCCCCCGGTTTAACCGAGGGAATTTTTTGAAAACAGAAAAAACTAATTTTCCGGTTTAAATTGGGTTTTATCTACGCCGCAAACGGGGCAATGCCAATCTGCTTTAACATCGGCCCATTTTGTGCCGGCAGGGATTCCGTTATCCGGATCGCCTATATTTTCGTCATAGACATAACCGCAAACTTCGCATACATATTTCATAATTTATTTCTCCTTATTTTCTTTAAATGTTGTGGCGCCGCGCGGTGTTTTGCCGCGTAAAACGCATTGATAATAATCATAAGTTAAAGGTTTGCCTTCTTTGATAATTTCGGTATCTTCCACAAGACCGATAAACAAAGTATGTGTGCCTAAATCTATTGTTTGGCCCACTTTTACCGACATCCAAGATAAAGTATTATCCAAAACTACCGGCAAACCTTGCGCACTTAACTTATAAGATACTTTAGCAAATTTATCATAGTTTTTGCCTGTTCTAAAGCCAAAATTACCAATAAAGAGCATATCTGCCTCTTGCGCTATTGCCTGAACACAAAAAAGACCTGTTGCCTTAATATAATCGTGAGTTAAAGAGTTTTTATTTAAAGCAATAGCAATTTTTGGCGGCTCGGCGGTAACTTGAAAGACGGAGTTTGCTATCATAGCATTAAACTTTTCGCCTTCTCGTGCGCCGACGATAAATAAGCCGTATGTCATATCTGTTAAAGCGCGGGTATCTATCATAAATTTTTACCAATTTCCTCTGCCATAAAAACGCCGGCTTCAAAACATTCTTTTAATTTTTCTTCCGTCGGAACAAATTTACTTGTTGTAGGTTCTTTGACAATTTTAACACCCATAGTTTCAACAAATTTTTGTAAATTTGTAATTGCCATAGGACTCCAACCATAAGAGCCAAAAACCATACCTAAAAGATTTGTTTTTTTAAGTCCTTTTAAATAAGTTAAAGTATCCCCGAGTGAGGGATACATTTCCTGATTTAAAACCGGCGTGCCAACGATTAAAGCCGCGCTGTCTAAAATTTCAGAAGCGACTTCGCTTCTGTTTGTAGCGCGTAAAGAAAATTCTTTAACTTCAATTCCTTTGCTTGAAAGTCCGTCGGTAATACTTGCTGCCATTTTGGCTGTGCTGCCCCACATAGTATCATAAATGACAAGGGCTTTTTTGGTGGCTTTTTGCTCGGCAAAGGTGGCGTATAAATCAACAATAAGTTGCGGGTTTTTGCGCCAAATTATGCCGTGGTCCGGGCAGATAATTTTCGGCGCAAGACCTTTTGCTTTAACTTTAGCCAAGAACGCTTTAACAATATTGCTATAAGGCAAAATGATATTGGCATAATATTTTTTTGCTTCTTTATACCAAATTTCTTGCGGAACTTCGTCGTCAAAATGTTTGTTTGAAGCATAGTGCATACCAAAAATGTCATTAGAAAAAAGCAAGTTTTCGTTCTTCATTAAACAAATCATGCTTTCCGGCCAGTGCAGCATTTTTGAATCCATAAAAACTAAAGTTTCTTTGCCGATATTTACTTCTGCGCCGTCGGCAACGCCCTCTAAGTTTTCAATAAGGCCGAAATGTTCCTGTAAAGTTTTAACACCCATCATAGAAGCATAGATTTTAGAAGGTTTAAACTCGGCAATAGTTTCTCTTATAACGCCGGTGTGGTCCATTTCAGAATGGTTTGAAATAAGAATATCAATTTTTTTATCACCTATAACACTTTTAATACGCGCAGCCATTTGGTCAAAAAAGCCATGTTTAACGGTATCAACCAAAACTATTTTTTCATCAACAATAAGAAAAGCATTATAGGTTGTCCCTTCGTCTGTAGTATAGCCGTGGAAATCTCTGATATTCCAATCAATAGCGCCTACCCAATAGACTTTATCTGTTATTTTTAGGGCTTGCATAGTTTATTTGCTCTCCCACAAGCCGTGAATATTGCAGTAAATTCTTGCTTTAACAATTTCTACACCGGTAGATAAAAATTCCGCTTGGGGTTTATCGCCGGGTTTTAAATATTTACGGCCAATTTTGCCGTCTTGGGAGAAAACTTCAATAAATTCAATATAATGTTTTTCTTCCATCGGGTGAGGAACGGAGCCCACCTTAACCAAATATCCGTTTGCTGTTTTTTCAATAACAGGGATATGTTTTTCGGTAGAAGCTTCTTCTGTATTGGCTGTAAGCTGTTGCATGGGTTTAGAGCAGCAGGTAAGTTCTCCGCCACCTATATGAGCAACTTCAACGACATTTCCGCATACGGAACATTTATATATATCATTTATTTTCATAGTATTTTCTCCTTTAATAAATCTTTTGCTGTTTCTAAAACAGATTCATAATCCGGCTCTTCTTCAATATTCTTCACATATTGCATATATCTTAAAATGCCTTCTTTATCTATTATAAATACGGCTCTTGTCAAAAGTTCAAGTTGGGTTATAAAAACGCCATAAGTTTTAGCAAAATCATTGTTTTTATAGGCAGAAAGCATTACCAAATTATCTGCACTTTTTGCAAGGCACCATTTTTCCTGTGTAAAAGGTAAATCTTTACTAACAATAATAACTTTTATTTCCTTACTAAGTAAAGAGGCCCTTGTATTAAAATGTTTTGCTTCCAACGAACATGTTTCCGTATCTAAAGAAGGCACCGTCGCTAAAATAACAATGTGCCCCTTATAATGACTAAGGGACACATCGTTCATATGTGTATTGACTAACTTAAAATCAGGTGCGCTTTGGCCTGTTTTAAGCGTTCCAGCTAAAAGGGAAAAATCTTTCCCTTTTATTTTGACATGGTCTAACATAACTACCCCCCAAGTTATAGTTTGACTGCTTTTTACCAATTTTCTGCCAAAACTTCAAAGTAAGCTTGTGCGTGTGCGCAAGCAGGGCATTTTTCAGGTGCGCTGTCTCCTTCGTGAACAAAACCGCAGTTTGCACAAACCCATCTTACTTTTTGGTCTTTTTTGAAAACTTTTTTGTTTAAGATATTATCTCTTAAACCTTTAAATCTTTTGGAATGTTGTTTTTCCGCAACGGCAATATTTAACATTACGGCAGCAATTTCTTTAAAACCTTCTTCATTTGCAACTTGGGCAAATTCGGGGTACATTTCCTGCCATTCATGATCTTCGCCACCGGCAGAGGCAAGAAGATTCTGTTCTGTTGTGCCAATAACACCGGCCGGGAAAGCAGCCGTAACTTCAACCTCACCGCCTTCTAAAAATTTAAAAAGTCTTTTTGCATGTTCTTTTTCTTGGTTTGCTGTTTCTTCAAAAACCTTAGAAATTTGAACATAACCTTCTTTTTTTGCAACGCTGGCAAAGAAAGTATATCTGTTTCTTGCTTGGGATTCCCCCGCAAAAGCTGTTAAAATATTTTTTTCTGTTTTAGTTCCTTTTAATGATTTCATAAAAATCCTCCATACATTATATAGTATATAAAAAAGATATTATTTTTTACAAAAAATGTCAAAAAATATAGGTTTTTCCATATAAAAAGCAAAAATAAACATTTTGGGTTATTGTTTTTAAATTTATCTTTTTTTAAAATAAATAAACAAGAATTTGATTTTCTTGCTATTTTAACGCAAAACTGCTAAAATTTACTTATAAAACATCTTTTTATGTTTTAGCATATGTAAGGTGGTTGGATGGAAAACTTTAATATAAACGAAATTTGGGCAAATCTCCTAATTTTTCTTGAAAATAAACTTAGTAAAGATATTTGTGATATGTGGATAAAACCAATGAAGCCACTTTCCTTTGACAATGGTATTTTTAAAATAGAATTACCTAACGAAGTTTGGCATCGTAAAATAAAAGAAAGATATGAAACACAAATTTTACAAGGTTTAAATCAATTAATTAATGAACCTTTAACTTTAGAATATATTGTCCCTGTTTTAGTTAAATCATCTACTCCTAAATTTATTGAACCGGAAGTTTACGAAGAAAAACCAAAAGTTGTTAATCCTTTTGAAAGTCATTTAAACTCTTATTTTACTTTTGACGGCTTTATTGAAGGCCCTTCAAATAGATTTGCTTATAATGCGGCACAAGCTGTTGCAAAAAAATTAGGCGACAGAGCAAATAATCCTTTTATTATTTTCAGTGCGCCTGGTCTTGGTAAAACCCACCTTTTACATGCTATAGGAAATCAGGTTTTAAAAGATAATCCTTATGCAAAAGTTTTATACATGTCCGGCGAAGGGTTCGTTTCTGAATTTGTAGAATCTATACAAAATAAAAAAACAGATTCCTTTAGAAAAAAATACCGCCATCTTGATTGCCTTTTACTGGATGATATTCAATTTATTGTAGGAAGAGAAAGCTCAGAACAAGAATTTTTCTATACATTTAATAGTCTATTTGATAATAGAAAACAAATTGTTTTTACTTCCGATAGAACCCCATCCCAACTAGGTTTAAGCGAACGTCTTTCTTCAAGATTACTTAGCTGTCTTGTTACAGAAATTAAAAGACCGGATTTTGAAACTCGCCTTGCTATTCTAAGACAAAAAAGAGATATTAATAATTTTGATATCAGTGATGATGTCTTAGCTTTTATTGCAAGTGGTGTTCAAGCAAGTATCAGAGAAATTGAAGGTTGTTTATTTAGACTTACGGCTTATTGCAGTATCCATGGGGTTACGGCCTCTGTTTCTATTGCAAAAGAAGTTTTGGCAGATATTATAACTTCCGAACAGGAAAAATATAGTATAAGTATAAGTCAAATTAAAAAAGTAGTTTCTAAATATTTTAAGATCAGCGTGGAAGATATTAATTCTAAAAAGAAAAGCAATAATATTGCTTGGCCGCGCCAAGTAGCTATGTATATAGCAAGTGAACTTACTACCCTACCTGTAACAGAAATAGGCAGAGAATTTAACAGAGATCATACTACTATTTTACATGCTAAACAAAAAGTAAAAGAAGAAATAGAAAATAACCCGTTTTTTGTTCCTGTTATTAACCAGTTGATAAGTGATGTTAAATCTGTGGATAATAATTAACAAAAAGAAAAAAAGGATTTTAATGTTAATAATGTTAATAAAATGTGTAAACTTATAAACATAAAAAAATAAAAGTTGTATAGGTGTATCAACAGAATTAACACAATTAACATAACATAATAATAAGGATAATAAGTATGAAAATAAATATTACTAAAGAGAATTTTTTGGAAGGTATCCAAATTATCTCAGGAGTATCAGGTAGAACAACAGCCCCTATACTTTATAACTTTCTTATGGAGGCCTCAAAAGGTAAAGTTAAACTTACCAAAACAGATATGGAAATGGCCACTATACATACTATTAATGCGGAAGTTATTGAAGAAGGTTCTATAACAGTTCCTTTAAAAGAATTTGCAGATATTTTAAAAACACTTCCTTCCGGTAAAGAAATAACCTTAGAAACAGATGAAGAAAATAAACTTCATATAAAAAGCGGAAGAAGTAAATTTTGGGTTATCGGAACACCTAAAGAAGAATATCCTATTATTCCATCTATTGAAAAAGAAGAATCTTTTACCCTTAAATGTAAAGATTTAAAAGATATTATTGAACATACAATTTTTTCTGCTTCTACTCAAGAAACAAGATATGTTTTAAATGGTCTTTTTTGGGTTTCCACAGCAGATAAATTTGAAGTTGTTGCTACCGACGGAAGACGCCTTGCTTTAGCAACAAATACTCCCTTACAAGGGGTTAAAGATTTTAAAGTAATTATTCCAAGTAAAATTTTAAATGAACTTGTTAAATTACTTGGTATAAATAAACCGACAGATGATGATTTTATTGATGTAAATGTTTCTAAAAACCAAGTTAGTTTTAGTTTTAAAGAAACAATTTTTATTTCAAGATTAATTGAAGGTAACTTTCCAAGTTATGAGCAGGTTATACCTACAAAAAAAGAATTTTCTTTATCTTTAGAAGTTGGGGAACTTTTATCTTCCACAAAACGTGCAGCCCTTTGCGCCGGTGATTTAGGCGGAACGGTAAAATATTCCTTTAGTGAAAATAAAATTAAGATAACTTCAACTTCTGTTAAAATGGATTTTTCCGAAGAATTAAAAATTGATTATGATAAAGATGATTTTTCAACTTCCTTTAATCCGGAATATTTAATTGATGTTTTAAAGTTAATTTCCGGTAAAGTAGTTTTTTCATTTAATAATGCTTCCCAACCTGTCTTGGTGGAAGAAGAGGGTAAAAATCAATATAAATATGTAATAATGCCGGTGCGTGCATGAAGTTAGGGCAAAAACCGCCAACAATTTGGCATGAACCAAGTGAACTGAAAAATAGTTTTAATCGTTTTAATTCACAAATAAATAAACTTGTTTTACTTGAAAATATTTGGAAAAAAACCCTTGGTTCAAAAGCAAAATTTTGGCAGTTATATGCCGTGCAAAAAAATACAATTTTTGTAAAAGTAAAAGTAGTTTCTGCCCGTCAGGAACTTTTACTAAACAAGGAAAGTATAATAAAAGAATTAAATAAAAATTTCCAAAGAGCTTGGATAAAAGAGATTTCTATTTTTAAGGAGTAATAAATGACAACAGAAACAGAATTACAAAAAGATTATGATTCTTCTAAAATACAAGTTTTAGAAGGTCTTGAAGCAGTGCGCAAACGCCCTGCTATGTATATCGGCTCCACTGGGGCGCCGGGTTTACATCACTTAATTTACGAGGTAGTAGATAACTCCGTTGACGAAATTTTGGCAGGTAATGCCACCCATATTGAAGTAACAATAAAAGAAGATAATGTGTGCTGTATTTCAGATGACGGTCGCGGTATTCCCGTTGACCCGATGAAAAATGTTAAAGATCCTAAACTTAAAGGCAAAAGCGCCTTGGAAGTTGTTATGACGGTTTTACACGCCGGCGGTAAATTTGATAGCGGTGCTTATAAAGTTTCCGGCGGTTTACACGGCGTGGGTGTTTCCTGCGTAAACGCCCTTTCCGAGTGGCTTGAAGTTGAAGTTAGAAGAGATAATAAAGTTTATTTCCAACAATATAAACGCGGTGTTCCGCAAGATAAAGTTAAAGTTATCGGCGATACAAAAGAACATGGCACAAAAGTAACTTTTAAGGCAGATAATCAAATTTTTGGCGATAATATTTTTTCTTATGATACTATTGCAAAAAGACTTAGAGAACTTGCTTTCTTAAATGCCGGTATCAGAATTACTTTGACCGACGAAAGAGAAGAAAATAAATCTCAAGTCTTTTTATATGAAGGCGGTATTTCCCAATTTGTTAAATATTTAAACGATAACAAAAGAAATATTAACCCCGAACCGATTTATATTACAAAAGAAATAGATAATAACTATATTTCTTTTGCTATTCAATATAATGACGGATATAGCGAAAATGTGTTTTCCTTCGTAAACAATATTAATACTATTGAAGGGGGAACGCATTTAAGTGGCTTTAGATCTGCTTTAACAAGAATCGTTAATGACTATATTAAAAATAACGGACTCTTGAAAAATAAAGATCTTAATATTAACGGAGATGATATGAGAGAAGGTTTGACAGCAGTTTTATCAGTCAAAATTCCTCATCCGCAATTTGAAGGGCAGACAAAAACTAAACTTGGCAACTCCGAAATAGAAGGTATTGTTCGCTCAATAGTTGGCGAAACCCTTTCTACTTTCTTTGAAGAAAACCCCAAAACTGCACGCGCTATTTGCGAAAAATGTATCGGTGCGGCAGTTGCTAGAGAAGCCGCCAGAAAAGCAAAAGATTTAACCCGCAGAAAAGGCGCTCTTGAAAGCGGCGGTCTGCCGGGTAAACTTGCAGATTGCCAGGAAAAAAATCCAGAAAGATGCGAACTTTTCATCGTGGAAGGTGAATCAGCCGGCGGTTCTGCAAAACAAGGCAGAGACAGAGTTTTCCAAGCCATCTTACCTTTAAGAGGTAAAATTTTAAACGTTGAAAAAGCCCAACTTGTCAAAATTTTATCTAACGAAGAAATCAGAACCTTAATTTCCGCCGTAGGCACCGGTGTTGGCGAAGGGGAAGGCGGTTTTGATATTTCAAAACTTCGCTATCATAAAATCGTTTTGATGGCTGATGCTGATGTTGACGGACAACATATTACAACTTTGCTTTTAACTTTCTTCTATAGGCAGTTAAAACCGCTTATTGAAAACGGCAATATTTATATTGCTCAACCGCCTTTATATAAAGTTAAAAAAGGCAAAGCCGAAGAATATATGCAAACCGAAGAACAAATGCAGACCTGGCTCTTTAAGGAAGCTCTTTCTTCCGTCAAAGCAAAAACTAAAGACGGCAAAGAACTTTCTACCGAAGAATTAACTTCTTTACTTAACCTTTTAAAAGAAGCCCAGGATGCAACCTTTAAACTTGAGTTAAAATCACTCGGTATTAAAGATTTCTATGATTTCAAGGCACAAGGGCAATTACCACTCTATAGAATCCCGCTTGAAAGTGGCGGTTATAAATATTTCTATAGCGAGCAAGACTATAAAGATTATGAAACCAACTATGTAAATGAGAAGAGAGAAGAGCTTCTTGCTGCCGGCACGCCGGAAAATGAAATAGACGAAGAAATGATAAAACCCGATTATCAAAGTCTTAGGGAATTTGGCAAACTTTTAAGTTTAGATACCAAACTTGCACCTTATGGCTATACAATGCAACAATTCCCGCACATCAGCGATGAAAAGAAGAGAACAAATCCCCTTTTCACCGTTAATGACGGCAAAAAAGATATTTTAGTTTACAGCTTACAAGAATTTTTGAAAACCGTTAAAGATGCCGGCGCACAAGGTGCAACCATACAGCGCTACAAAGGTCTTGGTGAAATGAACCCCGAACAACTTTGGGAAACCACTATGGACCCATCTAAACGCAAACTTTTGCGCGTGTCTATTCAAGATGGCGCTGATGTTGAAAAAGTTTTCACAATGCTTATGGGTGATAAAGTTGAACCTAGAAGGGCCTTTATTGAATCCCACGCCTTAGAAGTAAGGAACTTAGATATTTAGTTTATAAGAGGAATTTATGGAAGAACAAAAAACAACTGATTTATTTGGCAATATTAAAGAAAGAGATATCGGAACGGAGATGAAAAACTCCTACATAGATTATGCTATGAGTGTTATTATCGGCCGTGCTTTGCCCGATGTCCGTGACGGCTTAAAACCGGTTCATAGAAGAATCTTATACGCTATGCAGGAAATGGGTTTAAAATATAATAAACCCTTCAAGAAATCCGCCCGTGTGGTCGGTGATGTGCTTGGTAAATATCACCCGCACGGCGATAATTCTGTTTACGATGCTTTGGTCCGTATGGCACAAACCTTCTCTATGAGAAACACTCTTGTCAACGGACAGGGAAACTTCGGTTCTATTGACGGCGATAGCCCTGCAGCTATGCGTTATACCGAAGTCCGTCTTCAAGCTATAGCAGATGAGTTATTAAACGATTTAGATAAAGACACCGTTAAATTTGTTCCTAACTACGACGGATCTTTAATGGAACCGGCAGTTTTGCCCGCAAAAATACCACAACTTTTAGTTAATGGCTCAAGCGGTATCGCAGTAGGTATGGCAACAAATATTCCAACCCACAATTTAGCGGAAGTTTGCCAAGGTATTATTGCCTTAATTAAAAACCCGGCAATTACCACAAAAGAAATGATGCAAATTGTTAAAGGCCCGGACTTCCCGACAGGTGGTATTATCCGCGGAACAAAAGGTATTTATGATTACTTTGAAACAGGCCGTGGCTCTGTGCGTATCCAAGCCAAAGCCGAAATTGAGGAAATGAAAGGCGGCAGAGAAGCAATTATTATTACCGAAATCCCTTACCAAGTCAATAAAACATCCTTAATTGAAACTATTGCCGGTCTTGTTAAAGATAAAAAAATTACCGAAATTTCCGACATCCGCGACGAATCCGACAGACGCGGTATGCGCCTTGTTATTGAATTAAAGAGAGACGCAACCGGCCAAGTAGTTTTAAACCAATTATTTAAGCATACGCAACTTCAAACTTCTTTCGGTGTTAATATGCTTGCTATCGTTGACGGCAAGCCGCGCATTTTAAGCTTAAAAGAAGTTATGCGCCAATATGTCCATCACCGCCAGGAAGTTATTACCAACAGAACACGTTTTGACTTAAATAAAGCCCTTAAACGCGCCCATATTTTAGATGGCTTACTTGTTGCTATTGCTAATATGGATGAAGTTGTGGCAATTATCCGCGGTTCTAAAGATGCTCCTGCTGCAAAAATTGCTTTAATGAATCGCTTTAAATTAAGCGAAGCCCAAACTCAAGCAATTTTGGATATGCGCTTACATCAATTAACACAACTTTCCGCCATTGCTATTGAGCAAGAACAAAAAGAACTTGCCCAAACAATTAAGAATTTACAAGATATTTTGGCTAACCCGCAAAGAATTTTAGATATCATTGTTGAAGAATTAACCGAAATTATCAATAAATACGGCGACGAAAGAAAAACCGAAATTGCAAACGAAATTACCGACTTCTCTATTGAAGATTTAATTGAAGAAGAAGATGTGGTTATAACTTTATCAAATGACGGATATGCAAAACGCATCCCTCTTGATACTTATAAATCACAAAACCGCGGCGGCAAAGGCATTATCGGCGGAAGAACAAAAGAAGAAGACTTTATTGAACACTTATTTGTAACTTCCAGCCACTCTACAATCTTAATGTTTACAACCCGTGGCAGAGTGTTTGCCTTAAAGGCCTTTGAAATACCGGAAGGCAACCGCCAAAGCAAAGGTAAAGCAATAGTCAATCTCTTGCAGATTTCAGGCGAAGAAAAGGTAACCTCAGCCGTTGCATTTAGGAACTTTGACCCGCAAAACAGCGGCGAAACTTACCTTACAATGTGCACCCGCATGGGCACAATTAAGAGAGTTGAATTAAGTGAATTTGCCCACATCCGCAGAACAGGTATTATTGCTATCGGTCTTGAGGAAGGAGATATCTTAATCTCCGTTCAAGAAACTCACGGCAACAGCGATATCTTAATTGCTACCAAACAAGGTAAATCAATTAGATTTGACGAAACCCAAGTTCGCGCTATGGGTAGAACAGCTAAAGGTGTCCGAGGTATCCGCCTTGCTTCAGGCGATTCCGTAGTTGGTATGGAACAAGCCCCAAGAGAAGGCGCACAGCCCGATGTCTTATCCGTCTGCGAAAACGGATACGGCAAACGCACCGAGTTTAGCGAATACCGCACCCAAAACCGCGGCGGCAGCGGCGTTATTACCATTAAAACGACCGAACGCAACGGCCAAGTGGTAGGTATTAAACTTGTTGATGAATCTAAAGATTTAATGGTCATTACCGAAAAAGGTATGGCTATCAGAATCAGGTGCGAAGAAATCCGCTCCGTCGGCAGAAACGCACAAGGCGTGAGATTAGTCAAACTTGAAGAAAAAGACAAAATCGCCCGTGTTGCTCCTGTCGTCAAAGAGGAAGAACGCACCGAAGAAGAATTAACCAAATAGGTTTTTATCGCAACCTAGTTGTTTAAGTAAAAAAGAAACCCCTGCATTTTGAAATAAAAGTGCAGGGGTTTTAATATACAAATTATATAAATATACTACATATATTTGACAAAAAGAATAAAAATTATTACTATAACAAACAAGAGGGCTGTCTTAATACTGTATGGAGTATTTATGTCAGCTCTTTTGTTTTTTAAGAAACAGAGCAAACTTACAGCAATCAAAACCAATATATTTGAAGAATATATTACTGCATATTTGATTAGGAAAGCGACATCTTTTCAAGAATGCAATATAGCAGACTTATTTTGTGGTTCAGGGAAAAATGGAAAAAACCTTGGCAGCCCTTTAATTATTATAAATATTATTAAAAAGATTTTTCAATTTAAGTATATTTGTGATAATTTT
Organism: Elusimicrobiaceae bacterium; assembly: GCA_017534965.1. Classification (GTDB taxonomy): domain Bacteria; phylum Elusimicrobiota; class Elusimicrobia; order Elusimicrobiales; family Elusimicrobiaceae; genus Proelusimicrobium. The sequence continues at coordinate 125,703 of JAFXVA010000008.1, read as the reverse complement.
AAAATAAATTTATTTTTTAATGATATTGATGAAGAAAATATCAAATATTTGCATAAAAATCTATCCACACTAACAATAAATAAAAAAGTTAATATTCAGATTTTTAATGATGATTTTCATAAAATTTATCCTCACTTGTTGTCAAAAATGGGAAAAAATAGTTATAAATTTTTTCTATTAGATCCTTTTGGCTATACAGATATTACAATAGAAGATTTACAAAGAATGTTTTCCTTACCGAATACAGAAATTTTGTTTTTTATTCCAATTTTTTATGCGTATAGATTTGCTAATTATCAGGAAGCAAACGGTAAAGTGAAAGATTTTTTAAAAACATATACAACAAAAGGAATTTTTCCTTATAAAAACGTGTATACTTTTTCTAAATCAATAATTTCAAAAATTTCTAAATTATTAGGAACAAAATACATTAGAGAATTTATTTTGAAAGATAAAAGTCAAATTAATGCTTTATTTCTGATTACAAAAGATAAAAAGTCTATGTTAATTGCTAATAATATTTTTTGGCAATATAGTTTTAATGGGAAAAATATATCTTCTAGTATGAAAATAAATAATTTTAATATTACAAAGAAGATTTTTTCTCTAATTTTTTATATAAAAAAGAAATTGTCTTCTACAAAAAGGAATTTGAATAGAGAAATTGTTAACAACTTATTGTTGAAAGGAATATCTGAAAAACAAGCTCAAATAATATTTTTTAAATTAAGCCAGTTCCCAAAATTTAAAACTATTATTAGTAGAATTACAAAATCTTGGTATAATATTTATAAATATTTATAAACTTAAGGAGTAAAAATGGCACAAAATAGCCGTATTTCCTGGACCAGTGCAACTTGGAATCCCGTTACGGGTTGCAGTAAAATTTCTTTAGGTTGCCAAAATTGCTATGCTTATAAAATGGCTTTGTATTTGCAATCTATAGGAGCAGCACATTATCAAAAAGGTTTTAAAGTGGCTCTGCACGAAGATGCTTTAAGCATCCCTCTTAAATGGAAAAGCCCAAAATTGATTTTTGCCAATTCAATGAGTGATTTATTTCACGAAAAAGTGCCTTTATCTTTTTTATTAAAAATTTTTGAAACAATTAAAAATACTCCTCATCATAAATATCAAATACTTACAAAAAGGCCTGAAAGAATGTTAGAATTAAACGATAAATTGTCTTGGTATGATAATGTTTTAATGGGCACAACAATAGAAAGTGCGGAGTATCTTTATCGCCTTGATTTGCTTAAAAAATGTAGTGCTAAAACAAAATTTTTATCTTTAGAACCGCTTTTGAGTAATTTAAAGAATCTTGATTTAAAAGGAATAGATTGGGTTATTCTCGGTGGTGAATCTGGCGAAAATGCCCGCCCTATGCAAAAAGAATGGGTTTTAGATATAAAAAAACAATGCCAAGAGCAAAAAGTGCCGTTTTTCTTTAAGCAATGGGGTGGCAGAGATAAAAATAAAGGAGGAAATCTTTTAGATGGGCAAAAAATTCAAGAATATCCGTTTATTTTACGAGAAAGCACTTTGTTTGATTTAGATAATTTAAATTAAATAATATTTCAATTTTTTTGATTTTTAAGACCAGCAACTTTTCAGACGAAAAAGCTCTAAACTTGTTTTTTCTTTGATATAAACTCTCTCATAAAAAAGTAAAATATAAGAAAGACTAAAAAAGGCAAAAAAGCAAAATGCAGTTTATAGCAAAAGTTAATAATAATACTTGGGTTTTGGACCAAGAAGAAGCACGCCATTTAAAAGTTGTCCGCTTTAAAGTAGGCGATACTATCAATTTATTTGACGGCAAAGGCGGGCTTTGGCTTGGCAAAATTGAAACTCTTACGGATAAATCAGCAAGTGGAACAATTTTAAAAACCTTACAACCTTTCACCCCGAAACGCAAAATAATTTTATGTTTTTCCGTAATTTCGCGCCCTGCAACAGAGGAACTTTTAAACCTTTGCACGCAGGCAGGTGTTTATGCTATAAAACCAATAATTTCCAAAAGGTGCGAAAAAGATTTAATTAAAAAATGGCAAACCAAGCAAGAACGCTGGGAGCAAATTATTTTATCGGCCGCAAAACAATGCGGCACGCCTTATTTACCCACTCTTTTAGAGCCGCAAAACTTTGCTGATGCTATTAAAGAAACAAAAGCACCCGCAATAATTTGCTATGAAGACGAGCACACTTTACCTTTTTTACAAGAGATACAAAAATTAAACCCCAAAAACCTAACAATTTTTATTGGCCCTGAGGGGGGATATGAACCCGAAGAAATTGCTCTTGCCAAACAAAACAAAATTATTTCGGTTAGTCTTGGCGATTTTATTTTGCGCGCGCAAAGTGCCGCTTTTGCTGCCGTCTGGGGTGCCATGCAATGAAAATTTTTATTAAAACTTACGGATGTCGCGTAAATCAGGTGGAAAGCGAGGCCGTTTTAGAAGAATTTTTAGCCCAAGGGCACGAAATAACCCAAGATTTTAAAAATGCAAATTTATGTTTTATAAATACTTGCTCTGTTACTGCTAATGCCGATAAAGAGGCCGAAAAATTTATTCGCACGCTTTTAAAGCAAAACCCTTCCGCGCAAATTGTTGTTAGCGGTTGTTTTGCAAGAGTTAAAAAAGATTATCTTTTGCAAAAATACCCGACTTTAAAAATTTATTTTAAAGAAGATTTATCTAAGGCACTTTTTAATAAAGAAATTGATTGGTCCGTCAAAGAACACAGCGGTCACAGCCGCGCTTTTATCAAAATACAAGATGGTTGCGACTGCTTTTGTTCCTATTGTATAGTTCCTTATACAAGACCGATAAAAACTTCAAAACCAAAAGATATTGTGCTTAGTGAAATAAAAAAATTAATTGCAAATAATTATAGCGAAATTGTTTTAACAGGCATCAATATTGGCAATTATTCCTGCCCCAAAACAAAGGCAAATTTGGCAGATTTATGTTCTGAAATTTTTGCTTTAGAAGGTTCTTTTAGAGTCCGTTTTTCCTCAATAGAAATTAATACAATTTCTGATGATTTAATTGATGTTTTAAGCAAGGCGGGCCAAAAGTTTTGCTCTTATTTGCATTTGCCACTTCAAAGCGGTTCTTCAAAAGTTTTAAAAGATATGCGCCGTCACTATACAGCAGAAGAATTTTTTGAAAGGTTAAATTATATCAGAACAAAAATAAAAAATTTATTTGTTTATACCGATATTATTGCCGGTTTCCCGACGGAAACAGAACAAGATTTTAAAGAAAGTGCCGAGTTTTTAAAAAAAGCAAAATTTGCCGGCCTTCATGTTTTTAGTTATAGCGCGCGAGAGGGAACTCCTGCCGCTAAAATGCCACAACTTGCACCGCAAACAATCAAGGAAAGAAGTTTAATTTTGCATAAACTGGATAAAGAATTGCGCGCAAATGCCGCCGCCTCATTAAAAGGCCAAATTTTACAAGTAATAGGCGAAGATTTTCAAGATTCTTACCTTCGTGCAACGGCTTCAAACTTTCAACGCGTTTTAATAAAAACCGATAAAAAACCGCAAGGGCTTTTTAATGTTCTCGTGGAAGAAGTTAAAGGCGAAGAGGTCTTTGGTCCTATTGCTGAGTAGGCCCAAAGTCTCTTGTATCTTAAATCTCTAAAATTTTAAAATATAATTATGAGGAAATTTTTAGTTTTATCTATTCTTATTTTTTAACTTTGCCTGGTTTTTGTGCGGAAGATTGGGCCATTTTAAAAAATAATATTTCATCTAACCAAATTTTAAAAACCCTTATTCAACCGCAGGGGCGCGTAAGCTATTGTATAGACGGCACGCAAACACAAATTATACCGGATATAAACAAAATTTTTCAAATGTGGTTTGATAATGTTTTATCTTACCGCAATATTTACCCTGATTTTGACGAAACTTTTAAAGAAATTTTGCCTATTTTAGAACGCAAAAACAAAATGATTTTACAACAATGCGCAACACCTTTTGATTTACAAAATAACCAAGGGGAAGTTTTACAAGGGTTTATTTCGCAAAGGCCCGGTTATAAATTTGCAAATCAAAAACCGCTTTTAAGAATTTCTCTTTGTTATAAAGAGGAATGCCTTGCGCCAAATGTCGGCGGTTTTTGTGAGGTGGAAAATAAACCCGAAAAAAACATAATAGCCGCTCTTGATGCAAAAAATATAATTGTTTCTTTAGCGCATGAACTAGGGCATACATTATCTATAGGGGATGTTTTATACGCTAAAGAAAGAAACGATTACCATTACGGATATCACAATTTAAACACGATAATGTATGCTCACGAAGGTTTTACCTGTGATGATGCCGATAGCATAGTTGCCATTTTGTATATGGCTATGGAAAAACCTAAAACTTTTTATTCTTTCTGCGGGACAAGACTTTTTGAAAATGGTGAAAGAAAACCCTTAAAATTTCTAAAAAATTCTTTTAGTAAAGATTTCAAAAAATATGAAAAATTGGAAAATTTAAACTATATTTACGATAAACCAATTAAAGAAATGGCCTCGGAATTTAATATTCGTATGTTAAAACTTAAATTTCAGCAAGACCCAAACTATATTAAAAAGGGGAAAAATTTGTTATAATATATTTAGTAGTAAGATTCTACGGCAAGAGTTAATAAAAAAATGGTAGCCAAAAAAAATCTCTGTGTTCTAATACTTGCAGGCGGGCAAGGAACCAGAATGAAATCCGCTCTTCCAAAGGTGCTGCATAAAATTTGCGGCGCACCGCTTATTTCCCATATTTTAAGAGAAGTTTCTTTACTTAATCCTGCCGGTATCGGTATTTTAACCGGTCATAAATCTGATTTTGTTAAAGAAACTATAAAAGAAAATCTTTCTGCCTGGGGTATTACTGCACCTGTTGAATTTATGGTGCAAAAAAACTTAACAGGTAGCGGAACAGCGGTTAAAGATAGCTTACCTTTTATTAAAAAATACGACCAAGTTTTAATTTTAGCGGGCGATGCCCCTTTAATTACAGCAGATGTTTTACAAAAATTAATTGATAATCACAATACAAAACAACCTGCTTGCACCGTTTTAAGTGTTATTCAGCCAAATCCTTTTGGCTATGGCCGTATTGTTAAAAACGAAAAAGGTCTTTTTAAAGAAATTGTAGAAGAGGCCCATACAGACGCAAAAACCGCCGCAATTAAAGAAGTTAACTCCGGCATATACATTTTTGAAGTTGCACCTTTAACCAAAGCTCTTGATAAATTAACACCGCAAGGACCTAAACAGGAATATTATTTAACCGATACCCTTGCTATGTTTGATAAAACCGAAGTTTTAAGCGAGCAAGACTATATTTGTGCTATGGGTATCAATTCAAAAGCACAACTTGCCCAGGCCCAAGCCCTTATGCAAGAGCGCATAAACAAAAAACATTTAGATAATGGCGTAATTATTATTAACCCAAGCGCAACTTATATCAGCGCACAAGCAAAAATCGGGCAAGATACAATAATTTACCCCAATACTTTTATTGAAGGCAAAACAACTATCGGTCAAAATTGTATAGTAGAGCCTTCTTGCTGGATAACAAACAGCACAATTTTAGATAATTGCCACATTAAAAGCGGTTCTTATGTGGAAGAAAGTGAACTTGCCGCAAATTGTCAAATTGGGCCATACGCCCATTTAAGACCGAAAAGCGTTTTAAAGGAAAAAGTAAAAACAGGCAATTTTATTGAAATTAAAAATTCTGTTATAGGGGAAGGCTCTAAAGTGCCACATTTAACTTATATCGGCGATTGCCAAATGGGTAAAAATGTTAATGTCGGTGCGGGGTCAATCACTTGCAATTATGACGGCAAAAACAAACATCAAACTATTATAGGGGATAATGTTTTTGTCGGTTCAAATACCAATTTTGTAGCACCCGTTAAGGTGGCCGATAATGCAAAAATTGCAGCCGGCTCCACCATAACGCAAGATATACCTGAAGGCGTTTTAGCAATAGCGCGCAATAGACAGGTAAATTTAGACAGAAAAGGAAAAAAATAAATGATTCGTTGCCAGTGTTCCCGCGATTTAAAAGTTTTTACTTGTAATGCCAACCGCCCTTTGGCAGAAAAAATCGCAAAGCACTTAAAAATTAAATTGGGTGATATTAAAGTTGAACACTTTGCTGATGGCGAAGTTGATGTCCAAGTTTTGGAAAGTGTGCGCGGTGCTGATTGTTATATTATTCAGCCCACTTGCACCCCTGTAAACGAAAACTTAATGGAACTTTTAATAGCTATTGATGCTATGCGCCGCGCAAGTGCGGGGCGTATTACAGCGGTTGTTCCCTATTATGGCTATGCAAGAGCCGACAGAAAGAGCAACCCTCGTGTTCCTATAACGGCAAAACTTGTTTCCAGTTTAATTACCCAGGCCGGTGCAGATAGAGTTATGGCAATGGATTTACACGCCGGTCAAATACAAGGTTTTTTTGATATCCCTGTGGATCACTTACGCGCAAGAAGCGTGTTTTTGGAATATTTCTTAAAGAATAAACCCGAAAATTTGGTAGTAGTTTCCCCCGATGTCGGCGGGGTAGAAAGAGCACGCAAATTTGCCGCCCGTATGGATGCAGGCCTTGTCATTATTGATAAACGCCGCCCTAAAGCAAACGAAGCAGTTGTCTATAATGTTATCGGTGATGTTAAAGATAAAACCGTTATCATTGTTGATGATATTGTTGATACGGCAGGCACTTTAACTGTTGTGGCAAGCAAAATTAAAGAAGCGGGCGCAAAAAAGATTTATGCTGTTTGCACTCATGGTGTTTTATCACGCGACGGCGTTGATAAAGTGGAAAACAGCCCGATAGAAAAACTTCTTATCACAGATACTTTGCCCGAAGATAAACGCAAACATAGTGATAAGATACAAGTTTTAACCATTTCGCATATTTTGGCTGATGCAATTTTAAGAAATCACGACGGACGTTCAATCAGCGAAATGTTTAAATAAAAAACAGATTTTTGCAAAAAGACCCAACCTTTTTGCTTAAACAAAAAAGAAGAAATTTTATTTTGCAAAAAAAGCAGAAAGGTAAAATTTCAAAAAAATAAAACAGAAATAAAGATGAGAGGATGTAAAAATGGAAAAAATTAAAATTACCGCCCAAGCCAGAGAAAAAGCTGGTGTCCGCGGCGAACTTAGCAAAATCAGAGCCCAAAAGATGATTCCTGCCGTTATTTACGGCGCAGGGGAAGAACCTGTTTCAATCTCTTTTTCTCAAAAAGATTTAGCTACAATTCAAAAAGCAGGTAGCAATACCTTGGTTGAAATTGACCTCGGCAAAAAGAAAGAACCTGCAATTATTAAAGAAGTGCAATATCACGTTGTAACCGATACACCTATTCACGTTGACTTTCAAAGAGTTTCAATGAATAAAGCTATTGAAACTATGGTTCCTGTTGTTCTCGTTGGCGAAAGCGCCGCAGTTAAAGCAAACGGCGGTATCGTTGACCACGCAGTCCGTGAAGTCCGCGTTAAATGTTTACCTGGCGATATTCCGCATCATATTGAAGCCGATATCACCGAACTTTCTTTGGAAAAGCATATCTGCATTAGCGATCTTAAAGCCCCCAAAGGCGTGGAATTTGTTGACGATCCTTCAATCATGCTCGTCCACGTTATTATTCCTAAAGATGAAGTTGTTGCCGCACCTGCTGCAGCCACAACTGCTGATGCAACTGCTGCCCAACCCGAACTTTCTGCTACCAAAGGTAAAAAGGAAGAAGAAGGTGCTGTTGCAGCTGCTGCTCCCGCAAAAAAGTAATCTTTTTTGCCAAAGCTATTTTAGCGAAAATACAAAACTCCCGCTCTCTTGTGAGTGGGAGTTTTGTATTACCTTATATTCTTTTATTGTATTATTTTTTCTATTTAATTTTATGGCTTGTCAATTTTTTTGTTTGCTTATTTTTTGCTAAAACTCGCACAAAATTGAATTTTTATATCCAAGCCACCAACTCGTAAAAAAACAAGTTTAATAGGAAAAGGCTTTGTTTTTTTACTCGGACATGGTTGGCTTGTTGGAACATAAAAATATTCCAATTTTGTAAACGCTCCATAAAGCAAAAAATAAACAAACGGAGATAGAAAAGACAAAAAGCTAATAAAATTTCCTCTATGACAAATGGCCGCAAAAGCCAAAACCCGTTATTGTAGAACAACAAACAAAAACAACAAAAGGGCAAACTCCTTCTAAAGAAGAGCAAATTGCTAAAGAAACTTTACAGGAAAATTAGTTTTTATTTATCTTTTCTGTTTTTCCTGTATATTTTTTAAACCTTTTTCCAAAGATTCAATATTTTCTTTTTGTTCGTTTGGCACAACTTTGCGATTTTTCAATTCTTTTATTAAGTCTTGCGGATTAACAAAAGTATCTATCATAGCAGTTTTTTTGCCGTCTTTTGTTTTAACAAGCACCCTTTGCGCTGTTTTAAAGGCAACTTCCAAAAACTCATCGGGGGTTAAATCGGGTTTAACTTGTTTTGCAAGGGCGGCAATACCTGCCAGATAAGGCACAGCCCAACTTAAACCGCCATCAGCATAGGCAACATAATCTTTTTCGCCTGTCGGCGAAGCAACAACCCTATAATCATTAGGCACGGCAAGAGTGTTTTTAAATGTTGTTGCAAATAAAGTATTATCCCAAACAGGAGCGTAAACAAAAGAATCCCTGTTTTGTGGGTTAACATAATAATCTCGTCTGTTGATACCGGCAACATTATTAGTTGATAATACCAAAATACCTTGTTTTTTTGCTTTATCAAGGGCTTTTAAAAAGTTTTCTCTGCCATAATCTGTTTTGTTAAAACCGCGTGACATAGCAATAACAAAAATTTTATCTTTCTCGGGTAAAGTTTTATTTAATTCTAAAAGATATTCTATTGGCTCTGTATAGATTCTTGCATTAAAAGGCCCCTTTTCTTTATAATATTGCGAAAAGTTTGCCCCTACATAATAAACTTTTGCCCCCGGTGCCACACCGACACTTTTTCCCACGGCAATAGAAGCAACCGCCGCGCCGTGCATATCCGCCTCGGAATTGGCCTTTTCAAAATTTTTGTAAAAAATAATGTTTTGATTATATTCTTGATGTGGTCCTAAATTTTTATCAATAATAGCAATATTTACGCCTCTACCCGTAATTCCTTGTTTATGTAAATCTTTTATATGTAGGCCCGGCGTTTTGCTTATTTGATAAATTTTGTGAATATCTAACCACTCCGGCATTTTTTTAGGCCAGATGGTTTTATCGTCAAAGGTTAATTTTTCTAAAAAAGATCTTGGTAAATTGCTTAAATCATATTTAGATAAATCACAACTTCTTAAATCTTCTTCGTGTATATTTGGGTCTTTAAATAAATCCTGCGGGCACATTCCTGAAAAGTCCGCAACAGATTCTAAATCATCCGGGCTAAAATCAAATTTACTGGATTGATTTTGCGTAAAACATTGAACGCCAACAAATAAAACAGCAACCGCCAACAACAATTTTTTCATAAGAACTCCTTGTAAAAACAATTCTCCAGACCCATAGTATACGCTCTTTTTGTAAAAAATCAAGGGCCTTTTGGTCCTATTTTTAGGCCTATTTTAAAAAAGTCCTATTCCCATAAGAAATAGGACTTGTAAAGTTGTTGTGCGTAAGATATTATGCCTGGGCGGGTTTTTGCTGGGCGTCTTGTTGAAGTCTAAATACGCCAATTAAATGCTGGCTTGCCATATAAAATTTATAAAAAAGATTATTTTGATTTCTTAAAGAATCTTCATTTTCGGTAAAAGTAAAAACGCCTTCTTTACCAATAGTAAAAAGTGTTATTTTGCCCGTTTCAGTTGGCAAAGGTAAAGTTTCAGTTTTTGCCATATTTTTTTGGCACTCTTGGGCTTCTTTTAAAAAGTTAAAAGAGGCCTCTTTAATTTCTTTACTATTATTGCCTATAAATCCGCCAATACCGCTTTTGCTGTTATTTTCAAAATACATACTTGCGTTTCCAAGATAAGAAGCGGCAATAAAAACTTTTTTAGGTTTTTGGTAGTGGTCTAACATACAAAACTCTATACCGCAAACGCAAATTGCGGGCATTTCCTGATTATCTTTATTTTTAAAATTATCAATATCAAGCCAAAAATTACGCATATTTTCAAAAGCAGAAGTCATTTTTCCCCCAATTTACTCTATAATTCCGCCACCTAAAACTCTGTTGTTTAAATAAAACACAGCACTTTGCCCTGCCGTAATAGACATTTGCCCTTCGTCAAAAACAACTTTTGCGCGCCCGTTTTCAAGTGCGGTAATTGTGGCGGGTGCTTCTTTATGCTGACGGCGTATTTTAACAAGCGCTTTAATCGGTTCGCTCGGGCAGGCAATAGAAAGCCAATTTATTTGATTTACAAACATTTCTTTATTAAACAAAGCACTCTTAGGGCCGGCGATAATTTGATTATTTTTACCGTCAATTTTAATTACATATAAAGGCTCTTTTGTTCCGCCTTGGGTTAGCCCTTTGCGTTTGCCGATAGTATAGTTCCAAATGCCGTTATGCTTGCCTAAAACTTTGCCTGCCATATCAACAATATTGCCCGGCTTTGGCGAGAAATTTAAAATATCATTATAATCGCCGCAATAAAAATCTTGGGAATCTTGCTTCTCGGCTACCGGCAAATTGATTTTTTTTGCCATTTCCCTAACTTGCGGTTTTGAATAAGAGCCAAGCGGAAATAAAATTTTTGAAAGTTGTATTTGATTTAAGCGGTATAAAAAGTAAGTTTGGTCTTTTTCGTCTTGCGGTGCTTTTTCCAAAAACCAACGGCCTACTTTTTCATCAAAGCCGATTTTGGCATAATGTCCTGTTGCAAATTTATCAAACACAATACCCTGCTTTTTTGCCATTTCTGGTAGTGCGCCAAACTTAACATAACTATTACACCAAATACAAGGGTTTGGCGTGTGTCCGCAACCATATTCTTTTTTAAAATTTTCTATAACAATTTTTTTGTAAATTTCGCGGCAGTCAATAATTTTTAAAGGGATATTTAAAAAATCTGCCACTTTTTTTGCAGTTTTAATATCTTCTTCTTCAGGGCCAAGGCAGGCATTATTTTGCTCCTTAGGCGTGGGCAAGCTATCATCCCAGATAGACATTATCGCACCGATAACCTCATAACCCTGTTTTTTAAGTAAATATGCGCTCAAGGCGGAATCAACCCCGCCGGAAAGACCAACCAAAACTTTTTCCATATATGTATATTTTACAAAATTATGGTATAATATATATAGCCAAAAAACGCAGGCCGCGCAAGCGGCTACTTTTATCGTTAAAGGCGAAATAAGTATGTATTCAATCATAGAAACAGGTGGAAAACAATACTGGGTAACCCCAGGCCAAAATCTGAAGGTTGAAAGACTTGAAGCAGAAGTCGGTGCAACAGTTGAACTTAAATCACTTTGGGCCGGTTCTGAAGAAGGCACCTCATCAGATACCAAAGCAGGTAAAACTGCCAAGGTCACCGCTGAAGTCGTAAGACATTTACGCGGTCGCAAGATAATTGTATTCAAAAAGAGACCTAAAAAAGGTTATGAAAAAACCCAAGGTCACAGACAAAATCTTACAGAAATCAAGATTAAAGAAATAATCTTATAAGGTAGAGACTATATATGGCACATACAAAAGCACAAGGTTCCTCATCAAACGGAAGGGACTCCCACGGTCAAAGACTTGGGGTTAAAAGATATGGCTCACAATACGTTAATGCCGGCGAGATTATTCTTAAACAACGCGGCACCAAAATATTGCCGGGCAATAATGTTTCAAGAGCTTCTGACGATAGTTTATTTGCTAGAATCTCAGGTATTGTTACCTTTGAGTGGGCCAAAAAAGGCAAACAGCAAGTATCTGTCTATGCTCAAACAAGCGAAGTTAAACCCGTAGCCAAAAAGGAAGTTAAAACTGCCAAAGCAGTCAAAACAACCACTGCAAAACCTGCTGCTAAAACAGCAACAAAAGCAGCTGCTACAAAAAAGACTTCAACAAAAGCCAAATAAAATTTGGTAGCAAACAATAAAAGGGCGGCTTTTAAATTTTCAAAAGCCGCTCTTTTTTTATGGTAAAATAAATATATTTATAAAAGGATAGTATATATGGAAACAGAAAATAAAGTATATGAAATAAAAGGCAATGGCTGTATGTTAGCGTTTATCTGGGCCCTTATAATTTTCTTTGGTGGGATTTTTCTTCTTGCGCAAATAGTGTGGATTGATAAAGGCAAAACCTCCTTTACAGAAATGTTGCCTTGGTATATATTAGATTTCTTTATTATTTTATTTTGTTTTTTAACTTTCAAGACGGACCGCGTTTCTTTGGGTGTTTATCCGACTCATATAAAAATTGGTCGTTCAAAAATAAAGTGGACTAAAATAAAAGAAATTTTGATATATAAATCTTCAAAGAAAATAATAGTTTCTAACCATATTATGTCAGATAGAGAACTTGCAATAATCAACTTTATGTATACCGGTATCGGTATCTTTCCACCATTGGTAATAATACTTTTTATAATTACATTTCTCGGTTTTATTACAGGATATAAACAAATAGATTTACTCGGTTCTAAAAAACAATTTGAAGAAATAATTCCTTTTATAGAATATTATTGCGAAACTTTTAAAATAAAATTAACTAAGTACGAATAATTAAGCTAGAAATAATAAATAAAATATCCCTCGGCTAAAACCAAGGGATATTTTTACTGACTGAATATCTTAAATTAATCTTCGCATTGGCCGGTAGTGGTGTTTACGTTGCTGCAATTATCTATTGTTACCCTATTAGCAACATCATCTTTGCCGTTAACCATAGGAGTATAAACAACTTTCCAACCGCCGGTGCAATTTGTTCCTGTATATTTATTACAGGTTACTTGTGTAAAGGATGTTTGCGTTTTATAATCGTCAGTAAAAGTTCTATAGGTACTTGTTGCGGGTTTATACTGGGTGCAATTATTGCTTGAATCGTATGAAGAGCAGTGAGTAATCACTTCTGCAGATGCTTTATTAGAAGGGCCGTTCCAAGTATATTCCGTATTCTTTAAAGATTTAATGCTGGTGCAGTTGCCGGCAGCATCTTTTGCGTTACACTCCTGAACACTTATATTATTAAGTTTTCCGTTAGCGTTATAAGAACCTTCCATAGTTGTATAGCTTTTAACTTCAGCACATTCTCTATCGGCTGTTACAGCGCTACAGAATTTTATTTCTTTATAAGTTTCTCTTTTATTCTCATCCCAATTACTTGTTGTAAACCAGCCGTCTTTATAAGAAAGACAAGAGCCGTCACTATCTACTGTTGCACAATTAACCTGGGTCCAATTAGTAGTAGAGTTTGAATAATCTAAAGAACCTGCTTGAGCATTAGAAGTCATTAAACTGGCACTATCTGAATTATTAAGATTGCCAAAGGAGTCATACCCTTTATTTTGTTGATAAGCAAGGCATCCGCCGTTTGCATCATATTCTGCGCAGTAGCGTCTGTCTGCTTCTATTTTTGTGCTGTTAGCATTGTAAGTTCTTTCTGCTATTTGGGAACAGGCATTTTTATTTGCATCAAAACTATCGCATTGCATTTCTATTCTGTTGCCATCTTCGTCCCATCTCTTTAAATAGGTTCCTGTTGCGGTAGGGATACAAGAACCATCCACTAATTTACTTTTAGAGGCGTCGCACTCCCAAGTATAAGCATTTTTGTCGTAAATATAATGCTTACAGGTATTAGGATCGTTCTTTTTAGTGCAAACTGTTTTTACGGAGGAGTTTTCATATTTAGTTACTTGGCAAGATTTATTACCGCTGGTTTCCTCTTCAGAACATTGTAAACTATTCATAGCATTAGCAACGGAACTTGAAACGCCGTTTCCCGATCCGTTTAAGACATAGGTGTTGTAATTATCTGTCAAACTGCCGGGGATTCTTTCTCCGCCCAAAGTTGTGCAAAGACGGGCAGCTCTATCATTATCTTTTAATGCTTCGCAATGTATTTCCCCAGGGAAATTTTGGCTGTTTTTAAAGTAATATACACAATGATTGTTTAACCCTGGTCTGCTTGTTTTTACATAGCTGTAGTCTTCTTGATTTCCTATAGTAGCATAGGTGTGTTGGAAGTCCCCTCCCGGAAGTTTTATAGCTAAATCATCTAAATCTGTAGTGTAATATCCATTTTGTAAATGAAAAATTTCTTGGGCGTGGGATACATTTCTGGCAGCAAGATTTAATTCCGCAAAAGAGGATTTATCTACTGCTGTTTGATATTTAGGTAAAGCAATAGCTGTTAAAATACCTAAAATTAAAACAACTACTAATATCTCTATAAGAGTAAAACCTTTATTCTTCATAAACTTTCCTTTTATTTTGATTAAAATAACATTCGTCATTCCAAGGGTTTAGAGGGGGGAGAATCTACTTATTGAAAGAATTAGAACCTTCCCGTTTATAAACATTGGAAATGATTCTTATATACTCTATCAAAAAATGTTCTTTCGGGCAAGGTTTTAGTTTTTTTCTGTGAGATTATTTTAATCTTTACAAAAATTTTTTTACAAGAAACAAGAGTTAAAGGGAAATACGGCAAACCTAACAAAAAATATTTGCTAAAATATTCTATATGCAAGCAAACAGCTTTATAGATAGAGTTAAAATTTATGTCAAAGCCGGTAAAGGTGGCGATGGTTGCCTTTCGTTTAGACGCGAAAAGTTTATTGAGTTCGGCGGTCCAAACGGCGGCAGTGGTGGTCGTGGTGGCGATATTGTTTTTAAAGCCGAGCCAAACTTAACCACACTTCAAGACCTTGCCTACAACCCCCATATTGAAGCCCCAAACGGCGAAAAAGGCGGCACTTATAACAAAACCGGCCTTAACGGCAAAGACAAAATTATTCTCGTTCCGCTTGGCACAATTATTAAAGAAAACGACAATATTTTGGCCGACCTCACCAAACCCGGCGAGGAAGTTATTATTGCAAAAGGCGGGCGCGGCGGCAGAGGAAACCAAAGTTTCAAAAGCCGTTTTAACACCGCCCCAAGAATTGCCGAAAACGGCCAACCCGGCGAAGAAAAAACTCTTATCTTAGAATTAAAAGTGCTTGCAGATGTCGGCCTTGTCGGTTTTCCTAATGCGGGCAAAAGCACTTTTTTAAGTGCCGTTTCCGCCGCGCGCCCGAAAATTGCGGGCTATCCTTTTACTACTTTAAACCCAAATCTTGGTATCGCAAGCCACAAAGGCAAAAGTTTTGTCGTGGCGGATATTCCGGGTATTATTGAGGGCGCAAGTCTTGGCAAAGGTCTAGGCCATCAATTTTTAAAACATATTGAAAGAACAAGAGTTCTTGTTCACTTGGTTGACCCTTTTGGGTATGAAGATTTATCCGCCGAAAAATCAATAAAAGTTATCCAAAAAGAGTTAAAAACTTTTGATAAAAACCTTGCCAAAAAACCGCAAATTTTAGTGATAAACAAAAGCGATATTGACGGCGCGCAAGAAATTTACGAAAAATTAAAAAAGAAATTTAAAGACCAAACAATTTATTTTATTTCCGCTGCCGGCGCGCAAGGTATAAACAAAGTTTTGGATAATATTGTTAAAGAACTTTCCAAAGCGCCCGTAGTGGTGGCAAAGAAAAAGGAAAAAGTTTTGCCAAAAGTCCACATGGTAGAACCGATGTTTGTTTTAACTAAAGTGGATGAAAATACTTTTCAAATCACAGGCAAAAAGATAGAAGAATTTATTGCTATGACAAATTTTTCCCAACCGGAAGCAGTGCAACGCTTGCGCGGAATTTTCAAAAAATTCGGACTTGAAAAAGCTCTGCAAAAAGAAGGTATTACCGAAGGCGCAACAATACTTGCCTGTGGTAAGGAATTTGAGTGGAACGGCAGTTTTGACGAAGAAGTTTCCACCTTGCCCGATAGGATCGGTGGCTATAAAAGGCGCGCAACCAAGCAAGAACGCCTTGATAAACGCAAAGCCCGCCGCGCTGCAAAACAAAACTAAATTTGGCACAAAAATATTAGCAATAAAAAACCCTGTTCTTTTAAAGAGCAGGGTTTTTTCTTCTGGAGAGAAGTTATGAATTATTTCCCTATAGCAATAAGTTTTTTGTCTGTTTTAATATGATTAGTATTATCAATTTTATAACTTAAAAACACTTTGCAATCTTCTTCGGTAATTTGAATAGGGACTTGTTTTACAAGCGGATTGTCGTTATAAATAGAGAGAATTAAGTCAGTTGTATCAGTTGCGGCATTATAAAAACTATTTACTAATCTAAAAGATAAATATTCTCTTGTGTCCCAATATTTTCTTGTTGCTTCATATTGCCCGGGGATAGAAACAGCAAATCTATTTTCATAATTCGTTATAGTAAAAGTTTTGCCTAAAGGTTGCTCTGTAACATTTTTGTTTAACTTTGTTAGATAAGAAGTAGGTTGATAGATGCCTAAATATCTTTTAAACTCTTTATCGTTTACTTTATAAGTTAAAAGTAAAGCATTCGTGCTAAATTCTTCAAGAGTAACATCTGTGCGGTTGGCAAGTTCTTTTCTCATTTCTTCCAACATTTCTTGAGAATAATTTGTAAAATTTGCTTCGCTTATGACGGCGGAAACCACCATCGGCACCTCTTTGCCATCAGATTTTACAGTTATATATAAAAAAGGAAATTTCGCTTCTATCATAAAATAAATTCCGTCTTTTGTCCAAGTGTCTTGCTCAGGCAACAGAGAACTTTTTAGACTTTCGGGTAAAACAAGTTTAAAGGTTTCTGCGGAAGATTTAAAAGCAAAAGAATCGCCTAAATAAATAGGTTTTAAATTCATTTTTGTTATAAAGCCGGTGGGTTTTTGTTCTTGTTTTATTTGACTTAATTGTTTAGATAAGGTTTGACCTATATCTTCACCTAGAGCTAGGATAGAGCTTCTCATATCCGTTTGGGCAAAAGTTTTTGCACCAAAAAGAGCAACTAATAAAAAGGCTCCGATAAGAATTTTTATTTTTTTCATAATTTCTCCTTTTTTATACTGCCTTACTGCTAATAAAATTTTATATATAAGTTTATGCGTTCCTCAAGGGACAAAAGGCCTATTTTAGATATAATTTAGGCCTACTCTGTTCTGGGGCTAAAGACCTATATTATAAAAGTTAGACAAATTTAAAACTTTTTGCTATGCTTTATTTGTTGTAATAACTAATTAAAAGAAGTTAGGGGGGATAATGAGAAAAATAATAATACTTGCTATCAGCACTTTTATGCTTTTAGCAAACACACAAGCCATAAATGCCTGCACCGGTATTCAAATTACCGCGGCAGACGGCACCAAAGTTCTTGCCCGCACTATTGAATGGAAGGGCGGTAATTTAAACAGCAAACTTATTATTATGCCACGCGGACACAAAAATACCGCGCTAACGCCACAAGGTAAAAACGGACACACTTGGACAAATAAATATGGCGCAGTCGGTGCCAGCACCGTGGAGCCGGAGTTTGTTACCGAAGGCGTAAATGAAAAGGGCTTAAACGCCGGTATTTTCTATTTTGCCGGTTTTGGCAGTCTTACACCTTATAATGTAAAGCACGCAAAAAAATCAGTAAGCGACGGCGAGTTGGTGCGTTATATTTTAACCAATTTTGCAAGCGTAGAGGAGGCCTTAAAAGGACTTGAAAAAATTGAAATTATACCAATAGGCAAGCCCGATAAAAACGGCAATTATGCAACAGGCCATTGGCGTATTAGTGATAATACAGGCAGAAGTGTCGTCTTGGAAATAACGAATAAAGGCAAAAGACATATTTACGAAAACAATTTAAGAGTTTTTACCAATTCGCCAAGTTTTCCCTGGCACCAGGTAAATTTGAATAATTATATCCACATAACCGGCGGGCAAACCCCTGCCAAAACTATGGGGGAGGTTAATTTATTTTCTCTTGGTGGTGGCACCAATTTGCTTGGTTTACCTGGCGATTTAACCCCGCCCGCCCGTCTTGTGCGCGCCTTTTTCTATACACAGACAGCGCCAATGCCAAAGGATAAATACGGCGCAATTACGCAGGCCTTCCACATCTTAAATAATTTTGATTTGCCAATCGGTGCGGAGTTTGCCCCTGGCGAACAAATACCAGATATGCCAAGCGCAACCCAATGGACAGCAGCAAGTGATTTAACCCACCCGACATTTTATTACCGCACAATGTATAATTCTGCAATCAGAAGAATTGATTTAACACAAATTGATTTTTCCGCCATACCTTATCAGGTTTTAGAAATGGACGAAGTTCCTCAGGAAACTTTCCACGATAGACTTTTATAAGTTTTCTTGAAAGTTAAAATTTGCAATAAAAAACCCCGTTCTTTTTAAAAGTTCGGGGTTTTTAATTATTTCTTTTTCCAAGAATTATTTTTTAAGGCATTATAAATTGCCTCATTATATTTTAGGGCCTCTTTTTCCAAAGGGGTTAACTTATCAAAATCGGTAAGAGTTTCTTCGCTAAAATGTTCTTTTATTGTCGGGCTTATAATATGAATAGTGTTTTTGTTTTCCTCGTAGATAAATTTAGTATCGCTTCTGTTTTTATCAAAAAGACTTTCTCCCGAAGAAGCAAAACTTTCTTCTGTGTTTAATAAATCAAGTAAGGTAGGCAAAATATCTTCTTGTGTGGCTATTTTATCATTAATGCCGGCTTTAATAGGCTTGCCATAAATTATTAAAAAAGATTTAAACTTTTGGTCGGTTAAATTTATATTGCTGTTGTTTTTATTTGCTAAAACGGCTCTATGGTCCGGCAAAATAAAGAAAATTGTTTTATCAAACCAAAGTTCTTTTTTTGCTTTTTCAAAGAAATTACCTATAGAACTATCAACATAAATTGCTCTGTTTACAAATTGATGTTCTTGTGTATCTTGCGGATATTTTTTATGTTCTTCACTTAAAAGAATATTGTAAGGCGAGTGCATACTGGAAGTAAAAAAGTAAACAAAAAAGTTTTTGTTTGTATTGTTTATTTTATCTAAAATAAATTCAAAACCTTCCCAATCAAAACCTTTATTAAAGAGAGGGTATTTCTTTTTTACGGGGATATCTTCCTTAGCATAAAATTGGTTAAAACCTTGATATTTTGCCATTTCATTTGCTTTATCTGCACTGGCAATATCTGTAGTAAAAGAAAATGTTTCATACCCTTTATTGTTAAAATAATGAGCCAAACGGGAAAGGTTTTTTGCCCCAAGCCCATTAGTCATATTAGGCATACCCCATACATAAGGCAGAGAAAATATTGTTCCGGTTATTCCCAGCAAAGAACGCATACCGGAAGAATAAAAATTGGAGAAAAACAAACCATCTTCCTTTATTTTTATGATATTAGGTATATCTTGGGGGTATTGTTCCAGTAAAAGAGGATCAAAACTTTCCAAAACAAGTAAAACAAAATTATAATTATCATTTTTTGAATTAAAATTTACAAATTTCTTTTCAAAGGGGTAATTTTCATCTGGTATATTATAAGAGGGATTTTGTTTTATTTTTAAATCTTCTTCTTTAAAATATAATTTTCTTTTGGAAGATTTTCTAACAGCTTCATAAGTATTAAAAGGTCCGTTTAAAATAAGGTCGGCGGTTCTGTCTTTACCCAAAATTTGTGCATCCATGGTGCCAAGATTTTTACCTCTAATCTCTAGTTTCCCGCGCAACATTAAAGGCATTAACAGAATAAGACACAAGATAAAAACAAAACTTTTTATAATATATTTTTTATTGTTTTTAACAATTAGTTCATAAGAGTTTGTTTTTTTAAATACAAAAAATAAATACAAGGCGAAAAATAAAATTAAAGGAATAGTAATATAAAAATAATTTTGAAAAGCCATCTGCGTAAAAAGCCCAAAATGAGTAAAACTTGTTAACACTTCTATGCCTATATGATTGTTAAAGAACATAAAAAAGATAATATCGCCAACGCAAAACAGGGTGCAACAGAGAAATAATATAGAAAATACTATATGGAAAATATTTATAATAAATTTCTTTTTATAAGGTAGCATAAACAAAATAAATAAAGGAAACAGCAGCAAAGCAAGTATATAAAAATCAAAACGAAGGCCGTTTAAAAAAGAAAGCAAAATATCTTTTCCTGTTAATTCTTGGAAATAATTTGAAGATATTTTAAGAATGGCTATTCTGGAAAATTGAAGTAAAAGAAAAAATGCTAAATAATAAATAGAGATAATTTTAATTTTTAACTTAAATAAGTCTGTTTTCAAGGATGAAAATAAAGGCGCAAGCGATTTGCGAACAAAAATATCGCAATCTAAATAAAGCAGTTTATCAACCTCAATAAGCCAAGGCACTAAAAAGCGGGCAAAAGCAGTAAGGCTTAGCCCTTTTTGATTTGCATGGCAATTTTTAAATATCTCATCGTTTATAGAGATATAAGTTATCTCAAAATCTTTTATTTTTTTAAGGGTGGCAATTTTGTCTTTTTCTTCTTGTTTTATTTGATTATCCAAGATAAAAAAGTGTAATTTATCTTCTTTATTTGCGCTTTTTAAAATTGACATTAGCGCAAGTCCCATATATTTTGCGTAGTTATTATCTGTTGCAAAACAAATATTTATTGTTTCATTTTTCATAATTTCTCCTATATGGAACCTTGCAACAAATACTGCGAATAAAAAACGGCTGTCGTATAAGGGCACTAAGCGGGACACCCAAATACAACAGCCGTGGTTTGCCGCTCTTAGTAATATAAGAACGGCAAACACTCGGCACGCAAAATCAAGGGGATCAGCCAAGTTCCTGCGTGCCTCAAATACGAGCTGTTTTTGGACCGCTTAGTTCTTTTGATTTCTCAAAAGTTCTCCTTGTTCTAAAAAAACAAGGTTCCAAAAATGCTTAAAATTGTTTTAGGCCTCTTTTAAGACCTACATTAAAAATTTTCTCCTAAATTTTTTCTGCTAAAATTATTTTAGCAAATATTTATAAAATTTTATTTAAAATTAAAAAACTTCTTGCTGTTTTGGGTTGTAATTTGCGCGCAAGTTTCAACAGAAATATTTAATAAATTTGCAAGAAATTCACCAATTTCGGGGATGTTCTGGGGGGAATTTCTTTGCCCTCTTTTTGTTTGCGGCGGAAGGTAAGGGCAGTCAGTTTCCAAAACAAAATGTTCTATACCGATTTTTTTAATAACATCTCTTAAATCATTATTTCTTTTATAACTTATCACGCCGTTTAATCCGAGCAAGAAACCTCTATCCAAAGCTCGTTTGGCGTCTTCATATCTTGCGCTGAAACAATGGAAAATTCCGCCTTGTGCGTCGTGGTTTTTCATTATGCTAAACAAATCTTCATAGGCCTTAAAATCATCGGGAGCATTTGTTTTACGGCAATGCAAAACAACGGGTTTATTTACTTCTTTAGAAATTTCTAACATTTCTTCAAAGACATCTTGTTGCTGTTTTTCCGTGCTTGAATTTAGCCAGGCATAATCAAGCCCTATTTCGCCAACAGCTCTAAAAATAGGGTTTTTTAAAAACTCTTTTAATTTTTTTATTTGTTCTTCTGTTCTAGCTGAAGCATAAATCGGGTGGATACCACAGACAGCGCAAAAAACATCAGGGTATTGGGAACACAAATCAACAGCTTGTTGCCACTCTGGTTCTTCGCAGGCAATTTCAACAATATTTTTAACACCGGCAAGTAGTGTTTTTTCAATCACATCCTTGCGGTCCTTATCAAAAGCCTCGTCGTTAATATGGGCGTGGGAGTCAATAAACATTTTATTTATAGAACTCTTTTATTGTCTTTGCCACATACATAACATCTTCTTCTTTGAGTTCCGGGAACATCGGGATAGAAAGAACTTCCTTTGCGGCACTTTCGGTATTGGGGTAATCTTCCGTCTTGCAGTTTAAATGTTTATAGCAAGGCTGTTTATATAAAGGCACAGGATAGTAAACTGCATTACCAATACCGTGTTCTTTTAAATAAGCGCTTAAAGCATCTCTATCTTTAACGCGGATGGTAAAAACATAATAGCATTGGCTCCACCCTTTTGGTGCTTCGGGCGGCAAAGTTATTTGAGGAATACCTGCTAAATGTTTTCTGTAAAGGGCGGCAACTTTTTGGCGGTTTTCAGTCCACTTTGCAAGATGTTTAAGTTTAACATCTAAAATAGCGGCTTGGATTTCGTCCATTCTTAAAGTTGAACCTTCGCGGTCATATTCATAGGCCTTGCCCACACTTCTGCCGCTGTGGCGTATGCTTTGGCAGGCCTGGGCAATTTTTTCATCATTAGTAATAATTGCGCCGCCATCACCGCAACCGCCAAGGTTTTTGCTAGGGTAAAAACTAAATGCACCGGCGTTTCCCCAGGTGCCGGTATATTTATTTTCGCACATAGCAAGGTGGCTTTGGGCGCAGTCTTCAATAACCTTTAAATTATGTTCTTTAGCAATTTTCATAATTGCCGGCATATTGGCTGGGTAGCCATATAAATGCACCGGAACTATTGCTTTTGTTTTAGAAGTAATTTTGCGTTTAACATCTTCGGGGTCAAGTTCATAAGTTTTTGGGTCAATATCGGCAAAAACAAAGGTTGCCCCTGTTAAAGTAATTGAGGTTGTTGTTGCCACAAAAGTAAAAGGTGTTGTAATAACTTCATCGCCTTTGCCGATACCGGCTGCCATTAAAGCAATTTGTATGGCACTTGCCCCGGAGGAGCAGGTAATACAATATTTTGCATTTAATGCTTTTGCAAAATTTTGTTCAAACTCTTGGGTTTTAGGACCAAGCAACCACTTCATAGAATTTAGGGCCTCTAAAGCGGCTTGGTTAATTTCTTTTTTTAAACTATCATGTTGTTCTTTTAAATTAAATAGGGGTACATTTTTAGTTATAGTTTCACTCATAATTATTTGTCTATTAATTTGACATCTTCTAAAGGTGCCAACTCTTTTACAATATTTTGATATTTAGTTGCAGACATATTTACAACCATTTTCAAAACAAGTAAGCCATTTTCTTTATAGACTTCCTCCTTAATAATTTCAGCATCATTATTTTTAAAAACGGATTTTATTTTTTCTACAAATTTCCAATTTGGCGTGCATTTTATTGTTAAAGAATCATAAAGTTGCACATAATCAAAAGTATTCATTAATTTGCGCACAAAAAGTTGTAATCCTAAAACACAACCGGTTGCCACCGCACCGATAAAGTAATAACCATAGCCAACAGCCATGCCGACAGCTGCTACAAGCCAAATACCGGCAGCGGTAGTTAAGCCGGAAATTTTATTACCATCTCTTAAAATAGAACCGGCACCCAAAAAGCCGACACCGGCCACAATTTGTGCGGCAATTCTTGCCGGATCACCGCCAAGATAATAAGCAGAAAGTATGGATAGTAAAGCAAATACGGCTGAACCTACGCAAATAAGAGTATTGGTTGCAAAGCCGGCAGGTTTATCGTGATATTGTCTTTCAAGCCCTATAATTCCGCCAAAAACTAAAGCGGTTATTAAACGCAAAACAATTTCGGAATTTTCTATCATTATTTTCTCCTTACATATAGTTAAGCAAATATATTAAGAATAATAAAGTATATAAACATTATACCAAGTCCAACAGGCAAAGCAAGTCTTGCCCAATCGCTGCTTTTAATTTTAAATTTTGAGGCACAAATAATATTTGGTATATTGCCCGGTATTAAAAACCCTCCTGAGATAATTAAAGCAATAAGTAAAAATTCAATTTGTGCCGTTGTCATTTCCGGCACAATTTCTGCTGCGGCTAAAGTTGCATTATCTAAAATTGCGGAAAAAGAGTTAGCCCAATATAGAAAACTTGGCGGAAGTTTCTGTATAGTAGCCCTTGCAAGAGGGGAAAGACCTTCCCCAAACAAAACAAGAGCCATAATAAAAAGGTAAATTTTTCCCGCACGCAAAAAGATAACACTAAAAGTTTCTTTTTCCATGCGTTGTTTAGTTTTATTTTGAGTGCCGGAAATACGGCTTGCCATATAAGCAAAAAATAAAATTGCAGGTATAATATAAGGCCATAAAAGTTTAAGTAAAAAGAAGAAACCGGCATAATGTGGCGGACCGGAAAGTTTATCAATAACTATTACGGAAAGGGGTTCTCCTATACGGGTTAAAACGGCACCTACACCTATAGCAAAACAGCCCATAACAATAACTTTTAAGGAATCTTTGCGGTTAATTCTTAAAGCAAAAACGATTTCGCACAAAATTAAAGCAGCAATAATTGCCGTTATGATACTTGAAAGAAAAGATAATAAAACAACAGCCCAAAAGATTGTTCTTTTTAGGCCGAATTTTTCGGAACAAAATTCCACACAATAGGTTATTTTGTCTTTAAAGAAATTAAATAATAAACCTGTGATTAATACGGCCAGTGAAATTGCTATAGGGTGGGCAAGAGTATGTTTTATTAAGTCCCAAGACCAGCAAGAACTTGCCGTTGTGGCAAGCACACCAAGACAAAATAAAAATATTTCAAGTTCTTCTTCTGCCTTATGCCACAAAAAAGGCAAAAACAAAGCCGAAAGAACAATAATAGTTAATAATACAAAACTCAGGTGCGATATATCCATATAATCCCCTATATATATTTTATCATTTAACAAAACTAAAGATTATTTTTGTTTATAATCAACAACCTGAAGTTTTGGTTTAGGGGTTTTTCCGATATTTCCGATTTTTGCATTTTCAAGGGTTTGTTTCCATTTGCCTTGTGCTTTTAATAATAACTCTGCCACTTCTCTAAAAGCACCTTTACCGCCTTCTCTTTTTGTTATATAGTGGGCAATTTTTTTAACTTCCGGTATAGAACTTTTAACAGCGCAGGCAAGTCCTGCTTCAAGCATAGCGGGCATATCAATAAAATCATCACCTATAAAAGCAACTTCTTCTGCTTTTAAGCCGGATTTTTTAAGTAAATCTTTTAAGGCAATTCCTTTTGAAAGGAAATTATAATATAAAAAATCCATACCTAAACTTGCGGCTCTGTTTTCTGTTGCGGGAGCATTTCCGCCGGTTATTATGGCACTTTTTATACCGCCGTCTCTTAGCATATGGCAGGCAAGGCCGTCATAAGCACAAAACTTTTTTACTTCTGCAATTTTTCCGGAAGGAGTTGCAAAAAAGTTCATAGTAGCATCCGTTAAAACGCCGTCAACATCTGTAATCAGCATTTTAATCTTTTTTGCTCTTTTTAAAATTTCTGTTGTTTTTTTATCCATACTTATATTTTATTAAATATTAAAGTGATATAATAGTATTTAAGGGATATTTTATCCCAAATTTATAAAGGATATTTATATAAAGATTACAAAATGGAAGAAAATACTTTAATAGAAAAACCTAAAATCGGTCCGTTTTTTTGGATAGTATTGATAGCAATTTTTCTATTAATAGCTGTTTTTTTAGTTAGGCAGATGTTCTTTTTGCCTGTTAGCGCAGATACTCTTGCCGCTCTTGTTGTTGATGAAAGCAAAGAAAAAACAGATTCTTTAAAAAAATATTTTCCAAAACCTTATTCTATTGAAGATTTAAAAAAAGGAGATTTATGATAGACATTAAATTTTTAGTATCAAACCCTACAGAAGTCCAAGAACGCCTTGGCAACAGAAATCCAAAATTAAAAGAAGAGTCCGCTAAAGTTGTTAATTTATATCAAGAATATAAAAAGGAACTTCAAAAAGTAGAAGATTTAAGAGCAAAACGCAATAATTTATCAAAACAAATCGGTGTTGTTCGTGCTAAAGAAGGGCCGGAAGCTGCAGCAGAAATTATGAAACAAGCCAATCTTTTAAAAGACGAAATGGCTGAGTCTGATGTTAAAATGAACGAACTTAAAGCCCAAATAGATAAACTTATGCTTATGATACCGAACTTGCCTGATGTATCTGTTCCCGTTGGTCCGGACGAAAGCGCAAATGTTATTGTAAAAGAAAATACTTTGCCTTTGCCAAAATTTGATTTTGAACCTAAAGACCACCACGCTTTAGGTGAAGAACTTGGCATTTTAGATTTTCAAACGGCGTCTGTTTTATCAGGTAGTCGCTTTGCTCTTTTACGCGGTGATGGTGCCCGTTTAGAAAGATCTTTAATTAACTTTATGATAGATTTGCATACTCAAGCCGGTTATATGGAATACATGCCGCCTGCCATTATCAATGCTTCAGCGTTACTTGGCACAGGGCAACTTCCTAAATTTAAAGAAGACATGTATCACTTGGAAGGCGAAGAAGACCAATATCTTATTTCCACAGCGGAAATTCCTTTAACCAATTTATATCGTGGACAGATTTTACAGGAAAAAGATTTACCTAAAGCTTTTACCGCTTATACCCCTTGTTTTAGAAAAGAAGCCGGTGCTTATGGTAAAGATACCCGCGGTTTAATAAGAAATCACCAATTTAATAAAGTGGAAATGGTGTGGTTAAGCAAACCGCAAGAATCTATGGAAATTCTTGAAAAAATGACTTGTGAAGCAGAAAAAGTTTTGCAAACTTTAGGTTTGCCTTATCAAAGAGTTTTACTTTCCAGCGGTGATATGGGTTTTAGTTCCGCTAAAACTTATGATTTGGAAGTTTGGTTCCCAAGCCAAAATTGTTTTAGGGAAATTTCTTCCTGTTCTAACTGCACAGATTTCCAAGCAAGAAGAATGAACCTTCGCTATAAAGAAGCAAATGGCAAAGGCACACAATTCGTGCATACTTTAAACGGAAGCGGTATCGCAGTAGGCAGAACTTTTGCCGCTATTTTGGAAAATTACCAGCAAAAAGACGGAACCATCCTTATCCCTGAAGCTTTGCGCCCTTATTTTGGCAAAGATAAAATAGAAAGAATGTTTAGAAAACTTTCCCTGTGTTTTTTATTCTCTCTAGCATTTGTATTAGGTAATGCTTTTACTATGCCACCTGATTATATGCAAAAAGCACGCAGTGGCGTGGCGGCTATTTATAATTTAGATTTTCAAACAGCCGAGCAAGATATAAATTATATTCTTGAAAAAAGCCCCAATTATCCTATTGCTTTGTTTGGTAAAACCATGATAGAGTGGGCCCGTTTTGAATATGAATTTGAAAAAAGTAATCCCGCTCAAACGGAAATTTTTGAAAAAGCAATTTCTTCTTCCATTGAAGGTATAAAAGAATTTATTGAAGAAAACGACGCAACCGCACAAGATTATCTTGCCCTTGGCGGTATTTACGGCGTAAAAGCGCGTTTTGATCTTGCTAACCGCAAATATATAAAGGCCTATTTTGCCGGTAAAAAAGGTATAAAATATATGAATAAAGCGGCAAAACTTTCGCCTGAAATGTATGACGCTTACCTTGGCGAAGCCATTTATCAATATTATGCCGGCACTCTCCCTGCTGTTGTTAAAGTTCTTGCAAAACTTGTTGGCAGTGCAAACGCACAAAAAGGTATAGACTATCTAAATATTATAAAGGATAAAGGGGAGTTTTCTTCCGATACGGCTAAACTTTTACTTGTAGAAATTTCTATCCATAATGAAAAATATTATAACCCCGAACTCGCTGCAAAATTGATAAGTGAAGTCCGCCAAAAATATCCGCAAAATCCTCTTTTTGAATTTGTTTCTATTATTACCGATTATGAAAACAAAAATTATGATGAAGTTATTTCTTCTGCCCGCAAATTTTTATCTAAAATCGGCAAGGAAGATTTTTATAAAGAAATTTATATAGCCCGCACTTATAGCGCAATCGGCACTTCTTATATGGCGCAAGGTTTGTGGCAAGAGGCCGCTAAAACTTTTGAAGAAAGTATTTTAGCTACCCAAAATCAAGAAATGAGCCGCTGGCAAATGAATAACCTTTTAAGACTTGCTCAAGTTTATGATGTTTTAGGCAAAAGAGAATCTGCTTTGGAACTTTATAAAAATATTAAAAAAGCCAAAGAATCTTGGGGTATGGATGAAGTCGCTTCTATTTATATCAAAACCCCTTTTACTACTGAAGATAAAATCGGCCATTTATCACCTCCGTAAATTAAATTATTGCTTTAAATCTAGTAATATAGTATTCTCATTTATGGAGGATCTTTTATGAAAAAAATATTATTAATGTTTTTTGTCGTTTTTAGTATTTGTGCTTGTTCGCAAAAAGAAGCTAAGCCCGAGATAGAATTGGAAGACGGAAGATCTTCTCCCACAGAAGCTGTTTCTAATATTGCCAGTAGTATAGACAAAACTATAAATAATAATACCGACAATCCACAGCCCTACTATTTCAGTGAAGATTTAAAAAATGCTTTGTTAAATTGCATTGCGTTTAAAGAAGATATATATGCAAAAAATCCCGATATGAGGAAAGAAGCCGGCGCAATGTTAAGAATGTTCTTTGGTGAAGTAGACACTTCTTCTTTTAAATTGATTTTTGATATAAAGGGCAAAGAAAATGACAAATGCCAAGTAATTCTTAACTATGATTATTCTTCGCCGGCATCTCAAGATTTTAATTGTTCTTTTAGTGAAGAAGATATTCAAAAATTAGTAGCCGCGATGAACGATAAATCAACAGAAAAAAAGGAAAGGACCTCTAAGAGTGATTTTGTTACAATCACGATGCCCGCACGGGAATATGATGCTGTTTTTGCAGAAATAGCAAACAATTCTTGTAAAGTAATTGAAAAAGAACTATCAAAAGATGATGTAAAAGAAATGCAACATAAAATGTTTGCTTTTTCCGATAAATTTAAAAATTCCTTAAAAAATTGTACACCCGATACCGAAGTTTTAAAAGTTATGGGTATGGAAATGAATAAAGTTAAAATAAAAGGTAAGGAAAAAGGTAAATGTCATGTGGTTTTGCAAGGATTTCATATCCTGTTAAACGATAATGAATTATCTTTATCCGGCTTTGACGAGCTTGGCGAGTTATTATCTGACGAAACAAGAGCGACTTATAGTCCTTCTTATAAATACCAAGGTACATTATTTGCTTTAAGTGAATGTGAACAAATAAGCAAAAGCAAAGATCAAAATATGCGTTTGGGAAGCGGTAAAGAAGAGCTTTCTCTTAGTGATAAAGTTAAAATTACTCGCGGAATAGAAAGTTCTGTTAAAAATAATGCCTGCCAAGTTCTTTTTACTTTAAAAATGACAAGAAACGGCAAAACAGAAGACCATTCTTTATCCTGCAATTTAACGGCCGAACAACTAGCGCAATATTTACAACCTTATTCTTCTTTACTTACACAATATGGTCCTAAAATAGAAATTTCCGAAGATTCTTTTTCTTCTATGGGAGGCAGTCAAACAGAAGAAGTTTCCAAGGTAGATCAAGAGTTGTTTTTAAAAATGTATAAATCTGGAATTTGCAAAAAATAAAATAAGGTTATAAATATAAAAATTCCCCGGTATAAAAGCCGGGGAATTTTTTTACATTTTAATATTAGTTTTATATTCCAAGGCTTTCCAAGGTTCCATTTTCTTTACAAATATGAGGGGATGCTTTTGCTCCTGTTCCGAAAGTGGAAGTATAAACAGGAGTATTATCTCTGTCTTTTTTTTGTTTTCTCTTTTCCATAACCATATTATAGTAACATACCTGTGTGTCAGCAGGACAATCAAATTTAGAGGGTTTTTTTATTTGATCAATTATTAAAAATCTATTTCTGTTAGGGGCTCCCTGTATAATTTTTACTCCGGTTTTTATTAAAGTTTGTTCGTTGCAGCGCGATTTTTCCATTATATAAGCATATTCCAGAATTGTAATTTCCATATAACCTTGTTTCAATAATTCTTGCACTTTCATTTCTGCTTTTTTAGCTGCAGAGGGTATAGGTTCAGAAGGCAACAAATAAGCTTTTTTCCCACTTAAACTTTGGGTATAAGCAACAAGACCTTCTTCTGTCAAAAGGCCTTTATCTGTAAAAATATTATTTCCGTTCAAGTCGCGTAGTTTTAAAATTTCGCTTTTGTAAACTTTATTTTTAATAAAGAAATCAATGGCTTCTTTTGAAAGTAAAAACATTAAGTCTTTATAACCGCTGTAAGTAAGTATTTTGCGGGAATATATTTTACCGGGGAATTTCTCAATAATTAATCCTGGCGGTATTCTATTATTATATTTGCTGCTGAGGTAAGTAATAGCATTATCTTTTTCCGCATTAATCATTTTAGTTAACAAATCTAAATCTTGCGGTTGATAAGTTACGGCATTAGGGTCAAGAATATTTCTTTCCTTCATAGTGCTTATAAGCTCTTCGTAGGAAAGAACTTGTGGTTCTAAAGCAATCAATCTTTCTCTTGCTATTAAATTAGTAAAATCTACAGCAAGTGCTTTTTTAAAATATTCTGCTGCTTTTTGTATATTTCCTTTTTTTTCTTCGCAAATACCTTTTCCCACTAAAGAATTTATATTTGCCGGTTCATAATTTAAAGAGGCCTCATAATAATTTGCAGCGCGTGTAAAATCTTGTAAGTGAGAATAAGAGTCGCCTATTCTTGCATAGACATAAGAAACATAAGGGGAAGTTTTTGCCATATTTTTTAAAGATTCTTTAAAATATTTTATGGCCTCATTGTAGTTGTTTTGTTTCATACAAACACCGCCAAGACTCACTAAAACATCTACATTCTTAGGATCATTTTTTAGGCAACTTTCCAAAGTTTTTTGTGCATAAGAATATTCTTTTTGTTCAAAAAACTCTTTGCTTTTATTAAGGCATTTTTGTGTATCTTGGGCAAAAATATTAGTGAAGAAAAAGATAAAAGAAAATATAAAAAATAACTTCATTTCGGTTGACTCCAGGTTTTTAAAACGACAAATATTTTTTGTATCTTATTTAATTTTAATTTATGTTTAAATATTTTACAAGGTTTTGTTTTATTAAAAATTGCTTTGTAAACATTTCCCATTACTCGTGCTGCAAGCATATTTTTAAAATCTTCTTTTGGCAAAATAAGGTTTGCATGAGTGTAAAATTCTTCGGTCCTTTCTCTCTCAAAAGCAAGCAGTTTTGATATTTGAGGGGTATCTTTTATTTGTAAGATATCTTCTTGTGTTACATTAAATTTTCTTAAATCTTCAAGGGGCAAATAGAGGCGTCCGATTTTGCTGTCTTCGGCGATATCTCTTAAAATATTTGTCATCTGCACCGCTTTAGCAAGAGTTACGGCATATTCTTTTGTGTTTGGATTTTTAAAACCAAAAATATGGATGCACATTAGCCCCACAACTCCTGCGACTCTATAGATATACCACTCCAAATCTTTAAAAGTTTCAAAACGGACAGGCGTTTTTAAATCATATTCTACGCCGTCAATTAAATCAAAAAAATATTCTTTAGGTATGGAAAAACTCTCTATAACTTTTTCAAGTTGAATAGCAAATTCTGTATTTGGCATAGTTAAATCTGCTCTTAATTCTTCAAGCAATTTGGGGGCTTGTTCCATGTGGTCATCCACAATGTCATCTGCATAGCGGCAAAAAGCATAAACAATACTTAAGGCCTCTCTTTGTTCTTTTGATAAAAAAGAAAAAGCCAAACCAAAATTAGATTTTTTATAACTATTAATATCCATAATTTTATTCTATCAAAAAAAAGCGTTTACCTCTAATTTTTTAAAATTTATTTTTAGCACTCTTAACTAAGGATTGACAATTTTGAAAAAATGTTCTACAATATTAGCAGTCAGTTTAAAAGACTGCTAAAAAACAAAAAAAGGAACGCTGGGTAAAATATGAGAATATTAAAACCGGAAATAGCAAAAGAAAGGGAAGAAAAAATTCTTCGTATGATTATACAAGAATATGTGCAAACCCGTAAGCCGGTGGGCTCAGAATTAGTGGCCCAAAAGGGGCTGCCTGGCGTATCCAGTGCAACGATTAGAAACACAATGAAGAAACTTGAAGAAGAAGGTTACCTTCACCAAGTTCACTCTTCAGGGGGCAGAATCCCCACAGATAAGGCCTATAGGTATTATGTAGATTATTTATCTAAAATACAACAAATTGCCTTAAAAGAGCGTCAAAGAATAGAACAAGAATACGCTCAAAATAATGAAGAGATTAATCGTGTTCTCGTGCACACTTGCCGCATGCTATCAGCGATGACGCATAGCGCGGGCTTTGTTTTTACCAGTAATGTGCAGGATAGTGTTGTGCAAAGACTTGATTTCTTGCCACTTGGTCCTTGCAATATCTTAGCAGTTCTTGTGACTAGTGAAGGCGTTGTTAAACATTGGCCTGTTAGGGTAAACAGAATAGTAATCCCGACTAAACTTTTAATGTTAAACGCCTATATAAATGAACAAATATCTGGCTTAACCTTGCGTAATGCGCAGCGTGTTTTATGGGAAAACCTGCGCCACGGCAATACTGATGAAGACGGGTTCTGCGAACTTGCGTGCAAAATCTTAAAAGATATGATAAACGCTCAAAATTACAGCGAACAACTATATATAGAGGGCATGAGTTCCCTTTTAGATAATGTCTCATCAGATGAATATAATGAGTTAAGCAAAATGATGCGCGTTATAGAAGAACGCGATAAATTTGCCGGCCTGCTTGGCGAAAAAATGCAGGAACTAAAAAATAATAAAGGCAAAAAGGTTAGTGTAAGTATCGGCTCTGAAAATGAATTGAGCGAACTTAAAAACCTTAGTATTATAACCTCTTCTTATAGTGTGGGGGATAGAACAATCGGCCTGCTTGGTATAGTAGGTCCAAAGCACATGGAATATACAAGGATGATGTCGCTGGTTAATTTCGTTGGTGAAATGCTCGGTATGACAATAAAAAATTGGCAGGCATCTCTTGAAGACCATAAGGAATAACTATGAGTAAACATAATAAAAAAGAGGAGCAATTTACACAAGAAGAACAAGACCTTGAGCAAGAAGAATCTTGCGAGCAGGAGCAAAATCAGACTTCAGAAGAACAAGATAAAGCCGCTTTATATTTCGGGCAACTTGTGCGTCTGCAGGCAGATTTTGAAAATTATAGAAAACGCGTTGAAAAAGAAAAACCCGAACTTATTAACTTTGGCAAAACAGAAGTTATACTTAGTTTCCTTTCCTTATATGATGTTTTGTTAAAAGCACAAAAACAGGCGGAAAATAAAAACGCGGATATAGAACATATCAAGCAAGGCCTCAAAATGATATTTGAGGAATTTGCAAAAGTCTTTAAAGCCCAAGGGGTCCAAATTATTAGTGCCAAAGGCAAACCTTATGACGCTATGACCCAAGAAGTTGTAACAACCATCCCTTGCGCGCCTAAAGATGATGGCCTTGTTCTTGAAGAAATTTCAAGCGGGGTAAAAATGGGTGATAGGGTTATCCGTCCGGCGCAAGTCGTTGTCGGTAAAGCACCGGAAGAAGACCCAAAAGCAGTAAAACAAGATATAAAAGAAAATAAACACAAGGAGAAATAATTATGTCTAAAATTATTGGTATTGATTTAGGAACATCTAACACTGCAGCAGCAGTTATGGAAGGTGGCAAACCAACCATTATCCCTTCAGCAGAAGGTAATTCAATCGGCGGTAAAGCCTTCCCGTCTTATGTCGCTTTTACAAAAGACGGCCAAAGACTCGTCGGTGAACCGGCAAGAAAACAAGCCGTTTTAAATCCGGAAGGCACAGCCACTGCTTTTAAACGCAGAATGGGTGAAAACTTTAAATTTAACTTACGCGGTAATGAATTTACACCTCAACAACTTTCCGCTTTCGTTTTACAGAAAGTTAAAAAAGATGCCGAAGCTTTCCTTGGCACAACCGTAGAAAAAGCAGTTATCACTGTTCCTGCTTACTTTAACGATAACCAACGCCAAGCAACAAAAGACGCAGGTAAAATTGCCGGTCTTGAAGTTGTCCGCTTAGTTAACGAACCTACTGCAGCCGCCCTTGCTTTCGGTATTGATAAACTCGGCAAAGAACAAAAAATTTTGGTCTTTGACCTTGGTGGCGGCACTTTGGATGTTACCATTATGGAAATGGGTGCAGAAGGCACTTTCAGCGTTCTTGCAACTTCCGGTGATACTAAACTCGGCGGAACCGATATGGATAATGCCATTATTGATTGGGTCGTTAGCGAATTTAGAAAAGAAAACGGCATTGATTTATCAAAAGATAAACAGGCAATGATGCGTCTTAAAGACGGCGCCGAAAAAGCAAAAATTGAACTTTCCACAACTATGGAAACAGAAATCAATTTGCCGTTTATCACAGCAGACCAAAACGGCCCTAAACATTTACAAATGACTTTATCAAGAGCAAAACTTGAAAGTCTTGTCCGCCCGACCGTTGAAAGATGCGGTGCCTCTATTGATAGAGCAGTTAGTGATAGCGGTTTATCAATGAATAATATTGATAAAATCATTATGGTCGGCGGTCCTACCCGTATGCCTATCGTTCAAGAATATGTTGAAAAACATGTCGGCAAGAAAATTGAACGCGGTGTTGACCCGATGGAATGCGTGGCAGATGGTGCTGCAATTCAGGCAGGTGTTTTAACAGGTGATGTTAAAGATATTCTTTTACTTGACGTTACTCCGTTATCACTCGGTCTTGAAACTTTGGGCGGTGTGTTTACAAAACTTATTGAAAGAAACACAACTATCCCGACAAAGAAAACTCAAGTTTTCTCCACCGCAGCAGATAATCAACCGGCTGTTACCGTTAATGTTTTACAGGGCGAAAGACCTATGGCAAAAGACAATGTCCCACTCGGCAAATTTGACCTTGATGGTATTCCGCCTGCACCGCGTGGAGTTCCTCAAATTGAAGTTACCTTTGATATTGATGCAAACGGCATTTTAAAAGTTTCCGCTAAAGATTTAGGTACACAAAAAGAACAACATATCACAATCAGTGCACCTAACAAACTTAGCGAAGCCGAAGTCAATAACTTCGTTAAACAGGCCGAACAATTCGCCGAAGAAGATAAAAAGACCAAAGAAAGAATTGAAGCCAAAAACGAAGCAGATTCCGTCTTGTATCAAACAGAAAAAGCCCTTAGAGAACATGGCGATAAAGTCCCTCAA
This sequence comes from Elusimicrobiaceae bacterium, assembly GCA_017534965.1. Taxonomy (GTDB): domain Bacteria; phylum Elusimicrobiota; class Elusimicrobia; order Elusimicrobiales; family Elusimicrobiaceae; genus Proelusimicrobium. Next base: position 90,577 of record JAFXVA010000008.1, on the reverse strand, counting down.
GATGAAAGACTTAAAATTGACCAAGCTTTAAGCGAACTTAAAGAAGCAATTAAATCTGAGGATACACAAAGAATCAAAACAGCCAAAGACAATGCTTTAATGGCAAGTCAAAAATTAGGTGAGATTATTTATAAAGAATCTCAAGCCAAAGCTCAAGCTGCCCAAGCCGGTGCACAAACAAATGCACAAGCTGGCGCTCAGCAAGAAGCACCTAAAAAAGATGATGTAGTTGAAGCAGAAGTCGTTGACAATAAATAAAAGATAGTTTAGCAAAGTGCCGCGGTTTTTAAAAGACTGCGGCACTTAGTTTTTAAAAGAGTGGCAAAAATGGCAAAGAAAGAAGATTATTATAATACCCTTGGCGTTCAAAGAACAGCAACAGAAAGCGAACTTAAAAGTGCTTACCGCAAACTTGCAATGAAGTATCACCCAGATAGAAACCCCGGTAATCAAGAAGCGGAAGAAAAATTTAAACAAATAAACGAGGCCTACGAAGTTTTAAGCGACCCCCAAAAAAGACAGATGTATGATACTTATGGTGCAGAAGGTGTTAATATGGGCGGTGGCGGTTTCCACGCAGGCGGTTTTGGTGGCTTTGAAGATGTTTTTAGTTCCGTTTTCGGCGATTTATTCGGGGGGAGTTTCGGCGGTGGCGCAAGAAGACGCCACCGCGCACAAAGGGGTAATGATATAAAAGAGCAAGTTTCCGTTTCTTTAGAGCAGGCCTATGACGGAGTAGAACAAGATATTTCTTATGAAAGAATTGATACTTGTGATACTTGCCACGGAAGTGGCGCACAGGAAGGTAGCGGCCGCAAAACTTGTCCCACTTGTAAAGGTTCCGGTGTAGTGCAGTTTAGCCAAGGATTTTTTTCTATGCGCCAAGCTTGCCCTGATTGCGGCGGTCAAGGTTCTATTTTGGAAAAACCTTGTAAAGCTTGCCATGGTAGCGGTCGTCAAAAACATACAAACACAATAACTTTAAAAATACCGAAAGGTGTTAAAGACGGCGTTTTGCTCCGCGTAAATAATGGCGGAGATATCGGCACCAACGACGGCGGTTATGGCGATTTATATGTAGAAATTGCCGTAAAAAGAAATAAAGAATTTCAAAGAGACGGCGATGATTTAATTATTGAAAAAACAATTTCTTTCCCGCAAGCCGTTTTTGGCGATAGAATAAAAGTTAAAAACTTAAAGCAGGAAGAAGTTAACTTAGTTATTCCGGCCGGTTCCGTTCACGGCAGTCAAGTTGTCTTGGAAAAACAGGGTATGCCTATCCTCGGTAAAGAAGGCAAAAAAGGTAATTTAAAAGTAATTTTAAATATCAATGTTCCAAAGAAATTAAGCAAGAAGCAGAAGGCTGCTTTGGAAGAGTTTGCCAAAACTCTTGAAGAAGAACCTTCCTTCTTTGAGAAAATATTTTAGCGACGGCTTTTGGGCTATTTTTAATTTTTTAGAAATTTCGGATACGCGGGGTTGCCACCCGCTCTAGGTATACCTCATTTCTAAAATCGTTTTTTCTGAAGAAAAAACTAATTAAAACTATCTCCAAAATCCTGTGCTAAAATAATTTCTTCTGCTTTAACTTTATTTGAAACAAAAAAGAAAAGTTAAAATTTCCTCAAAAATACTATGCCTTAATGTGCTTTGCTTAGTCAAATTAAAAAATAAAAAAGCCCTCAATTGTTTGAGGGCTTTTAATATTAAAACAACCTACAAGTATATCTGCTTCCGCCTACACCGCAAGTTTCCGGCTTTTGCGACAAATCCCTGCAGAGTTTTTCACCTTGGCTTGTTCCCCAAGCGGCACATAAAGCCCTTGCACCGTTCCACATATTTATATTGTTTAATCTTAAATTATAGTCCATAAACCTATTACCATCTTTTAATACTAAACCAATTACTTGATTAGGAAAAAGGACAATAACCTTATTTCCGCCATCAAAAAACATAGCTTCATATTGGGCTAAATTATTAACAGCGGCAGTTCCGTTATTTGCACCGACAAAATGACCTATCTCTCCTCCGCTGGGTAAGGAAAAATCAAGTTCGCTGAAATGCTCGGCATATTTTCCGTTTGCCATATAATAAACTTCCTGAAATTCTTTTACTGCTTTTGCCATATCCATTATGGTATGATATTTAGTTTTTAAAACGGCATATTGATATTTTGGCACAGCAATTGCTGCTAAAATACCGATTATTAAAACAACTACAAGAACTTCAATCAAAGTGAAACCTTTATTCTTTTTCATTTTTATACTCCGTTAATTATTCTGTTTCGGGAGCATAAAAAACGGCTACTAATGGCGAGTCGCGCTAAACTTCTCTACCAATAACAGCCGTAATCTGTTATCAAAAGATAACAGATATTCGGCATATTATCTTTCAGGGATCGGCTGAAAAAATAATACGCCTAAACTGGCTGTTTTTGGTTTAGCGCGAGGTTTTTAATAAAAACCAAGTCCGTATTACGGCCCAAAAACAGATTAAATTTTTATAAGCAAAATTTGCTTATGTTTCTATTATAACAAAAAACCCCGAGTGTTTTTTACTCAGGGTTTTCTTTTTCAAATAATTAAGTACTATTTTTTTAGATGTTCAAACCTAAGGGTATAGGTTGTAATATCCGTAATTTCTGCCGGTCCGTAATATTGGATAGGTCCAGGGAAAACATAACTTTCCGTCTTGGCCCAAACTTCTCTGTGGGCGCAAAGAACTTTAAACGGCTGGCCTTTAAGTTCAACAAGGGCTTTTTTGATAACGGGTTTTTCTTTTCCGTTTCTTCTTTCCATATTCATCATCATAGTCAAAGGAATACCGCCACATTGCCAATCTTGCGGTTTTTTAACAAGATTTTTAACGGAAGATAAATAACCACTACATTTATTTAAAGCAAGCACGCTTGCATTATATCCCAAGGCATAAGTATAATTTGCATCAAAGGCGGATGGAACGCCGCATCTCCCCTCATAACCAAAGAAGTGCATAATGGCGGAAAATTTACCATTATATTTGCCTTGCTTTTTAAGTTCGGCAAGTTTAGTTTTTAACATTTCAACAAGCAATTTTTCCGTCTCAATTAAAGAAACTTGCACATTTCCGTGTGGGTCCCTTTCAAGCATAAGTTGCGCTGCAATATTGCTTGGCAAGGAAGCCATAAGTTTTGCTAAATTTGCCGGTAATTTTGAAATAATAAATTTCTTTTTTTCTTCAAAAGATTTGCAAGCATTGATTTGTTTTTCATTTTGAGCAAGTAAATCATTTAAAGCAGCAATAAGGGCCTTCATTTCAGGTATAAATTCAATTAAACCTTCCGGCACTAAAACAACCCCGAAGTTCTTTTCATCTTTTGCTCTAGCCACAACCACTTTAGCAAGATTATCAACAATTTGGGCAAGAGTCATTTTCTTTGCTAAAACTTCTTCACCGATTAAAACGATATTGGGGTGAGTTTTAAAAGCAACTTCCAAAGCAATGTGGGAAGCGCTTCTACCCATCAAGCGGATAAAGTGCCAATATTTTCTTGCGGAGTTTACATCGCGGCAAATATTGCCCACCATTTCGGAATAGATTTTTGTTGCGGTATCAAAACCAAAGGAAGTTTCAATATGTTCATTTTTCAAATCGCCGTCAATAGTCTTAGGCACGCCGATAACGCTCGTATCAATTTTTTGTTGTTTAAAATATTCGGCAATAATACCGGCATTGGTGTTAGAATCATCACCACCGATAATAACTAAAGCGTCAATTTTATTTTTCAAAATATTTTCTTTTGCTGTAGCAAGTTGCTGGGCAGTTTCAATTTTTGTGCGGCCGGATTGAATCATATCAAAACCGCCGGTGTTTCTGTAATCAGCCATAAGTTTTGGTGTAATTTCAATAAATTTATTTTCCAAAATACCGCTAGGCCCGCCAATAAAACCAAAGAGTTTATTTTTACTGTTTGCTTTTTTAAGGCCATCTAAAATACCGGCAATAACATTATGCCCGCCGGGTGCTTGTCCGCCGGATAAAACAACGGCTACACGCACTGCTTTTTTGGTAATATTTTTATTTGTTCCGGCCTTAAAAGAAATTTGCGGCATCCCATAAGTGTTAGGGAACATTTTTTTAACAGCAGCTTGGTCAGCCACGCTTTTTGTTGCTTTGCCATATACGGCAACAACACCAGCCGGACCTTTTTGTAAAACTTTAGGTAAAACAGGTTTATAACTAAGTCTATGTTTTTGTAAAACAGAACATTGTTCAATTTTAAAAGCCATAAGAACTCTCCTCGTAAATATTATTTACTTAAATTATACCAAAATAAAAAATGCGGTAAAAATTTATTTGCCAAAGGTATCTATAAAATGTTAGAATATAAGGACCAAGATTTATGGTGGATGTAGCTCAGCTGGTTAGAGCGCCGCTCTGTGGAAGCGGAGGTCGCGGGTTCAAATCTCGTCATCCACCCCATTTTATTTATAAAAAAGAGCCGCAAGTTATTTAATAACTCGCGGTTCTTTTTCATGTGAATATTAAACTTTTTAGAAAAGATAGCCTTTTGTTCCGCTGGAATTAAACATACAGAAACAATAATTGCGGCCGTCGCCGCCCCATCTATGCGGGTAAGTTGCTCTGTATATTGAGCGGCCCAAAGAATTGCAGCATTGGCTGCAGGCAGAAGAGCTTCTTGGCTTGTTATTAATACAATATTGGCAAGTTTGCCCGTAAAAACGCTGTCCTTCATAAGTACAAGACTGATTAGCACTACCACCCGAAGAACTTGAAGTATTCTTATTGCCGATAGTTTCAATATTTGTGCCGTATTTATAATTTGTTGTTTCTATGGCAACATTGGCTAAACCTTGCATAAAAGTCTTGCCGATTTTACCCCAAAACCCGGGTTCGTCGTCGTCATCATCTGTTCTTGCCTTATTATTGGCATTTAAGGCGGCATATTGTCTATCTGCGGCGGCTTGTTTTTGAGTAGCAGCGGCAATTTTATCAGACATATCAAAATTTTGTTCTTCTTTTTGTCCTACGGCTATTTCATAGTTATCCTGATAATTTGAATTTTGCGAGGCCTTAATTGCACTATCTCCGCCAAGCGCGCTAAGCATCATTGCGTCAATATCGTCATCATCTGATACGACAACAGGATCGCTTACCGGAGGCACTTTAACAGGGCTGGCCATTATAATCTCATTATTTGGATCTGCCGTTGAGTGCGCTATATAATTTCTTACATTTGCAGCACTTGCTCCTTGGGAATATTTACCGCCTTTATTTTCCACAAAGGGCGCACCGATACCTTGCCTTAAAAGTTCGGCTTCGCCTGTTAAATTCTCTCTTGTGGCAACGCCGTGCGCGTTGGGAACATTTTTGTGTGCTTCGTCATAATACTCGGTATTGGCTAAAGATTGTGTCATAGCGTTATGCATTTGTGCTGTGGCTGAGGGTTGCGTGTTATTTTGCGCAAAAACATTTGCAGCAAAACAAAATACAATCAAAAATAAATATGTTTTTTTCATATTATCTTGAAAACCTTCTTATCAATCTGCCTTCGGCAACTTGGCCTTTATGGCTTTCTTCCAAATTCTTTTGGCTTTGTTTTAATTTTTCTTGGTCAATTTCTTTTGTTTGGCCTTTGCCGTCTGTTTTGGAAGCAAATATTTTTTCTACCTGGGTAACAACGCCGCGGTCAATGGTAAAGATATAGTGATATTCTTCAACGGAATAATCGGAAGCAACACCTTGTTTGCCACTAACAGAATATTTATATTCTCTTTCTTCGGCTGTTTTATAGGTAAGAACTTCTCTATGTTCGCTTGGGCGTTCGTGAATTGTAGGTGTCTGGCCAAATTGGTTTAAAATTGTTTCTTTACTTGCACCTATTAAAGCAAAAAGTTCTTTATCTCCTTTATTATATCTGCCGTAAGCTTTTTTATAATTTTTGGTAGAACAATTATTATCACGCCAGAAATCTGCATAAACATAGTAATTTGATTTACTTGTATCTGCGCCCTGCATTTGTGTTAAAGCAACTAAACATTTATCAAGTCCGGCAAGCATATATTTAACTGCGCCCGGGTTCCACTCTTTTAAATTAGAGGCAAGGGTTTTTGCCAGATATAGAGAATACCCTTCTTTTTTGACGAAATTTATATAATCGCCTTTTGCGCCTTTGGCAATTAACATACGGATAATTTCGGTGTTGTTATCTTTTTGGCAGCGGGCGGCAACAGGTTCTTTTCTGCCGCGTCTTCTGAAAGGGTCGCAAATGCCTGCAGCATAAGAAAGGTAATCATTAAGTTTTTCTGCTTCAAGGGAGTTATAATATTGTTTAAAAGTATCCAAATCACTTGTTAAAATAGCATTACTAACGGCATCATTGGGGTCTGTTCTGCCGAAGGAATCTGAAAATGTTGTTTTAAGCGTTGTTAGTTGTGTTAAAGCCATATCTGCGTTTGATTTGCTTGTATTAGTTTTTGTATTTTTGTTTCCGCCGCAGGCAATAAGAAGAATTATACTTATTGCAAGTATAGTTAGTTTTTTCATATAAATAACTCCTTTTTATATATTTACTGCTACAAAAATTATATCAAATATTAGTAATTTTTATTCGTTCCTTATTATAAACAAAGATTGACAAATATTAATAAAAGCATATAATATATAAATACAGGAAAGGTTATGAATACACTTTTAACAAATTTTTCTCCTTTAATTTTAGCGTCGGTATTATTTTTGAATACCACCGGTTTTATTTTTGCCCAAAGTAATAATGCTATTACCTATAAGCAAGAAAAGCTAATGTTACGAGATGAAAAAGGGGATGAAGTCTTACTTAAATTGTTTTCCGATACTTGCACAACAGGGGTAAAGAAAGTTATAACACAAACAAATGTTCCTCCGCAGGAAAGTCAACTTAGGACACCTCGTTTTGCAAAAGAAAACCCTATCATTAAAACAAAGGTAAGACCTGTTGTAGATAATACTCAGGCAAAGCCGTTATTTAATCAAGAAAAAACTTTAGAAGCAATTAAAAAAATAATAGAGGAAGAAGAAAAGAAAGGTATTAAATTTTCAGGGGGCAGAGTTCATGCTTGGAACAATTATTATCATAAACACTTATTTTCTAAAATTATTATGGCTTTAGCAACGGCGTCATCTTCCCGTTTCTTGTATGTAGGACAGGAAATACCTTTAATAAATTGGCTAAGAACCCAGCCGGATAATTCTGTTAATATAGAAGCTCTTTTTCATAAGAGTTATATCTTAAATAAAGGAAATCTTTATTTAACAATTTTGACTATTGAAAATGTCCTTTCAGATGCCACTTTTGAAAAGGATAGAGAAGATACTATGGTAAACCACAAACTTGTTAATTTATACGAGAAAAGTCCAAATAAATTTGGTGATTGGTATCATTTTTTTGCCACAATGCTTGCAGGATATGTGGGTGAGCCATCTAGGGTAATAGCCCAGATGTATAGTGTTTACAGGCGGATAAGCCGTGGTGACGCGGCAGAAAAATCAACTATAGAAGCAGATAAAGCCGGCGCGAATATGGGGGTAAAACTGCGCCGATATATGTATATGGAAAGCTTAATTAAAGCATTACATTTTGATTAGAAAATAAAAAAATATAGTTATTCCTATACTAACTAATTATAGAAATAAATATTTGCTCCGTTTTCTTGTAAATTCGGAGTAATGCGCGAGGCCTCTTCTTTACAAATCTTATTTGGGGAATCTTCTTCATCTGAGGAGAAAACCCAACATTCTCTAACATTAGGGGAAGAAGAAAAAGGATGCGCATAAGCCATAACTACTGTAGGGGTAACTTGCCTTTGGCAGATAACATTTCTCATTTCTCTATCTCCGCCTTCATTATCATTTATAGTGCAAGTTATTCCATTTTTTAATTCTGTTACAGAATAACCATCATGATCAGTAGTAGAATCTATAGGGTAAGTTATATCTAATTCGGAAAATTTGGTAGTATAATGTCCGCTTTGCATTTGATATCTATCTGCAGCAAGAACTATAGTTTTTGCATAAGTTTTTAAAGTATCATATCTGGATTTTATTAAAGTTTTCTGATAATTGGGGATAGCAATAATAGCTAAAACACTTAGTATTATTACTACTATAAGAACTTCCATTAAGGTAAAGGCCTTACGGGTATTTTTTTTCTTTTGTTTCTTCATACTTCTATTATATAAAAATATATGGCTTTTACAACAGGTTTATTTTTTGTGCCTCTGCTTTGGCTTTTTGCATTATATCAGAAATATCTGCGCCCCAAATATCAAGGCCTTCGGCTTTAATAAAAGTTGTATCTTTTATGCCGTAAAAATTATTGCAAAGATATTTGATATAGCCATAGCCAAAATCATCATTTAAAATCGGTCCGCCGGCAGTTGTTGTATAAATTAATTTTTTTGCTTTGCAAAGGCCCTCAATTTCGCCTTTTTCGGTGTAGCGAAAGACTATACCTGAAACATTAATATTTTCAATATAAGTTTTTAATACCGCTGGGAAGGAATAATCATAAAAAGGTGCTGCTATAACAATAATATCGGCAGTAGCAAACTCACGCGCTTTATCAAAAATAGCGTTAGAAAAATCTTTTTTTGAAAGTAAAGAAAAACGCAAATTTATATCTTCTTCCGTTAAGGGTTTTAAATTTTCTTTTAATAAATTTACTTCGGTAATTTTGCCGTTAAGTCTTGATAAAATGACATCCGCAATTTCTTTTGTGCGTGAATCTTTACGCGCACAAGCATTGATAAATAAAATATTATTCATAACATTTCTCCCTAGTTAAATTGGGGATAAAAGAGAGTAAAAATATTTTACAAAAAAATAAAACAAAAAAATAAAAGAACTACTCTTCTATTTTGAGCATTGCAATAAAAGCTTCTTGGGGTATATTAACATTACCAATACTCTTCATTCTTTTCTTACCTTCTTTTTGTTTTTCAAGAAGTTTTCTTTTGCGGGTAATATCGCCACCGTAGCATTTGGCAATAACATCTTTGCGATATGCGGGTATTGTTTCGCGTGCAACAATTTTGCCGTTAACTCTTGCTTGAACGGCTACTTCAAATTGCTGACGGCCGATTAACTCTTTTAATTTTTCGCATAAAAGGCGTCCGCGTGAAACGGCTTTATCTTTATGGGTAATAACACTTAAAGCATCAACAGGGCTGCCGTGTATTAAAATTTCCATTAACACAACATCAGAGCTTCTATACTCGTCAATTTCATAATCAAAAGAAGCATAACCCTTTGAAACTGATTTAAGTTTATTATAAAAATCTATAACCATTTCCGCCATAGGCATATAGTAGTTAATAACAACTCTTTGGCTTGAAAGTTGCTCCATACTGATAAATGTGCCGCGCTTTTCTTTTAAAAGTGTCATTACGCCATCCATATAAGCAATAGGGCAAACGATTTTAATTTTTATTGTCGGTTCTTTAATATCAATAATATCACCGTAAGGCGGGAAATTGGCCGGATTATCTATCCATTTATAGCCATTGCCGGCATCAGCTAGCGCGCTTAATTCCTGCGGGTGGCTTTTGCGCGGTGTAAATTTTACTTGATAAATAACATTTGGGCTTGTTGCAATTAAAGACAAATTAAATTCGCGCTCAAGTCTTTCTTTAACAATTTCAATATGTAAAAGACCCATAAAACCAAGTCTAAAACCAAAGCCAAGGGCTTTAGATGTTTCGCTTTGATAACTGAAAGAAGAATCTGATAAGTTTAATTTTTCAAGAGCAGTTCTAAGTAAAGGATATTCAGTTGATTCAACAGGAAAAATACTGGCAAACACTACCGGCTTTGTTTCAGTGTAGCCTTGTAAAGCGGTAGTGGCGGGATTATCTAAAGTGGTAATAGTATCTCCAACTTGCACTTGGTGTATATCTTTAATACCTGCTACAACATAACCTACTTCGCCGGCTTCAATTTGTTGATTTTTTTGTGCTTTAGGCGTTAAAAAGCCGACTTCTTCAATTTTAGATGTAAAGCCGGAAGCCATTAATTTTAAGGTTTGGCCTGCTTTCAAAACGCCGTCAACCATACGGACATATAAAACAACACCTCTAAAAGGGTCATAAAAAGAATCAAAAACAAGAGCGCGCGTAGGAGCAGTTTTCTCGCCTTCAGGGGCAGGAATATCTTTAACAATTCTTTCAAGTAAATCTTCAATACCAAGCCCGGTTTTTGCGCTTACTCTTTGTGCGGTAATAGGTTCTTTTAGAACTTCCCAAAGTTGTTCTTCTGCGATATCAGCATCACTTTGGCTAAGGTCAACTTTGTTTATAACAGGGATTATTTTAAGGCCAAGACTTTGCGCAAGATGGGCGTGGGCAACGGTTTGGGCTTCAACTCCTTGTGAAGCATCAACCAAGAGTAAAACGCCTTCGCAAGCGCGCAAACTTCTTGCCACTTCATAAGAAAAATCTACATGTCCCGGAGTGTCAATTAAATTTAAAATATAATCTTTATATTTTATGCGGACCGCTTTTGCTTTAATTGTAATACCGCGCTCGCGTTCAAGGTCCATACCATCTAAAAGTTGCGCGTGCATTTTGCGCTTTGGCACGGTGCCGGTATCTTCTAAAATTCTATCTGAAAGGGTTGTTTTGCCGTGGTCAATATGCGCCACGATAGAAAAATTACGAATGTTTTTCATTTAATTTGCGTATCTCGTCAGAACTGCCCATAAGTATAGCTGCTTGCGCTAAATTAGAACAATCTTCAAAGTTTAAATTCCTCAAAGTATTTTTTATTCTCAGGAACATCCTGGTAGAGATAGACAAGCTATCAATACCAAGCCCGATTAAAAAGGCAATAAGATCCGGATCGGAAGCCATTTCCCCACAGACACTCACTTCAACTTTTCTTTTATGGCAGGTTTGGATAATGGTATTTATCATCCTTAAAACTGCCGGGTGGTAAGGGTCATAAAGGTCGGCTACTTCCTGGTTGCCTCTATCTACTGCAATAAGATATTGTATTAAATCATTAGTGCCGATGGAAGCAAAATCAATTTTATTTATAACGCTGTCTAAAGTTAAAGCAATGCTTGGCACTTCCACCATAATACCGAAATCAATTTTGTTTTGCGGGCAAATATTTTCGGCCTGCATTTCCTGTAAAGTTTGTTCAAAAACCTTTTTAACTTCAATAACTTCTTCCGCATTAGAAATCATAGGTGCCATAATTTTAACTTTTGCCGGCACTAAAGAAGCAGTTTTGATAATGGCTCTGATTTGGGTTTTCATTAAAACGGGATATTTTAAAAAGAGTCTTATTCCGCGGCAACCCATAAAAGGGTTTGCCTCTTGTTCATGGTAAGCAAGTTTAAATTGCGAAATTTTATCGCCCCCTAGGTCAGCAAGGCGGATAGTAAAAGGTCTTGTATCAAAACGAAGAGCAGCTTTTTTATAGATATTAACCTGTTCTTCCAGTGTCGGTGGCAAAGCCCTATCCATATATAAAAATTCTGTTCTTAAAAGGCCAAGTCCGTCGGAACGGAAGGTATCAAGTTCTTTAAAATCTCTTCTTGGGTCATAGTTTACATAAAGATTAACTTTATGGCCGTCTAAAGTTTCATTAGGTAAATCACTGATATTTTTTAAAGATTTTTCTTCTTTTTCAATTTGACTTTTTCTTTTTGTATAAAGAGCAATAAGTTCTGTTGTCGGATTTACAATTAAAAGCCCTTCTTGCCCGTCAATAATAATTAAATCACCATTTTTAATTTGCGCAGTTGCCTGGCTTAAACCGACGACAGCCGGCATTTGCATACTTTGGGCAAGCAAGGCCGTATGGCTTGTTTTACCGCCTAAATCTGTTGCGAAACCAAGAACGCTTTTTTTCTTTAAATGGATGGTATCAGAAGGAAATAAATTATGCGCAATAACAACAGAAGGTTCTTTAATAGAAGCGAAAGTGTTTTGTTGTTTATTTGCCAAATGGTCAAATAATCTTTTGGAAACATCAGCGATATCAAATTTTCTTTCTCTAAAAAATTCGTCTTTAATTTTTTCAAAAGTTGTATTAACTTCTTGCACTACTTGATAAAGGGCATATTCTGCATTAATTTGTTCTTTTCTTATTTTTTCTATAACGCCTTGAACAAGCAAAGGATCTTGTAAAATAAGTTTGTGGGCGGCCATTAATTTGGCAAAATTTTTACCAAAAAGTTCTTGCGCATTAGATTGTGTTTTTGTTAAATCGTCATAAGTTAAACGCAAAGCTTCTTGATAGCGTCTAACTTCCCATTCAATATTAGTTTGGGGGATTTTCTTTTTTTCAAAATTGGTGCCTTCACTGCTTACGATATAAGCAGGACCTATAGCAATACCCGGACTTGCAGGAATACCTTTTAATGTAATCATTCTTCCTCAAAAATTTTATTAAAAATATTTTTTATAGCTTTTGCGGCGTCCTTTTCGTCATCGCCTTTGACGGTAAGAATTAAAACAGAACCTTGTTCTGCCGCAATCATCATAATACCCATAATACTCTTGGCATTAACTTCAATGCCGTCTTTGGCAATAAAAATTTCACTTTTAAACTTGCCGGCTTCTTGGGCAAGTAAAGTTGCCGGGCGGGCATGTATGCCAAGTTTATTTTTTATTTTTATTTTTTCTTGTATCACTTTTAAACCTCTTTTAACTTATAAACGAAGCCGCACAGAAAATAATTGTTGCCACAATATAAAGATAAATATTAGGAATATTTAATTTTTTTGTCCATATACTTAGCACTAAAAAGGAAACAAGCAAAGCGGTTCTTGTAAGCAAATCAGCGCTAAGGCCTTCGCCGGCAAAGTTTATATATAAACTATAAACAAAAATACCGAAAGTTAAAATCTGTCCCGTAGTTTTTAAAGCATAAATAATTCTGTTCCAATTTACTTTAATTAAGCCATAAAAATTATCTTCCGTTCCGTTATAACTATCTTTTAAACCTTTATAGCGCACTATTAAAGCAGGAACATTGTAAACGAATAAGGAAAATATTACTGCTCCTATAGCAGCAAAAACTCGTTCTGTTGGGGTTTCTAAATTTTTAAAGGTGTAAACTTGAACAGTGTAAAGAGTTATTATAAGTAAAAGTAAAGAAAAAGGTTTTAAAGTTGCCCAAAAAAGTCTATCTCCAATAGAGGCCACCGTATTTGCTGTGCTGATAGATATGGCACGCAATTCTCTTTCTTCGCCGGCAAGTCTTACCGGTTCTGTTTTTGCTATTTTTTCTTCTTGTTTTATAATAGCACCTAAGCTGTAAGAAGCCATAACAGGATTAGAGTTAAAAGCATCCAAGTTGCGTTGTATGGCTCTTTTTAGCATATCCGGATTATCTTTATAAAGATTCTTCAAAACAGGTAAGACAACAAATAATCTACCGATATTTTGCATTTTTCTATAGTTCCAAAATATCTGTAAAAGGAAAGTTCTTAAAAAGATTTTAAAGAAATTTATTTTCATTAGTCCACCTTCGGTTTTGTGCTAAAAGAAATAAACAACATTGAAAGCCCAATCCAAGGCACAAGAAAATAAGAAAATTTAAAAGCAATATGTAAACTTTTGGGAATATTTCCATCTATATAACAAAAAGCAGGACCAAATAAAGTTATCATAATTAATACAAAAATAAAAACAGCCATATATTCTACAAGAAAACTCTGCGCAATCAAACTGCTCGGGGTTAAAGAACCTTCTATAAGTTGTTTTTCAATAGAGGGTAAAAGTTTTGAGCGGTATTTTCTTAATGCTTTTTCTACAAAAGCAAATAATAAAGATAGAATTAATCCTATAAAAAAGGAAAAATAAATATCCATATTAAAATAGGTTGATAAAATAACCCCTATCCCTGCGCAAATTGCACCGCTGGGTGGAACGAAACCGCCTACGGGGACAAAATCAATAAAGAGAAGTTCCGTAAACACACCAAGTTGCAAGCCCAAAAAGAAATCTCCGCAAATATAACCCATAATAGCGCCGGTGCAGGCCGGTCTTGAAAATAAAAACTGCCCTAAATAAGTTGTATCCATTTCAAGCAAAGCAAGGGCTGCGCAAGCAATTATAAGCTCAAGCATTTATTTTTGCCTCCAAAGAAGAAGGTAAAGCTTTTATACTAAAGGTAATATCTTTTTTTTGTAAAGAGGAAATAATAGCTAAATCTTTTTTATCAAAATATACTCCTGCGCTATATTCCTTTTTACCTTCTTCATATTTTGTATTGCCTATATTTACTTTTTTCAAAGAAATATTTTGTTCGGCAAGTTCTAAAAGTTGATTTAAGTCTTCAATCAAGACAAAAACTTTTTTTGCCTCATCTTTTTTTAAAGATTGTAAGGCCTCTTTTGCTGTAGAAACTTCCAGCTCATAACCTTGGGGCAAAGCCATACGCATCATTTTTGTCATTAAAGAACTTTGAGTAGCTTGTTCACTTATAACAAGCACCTTTTCCGGTTTTATTTCCGGAAGCCATGCCTGCACTACTTGACCATGGATAAGCCGACTATCAACTCTTGTAAAACAAATCATACTACTTTAATTTATCACTAATATCTATCAGTGATTTTTTACCATCCTCTAAAACTTTACGAGCTAAACTTATTAAATCCATTTTATCTTTATTGTTAATTGCGGAAAGTAACATATTTAAGTTTACTCCGCAAATAACTTTGACACTCTGTAAATGTTGAGTGCTTTGAACAGCACTATTACAAGCAGAACCGCCAAAAGTATCAACCAAAATTAAGGTGCCGTTATCTCCCAAGGCCTTAAGTATTTTTTGGGGAAGATTTTCTAAATCCCCTTTTCCGCTGACACTAAAAGTATCAATTTCTTTAGTATCAAAAGAACCAATTTGAGAGGCCGTTTCCAGCAAAGACTGCGCCATATTACCATGGGAAATTAAAATTATTTTTACCATACTTCCTTCTTTACTATTTGTATATCTCTATGAAATTCTGACACTTTAAATTTTTTTGCTGCAAGATCTTGGGCAAGTTTATGGGCCATAAAAACACTTCTATGTTTGCCCCCAGTGCAACCGATAGCAATTGTTAAATAAGATTTACCTTCTTTTATATATTTAGGCACCATATAACTTATCAAATCGGTCATCTTTTTTAAAAATTCTAAAGATTCAGGGGAATTTTCTATATAATCTTGCACTTCTTTATCAAGCCCTGTCTTATTTCTTAAAGTTGGTTCATAATAAGGATTAACTAAAAAGCGAACATCAATAACCAAATCTGCTTCCAAAGGTATGCCGTTTTTAAAGCCGAAAGATACAACAGAAATGCTCATTTCTTTTGATGATTTAACTTCTAAAGATTGAGAAATTTTTTCTTTTAATTCTCCTAAAGTTAAATTAGAAGTATCTATATGTATATCGGCAATTTTCTGAACAGGTTTTAAAAACTCTCTTTCTTCTTCAATAGCATTTAAAAGCTGATTCGGCAAAGGATGGCGGTGTTTCGTTTCGGAAAATCTTCTAAGTAAAACTTGGTTTGAGGCATCTAAAAAAAGAAGTTTTGCCTTCATTTCTTTTAAAGAATCTTCCTGCAAAATTTTAGGTAAAATTTTAATATTTTCGCCTTCTCTTATATCAACGCCGATGGCAATATTTTTTATTTCCGGTTTTGTTTTAATATATTTAATAAATTCCCTAAATAAAGCAAGGGGCAAATTATCCACGCAGTAATAACCGAAATCGCCGAAGATTTTTAAGGCCTGTGTTTTGCCTGCACCGGAAATACCGGTAATTATAAAAAATTTATCTTTTTTATTTTCTTCCATCTTGATAATCCTTAGAAGTATTTTTCATTTTAGAAAGAAGTTTTTTATTAAATTCTTTGGCGGAAATTATGCCCTGATTTTTTAATCTTTGATTAAGGGCTGCCACTTCTATTAAGACAGCCAAGTTTCTACCCGGTGTGACCGGTATGGTTAAAGAGTTTATTTGAGTGCCTAGTAAAGTTGTTTTTTGTTGCTCAATACCTACACGATCAATAGAACCCGTAGGGGCAACTAAATGAACTTCCATTTCAATTTCCGCACTATCTATCGATGAACCGATGCCAAACAATAGTTCTACATCAATAATGCCAAGCCCTCTAACTTCCATATAGTGTTTTAACATCGGAGGGCAAAAACCTAGCAAAACATTTCCTCTTCTTTTTTGAACTTCTACGACATCATCAGCTACTAAAATATGCCCACGTTTAATAAGTTCCAAAGCGCATTCGCTTTTGCCGATACCGGCATCTCCGGTAATCAAGACACCAAGGCCGGAAACTTTAACTAAAACCCCATGGACATGAGTTCTTGGGGAAGTGCAATTATCAAGGTAAGTAATTAATTCCGCCACAAAAGCGGCCGTATCCATACTTGTTGTTAAAAGGGGAACATTTTCTTCTTCGCAAGCTTTTCTGATACCGGGCAAAACACGCATTCCGGCGGTTACAATAACACAAGGCACTTTATCAGAGCGAAGCATTTTTTTAAAATTTGCTTTTAGTCTTGCATAAGATTGTTTTTGACAGAAGGCATATTCCCCACGCCCGATAATTTGTATTAAATCACCGCGAAAATTTTCCAAGTGGCCGTCTAAGGCAAGGCCCGGTCTGTTAATACCAGGTTTTGAAACGGATCTTTTTGTATAACGAGAGCCGCACATTAGCTTGAGGCTAAGGTCTTCGCCTTTGGCCTCAAGCAAATTTGCTATTGTTGTTGTGCGGGCAAATTCTGGCATGGTTTACCTATTTGGTTTTTACGGGTTGAATTAAGCCATAGGTCCCGTCAAGGCGTTTGAAGATTAAATTGATTTGTTTTGAATCTTCGTCCATAAACATCCAGAAGGTATAGCCGAGTCTTTCCATTTCATAAGCGGCATCTTCCGGGTTCATAGGGTGAACTTCAACCTGTTTAATTACAGAAAATTTTACATCTGCTTGCGGTGCATAAACATTGCCGAAATAAGCAGATAAATCTTCTTTAACATTTTTTGAAACTTTTTTACCTTTTACATCTTTTGCTTTTTTCTTTTTAATTTGAGTTTCAACTTTTGCAACGGCTTCTTCGATTGCTTTATAAAGATCTTGTTTGATTGCTTTAGAAGTAAGTTTCTTTTTTGCGCCGTGGATAGTAAGTTCTGCTCTTTGATTTATTTTTTTATCAACGCTTAAAACGATTTGGGCCCAAGCATCTTCGCTAAAAAATTTATCAAGTCTGTCAACCCTTGACTGAGCGTAAGCTTTAATAGCTTCTGTAAGTTTTATATTTTTTGCTGTAATTTTAAGTTCCATAATTCCTCCAAAAAGGGTTTCCCCTGTTTTTTAATTAAATCATTTGTGCGCCGAGATGTCAACTGATAAGCAAATAAATTGCTTTTGGCAAAACTTCAATTTCAAGTTTATCTGTTGGCTCTTTTGGCTCGCCGTCAAGGTGATAAACAAATTTACCTTGGCAGGTTATCGTTGCTTTTTTTATTTGTCTTTCTTGTGTTATTTTAACGGCCTTTAAATTTGGTTTAAAGAAACTGGGCAAGCCAAGGGCAAGTTTCCATAAGGGGCTTCTTTTTACATAAACCATATCAAGTTTTCCGTCGGTTAAACTTGCTTTGGGGGCAATTTTAAAATTGCTGCCGTATTGTTTGCCGTTGGCAAAAACTAAAGTTATGGGATTTAGATAAATCAAACTTTTATCATCGGCCCAAACTTCTGCTAAAGGGGCTTTATACTTTAATATTTGTTCAAAGCCAATTTTAAAATAAGGAAGCATCCCTCTTGTTTTAACTTTTGCAAAAGCGTGGGCGATAGTTGCTTCCAATCCTATACCTGCAACATTAAAGAAAAATTCCCCATTTGCTTTACCTGCATCACATAAAACAGGTTTTGACATGTATATATTATTGCACGCTTTTTGTAAATTATCAAGGGGGCATCTGATTTCGCGCGCAAGCCCATTGCCACTGCCAAAAGCAATAACACCTAAAGCGGTTTTTGTTCCGATTAA
This sequence comes from Elusimicrobiaceae bacterium, assembly GCA_017534965.1. Classification (GTDB taxonomy): domain Bacteria; phylum Elusimicrobiota; class Elusimicrobia; order Elusimicrobiales; family Elusimicrobiaceae; genus Proelusimicrobium. The sequence goes on along the minus strand of JAFXVA010000008.1, from coordinate 72,530 downwards.
GGCGGAAGCCGCTTCGTTAATTGTGCCATCGCCACCGGCAACTATTACTTGGGCATATCCTTGTTTAACGGCATCTGCTGCAAGTTTTTTTGCATGGCCTGCTGCTTTTGTAAAAACAATATCTGCGTTATAAAATTGTGTTTTAATAGTTTGTTCAAGTTCGTCTGCCTTATTGTTTTTACCGGATTTTGGGTTTATGATAAATAAACGCTTCATTACATATATGATATAATATATATTATGAAAAGCCAAGATGTAAGACAAACTTTTTTAAATTATTTTAAAAAACGCGGGCTTCCTGTATTGCCCTCAAGCCCACTTATTCCCCATGGGGATCCCACCTTGCTCTTTACCTCAGCAGGTATGGTGCAATTTAAAGCCAATTTTTTGGGTTTAAAGAAAAACTTAAAAAACGCCACAACTTGCCAAAAATGCGTTAGAACAACTGATATTGATAATGTCGGTTTTACAAAAAGGCATTTAACCTTTTTTGAAATGCTCGGCAATTTTTCCTTCGGCGATTATTTTAAGAAGGAAGCTATCGCTTGGGCTTGGGATTTTTTAACAAACGAACTTAAAATTGATAAAGACAGACTTTATGTAAGTATTTATAAAGGTGGTCTTGCCCCTAGAGATGAAGAGGCCTACGAAGCTTGGTTAAAACTTATTTCAAAAGACCGCATTTACGAATTTGACGAAAAAGATAATTTTTGGACTATGGGACCAACAGGGCCTTGCGGTCCGTGCTCGGAAATTTATTATGATTTCGGTGAAGATAAAGGTTGCCCCGATTGTGCTCAAAATGGCATTGCTTGCGATTGTGGCAGATTTGTTGAAATTTGGAATTTAGTTTTTACCCAATTTAACCGCCTTGAAGATGGCACTTTGGAGTTATTACCGCAAAAAAATATTGATACCGGTATGGGACTTGAAAGACTTTGTATGGTTATGCAAAATGTTGATAATCCCTTTGATACCGATTTGTTTACACCGATTGCTACCCACGCAAAAAAACTTTTGCATATTGAAGGCAAAACAAAAGAAGAACAAACAATTTTAAGAATTGTTTGCGACCATATCAGAAGTTCCTGCTTCTTAATTGCCGAAGGTGTTTTGCCTTCAAACGAAGGACGCGGTTATATTTTAAGACGTATTATAAGAAGAGCCGCCCGCTACGGCCGTCTTGCCGGTAGAACAAGCCCTTTTATGTGGGAACTTGTGCCGACCGTTGTTGAAATGTATTATAAACAATACCCGGAATTACAAAATTCTATCTTGCATATTACTAACACTTTAAAAGCAGAAGGCGCAGCTTTCTACCGCACTTTGACCGAAGGCGAAGAACGTCTTGCCGAACTTTTAAAAGATAACCCTAAAGAAATTTCCGGCGAAGAAGCTTTTTATCTTTATGAAACTTACGGCTATCCTTTTGAGTTAACAAAAGAAATCTTGGCTGAAAAAAATATTAAAATTGACGAAGAAGGCTTTTACACCGCTCAAGAAAAAGCAAAAGAAAGTTCCAAAAAACTTGCAAGTGAATTTGATAAAGAAAGAGTTATCACAATTCAAAAACTTGAAGGTATGTTCGGTGCTACACAATTTATCGGCTACGAAGAACTTTCCGCAAAAGCAAAAATAATTGCTTTACTTAATAAAGATTTTAAAGAAGTTAATTCTTTAGATAAAGAAGGTTATGCCGTTTTTGATAAAACACCTTTTTATGCCGAAAGTGGCGGACAAGTTGGCGATATCGGCCTTATTTATAAAAATAATGAAGCCGTTGCCAGAATTACCGATACCCAAAAACCGCTTGAAAGAATTTTCTTACACAAAATTGCTTTAGTTAAAGGCAAACTTGAAGTGGGCGAAAAAGTGTTTTTACAAGTGGATGAATTAACAAGAACAAAAACAGCGGCAAACCATACATCAGTGCACTTAATTAACGCTGCTTTAAAAAAGATTTTTGGCGAGCAAGTTAGACAAGCCGGCTCTTATGTTGATAGTGAACGCTTCCGCTTTGACTATACTTTATCCGGCGCACCGCAACAATCAAAACTTATTGCCGTTATTTCCGAAGCAAACAATTTGATTTTGCAACGCTTACCCGTTGAAACACAGGTCCGCCCTTTAAGTGATGCAAGCGAACTTGGCGCAACTACCTTACTTGGCGAAACTTACGCCGATCCCGCACGTTTTGTTCTTATCGCAAAAGATGGTTTTAAAGACCCTATGACTAGGGCTTCTTTGGAACTTTGCGGGGGCACCCACGTTAAAAATACCGGCGATATTATGGTTATCCGCGTGTTAAAAGATAGTGCAGTTTCTAACGGCGTTCGCCGTATTGAAGGTGTGGGCGGATTAAGTGCTATTGAAGTTTTAAAGAGTATGGCAAATGCCGCAAAGGCAGTTTCTTTACGTTTAAATACTTCCGTTGAAGAAATTGATAACAGAGTTTCAATTTTGCTTAAAACCGAAAAAGAATTAAGAAAAGAAGTTCTTAATTTAAGACAAAAACTTGCCTCGCAAGAAGCAACAGATAATATTGAAAAGTTTACTTTAAAAGACGGCGCAAAACTTGTTGTTTTTGATGCCAAAGATACACCTGTAAAAGAACTTAGAACTCTTGCAGATAATCTCGCTGATAAAAATAAAGGTTGCGCAGTTTTGGTTGCCAGCGGCGACGATACAAAACGCTCCTTTGTTGTTAAGAGTTTTGAAGGTGGCCTTAAAGCAGGCGATGTAGTAAAACAAGTTGCTTCCGCTTTAAATGGCCGTGGTGGCGGCAGACCCGATTTTGCACAAGGCGGTATTCAAAATGCCACTTGGCAAGATTTAATAAAACTTGTTAAAAGTTTATAAGAACCTGAATTCCTTTTACATAAATATAGTGTTTTCTATTGTATTGTTTTGGTAAAATATGTAATATATAAGGATAAAAGTTTCCGTTTTTATATGCCAATATCATTTTAAGCGATTTTTTACTTAAATTTAGTTGTATAGAGAGGTAATATATGGCTAGAAAAGATAAAGGGATATCTCCTAGCGTAGATAATAGATTGCAAGAGTTAGGTTATTTAGTATCTGATTGGTCACCCGACAGAAAAAACTTTATAAAAGAATTAACTAATGTTTTATCGCATGCTTCTAAAAAACAAAATGGTAAACCAGGGATTCCAGATAGAATTTTTATTGACAATACTAACAAACTCTTAATTCTAGTAGAAGAGAAACCTTTTCTTAAAGACCATGATAATATAGATGTAGAAAAAGGAGCCATTTCTGGCATAAAATGGTATTTATCCCGATTTTTAAATAAAAATTTAGATGAAAAGTTAAAAAATTTTTGGAATAATTGGAAAATTTTAGGCATAGCAGTAAGCGGAAATATTCAACACGAATACGAGCATAAATTCTCATGCTTTTGTATAGAAAATCAAGACATTAAGTCTTTACCGCAAGTTACAAATTTTATGACAGAAAATCAATTCCTGTCGCTTTTTAACAATTTAAATGAAGAAGAAAATATATCCAAAATTGGCGCAAGTAGTAAAAAAATAAATAATCTATTACGAAGTATAAACTCACAAAAAAGACCTGTTTTATTATCTGCTTTGATGATTTGTTTACATACGGGCAAATATAGTAATGATTTCCCAAACTATTATAAGACTTGTTCTCCTGATACATTAATTGATAATATTCTTCCTACTGCAGTTAGAATTTTAAAAGCAGAAGGTCTGCCAGAAGAAAAATTAAAAGTATTAGAAACAGAATTAGCTTTTTTAAAAATAGATAATTCATTGCGAAGTAATAATATATTAAAACAAATACTAGAAGAACTAGAAGCAAATGTTATGCCTCTATTTACAAATAATTTTTCTACATCTTCTAATTATGATATTATTGGCAGATTTTATGAGGAATTCTTAAAATATGCTGGTGTATCCAATGTAAAGAAAGGAATTGTTTTAACTCCGCGCCATATTACAACATTATTTACCGAACTTATAGATATAAAAGATAATGATAAAATCGTAGATATTTGCTGCGGGACAGGTGCTTTTTTGATAGCAGGCATGAATGCCATAATAGATAAGATAAATAAAAGTGAACGCTCCGATAAACAGGAAGCTATTAAAAAAGTAAAAGAAAAGCAATTACTTGGATTTGAAATAGATCCAACTATGTATATTTGTGCGGTGTCTAGCATGCTATTTAGGGGAGATGGGAAATCTTCTATATATAATTATGATTCTATAAAAAATCAAAAAGCTCAAGAAATTTTGAATAAATTTAAAGCAACAATCGGTTTTATAAATCCCCCTTATTCTGGTAAAGAAAATTCTACCGATCCGACTCCAAAAGAAATTACTTTTTTAGTTAAATTATTAGATAATTGTTCTAGATATGGAATAATAATTGCACCATTAAGCACATATTTCAAAGAAGATACTATAAGAAATAACATATTGAAAAAACATACTTTGAAAGCAGTCATAAATATGCCGCCTGATTTATTTCAACCTAATGCTTCCACTCACACAGCAATTGCCATTTTTGAAACACACAGATCTTTTGATTACCAAAACGATGAGGTCTTATTTTATGATTTAAGAGACGATGGTTTTGTGTTAGCAAAAAACAGAGGCCGAACTGACATATATAATAAATGGCAGGGTATAAAGGCTAAATTCTTAAAAGAGTATAAGAATCCCGATCAGTATATAGATAATATTAGAATTGTCAAAACAAAAATAAAAAAAGGAGATGAGTGGACAATATACGCTTTTTCGAAAACAGATTATTCAAATCTGACAGAACAATCTTTTATAAACACTATTAAGCAATATCTTGTTTTTAAAGCTAAAGACAGCCAAAACATGTTAGATTCTAACACAGATGAAATCTCTACTTTAGAAATGCTTTCTAAATTTTATGGATCAAGTAATGATTAAGAAATATAAATTATTTAAATTTACAGAAGTTTTTGATTATGAGCGTGGAAAAAGATTTACCAAACAGGAACATGTTTGTGGAGATATTGCTTATATTTCTTCAACAAAATCAAATAACGGAATTGATGATTTTGTAAATCCTCCAGAAAAAAATCTAAAGGGTTCTAAAATTAAAATATATAATAACTGCCTAACATTAAGTAATAGTGGAAGTGTTGGTATCTTGTTTTATCATGATTATTCCTTTGTAGCTTCTGATCATGTTACCGTAATTTGGATAAAAAATAAAAATATTAAACTTAATAAATATATCGCATTATATTTAAAACCTATATTTGAAAGCATAAAGTATAAATATAATTTTGGTAGGGAAATTTCAAATCCTAATTTAGAAAATGAATATTTAAAACTTCCTATTACAAAAGAGTCAAAGCCAGACTGGGAATATATGGAAAATTATATTAAGAAATTAGAGAAAACAATTTCTTTTACACAAATTAAAACTAATAATAACAAGAAAACTTCTTATAATATTTCTTATTGGAAGTGGTTTTCATTATCAGATTTATTTTATTTACACAAAGGAAAAGAAGAAAATGCTAAATGTGATGATAACGGTGAAGTAAATCTAATAAGTGCTACTCAATTTAATAACGGTGTTAATGGAAAAAAGAATGCCATTTTGAAATTTAAAGGCAATTTAATTACTGTTTCTTCAAATGGAGAGGTTGGGGAAGCTTTTTATCAAGATTCTCCATTTTGTGCTACTGGAGATGTCAATATATTGGAACCAAAAACAAAATATATGATAAATAAATATTCTGCTTTATTTATCATAACAATGATTAGACAGGAAAAGTTTAGATATACTTATGGTAGAAAATGGGGAATAACAAGAATGGAAAAATCTCAAATTAAACTTCCTGCTATAAAAAAGAATGGAATTTACGAACCCGACTTTCAATATATGGAAAACTACATAAAAACTTTGCCCTACGCAGATTTAATATAAGTATATTTATTTTTATACTGCTAGATATTTAATTTGAAAAGATTTTATAATTTTGTTATAATATTTAAAAGCAAATAAAACTGCACGGCGCAGAAAAGTGCCGCTAGAGTTTTCTGCTCTTTAAAAAATTTTTTGGAAAGGTTGGGTGGCTGAGTGGTCAAAAGCAACGGTCTGTAAAACCGTCGGGCGTGCCCTACATAGGTTCGAATCCTATCCCAACCATTCCTTAAATATCAGCGCAGTGGTAGCGCAAATTATACTGAAATAGGACCCGAGTCAATCCTATAAAAGTACGAGAAAAATTAATGACAAAAACATATTTACCTTCCGTTAAGGAAGTTGAAGCAACAAGAAAATGGCATCACATTGATGCTAATGGTAAAACCTTAGGCAGACTTGCAACCCAACTTGCAGTTTACTTAATGGGTAAACATAAACCCACCTTTACACCCAATATGGATTGTGGTGATTTTGTCGTGGTAACAAATGCCTCTAAAATTAAAGTTAGTGGCAATAAAGCAACCGAAAAGATCTATTTCTCTCACTCCGGTTATGCAAAAGGCGGTAAGGAAACTTCTTTTGAAATGTTAATGGCTAAAGATCCTACTAAAGTCATTGAAAAAGCAGTTTACCGCATGCTTGATGCGAACAAACTTCGCGCTAGAAGAATGAAAAGACTTAGAGTTTTCGCTAACGAAGAACATTCTTTTAATGAAAGATTTACAAAATAAGGTGGATTTATGGCAGAAACTAAAATAACAACCGGTAGAAGAAAAACCTCTGTTGCACAAGCAGAAGTTATCAAAGGTGCCGGAAAAATTACAATTAACCAAAAACCGCTTAATGATTATTTCCGCGGTTGCCCCAGATACCAAGATACGGTTATGGAGCCCCTTACCGAACTCAAAGCTGAAAAAGCTTATGATGTTACCGTAAAGGTTCAAGGTGGCGGTATTGCATCCCAAGCCGGTGCAGTGCGCCACGCAATTGCAAGATCTCTTGCTCTTATGGGCGAAGAAAATCATAAAATTATGAAGAAAGCCGGTTTCTTAACCCGCGACCCCAGAATGGTTGAAAGAAAGAAACCCGGTCAACCCAAAGCAAGAAGACGCTTCCAATTCTCCAAACGTTAATCTGTTGGTTAATTTGGACGAATTTAAAAGCCCCCGCAAATTTGTGGGGGCTTTTTATTTGCTTCGGCTTTTTGGTAAATTTTAATTTTTTTCAAACTTCGGATACTCGGGATTGCCATCCCCTCACGGTATACCTCGTTTGAAAAAACACTTTTTATATTAAAAAAAGTTAATTAAAATTCCCTCAAAAATCCTTGCAAAAAAAGTGCTATATTTTTACATTATTTTATTGTTTGGTGTTTAAAATCGCACAAAATTGAATTTTATTCCCAAGCCACCAACTCATAAAAATTAAATTTTATAGGAAACGGCTTTGCTTTTTTATTCAAACAAGGTTGGCTTGTTGGGGTATAAGAGAAGATATGTAATCAATATAAAACCCATAAAAAAACACCCTTTGCCAAAAAAGCAAAGGGTGTTTTAATTTGAAATAAACTATAAATATAATTTATTTTACGCCGTGCATCCAGCGTTGGATTTTGCGGGTCATTACCCACATAATTACGCCAAACACGATAGAACCGATTGCCGGCACGGAGAATAAGGTTGTAAGTTTCCAGGTTTCATATCTGCTAGCGAGAAGTCCTGCCAAGATATTACCGAAGAAACTTGCCATTAACCAAACGCCCATGAATAAAGATAAGAATTTCATAGGGGCAAGTTTGGTAACCATTGATAAGCCCACAGGTGACAGGCAAAGTTCACCCATAGTGCAAAGCATATAAGTTAAGATTAACCAAATTGCGCTTACAGGGCCATCTGTTAAATAGATACTTGCGCCGATTGCGATTACGGCAAATGCTAAACCTTGGAAGAACAAACCAAAACCGAATTTCGTCGGTATAGAAGGTTCTTTTTCACCCATTTTTATCCACATTTTTGCAAATATAGGAGCAAGAAGCATAACAAATATCGGGTTAACCGCTTGGAAGTAAGCAGCTTTTAAAGTGATATTATGTCCAAAGATAGTATAATCAAGTTTTGTTGCCTCTAAAGCAAAGAAGTTAAGTGAAGTTCCTGCTTGTTCAAAGAAGGCAAAGAAGAATACAGCAAAGAACACGAAAGTAAATATTGCTTTAATTTTATCTATTTCTTCTTCTGTTAAAGGAGCATCTTGCACTTGTTCAACAGATTTTTTGCTGGTAACGGGGTATAAGCCGATTTCGCCAAGATATTTCTTTTGGGAAACAAGATACCACACCAAACCGATTACCATACCGATACCTGCTGCCATAAAGCCGTATTTCCATTTATAAGCTTCAAGCATGCTATAAGGATCAGAAGGTTCACCAAAGAAACCGCAAACAAACGGAGCAAAGAAGGCACCCAAGTTAATACCCATATAGAAGATAGTAAAACCGCTATCTCTTCTGGGGTCATTGGGTTCATAAAGTTCGCCGACGATTGTAGAAATATTAGGTTTAAAGAAACCATTACCTAAAATAATTAAAGTTAAACCGATTACTAAAGCAACTCTCGGGTTAATAATCTCATAAGATGCTAGTGAAAATTGACCAAGGGCCATAAGGGTGGCACCAATTGTAATAGAATGGCGTTTGCCGATAAATCTATCAGCTAAATAACCACCTAAAACAGGGGTCAAATAAACAAGTGCGGTAAACATACCATACACTTTACTTGCGGCATCTTTAGAAAAGTTAATAACAGCACTTATCATAAAGAGGGAAAGCAATGCTCTCATACCATAATAATTGAACCTTTCCCACATTTCAACCATAAAGAGCATATAAAGCCCTTTGGGGTGGCCGCTTTTTGTTACATTACGTGTAGCAGCGTCTTGCATGGATTCCTCCAATCCTAATTATTTGTTTTTTTCTTTATCTTTTATTTTAAACAAATAATCTTACTTTTAATTTTTTCTTTTTGTTTAAATTTAAAACCCCAAAACTTTTTTTAAATTTTGGGGTTTTAACAAAAAGCTTTTTTAAAAAACATCAAACCCCGGCACTATCTTTAATTGAGATAGCCAAAATCATAAAGGGGGAGTGAATAATGTTTTTTATCATAAAAATATTATACCAAAATTTTAAGCATTAGTTTTATATAATTTAGATATGAGAACAATTTATAAAAACGCAAATATATTTTTTAACGGCAAATTTAAACTTGGTTCTGCCGTCTTAAATAATGAGGTTTTGGAAGATTTTATTTTTGGCGAAATTAAAAAAAATAAAGCCCAAAAAATTATTGATTTAAAAGATAAATATTTTATTCCAAAATTTGTGGAAACACATATCCATGGTGCTTTTGGCTTCGGTGCGGATGGTAGTGCCGAAGATTTACTAAAGCTTTCTAAGGCCCTTTTTAAAGTCGGTGTTGGGGCTTTCTGCCCGACTTTATATCCAAGTGCGCCGAGTGAAATGATAAAAAAATTAAAAAGTTTTTCTAGCGTAATGGGTAAAGAAAAGGGCGCAAGAATTATTGGGTTTCATTTGGAAGGGCCTTTTTTATCGCCCCAAAAACCGGGCGTAATGAAGCCAAGTGATATAAAAGAAATTGATATTTCTTTAATTGAAAAATTATATAAAGCAGCAAACGGCAAAATTGTTTCTATTACCGCGGCTCCCGAGTTAAAAAACTTTAATAAACTTGCTGCTTGGTGTAAAAAAAATAAAGTTCTTTTGCAACTTGGCCACACAAACGCAAGTTATAAAAATATGCAAAAAGCCTTTTCTTTAGGTGCAAAACATATAACCCATTTTTTCTTAGCAATGAAAGGTTTCCATCACAGAGAACCGGGTGCTGTGGGTGCGGGCTTAATAAATAAAGATTTTTCTTTGGAACTTTTAGCTGACGGCCACCACATTTTGCCCGAGGTTTTAAAACTTGTTTTTGCTTTAAAAGATAAAAATAAAATTGTTCTTATTACCGATAGTTTAACGCCAAGCGGACTTAAAAAAGGCCTTGCCAACGGCGAAAAAGTCATTTTTAAAAACGGCGTTTTTGTCCGCAAAGAAGATGGTGTTATTGCCGGCTCTGCTTTGAGTATGCAGCAAGGTGTTAAAAATTTAATAGCTTGGAATATTGCGCCCGAAGTTGCTTTCTTGTGCGCTACGCAAAACCCGGCAAAACTTTTTAATGCTTCCGAAGGTGTTTTTAAAAAAGGTAAAAAAATATCTTTTAATATTTTTGATAAAAACTTTAATTTAGTAAAAATCTAAAAAATATTTTTGGGGGAAATATGCCAGAAAATATAAGTATAGAAAAACTTAAGGGCGCAACACTTAAAGACACTTTTGATTTTATTAACTCAAATCAACAAGTGCAAGAATTAGCAAAAAATTTAAAACCTGCAGAAGTTGCCGTAAGGGCTGGCAAAGATTTTCTTGAAATTAAAATTTTAATGACGGAAAACGGCTTAAAAGATATAAAAAAATAGCTCAAAATAAAAATACCCCCAATAAGAATCGAACTTATATCCCCTGCTTAGAAGGCAGGTGCTCTATCCATTGAGCTATGGGGGCAAATAGTTTAGAACTATAAATATATTATATCAATAAGCCAAGTTTCGTGTCAAATATTTAAGAGGTAAAATTATTTTATCTTATTATATAAATCCACTACGGCCTGATAAACTTTTTCCATCACTTTATTAAAGCTTGAGCCACTAAAAGAGATCGGGTCTTTAACTTCTTCTTCTTTTTCGTAAACATATTCCTGAAGTAAAAAAACTTTATCTGTAAATTGGGCGTATCTATCCAAAATAAATTCTTTTTGGTCGTCTGTCATTGTTAAAATAAGGTCATTGTTTTGTAAATCTTCTTTTGTTAAAAGAGTTGACTTATGCTCTATTTTTTCAATGTCTTTAGATTTTAAAAAATCCCAAAGTTTTTGCGGCACGGCATAAAAATCTTGCGCGTAAATACCGCGTGAAGTTGCAATAATTTCCTTATTATTATCTTTAGCGGCAAGATTATTTAAAATGCACTCTGCGCCAAAACTTCTGCAAATATTAGCGTGGCAAATGAAACAAATTTTCTTCATAATAAAAATTATATTAAATTTTTTACTGGGCCTTTTAACAAATCTTAAAAATATTGCTATAATGTAAGTAATGGAAAAGAATATAAATTTTTCACTTAATACACTAATTAGCTGATTATCAGGCAGGCCCTTTTGTGCGCCTGCTTTTTTATTATAGGAGGAACCCCTTATGTTATTTATGCCAAAAGAAGTAAAGTTTTTTGATTTATTTGACGCACAGGCCGCTATTGTTATGGAATGTGCTTCTTTGTTTAAAAAGATTGTTTGCACGCCGGAAATTACAAGAGATATGGTTAGCAAAATGCACTCTCTTGAACACGATGGTGATGAATCTTGCCACAATATCATAAACACTTTAAATGAAAGTTTTATAACCCCCTTTGACAGAGAAGATATTTTAGACCTTACCAATCAAATGGATAATATTATTGATGGTATTTATCTTATCACAAATCGTTTTTATCTTTTTAAAATATTTGAACCTTCGCAGGAATCAAAACATCTTGCTGAGATTATAGAAAAATCTGCCATAGAAGTTTCACAAGCGGTTCTTTCTTTGAGACACAAAAAGAAAATTAAAGAAACCGCTAAACATTGTGTTGAAATTAACCGTCTTGAAAACTTGGCTGATGATATTCGCGATGAAGCCATTTCCCGCATACTTAACGATGAAAAGATTAATCCTTTAATGGCGATTAAGCAAAAAGAACTTTTTGAAGAAAGCGAAGGCGTTACCGATATGTGCGAACATGTCGCAAATACAATTTCTTCCATTTTGGTAAAGAACAACTAAGGTAAAACTATGTTTTGGGTTTTATTTTTAATATTTTTGGCTTTGGCCTTTGACTATTTAAACGGCTTTCACGACGCGGCAAATTCCGTATCAACCATTATCTCCACAAGAGTTTTATCCCCCAGAGTCGCAATTTGGTGGGCAACTGCTTTTAACTTTCTTGCATGCTTTATTTTCCACATGGGCGTTGCCAAAACTATCGGTGGCGGGATTGTTGATATTTCTATAGTTGATACTAATCTTGTTTTTGCCGCTTTGCTTAGTGCTTGTTTGTGGAATCTTATTACCTGGTGGTTTGGTCTTCCTTCAAGTTCTTCGCACGCTTTGATTGGCGGTATTATCGGTGCGGCACTTGTTAAGGCAGGGCCGTCTTCTTTAATTACAAGCGGTATTTTAAAAATTGTTGCTTTTATTGTTGTTGCTCCTATTTTAGGTATGATTTTAAGTTTTATCGTTTCCATAATTGTTTATAGGATAGGCGCATTTTTTAAATATCGCCAAGTTGATGCTTTTTTTAAAAGAGCGGAATTATTTTCTGCGGCTTCTTTCTGCTTAGGTTATGGCGGTAATGATGCTCAAAAAACTATGGGTATTATTATGATGATTTTATTTAGCGCTCTTGCCACCGATCCTGAAACGGCAGATAAAATTGCACGCGTAATTATGACAAATCACGAATATTCCCAATTTTATGTCGGTGCTGAAATTTTTGTTCCCTGGAGTGTTAAACTTGCCTGCTACGGCGCAATAGCCCTTGGCACTTTATCAGGCGGCTGGCGTATTATTAAAACTATGGGCCAAAAAATTACCCATTTAAAACCTATTGGCGGTTTCTGTGCGGAAACAGGTGCTTCTCTTTCTTTATTCTTATCCTCTTGGTTTGGTATTCCGGTAAGCACAACACACATTATTACAGGCGGTATTGTTGGCGCAGGTATGTTTAAAAGATTTTCCGCCGTTCACTGGGGCGTTGCCAGAAGAATAGTTTGGGCTTGGGTTATAACGATGCCGGCAGCCGGCGCAATATCCGCTTTTAGCTATTTCTTAAAAACTTTGTAATTTGCGCGCAAGATTTTAATTTATTATCATATAGTTATGAGTCAAACAACTCCATATATAAATTTGGCCTCAAAATACCGTCCGCAGACTTTTGAAGAAGTCGTAGGGCAGGAAAGCGTTTCTACCACTTTAAAAAATGCTTTAAAAAGTGGCAGAATTTCGCACGCTTATTTATTTTATGGTCCCAGGGGTTGCGGTAAAACAACAACGGCGCGCCTTTTAGCAAAGGCCTTAAATTGCACCGGCAACGGCAATACAGCCCCAACAGCTACGCCTTGCGGTAATTGTCCGCAATGTAAGGAAATTGCCGCTTCAAGCGATATGGATGTTTTAGAACTTGATGCCGCAAGTAATACTCAGGTGGAAAAAGTCCGCCAGGCAATTATTGATACCGTTTCTCTTGCCAGTGCGCGCGATAGATATAAAGTTTTTATTCTTGACGAAGTCCACATGCTTTCTGATTCTTCTTTTAATGCTCTTTTAAAAACTATTGAAGAACCACCCGCCCACGTTGTTTTTATTTTGGCAACAACAGAACTAAATAAAGTTCCTTTAACCATAACTTCCCGTTGCCAAACTTATCGTTTTAAACCTATAAGCGAGCAAGATATAACAAATCACTTGCTGGATTTAGCGCAGGCAGAAGGCCTTGAACTTGAAGAAGAAGGCGCAAAGGTTATAGCTCACGCAGCAGGTGGCGCCCTTAGGGATGCCTTAACAATTATGGATAGGGCTATTGCTTTTAGCCAAGGCAAAATTACAAAGGAAACAATTTCCTCAATGCTTGGGCTCTTACCGCAAGATTTGGTAATTAAAGCCGCTAAAGCCCTAGTCGCCAAAGATACAACTGCTATGCACGAAGTTTTTTCTTCTTTAAAAGAAGAAGGTTTTGAAGCCCTAAGTTTACTTAAAGATTTAAAGACTACTCTTGGTGAACTTTTTTATTATTCTTTAAAAACTTCACCAGCTCCATTTGAAGAGGCAGATGATTTATTAAAAGATACACGCCCTGTTTATATTGCCGGGTTAACGCGCAAAATCGGCAAACTTATTGATGAAGTTAAATATTCCGATACTCCTGCCCTTATTGCCGAAGTCGGTCTTTTTACTATAATGGAAAGCACCTTTGATGTGGATAGTTTTATTACCCGTTTAGAAAATATTGAAAAAGGTATTATTCCCGCTGATACGGAAAAAAAAACTCTAAATGAGCCGGTTGAAACAGAAAATTCAATTCAACCCCCGCAAAAAGAAGAAATAAAAATAGAAAAGCCGGAACTTTCCGCTCAGGAAAGATGGATTTTATTTACAAAAAATATTTCCGCAAAACATCCGTTTTTATATGAAATTTTACAAAGTGCAAAAGTGGAATTAACAGATAAAACAAATTGGATTTTAAGTTTTAGGCATAATGACACTTTTTTAAAAGATACTTTAACAAAACGTCTGCAAGATTTTAAAAATTTATCTCAAAAATTATTTGGTGAGCAGGTAAATTTTGAACTTAAACTTTTGCCGGCTCCTAAGATTGCCAGTGCCGTTAAAAAAACCAAAAAAACTTTGTATGCAATTTCAAAACCTAAAACAGAAGTAAAAAAGCAGGTTGTTGCAGAAGTAAAAAAAGAAGTTATAAAAAAACAAGAGCAATTAAAACCAACGGAAAAGGTATTAATTAGCAAAGAAAAACCTTTTGCAAAAGAAGATTTTTCTTCTTTTGTTGAAAAACCTAAAACAAGTAAAGAATTAGAAAATATTTTAGATATTTTTGATGGACAGGTAGTTGATTCCTTATGAAAAGTTTGCAAAGAGTAATAAATGCTTTTAGAAAATTACCCGGGGTCGGTCCACGCCAAGCGGAAAGATTTGCCCTCTATCTTTTGCGTGCAAGCGAAGCTCAAGCGGCAGAATTTACTCAGGCAATTTTGGATATGCGTTTAAAAGTGGGCTGTTGTCCTAAATGTTTTTCTTATAGCGAAAATTCTTCATTGTGTGAAATTTGCAAAGACGATACCAGGGATTCTTCTTTACTTTGTATTGTTGAAGAACCAAAGGATATTGAAGCCCTTGAAAAAACAAAAAGTTATAATGGCTACTATCATGTTTTACATGGCAGTATTTCCCCGATAGAAGGGCGTAATGCCGATGGTTTAAAATTAAAAGAATTGATGCACCGAGTGGAAGAAGAAAAAGAAACTATTAAAGAAATTATTATTGCTACCAACCCGGATACTGAAGGGCAAACAACGGCCTTATATCTTGCCGATATGCTTAGAGATATCGGTCCTAAAATCACGCGTCTTGGTTATGGTATGCCCCTTGGCGGCAATATTGATTATATTGACGAAATGACCCTTTCTCACGCCTTAAAAGGTCGCACAAAACTATAATGCATATATCTTTTTATAAACGCCCTCTAGTTATTTTGCTTATTATTTATTGTCTTGTTCTTGCCTTATTTTTAAAAGCCCCTAAAACAGATAATTCTTTTGATGATTTAAAAAACACACCTCTTTCTTTGCAAGGGGAAGTTGTTTCTTATCCAACCCATAAAAACGGCAAAACAAATTTTATTTTAAAACTTGATAAAACTTATAATAATAAAAAAGTTTACGCTTATTGTTTTAAAGAAGAGTGTAAAGATATCTTAAGGGGTTCTTTTATTTCTTATGAAGGTAAACTTGAAAGTTTACCTAAAACCGATAATTTCGGTTCTTTTGATTTTGCTTTGTTTTTGAGAAGAAAAAATATTTCTGCCCAAACGAGAATTGAAAAAATAAATAAAATAGAAAAAGCAAATTTGTTTTGGTTAAATATTGCAAAAATTCGCAAAAATATTTTAAACGTTTTTGAAGATAATTTTGATAAAGAAGTTTTGCCGATAATTAGTGGTATTACCCTTGGAGAAAAGGGGGATATTTCCCGTTCTCTTTACGCAGATTTTCAAGATAGCGGTGCTATGCATTTACTTGTTGCTTCCGGCGGAAATGTGGGCTTTGTTACTTTAATAGTTTATTTTATTTGTTCTTTGTTTGGTTTTAAGAGAGTATCAAGCGCAAGTCTTGCTTTGATACTTGCCTTGTTTTATACTCTAATTGCCGGTGCGGATGCTCCTTTGCTTAGGGCCTATCTTATGGCTTTTTGTTCTACAATCGGTTTTGTGCTTGGTCGCAAAAGTGGGCTACTGCAAGGTTTTATTTTGGCAGGGTTGCTTATTTTAATTTATAATCCGCAAAGTTTATTTGAAGCGGGCTTTCAAATGTCCTTTCTTGCAACCTTTGCAATAATTTTGTTTGTAAGCAATTTTAAAATTAAAGATAGTTTGCCAAAATATTTAAAAATTTTAATAGAAATGTTTTTGATTTCTCTTGTTGCGCAACTTTCTTTACTGCCTGTTTTTTGTAATTACTTTCATAAAATTTCTTTAACGGCACCGCTTTCAAATATTATTTTAATTCCTTTAAGTGCTTTAATAATGGGTGGCGGTTTTATTCTATGGCTTGTTAATTTTTTGCCTTTTGGTTTTCTTATAAAAAGCATTGTATATGTTTTAAATATTTTACTTATAATATTTAAGTTTTTAGTAGAGAGTTTTGCTTCTTTGCCTATTTCCAAAATAGTTTTTCCTTCTTTAAAGATCTTTGTAATAATTGCTTTTTATTTGATATTTTTTGCTTTTCTGAATATCCCTTTAATAAAAAATAAAAAGCGTTTTATAATTATTATTTGCACTCTTAGTATTATTTTGTTTAGTTGTTCTTTTTATAGCGGGACAAATAGAATAGAAGTTTTAAAAGGGCATTATAATTTTTCTGTTATTGAAAAAGATAAAAGCATAACAAGAGTTTTCGGTGCAGGGGTTAAAGGCGATATTTTACGTAGTGCAATTTTGACGCTTGGCACAAAAGAAATTGATTGCCTTTTTGTTAAAGGAACGGCTAGTTCTCTTTACGCTCTAAAAGATTTAGAAGATATTAATATTAGAAATATTTATTTAGAACTAGATTCCCTAAATGATAAATCAGAAAAGCTGCTTGAAAATACAAAAGCCAAAATAAATTTTATTTGGCCTAGTCAAAAATATTGCGGGGTTAAAATAGAAAAAGACGAAAACTTAAATTTATCTTTCCAAACGGAAAAAATAAATGTCCGCGATAATTTAAAACAAATAAAAATTTTAGATAGAGAAATAAATTTTAAAGAAGATAAAAAATTATCTAAAGGGGATTCTGTCTGAAGTTTCTTCTTCTTTTTTGCTTTGCAAATAGGCATCTAAGGAAAAATCGCCACCGCCCAAGATAAAGAAACCAAAGAGTAAAGCAAGTGCAAGTAAAACACCAATGATATTTACTCTGTTAAAATCACCCGCAAAAAAGAAAAATCCGCTAAATAAAGTTGCAATAGTGTTTGCGACGGTAGCAAGGCGTGTTCTAAAGCCAATAAAAATCATTATGCTTGCAATAAAAGTTAAAACAAGAACACAAATACAAACAGGGTAAGCATAAGGTAGCCCGATAGTTGTTGCATTATCTACAAGAATTTTTAAATTTAAAGTTTCACCGCAAGCTAAAAAAGCAAAAGCCAATCCTAGCAAAGTTCTTTGCACGAATAATACTAAAGAAAGGCTTTTGCTTTTTTGCATAATTGTTAGAATCCTACAGAAGCATTAAGGGTATAAAATCTTTCTCTGTCTTGTCCTTCTTTTTTGCTGAAATTATACCACTCTACCGCAGCATTGATATTTACTACGGAAAGGTTTACGGTTGCACCGAGTCTTAAATCATCAGTTTCCTTCATTTCTTTTAATTTTATTAAACCATAAGAAGCATAAGGTCTGACAATTTTATAAGTATAGCCGGCATCAACAGATAAAGAATAATCTAAGAAGCCGCCGTAAACAGCGCTAAGCCCCGGGATATCAAGCCAAGCGGGGGCAAGGCCTGCAACATCTTCTGAATAATCAATAGCTTTAGTGTAAGTTGCCCCAAGGTCAAGTCCGCCTTTAGCACCTCTGATAAAAGCATAGATATCTGTTTCATTAATATCAACATCCGGCGAACCATAGAAAGTATGATAAGTTTTTCTTGCACCGCCACCGATTTTAAAAGAATCCATAGGTATTACGCCCATCATTAAGTGGGAAATATCTAAAGAAGCATAAGCCCCGATAGCATAATTGGAATAACCATTTTTCTTAGGGGTATAATAGCCGTCTGCGCCAATCTCAAGAATATCCAAGAAAGGTGTTTGCCAATTAAGACCAAGACCATATTTATACATGGTATCCATGCCATCTCTTGAATACATCGCGGCTTGCGGAACAACGCTAAGGCCCGGCACAAAAGGCACGCCCATATTATAAGAACCTCTAAGCACGCTATAACCATCATTGCCGACAACGCCCACAGCACTTAACTGGGCATTAGCCGCTGCAAAGGGCAAGCAGAGAAGTAAAAATACGAGTAATTTTTTCATTTTAATCCTCTATTATTTTTTAGCAGCAAGAACATTTTTTTGTTTTTGCTGTTTTGGCTTTTCTATCTTCTTCTTGTAAGAATTTTTGATAGTTGTGGGCTTTTCTGTTCTTCCAAGATTTTTTGTGATAGCCATAACCAATGATTAAGGGGATAGCTAAAGTAGCTTCGCTGTAAACCATTTGTTCTTGAGAGGTGGAAACTTTACCCCAGCTGGAAGCTTCTTTTAAAGTAGAGCCGGATAAGGCACCATCTCTAACATCAGCAACGGTAATTTGAACGGCATATTTATGCATAGGGATATCAGCCCCTAAAATTTCAGCAGCAACTACGGTATCTTGAACAAAGTTCTTCGGCACGCCACCGCAGAACATCATAAGACCGCTTTCTTTTGCAGCCATTTTAATTTTGGTAAGTTCCAAGAAATCTTTTGCGCTGTCAATGGAAACATGGTGAACGGGATTTTCTGTTTGATGTGCTACAAAACCAAAACCGGCGGAGCAATCGGAGAAAGCCGGCACAAATATAGGCACACCTTTTTTATAAGCATTATAAATAATAGAATCTTTACCTTTCTTTTGTTTTTCAAGCCATTTACCCATCTCATAGATAAATTCTCTTGAAGAATAAGGTCTAGGTTCAAGCATATTGCAAATTTTGTGGACGCTTTCATCACAAACTTTAAGTTCGTCTTCATTGATGTAGGTATCGTAAATTCTGTCAATGTGTAAATCGCGGAGCAAGTTATCATCTGCAAAATGTTGATCGCCTTTGTAATGTTTATAACCTAAGGCCTCAAAGAAATCTTGGTCAACAATGTTTGCGCCGTTAGAAATAATGGCATCAACCATATTATTTTGAATCATATCAACAAGAACTTTTTTAAGTCCGGCGGAAACAAGAGAACCGGCAATTGTCAAAAAGACGCAACAATCTTTTTCTTTAAGCATAGAGTTATAAATATTTGCAGCTCTATTTAAGTCTCTTGAAGTATAAGCCATATCAGCCATATCATCAACGAGTTTAACAACATTGTGTTTTTTAATATCAATGTGTTTGATTGTTTCCTTAAGGAAATCTTTTTGTTTCAATTTTGCCATTTTTGGGGGCCTCCTAATTGCTATTAAGTTTTATATAATTATTATATAATTATAATAAATTTTTTTAAATACTTTTTTGGAGAATTTATGTATAACTTTATTAAAAACCAAGATTTACCTGTTTATGAAGCTATTATGCAGGAATATGAAAGACAGAAAAACCGCATAGAGTTAATTGCTTCTGAAAATTTTGCCTCTCCTGCAGTTATGCAGGCGCAAGGTTCTATCTTAACTAATAAATATGCCGAGGGTTACCCCGGCAAAAGATATTACGGCGGTTGCGAGTTCGTTGATAAAGTTGAAACTATTGCTATTGAAAGAGCAAAAGAACTTTTTAAGGCAGAAGCCGCAAATGTGCAACCTCACAGCGGCACCCAAGCAAATTTGGCGGCCTATTTATCTTTAATAAATCCGGGTGATAAAATTTTAGGCCTTAATCTATCGCACGGCGGCCATTTATCCCACGGCCATCCTTTAAATTTTAGCGGTAAATATTTTAAAGTTGCTTCAATAAATGTTCGCCCTGATACAAATGAAATTGATTATGATGAAGCTTTAAAAATTGCAAAAGAATTTAGTCCCAAACTTATTATGGCAGGGGCTTCAAATTATTCAAGAATTTTTGACTGGGCTTTTTTAAGAAAAATTGCTGATAGCGTCGGTGCTTATCTTGTTTGTGATATCGCCCATTATGCAGGTCTCGTTGCGGCGGGTGAATATCCAAGCCCTGTTCCTTATGCCGATCTTGTAACTACAACAACCCATAAAACTTTGCGCGGTCCTCGAGGTGGTTTAATTTTGTGCAAAGAAAAATATTTAAAGCAAGTTAACTCTTCTGTTTTTCCCGGTAATCAAGGCGGTCCTTTGATGCACATAATTGCAGCAAAAGCCGTTTGTTTTGGCGAGGCCTTAAAACCGGAATTTAAAACTTATCAAAAACAAGTTAAAGCCAATGCAAAAATGCTTGCCAAAACT
Organism: Elusimicrobiaceae bacterium; assembly: GCA_017534965.1. Taxonomy (GTDB): domain Bacteria; phylum Elusimicrobiota; class Elusimicrobia; order Elusimicrobiales; family Elusimicrobiaceae; genus Proelusimicrobium. The sequence continues at coordinate 52,027 of JAFXVA010000008.1, read as the reverse complement.
TTACAAGAAAAAGGTTATCAAATTGTTGCCGGCGGAACAGATTGTCATTTGCTTTGTGTTGATTTGCGTTCCAAAAATATAACCGGCAGAGAGGCCGAAATTGCCCTTGATAAAGCAGGCATAACCTGTAATAAAAACACCATTCCTTATGACCCGCAAAAGCCAATGATTACAAGCGGTATCCGCCTTGGCACACCGGCTGTAACCACACGCGGTATGAAGGAAAAAGAAATGCTAACTATTGCTACTTTTATTGACGAAGTTATAAATAATCATACAAACGAAGAAAAACTTAAAGAAATAGCTTTAAAAGTGGAAAAGTTTTTATCCGCTTATCCTTTATATAAGGAGTTAATGTAATATGATACAAATAGGCATAATTGGTGGTAGTGGCCTTTATAATATTGAAGGCATGAAAAACATAAAAGAAATTTCCGTAAAAACACCTTTTGGTAATCCTTCGGATAAAGTTATTACAGGCGAAATTAAGGGTGTCAAAATCGGGTTTATTGCCCGTCATAACAGAGAACATCTTTTAACCCCGACAGAAGTGCCTTACAGAGCAAATGTTTATGCCCTTAAAAAACTTGGGGCAAATACTATAATTGCATTTAGTGCGGTGGGCTCTCTTAGAGAAAAATTTCCCCCTAAAACTTTGGTAATGCCTAATCAATTAATAGACAAAACAATTTTGCGCCCCAATACTTTTTTCGGCGGTGGTTTGGTTATGCATACTCCGTTTGCCCATCCCTTTTGTAATTGTTTACAAGAACTTTTATATAAGGAAGCAAAAAAACTTAAAATTAAAACGGGTAAAGAGGCAACTTTAGTAGCTATGGAAGGCCCTGCTTATTCAACAAAGGCGGAAAGTTTATTTCACAAAAAAATGGGCTGGGATTTAATTGGTATGACAGCTTGCCCCGAAGCCAAACTTGCCCGTGAAGCGAGTTTGCGTTTTGCCCAAGTTTGTATGGTTACCGATTTTGATGCTTGGAAAGAAGGCGATGAGGTAAGTGTTTCAAAAGTAAATGAAACAATGAAGTATAACGAAGTCGCTGCAAAAAAACTTATTTTAGCGGCAATTCCTTTAATCGCAAAGAAAACTTTTTGCTCTGCTTGTAAAAAAGAAATGCCGGATTTAACGGCAAGCCACAATAAATCAATAGATAAAAAAGTTCTAAAAAAATTAGAAGTAATTTTAAAACAAAAATTTTAAACACACCCCTTGTGTTTGACAGGTATAAAACCTATTTTGTAAAATATACTTACCGGTAGGTAAATATACTTTTATGGCAAAAAAAGAAAACAAAACATCTAAAGAAGAAATAAAGCTAAAAGCTTTTAAACTAATGGCCAGGCAAGGCGTGCAAAGCGTTTCTATGCGCCAAATTGCTTTGGCTTGCGGTGTAAGCAAACCCATGCTTTATTACTATTTTAAAGATAAAGATGATTTGCTTTTTCAGATGATAAAAGAAAGAATTGATGCGGTAAATGAAAGTTTAAATATTGGTATTGAAAAAGATTTGTCTTTGCAGAATTTATTTGAAACTTTGTTCTTTTCTCACTCTTTAGGTAAAAGCGATTTTAAAGAAACCTCCTCTTTTTTAATTCACTTAAGTGTTTATGTCCGCGGGAATAAAAATTTGGAAAATAAACTTTTGAATATTCGCAAAGAAGCAAATAAAAGTATTTATGATATTTTAAATTTGCAGTATAAAAAAGGTCGTCTAACCAAAAAAAATAAAGAGTTAGGATATTATTTGATTTTAGCGGTTTTTTCTTTTTTATCTATGTGTTCCGTTGATAAAAGTATAAAGATTGATAAAAATTTAATAAGCGATATGACAAGCGTTATCTTAAAAGGAATTTCTTATAAAGGGGAGAATAAATGATAAATAAAAGTAAATTATTGTTTTGTGTTTTTGCCTTTTGCTTGGCAAATTCTTTTGCATTAGCGCAAAACTCAAAAGACGGGGTAGATTTGTTTGCTTTAAAAAATGCAGATCCAAATGCTATCACTATTGAACAGGCAATTAATATTGCTTTGGAAAACAACTCCAACATACAAGTTGCCAAAAAATCGGCGGAGATTTATGACCAGCAAGTTAAGCAATATTGGTCTTATGTTTATCCGCAAGTAAATTTAAGTGCTTCTTATACCCGCACCATTCATCCACAGGAAGTTTTAACTTCTATGGGTAAATTTAGAATGGGGCTTGATAATGCCACCAGCGCAAGTGCAGAAGCCACCCTTTTACTTTGGAAAGGCGGCGCTGTTAGTGCAGGTATTAGAATGGGGAAATATCACTCTCAAAGTGGTTATTTAGAACTTAATGAAACCCAGAACTTAATTAAAGATGATGTTAATATTTTATGTTATGGTATTATTTTATCCCATGCTTTAATACAAGTGCAGCAAGAAAACTTAGATATTGCAAAAGACCATTTAAAAGAAATTCAGCAAAAGTATAAACAAGGTCTTGCAAGCGATTTAGATGTTCTTAATCAAAAAGTAAAGGTATCTAACACCGAGCCGGCTTTGATACAGGCAAAAAATGGTTATGAAATTGGGCTTTTAACTTTAAGAAGAATTTTAAATAAAGATCCTCAAGATGAACTTTCTTTAAAATGGGAACTTAAAGATATAATGGACTATCAAATACCCGATTTGGAAACCCTTTTTGAAATGGCCCAAAACAATAGACCGGAACTTATAATCACTCAACTTGCCGCTGAAATGGCAAAAGAACAGGTTAATGTTGCTAAAGCAGAGCATTATGGTTCTTTAACGGCTTTTGCTAATGCTACTTATACAGGGTCTTCCGATGAAGTTATTATTCCTATGAGCAGTTATAATTCTTCTTGGGGGACGGCTGTTGGTTTGAGGTTAAATATACCTTTATTTGAAGGTTTTAAAGTCTCTTCTCAAGTTCGCCAAAAAGAACTTGCTTACGAACAAGCTCTTATTCAAGCCCAAGATACTCAAAGAAATATCAAAATTGAAGTTAAACGCGCCTGGCTTAACCTAAACGAAGCAAAAGAAAGAATTGCTTCCACAAAAGGAACAATCGGCCAAGCCCGCAAAAACTTACACAGCACCAATTTAAGATATAGAAACGGCCTTGCAAGCCGTCTTGATCTTGATGATGCGGCTTTGCTTTTACATGATGCCGAACTTCAATTTGTTCAGGCAGTGCATGATGGCTTTGTCGCTCTTTCCAATTTGAATTATGCAGTAGGTAAAGATGTTGCAGTAAAATAATTTTAGGAGAATATAAAAATGACACAAACAATAAAATATAGAAATGAAAAAGAACGCAAAATTGCCGGTTATATACTTGGGGCAGTTGCTTTAGTAATTATAGGAGCACTGGTATATAATTTTGTAATAAAGAAAGATCCGGCCAAAGTTTTGGACCAAGTTAATACGGAAGTTTTTTCTGTTTCCGTTGAAAAACCAAAAATGCGTGATTTAAAACATCAGCTTTTAACTTCAGGCAGTTTAAAAGCCCTTGAAGAAGCGGTAATTTATCCGCGTGTTTCCGGTAAACTTTTAAAGAATATTTTAAGGGAAGGGGATAAAGTTAAAAAGGGGCAAACCATATCTTTAATTGAACGTGATGAAGTTGGCGCAAAATATGAACCGGTTGTTGTTCCTTCTACAATTAATGGTGTTGTCGGCAGAATTTATTTAGATCCCGGAGCAAATGTGGTAACTTCTACACCGATTGCTCTAGTCGTCAATCAAGATACAATCAGAATTGCCGTTGATATTCCTGAAAGATATATCGGAGAAATTTCCAAAGGCCAAAAGGCTTGGCTTACGGTTGAGGCTTTGCCGAACCAAAAATTTGAAGCAGTTTTGGATCTTATTAGCCCGGTGGTGGATTCTTTAAGCCGTTCCGTTGCGGTAGAATTTAAAGCAGATAATAAAGAAGGAAAGTTAATGTCCGGTATGTTTGCAAAACTTGATATTTCTCTTGCCGAACAGAAAAATGCTTTATCTTTATCTAAGAAAAATATTCTTGAAAACAAAGACGGCTCTTACTATGTTTTAGTGCCTTCTGCTGATAAAAAAACTGCGGTAAAGAAAAATATTCAAGTCGGTTTTAAAAATAATGACCATTGGCAAATTTCCGGTATAGCGGAAAATCAACCGGTGTTAAACTTTGTTTTCGGTCTTAAAGAAGGCAGCAGCATTGAGGTCAAATAACTATGCAAGATATCAATGAAATAGAGGATATAAACGCTCAAGATAAAAAAATGGTTGCCCCAAAAGCCCCAAAGAAAATTAAAAACGCAACGGGCTTTACGGCATTTTTTATTCACAGACCTGTTTTAACCATAATGTTCAGTCTTGCATTAGTTGTTGTGGGTTTAATGTCTTACAACAATATGGGTGTCAGTTTGTATCCGAGTATGGATATACCTTATGCTATGGTGCAAACAATTTTGCCCGGTGCCAGCCCTGAAGAAATGGAAACTTCCGTTACCAAATATGTAGAAGAAGCCGTTAACCAAATTGAAGGTGTTGACGAAGTTTCTTCCTTTAGTATGGAAGGAGTTTCCTTAGTTGCGGTTAAGTTCGTAATGGAAAAGGATGCTTCTGTCGGTGCGCAAGAAGTGCGCGATAAAGTGGACCAGGTTAAAAAAGATTTTCCTGATGGCACTCAGCCGCCTGTAGTTATGAAACTTGATATGGATGCTATTGCTGTCTTAAACGTTGTTGTTTCCGGCGATAGAGATATTATTGAACTTACCGAAGTTGCTAAAAAGAAAATTAAAGAAGGTATTGAAAATGTTTCCGGCGTAGGTGCTGTTAATATTGTCGGCGGAAGAGAAAGAGAAATTCACATTGTTGTCAATCCTTTCAAACTTTATTCTCTTGGTCTTCCTATTACAAAACTTACCGGCGCTTTAAAAGAGCAAAACTTTGAAACCCCGGGTGGTAAAGTGGAGCAACCCCATCAATCTTACAGCTTGCGTATTTTGGGCCGCATACCTGATGTAAAAAGTTTTGAAGATATTTTTATTGCTACTAAAAATGGTGTGCCGGTAAAAGTTTCCGATGTGGCCCGTGTTGAAGATAGCGGTGAGTTTGAAGAAGAAAGCACTATTTTAGATGGCAACCCTTCTGTCACCCTAGAAGTTAAAAAACAAAGTGGCTCAAACACTCTTGCTGTTATTCAAGGGGTAAAAGATAGACTTACTGAAATACAAAAAACTTTACCCGGTGATATTAAAATTACTTTAATGGCAGACCAAAGCGGCACAATTAAAGCAAGTGTCCACACTGTTCTTGAACACTTGTTCTTGGGTGGTTTTTTGGCCGGTGTTATGGTGCTTGTGTTTATGGGTTCCCTGCGTTCTACTTTAATTGCCTTTTTGGCTATACCTATATCTGTTATCGGCGCTTTCTTGTTTATGAATATGAAAGGTTTTACTATTAACAATATCACTTTGCTTGGTTTAACCGTTGCCGTGGGTATTGTTATTGACGATGCTATCGTTATGCTTGAAAATATTTACAGACACATGGAAAAGTATAACAAAACGCCAATGCAAGCAGCGCTTGACGGCTCAAAAGAAATTACCGCAACGGTTGTTGCAACAACGCTTTCAATTTTGGTTATTTTCTTGCCGCTTGCTTATATGAGCGGTATGGTCGGTCGTGTTTTAAGCAGTTATGGTTGGACGGTTGTTTTTGCTATTGCTTTATCCGGTATGGTTGCTTTAACTTTAACACCTATGCTTTGTTCAAGAATGCTCAAAAAAGCGCCGGAAAAATCCCGCTTTGATAAAATTATTGACAGCATTAACTTGCGTTTAGTTAATTGGTATATGCCGTTTTTAAAATGGTCTATTAGCCATAAACTTATAATGACTATTTTTGCTGTTTTGTGTATTGTTTCTATACCTTTTATCGCAGGTAGTCTCGGGGGTGAGTTTTTCCCGCAGGAAGATAGCGGTAAAATAAAAGTTTCCGTTAAAGCGCCTGTCGGCACAAGTTATCCGGAAACAAAAGATATTTTAACTTCTATTGAACAAGATATCCGCCGTTTGCCTTATATAAAAAGTGTTTTAAAGATTGCAGGCCGCGGTAGTAGCAATATGTCTTCTTTCTCCGATTCAAAACCGACAAACGAAGGTTATTTGCAAATAGAACTTGAAGATAGAGAAAAACGCCAAACAATAAATACTAAAAAATTTATTGATAAAATGCGCGATATTTTAAGTAAGTATGAAGGGCTTAAAACAAGTGTTATTGTGCTAAGTGACGGCCCCGCCAATGGTAAAGAAGTTCAGTTAAGAATTTCCGGCCCGGATATTAATAAACTTTCCGAATATGCAAACGGCTTAATTGCCAAAATGGAAAAAGACGGACACTTTAGAGATGTTGACTTAACTTTGGAACTCGCTAAACCTGAATATAGAGTTGTAATTAACAGGGCAAAAGCAAACAATCTTGGTGTTAGAGTTTCCGATATTGCAAGTGCCTTAAGAACCATGGTCGGCGGAAATGATGATATTACAAAGTATAAAGAAGGCGACGAACTTTACGAAGTCCGCGTGCGTGTTGATGAGCAATATAGAAATAATAAAGAAACAATTTCCGCCTTACAGATACCTGCTTCCTTTGGCGGTAAAGATAGTGTTGTGCGTCTTGATAGCGTTGCCGCTATTGAAGAAGGCGTTGGCCCAAGCCAAATTAACCGCTTTAAAAGAGAAAGAGAAGTTTCTGTTGAGGCGAACTTAAACGGCCTTGATGTTCGCTCTGCTACGATTTTGATGAAAAAACTCTTTAATGAACTCAGTCCTTTACCTGGATATACTGCAACAGAAAGCGGTATGTCGCAAGAAATGGGCAAAATGTTTATGAGTTTTATTGTAGCATTTGTGCTTGCGTTCCTTTTTAAATATATGGTGCTTGCTGCCCAGTTTGAAAGTTATACCCACCCGGTTGCAATTATCGTCAGCTTGCCTTTAACTTTGCCCTTTGCTTTAATTGCCCTTTGGATAACCAAACAAAACCTTAATATTTTTAGTATGCTTGGTGTGTTTATGCTTGTGGGCGTGGTTAGTAAAAACGCTATCTTGCAGACGGATTATACTAATCAGTTAAGAGCGCGCGGTTATGGCAGAACAAATGCTATTTTACAGGCAAACAAAGTGCGCTTAAGACCTATTTTGATGACAACTTTAACTTTGATTATGGGTGTTTTGCCGATGTTAATTTCCCACGGGGAAGGCGCTGATTCAAGACGCTCACTTGCTATTGTTATCGTTGGCGGTCAGGCCTTATCCTTGCTTATTACGCTTTTGATGACCCCTGTAACTTATATTCTTATGGACTCTATCGGTGCTTGGTTTAAGAATAAGATGTATGGCACACCAATACCTGAAGATAAAGACGCCGAAGTAATTTATAGCGAAGTTCCGCAAGAGTATTAACCGATATTTTATTTACACAAAACCCCTAAACTTTTTGTTTAGGGGTTTTGTGTAAAATGCTATAATACTTATATAAACAAAAAGAAAGCAAAAAAGACTTTAAAAAGTTCTTAAACTTTTGTATAATATATTTAGCCCCATATGGTAGGGGCTTTTTAATCGGTGTTAACCGGCAAGTTAAAATTTTAGGCGCAAATATTTTTTACGCCTGAGATTTGCTTGTTTTTTAGTAATAAATCCCGCATGTAGCGGTAAAGTAAGGTAAATAAAATGGCAAATGAAAGATTAACTTTTGTTCTTTCTTGCACAGAATGCAAAAATAAAAACTACTATTTTGCTAAAGGCAAAAAGAAAGATTATAAAGTAGAATTAAACAAATTCTGCAAGAAATGTGGCAAACAAACAATTCACAAAGAAAGCAAGGCCTCTAAATAAGAGCGCCGTCTAAAAATTTGAAGTAATAGGGGAGCGTCGGTTAACTGGCAAACCATTGGTCTCCAAAACCAAGACTGAAGGTTCGAGTCCTTCCGCTCCTGCCATTACTTTTAACAGGTAGGTTATAATGACAAAAATAATAAACTTTTTTAAAGAATCTTACGGCGAACTTAAGAAAAGCGTTTGGCTTTCAAAACAGCAAATGATTCAATCAACGATTTTCGTTTTTATCGTTGTCGGTATAGTGACCCTTTATATCGCTATTATTGACTGGGGCCTTGCCGGTATTCTTAGCCGTATTCTCGGAGGGAACTAATGTCCGAAGAAACTTTACAAACCCCTAAGCAAGAAGCCGCCGGTGAAAAATTTTGGTATGTAGTTCATACCCAAACCGGCTATGAAGATAAAGTAAAAGATAAAATTTTAACTCAAATTAAAGTTAGAAATTTTGCTGACAGAGTCTTTAATGTCTTAGTACCTACCGAAAACGTTTTAGAAGTTAAGCAAAATAAAAAAACTTTAAGAAAACGCAAATTCTTCCCCGGCTATATTTTGGTTGAAATGATTTTAACCAGTGAATCTTATTGGTTCATCCGCAATATTATCGGTGTCACCGGCTTTTTAGGTGATCCGGTGCCCGTTCCTCTTCCGGAAGAAGAAATTGCCGGTATAGTTGAACTTACCACTTCTACCGAAGGTAAACCCAAACACGCAATTCAATTTAGCCACGGCGAACAAGTGCGTATTACAGAAGGGCCTTTCAAACACTTTATCGGTGTTATTGAAGAAGTCAACGAAACCAAAAACAAACTTAAAGTTATGGTTACCGTTTTTGATAGAGCCACCCCCGTTGAAGTGGACTATTTACAAGTAGAAAAAATTAACTAGATTTGTCCTTCGTCTTTTTTAAAGACGGAGATTTAAGGAGTATAATTAAAATGGCAAAAGAGAAAAAAATAAAAGGTTATATTAAACTGCAAATTCCTGCAGGTTCTGCAAATCCTGCACCGCCAGTTGGTCCAGCACTTGGTCAACACGGCGTTAACATTATGGAATTTTGCAAACAGTTTAATGCTAAAACCGCAAAATTAGAAAAAGGGATTAAGATTCCTGTCGTCATAACTGTTTGTGAAGATAGATCTTTCTCCTTCATCACCAAAATGCCGCCTATGGCAGTTCTTATTGTAAAGAAACTTAACCTTAAAAAAGGTTCAGGCACACCGCATAAAGATAAAGTAGGCAAGCTTACTCAAAAACAATGTGAAGAAATCGCCGCAGAAAAATTGCCCGATTTAAACACAAAGGATATTAAGCAAGCAGCAGAAATGGTAAAAGGCACCGCAAGAAGCATGGGTGTTGATATCGTAAAATAAATAGGAAGTTAGGGAGGGTTTTTAAAAAACCCGCAAACCTTAAGGAGTAAAAATAATGATTGGAAAAAGACTTAAAGCAGCTAAAGAAACACTTGAAAAGGGCAAATTATATACCCTTAAAGAAGCTGTGGCATTAAGCAAACAAAATGCAAAAGCCAAGTTTGATGAGACTATTGAACTCCACGTTCGCTTGGGTATTGATACCAAGAAGTCTGATCAACAAGTTCGCACCATGGTTGTTTTACCTCATGGCACCGGCAAAACTAAAAGGGTTGCCGTTTTAGCCAAAGGTGAACACGCCCAAGATGCTCAAAAAGCAGGCGCAGATCTCGTCGGCGGAGAAGATTTGGTAGAAGATATAGTAAAAGGTAAAATGGACTTTGATGTTTTAGTCGCTACCCCTGATACTATGAAAGATTTGGCAAAAGCTGCTAAAATCTTAGGACCTCGCGGTCTTATGCCAAACCCGAAAGCCGGAACAGTTACCTTTGATATCGCTACCGCTGTTAAAGAATTAAAAGCCGGTAGAATTGAATTCAAGGCAGATACTTATGGTATCGTTCACGTTCCGTTAGGCAAGGCCTCCTTTGACGAAGGCAAATTGTTTGACAATGCAAAAGCCGTTTTAGAAACAATCAACAAAGTTAAACCGACAACCTCAAAAGGTGTCTATGTTAGAAGCGTAAGTATTGCTTCCACCATGGGCCCGGGTTTACACGTTGATACTAACAAATTAAACGCATAAACGCGCTCTTTTGCCGCCCCGAATTTCTTTAATGAAGTTCGGGGCTTTTTTATTTTTAATTTACAAATAAAAAGCCCTGTTCTTTTATAAAAAACAGGGCTTTAAATAAGAAAAATATTTTTTATTTTTTGCTTGCTAAAAATTTATTTATAAAATCTTCCCAATTTTTATCATAACCGGTTTTGGCACTTTCTTTAATTAAAGAAGATTCCGCAATTGCCATATTATCATAGAAGGCAGGTTTATAATATTTTAAAGCAAGAGAATGCAAAGCACTTATATTTGCGTCTATAGTGAGGGCATTAAAATAATATTGGTGATTAACAATTTTTTCTATTGTGTTTGCCAAATCTTTATCAATTTTTCCTATTTCCAAAATATCTAAAGCCATAGCATCAAGATAAAAAAGTAAATCTTTACAAGTCATTTGGAAATCTTCGGCACTGGTGTATTTTGTTTGATTTAAAAAGCTTGTTAAGTTCGTGTGAGTGTAAGCAACTTTTTCAATTAAAGGTTTTAACTCGGTATTTTCTTTAATTAAAATGTTTAAAGCATTATTTGCTTTTGTATAGGAAGAAATATAGTCTGCTTTTGCATTTTGCACTTTAGCATTTTTTAAGGTAGAAGAAACTTCTTTTCTAAGATTTTTATCTGCCAAAATTTTTTCTAAATTTTTTGAAGTATCCGCCATAGCAGGCAAAACTAAAGCAGAAAATAAAACAGTTAATAATAATTTTTTCATATAGGGTCTCCTTTAAACATATTGTATATATTTTAGTATAATTAAAACAAGAGTAATCTTATAAGTAAAGGATCACGCAAATGCCATATAGAGTTAAAGTTTATTTAATTTTTTGGATAGTAATAATTGTATTTACTCCGCTGGTTATTTTATACAAAAAGCATAATTCTAAATATAATGTCGAAGAAAACTTTACACCTGCTCCTTTTGAGAATATACCAAAAAGAAAATCTTTTATAAATAAGGTATGGGATTTTTTAAAAAGAATTTTTACTCTTTTTTTACTCTTTCTTATAGGTTTTATTATTGTTTATTATAATTTTTTTGGCCTTGGAGATACCTTCTTTACTTGCCCAAGACATGATATAGATTGTAAGATAAATGCTATTAAAAATAGTTTTACAAAAGAAGATACTAAACAATCCAAATCAACATCCGGAAAGAAAAGTTCTGTTAGTAAAGTAGTAAAAACAAAAACTAGTGTCCCTTCCCGTCGTAATCATAGGTAGCTTTAGCTATAATACGCGCATTGTCCTTGCTAATTTCCGGCGCATGATAAGTTTTTTGTATTTGATTAACTAAAGGTAAAAGGGCGCCTTTATCGCCGTCAATATGACCTCTAGCCACTTTAATTGTTTCAAGGCAATTTTTTGCGCTTTCTTCCACTTTGGCAAAACTTGTCAAAAAGTAAGTAAACTCACTATTCATTTTTTTAATTAAATCAATAGTATCTTGCATTTGGGCGTATTGGTTTTCAATATTCCAAAGTTTTTTAACAATCTCAATGGTGTTTATTAAAGTATCGTGGCAGACAAGTAAAATATTATTTTTCCAAGCGAAATTAAACAGCGTATTATCCGCCTTTAAAGCACACTCAAGCGCGCTTTGCGGATTAACAAACATCAAAGTAAAATCCGGGCGGAAGGTTTCCCCGTTTGGATCTTTGATATCTTTTGGATATTCTTTGCCGGATAAATCTTTAATTGTATCTTTTATATCCTTTATATGATTTTCTAAGAATTTCTTTTTTTGTTCTTCATCTTGGCAAGCAGTGTAGTTCATATAATGTTCAAAAGTTGTTTTTGAATCAATAATCAAATAGTTGTTATTTGGCAATTTCAAAAGAATATCAAAGCGATGTTCGCCGTGGACTGATTGTTCAAAAAAATCTATATTTTTTTGCAAGCCCGCATTTTCAAGAATATTAAAAAGCGTTGCCTCGCCCCAGGCACCTTTTGCGGTTGGGTCGCCTTTTATGGCTTTTGTTAAATCAAGCGCTTGTTGCTGAAGCGTGTTGTTTAGATTTAAAACATCCTTGATTCCTTCTTTAAGCTCTACTTGCCCCATTTTATTTGCTTCTTCAAGTTTTTCAAGTTTTTCTCTAAAGTTTTTTACATCTTGTTGAAGGGGGGTAAAACTTGTTTTTGCCTGCTCATTAAAATTTTTTACTTTTTCTTCCAAAACTTCTTGGGCGATAGTTTTGAAAGCGTTTTCCCTTTCCTTATTAAAACTTTCGGCAATTTCTCTTTGTTTTTGTTCGCCGGCACATTTGGCGGTTAAATCTTTATTTTCCTGTTCTTTTGCAGCAATAAGAGTGTCTTTTTTGGCAAGTTCTTCTTTTAAAATTTGAGTTTCGCCCGTTTTACCAAAAATAAATTTGCCAATAATAATGCCTGTTGCAAGGGCAATAAAAATAAATAAAATTTCCATAAAAAATCTCCAAAACTTATAATAAATAATGGTATAATTTTATTTATAAAATGTAAAACTATTTTATAGTTAAGGAGAAAACAAAATGAAAAAATTATTAGTATTAGTAGTTTTTGCCGCATTTGGTGCCGGATTTGCCTTTGCGGAAGAAAATTGCACTTGCAATGTAGAAGATTTAGTTTGCCAAAATACTTGCGCTAAAAACACTGCAATCGCAGTTAAAAACCAATTCCAAGCAGATAAAAACGCCGCTAAGCAAAATGTAAAAGAAGCACAAAAGAATTGGTCCAGCAAAGTTGCCAATGCTCAAAAAGAAAGTGCCGCCAAAAATGCTCAAGCCAAAAAAGAATGGCAAGATCAAAAAAATCAGGCAAAACAAAACGTGAAAGAAGTTAAACAAAATGCAAAAAATGATTTACAACAACTTAAAAAAGAGAACAAAGAAAAACTTCACGCTGAAAAACAAAATGTTAAAAATGTTCAAAATCAAGTGAAACAAGATTTGAAAGGCCAAAAAAATCAAGCAAAGCAAACTGCTAAAGAAGTAAAAAATACCGCTAAAGCAGAAGCTAATGCTTGGAAAAATATGGCCAAATAAACTTGTTTAGTTCGTAAATTTAAAATACCCGTTTCTTTTTTAGGGAGCGGGTATTTTTTTATATAAAAATGGTATAATATAAATAGGGCATAATTTGCCCTAACAAAATTGAAGAAGATTTTTTTAAAAGATGTTAAAAATACCAAATTATTTGGTATAATATAAGAGTAGGTGTATTGTATCGCCTCTAAAAGAAATCTCAAGACTATGGTTGTTGCAAGTTAACACAACGGCCATAGAGGTGTCTTTTAGACGCTTTGTTTTCTCAAAAAACTAAAGGCAAAAAATGGAGTTTTGCCGTCAGAGAAAAGCAGGCAAGCGATAAATAAAAATTTTAAAAAAGAATATTTTTTAAAAGAAATTAGGAATAAAAAACAATGGCAGAAAAAACAGAAAAGAAAACAGCAAAGTTAAGCGGACAAGAAAGAATCCGCATTAAACTTCGCTCTTATGATTACAGAATGTTGGATAACTCTGTTTCAAGAATTGTTGAAACCGCCAGAAAAACCGGTGCCTTAGTTTGCGGTCCGGTTCTTTTACCGGTCAAAATTCGCAAATACACAGTTCTTCGCTCTCCCCATACAGATAAAAAATCCAGAGAGCAATTTGAAATGCGTATCCACAAAAGATTAATTGATCTTAAGAGTCCCACTTCCAAAACCGTTGATGAATTGATGAAACTCGATTTACCGGCCGGTGTTGATGTGGCAATCAAGAGCAACTAAATACCTTTTTGCCTAAAGCAAAAAGGTTTAGTTGACAATGATTTATAGCGGTATTACTTATATATATAAGGAATATCGGGTGCAGAAAACACAAGAACTCTGCATCAGTAAAAATTAGGTGACGCAGTAGTTAGTGCCATGAGGCAACAAAAGGCAAAGGCAGCACAAAAACCTTTCCTTCTAATTATGATGCGGCCGTTAAAGGAAAATAAATGACACAAGAAACAAATAACCAAACTGCTCCGGCAACAAATGCCAAAGCAGAAGTTAAAACAGCTCCGTCAACCTTAAGATTTGTTATTGGTGAAAAGTTAGGTATGACCCAGTTGTTTGACGAAAAAGGCAACCTTAATGCCGTTTCTGTAGTTCACGCAGGTCCGTGCAAGGTTGTTCGTGTCAGAACCCAAGAAAAAGATGGCTACAATGCCGTTGCTGTGGGTTTTGGCGAAGTTAAAGAAAACAAACTTAATAAACCCGATTTGGGCAATTTCAAAAAATTAGGTATTAGCCCTGTCAGACATATTAAAGAATATCGCCTTGCCGATGTTAATGGTTTTGAAGTCGGCCAAGTTATCAATCTCGGTGAAATTTTTAAACCCGGCGATTATGTTGATGTTCAAGGCAAAATTAAAGGTCGCGGATTTGCCGGCGCAATGAAACGCCATGGCTTTGCAGGTCAACCTGCATCACACGGTGCCAGCGATAGAGAAAGAGCACCCGGTGGTTTAGCCGCAAGAAGATCTTTAGGTAAAGTTTTAAGCGGTCAAAGAATGGCCGGTCACTATGGCTTTACCACAACAACAATTTCCAAAATTGAAGTTGCTAAAGTTGACACAGAAAATAATTTAATTTTCTTAAAAGGTTCCGTGCCCGGTGCAAAAGGAACGATCGTGTCCGTATTGGAAACTTCCAAACCTAAAAAACACGTAGTAGCTGCTAAAGTTCAGAAGATTTCTGCTTCCAAAGCTGCTAATACCAAGAAGAAATAGGAAGGCGAAAAATGGAAACTAAACTTTTAAATATCCAAGGTAAAGAACAAGGTAAAATTAATTTACCGGAAGCCTTGTTCGGCGTAAAGCCCAATCCGACTTTCTTACACGAAGTCATCACTGCCTTTTTAGCAAACCAAAGATCAGGCACAGCGGATGTCAAAACCCGCTCCGAAGTCAGCGGAACAGGTAAAAAACCCTGGAAACAAAAAGGCACAGGCCGCGCAAGACATGGTAGCATGCGCTCACCTATCTGGCGCCACGGCGGTGTGGCTTTTGGGCCTACCCCGCACTCTTTCAGAATTGATTTGCCCGTCGCAAAAAGACGCCTTGCTTTAGCTCACGCTTTAAGCAGCAAATATAATAGCGATAGCATTATAATTCTTGATAATTTTGATATCAAAGAAGCCAAAACAAAAATGGTTGCTGATGTTTTAAAAACATTAGAAGCCGGCAAAAAACCTTTGATAGTCAGTTCAAAAGATGCAAAACTTGACCAAGCAAGCCGCAATATTGCCGGTTTGAATAAAATGGTTCCAAGTGATTTAAACGCTTATGCCGTTTTGAACTCCACCAAAGTTATTATCACAAAAGAAGCACTTGAAAAGATGAGCAAATAAGGGAGATAAAAAATGAATAAAACATACGAAACATTAAGAAAACCCCTCTTAACAGAAAAAAGCTTAATCTTAAGAGATAGTGATAATTGCTACTGCTTTGTTGTGGAAAAAACAGCAAACAAGCACGAAATCCGCGAAGCTGTGGAAACAATTTTTAAAGTTAAAGTTGAAAAAATTGCCACAAGCACTTTACGCGGCAAAGTCAAAAGAATGGGACGTTTCGCCGGAAAAAGACCTGATCTTAAAAAAGCGTTCGTCACATTGAAAAAAGGCGATAAAATAGATGCCGTTGAAGGCGCATCTAAGTAGGAGAATTAGTAAACTATGCCTATAAAGACATTCAGACCGTATACTCCTTCTAGGAGAACTATTACGGTAGCAGACTTTTCCGAAATCACCAAGACAACTCCTGAAAAGAAGTTGACTAAGGGTTTAAGGAAAAGCGGCGGTAGAAATAATACCGGTATGGTTATGGTTCGTCACATTGGTGGTGGCCATAAACAATTATACAGAAAAATTGATTTTAAGAGAGCAAAATTTGGCGTTCCCGCAAAAGTCGTTTCTATTGAATACGACCCGAACAGATCTGCCAGAATCTGCCTTTTAAAATATGCAGACGGGGATAAGCAATATATGCTTCATCCTTTAGGTCTTAAAGTCGGCGACGAAGTAATGTCCGGTCCTAAAGCAGAGATTAAAACGGGTAATTGCCTTCCACTCAAAAATATACCTGAAGGTACTTTTATCCATGCTATTGAACTTAAAGTCGGCAAAGGGGCACAACTTGCCCGCTCAGCCGGAAGCCAAGCTCAAATTATGGCCCATGACGGCGGTTATGCACATATCAAAATGCCGTCCGGCGAAATCAGACTTATACCGGAAAATTGCTGCGCCACTATCGGCCAAGTCGGTAATACAGAACACAATGCTGTTGTTATCGGTAATGCCGGCAGAAACAGACATCGCGGTATCAGACCTACCGTTCGCGGTAATGCAATGAACGCAGTAGATCACCCTATGGGTGGTGGTAGAGGTCACTCTAAAGGTGGTAACATACCTCGCTCACCCTGGAACCAAATGTCCAGAGGTTTAAAGACCAGACCGGCCAAAACCTGGGATTGGATGATCATTAAAGATAGACGCAAATCTAAATCGGGAGCTAATTAGAAATGTCAAGATCAACAAAGAAAGGTCCTTATGTAGACCATAACTTGCTTGAAGCCGTTGAAGCTATGAACCCCAACGACAAAAAGCAGATTAAAACTTGGGCTAGAGCATGCACAATAGTTCCCGCATTTGTGGGACATACATTTTTAGTCCATAACGGCAGGAAGTTTTTACCTGTCTATGTGTCCGAAAGAATGATCGGTCATAAACTTGGTGAATTTGCATTTACCAGAACATTTAAAGGCCACGGCGGAATGACCAAAGAGTCTAAGGCCCTTAAATAAGAGATAAGAGGATAATTTGATATGGAAGCTTGTTCAAAAGCTAAATTTCAAAGGTATGGCAGCAGGAAAGTTGGTTTGCTCTTAGACTTAGTCCGCGGCAAAAATGTCCAATATGCTGAAAATGTTGTTAATTTCAGCGGACTTCGCTGCAGCGACTTAGTTCAAAAAACTATTCATTCCGCAGCCTCAAACCTTCAGGTAAAATCAGGCAAAAAACTTGATTTTTCCAAAGTTTATATTAAAGAGGCCTATGCAAATATAGGTCCTATGAAACACTTAAAAAGAGTGCAGCCCGGCCCGCAAGGCAGAGCAATGCCTTATAAGAAAAGTGTTTGCCACTTAACAGTTATCGTTAGTGACGAAAAGAAGGGAGGGCTTAAATAATGGGACATAAGATACACCCTAAAGGTTTAAGACTTGGATACACACAAGATTGGCAGTCAAGATGGTTTGCCCCCAAAAATATGCCTGCCCTTATTATGGAAGATTTCCAAATCAGACAACTTGTGGAATCCAGATTCGTACTCGCAGCCGTTAGCGCTGTCGGTATTGAAAGAGCTGGTTCTTTCTTAAGAGTCAACATTCACACCGCAAGACCGGGCGTAGTTATCGGTAAAAAAGGTGCTGATATTGAAACTTTAAGAAAAGACCTTGAAAAATTAACAGGCAGCAAAACCTTCGTTAATGTTGTTGAAATCAAAAATCCGGAAACGGATGCAAGACTCGTTGCTCAATCAATCGCTTTCCAAATTGAAAAACGTGCCCACTACGGCGCAGCAATGAAGAAAGCTATTGAAAAGGCCTTAGCAGGTAAAGCCTTGGGTATTAAAATTATGCTCAGCGGCAGACTCGGCGGTGCAGAAATTGCCCGCACCGAATGGAAAAGAGAAGGTCGCGTTCCTTTACATACCCTTTGTGCAGATATTGACTATGGCACCTATGAAGCCAATACCGTCAGCGGTAAAATCGGCATAAAAGTTTGGATTTTCAAGAAAACCCACTTTGCAAAATCTCCAAAAGAAATCTTAAACGAACTTAGAAAACATAGAGAAATGCAAGAAGGCAGCAGCGTTGAAGGCGTTAAAGAAGAAGTTATTTCAGCAGCTAAAGATTTAATTAAACCGGAAGCAACAAAGAAAGCTCCGGCAAAGAAAACTGCCGCTAAAAAAACAACTGCAAAAAAAGCAGCTGCTAAAAAAGATTCCAAAAAGGAAGAAACTAAATAAAGGAGGAGAAAAACTATGTTGATGCCAAAAAGAGTTAAATATAGAAAGCCGTTTTCTGCTCCTCGTATTAAGGGCAAAGCAAAAAGAGGTGCGGAAGTTTCCTTTGGCGAATATGGCATGAAAGCCTTAGAACCCAAATGGATTACAGCCCGCCAAATTGAAGCGGCTCGTGTTTCCCTTTCCAGATTTATCAGAAAGAAAGGTAAAATGTGGACCAGAATTTTCCCGGATAAAGCCATTACCAAACACCCGGCAGAAACCAGAATGGGTAAAGGTAAAGGTGCACCGGATCATTGGGTTTGTGTCGTAAAACCAGGTCGCATTTTGTTTGAAATTGAAGGCACAGAACTTGAGGAAACAAAAAGAGCTTTCCGCTTGGCTTCTGATAAATTGCCTATCAAGACCAAACTGGTCACAAGAAGGTAATATATGAAGACCAAAGAAAAAGAAATCTTGAAAAATAAAAGCCTTGAAGAATTGCAAGATCAATTAGCCAAGGCAAAAGAAAAGAAGTTCAATCTTCTTTTCAAACACTCAACAACTCCGCTATCCAATCCTTTGGAAATTAGAGTTGTCAGACGCGAAATCGCCTTGCTTAACACAATTATTAGGCAAAAAAGGCAGTCCAAATAAGAGGATTTGTAAATGGAAAATAAAGTAAATCGCGCACAAAGAAAAGTGCTTAACGGCGTGGTAGTTTCAGATAAAATGAATAAAACCCGCACGGTTGAAGTTCTTACCACCAAAAAGCATTCTTTTTATGGCAAGGTTATAACAACCTCCAAATGCTATCATGCTCATGATGAGAATAATGAAAGCAAAATTGGCGACAAGGTAGAGATTACATCAACAAGACCTTTGTCTAAACTTAAAAGATGGCGTATTTCCAAGATTACGGAAAAGGCCTTGGGTTAATCTTGAGGAGAAGATAAAATGATACAACTTAGATCTATTCTTAATGTCGCAGACAACTCCGGTGCAAGAAAAGTCCAATGCTTCAAAATCAGAGGCGGTCATCACAGAGATATCGCTTCCTTGGGAGATGTCATTATGTGTTCCGTTAAGGACGCAATTCCTACATCAAACGTTAAAAAAGGTGATGTAGTAAGAGCAGTGGTCGTTAGAATTTCACGCGAAAAACGCAGAAAAGACGGATCTTATATCCGCTTTGACGATAATGCCGTTTGCCTTATCAACGAATCAGGCGAACCTAAAGGCACCCGCGTGTTCGGCCCCGTCGCCAGAGAGTTAAGAGAAAAGAATTTCTTAAAAATCATTTCCTTAGCTCCGGAGGTTCTATAATTATGAATTTAAAAAAGAACGATAAAGTTATTATTCTGGCCGGTAAAGATAAAGGTAAAACTGGTGAAGTAAGAGAAATCATTCCTTCTAAAAACAAAGTTATTGTTACCGGAATCAATATGATTTCCAAAAACACCAAACCCAGCCAAAAAAGCAAAGGCGGAATAATCAAGAAAGAAGCCCCTTTAGATGCTTCTAACGTAGCAGTAGTTTGCCCTAAATGCGGTAAACACAGCACACCGAAGAACACTCAAGAAGGCAGAGTTTGCCGCAAATGTAATGCGGCTTTAGTAAGCACGGCAGGTAAATAAAAATGACAGAAAAGAAAGAAACAGCAAAAAAAGAAGTCAAAACCCAAGCTTATGAGCCCAGGTTGAGAACTTATTACAAAGATAAAGTGTTGCCGGCTTTACTAAAAGAAATGAAAGTTAAAAGCCCTATGGCAGCGCCTAAACTTGAAAAAATAGTTGTTAATATCGGCGTGGCAGATGCAAAAGAAGATATTAAATTCTTAGATATCGCCAGAGAAGATTTAACCGCTATTACCGGGCAACTTGCTCAAGTAAGAAGAGCAAAAAAATCTATCTCTAACTTTAAGTTAAGAGAAGGTATGCCCATCGGCGTTAGAGTAACCTTAAGAGGCGCAATTATGTATGAATTTATGGATAGATTCATCAATATCGTTTGCCCTCGTATTAGAGACTTCCAAGGTTTCAATAGAGGTTTTGACGGGAGAGGTAATCTTAATATCGGTTTAAAAGAACACTATGTGTTCCCCGAAATTGATGTAGAAAAATCTCCTAAAGCACATGGTATGAATATCACATTTGTAACAACCGCCAAGAACGATAAAGACGGCCAAATGTTGATGGACTTCATGGGTTTTCCGTTCAGAAAGAGGAGCAACTAAACTATGGCTACAAAAGCATGGGTTGCCAAAATGGCAAAACCGCAGAAGTTTGCAGTCCGCTATCATAACAGATGCCAAATCTGCGGCAGATCAAGAGGATATTACAGAGATTTCGGTCTTTGTCGTATCTGCTTTAGAAAAATGGCCCATCAGGGATTATTGCCTGGTGTAAAAAAATCAAGCTGGTAAAGGAGGAAAGCTTTAAACGATTTTAACTCCGCACCGCAAGAAATTGCGTCACTTTAACTCAAGTGGAAAGTAAAATTGTTTTAGCGTTTAAATTATGGATCCAATAGCAGATTTCTTAACAAGAATAAGAAATGCCAATATGAAGAGAAAAGAAAGAGTAGATATTCCTTTCTCTAAAATCAAAACCGAAATCGCCAGAGTTTTGAAGGAAGAAGGCTATATAGCAAACTATAAAGCCATCCACAATGAAACCAAAGGCGGTTTTGTAAGAGTATTTTTGAAATATAACGACAATCAAAGCGTTATTCAAGGTCTTAGAAGAGTTTCCCGCCCGGGTAAAAGAGTTTATAGCTCTTATGAAAATATTCCCAGCGTTCGCGGTGCTTTTGGGACTTCAATACTTTCAACCTCAAAAGGCATTATGACCGACGCCAAAGCCAAAGAAGAAAAAGTTGGCGGCGAAGTCTTGTGCCAAGTTTGGTAGGGGGGAATATGAGCAGAATAGGTAAAAAACCAATCCAAATCCCCGCTAAAGTTAAAGTAGAAGTTAAAGGCAATGATATTAAAGTTCAAGGTCCTTTGGCTACTTTAAATTATGTCGTTCCCCAAGGAATTACCGCTAAACTTGATGGTTCTACCTTAACTTTTGAAGTTGAAAAAGGCAGAGAAGTTGAACTTAATGCTCTTTACGGAACAACCAGAGCAAGAGTTCAAAATTTAGTCAGCGGTGTTGAAACACCTTTCAAAAAAGTTTTAGAAGTTAACGGCCTTGGTTATAAAGTCGTCGTTAGCGGCAATAAACTTAATATGGAACTTGGTTTCTCCCACCCGGTAATTTTAGATATCCCGGCCGGTTTAAAAGTTGTTGCTGACCCTAAAAATCCTTTAGTGGAAATTCAAGGCAGTGATAAAGTTTTAGTCGGCGATTTTGCTGCTAAAATCAGAAAAATCAGACCGCCGGAACCCTATAAAGGCAGCGGTATTAAATACCAAGACGAACATATCGTCAGAAAAGCCGGTAAAGCTGCTGCAGGAGGCAAATAATTATGGCAACTAAGCAAGAAAGATATCAATACAGAAAAGAAAGAACACAAAGAAAGTTGCAAGCTGCCGGTCTTGAAAGACCCAGATTATCTGTTTACAGAAGTTTAAAATATATTTATGCTTCCGTAATAGATGATATGGAAGGCAAAGTTCTTGTAAGCGCAACCAGCGCTTCTAAAGAACTTGAAGGCAAATATAAAGCCTCCGGCAAAAGCATAGAAGCAGCCACCGCTCTTGGTGAACTTATTGCAAAAAAAGCCCTTGAAAAAGGTGTTAAAGAAGTTCGCTTTGACAGAGGTGCCCGCATCTATCACGGCAGAGTAAAAGCTTTAGCAGATTCTGCCCGCAAAGCAGGTTTAAAATTTTAACTTTAAGGTGAATAAATGTTAAATAAAGAAACGCCAAAGAGCGAAAATAAAAGAGAAGCGAAAGGTCATAAGACCGAGTTTCAGTTACGCGCAAAACCCGAAGGCACAACCACCGTTATCCACGTTGCAAGAACTGCAAAAGTTGTAAAAGGTGGTAAACGCTTTGGTTTTAGAGCTTTAGTTGTTGTCGGTGACGGCAATGGTAAAGTCGGCGTAGCTATCGGCAAGGCAAACCAAGTTCAATTTGCCGTGTCTAAAGCAGAATTCCAAGCAAGAAAGAATAGCATTAAATTCCCTATTGTAAACGATACTATTCCGCACGAAGTTTTGGGCAAGTTCGGTTCCTCCAGCGTTTGGATGAAACCAGCCGCTCCCGGTACCGGTGTTATCGCCGGTGCTGCAGTTCGTTTAATCTTGGAAGCAGCCGGTATTAAAAATATTCTTTCTAAGAGTATTGGCAGCACCAACTCTTGCAATTTAGCTTATGCAACAATGGAAGCTTTAAAATTGTTAAAGAGCAAAGATGCTGTTCTTACCAGCCGTGGCAAACAAACTGCTACTGCAGACGTTCCTGCTGCAGAAACAACAGCAGTCGCAAAATAGGAGGATAATTTATGACAACATTAAGTTCACTTTTTCCTAAACACGGCTCCAGAAAAGCAAAAAGAAGAATTGGTTTAGGTATTGGTTCAGGGATGGGTCGTTCCTCAACAAAAGGTATGAAAGGTCAAACTTCCCGTTCCGGTAATACCCGTAAAGAAAGCAAAGAAGGCGGTCAAATGCCTTTGGTTAGAAGAATCCCGAAAAGCGGTTTTTCTAATGCTTCTTTTGCAGTTAAGGGCGAATGGGTAAACTTAGGTTCTCTTGCTAAAGTTTTTAAAGCAGGTGAAGAAGTTACCCCCGAAATTTTGAAAAAGAAAAATCTTGTAAAAGATACCAAAAAAATCAAAGTTTTGGCTAACGGCGAACTTAAACATGCTCTTAACGTTACCGCACATGCTTTTTCTGCTTCTGCCAAAGCAGCTATTGAAAAAGCCGGCGGTAAAGCAACAGTTATTGAAAATAAAAAGGCAAAATAATGCACGAAAATAACCCAACAGCAAATATATTGAATATATTTCAATCTCCGGAACTCAAAAAAAGGCTTTTGTTTGTAGCAATTGCCTTAGCAGTTTTCCGTGTCGCAGCAGTAATACCTATACCTGGTATTAATACAGAAGCCCTTGCTTCCTTCTTCAAACAACATGAAGGAGGAATGCTTGGTTTCTTGGA
Organism: Elusimicrobiaceae bacterium; assembly: GCA_017534965.1. Classification (GTDB taxonomy): domain Bacteria; phylum Elusimicrobiota; class Elusimicrobia; order Elusimicrobiales; family Elusimicrobiaceae; genus Proelusimicrobium. Next base: position 28,876 of record JAFXVA010000008.1, on the reverse strand, counting down.
TATATTTTCAGGTGGTGCTTTGGGTAAGTTTTCTGTTCTGGCATTAGGTATTATGCCCTATATCAATGCTTCAATTATTATGAGCTTGATAAAGGGCGCCCATGTAATCCCTGCTTTAGAAAAATTAAGTAAAGAAGGGGAATATGGCCGCAGAAAAGAAAACCAAATCACAAGAGTTTTTGCTCTCGTTTTGTCTTTACTTCAAGGTTTTGGTTTAACTTTGGCTTTAACAAAAATGTCTGCTCCGGGCAATATGCAAATGGTTGTAGATCCTTCCTGGTCTTTCATTTTAACAACGACCTTAACCCTTGCTACAGGAACAATGTTCCTTATGTGGCTTGGTGAACAGATGACAGAAAAGGGTATCGGTAATGGTATTTCTTTAATCATCTTTGCAGGTATCGTTGATAGATTGCCTTCCGCAATAAGCAGTTTAATCGGTTTAGTAAGTGCAGAAGAAATTCAATTACTTACAGCCATACTTATTGTGGGTGCTGCGGTTGTTATTATGGGTCTTGTTGTTTGGGTAGAAACTGCTCAAAGACAAATACCTGTGCAATATGCAAAAAGAATGGTTGGCAATAAAATGTATGGCGGTCAAACAAGCTACTTGCCTTTAAAAATAGACCAAAGCGGTGTTATCGCAGTCATCTTTGCTATGTCTGTTCTTTCAATGCCTTTAACAATAGCACAATTTATGCCGGAATCTCCATGGGCTCAAAAAGTAATGCAATATATCGGCCATGGTAATTGGGCATATACTTTAATCTATGTCGCTTTAATTATCTTCTTCTGTTATTTTTATAACTCCATGTCTTTCAATCCTAAAGATATAGCAGAAAATATGAAAAAATGGGGCGGCTTTATCCCTGGTATCAGACCGGGCGATGCCACTCAACATTATATTGAGTGGGTTATGAACAGAATAACTTTAAGCGGAGCTTTATTTGTTTCCGCAATTGCCGTTTTGCCGGACTTTTTAAGGTTCAAATTTAATGTTCCTTTCTATTTCGGCGGAACATCCTTACTCATCGTAGTAGGTGTTGCATTAGACACAGTTGGCCAAGTGCAAGCCCATTTACTTGCACACAATTATCAACCCTTAATGAAAGGGCGTGGTATTAAAGGCCGCTGGTTCAATGTAGGCGAATAAATTTGTTTCGGCCGGTTCTTTTAGAGCCGGCCGGACATAAGCCAAGAGGAAATATGAATATAATTTTACTTGGATATCCTGGTGCGGGCAAAGGCACGCAAGCGGAGATTTTAGTAAAAGAATATGATTTTGAACATATTTCCACAGGGGATATGATAAGAAAAGAAATTGCCCTTGCAACCCCACTTGGTAAAGCAGTTGAAAAAGGAATAAGTCAAGGCAATTTAGTTCGTGATGAACAAATAATAAAACTTGTTGAACAAGTTTTAAAAAGGGGGAGGCAGTCGCATATATTTGATGGCTTTCCCAGAACAATACCTCAAGCAGAAAGTTTGCGTATAAGTTTGAGCGTTCTTAGACAAAAGATTGATTACGTGCTTTTCTTGGAGTTAAGTAAAGAAGAAGTTATAAAAAGATTAACCTCAAGAAGAGTATGTTCAAAATGCGGAGCGATTTTTAACATATACGATAAAAGTTTTACGGGCAGTTGTTCTTGCGGGGGAAATTTAATAACCCGCAGCGACGATACCCTGGAAAGTGCAAAACATCGTCTTGAGGTGTTTGAAAAGCAAACACGTCCTTTAGTAGATTATTATGAATCTTCTATTGGCGTTAAGCGTTTAGATGCCAGTAAAGAGGCGCGCGAAGTTCATAATGAAATTTTGCGTGCAATAGGTCTCAAAAAATGATAGAATTAAAGAGTAGTGAAGAAATCAAGAAAATGCAAGCATCAGGCAAAGTTGTATCTAAAGTTTTAAAAAGGATGCAACTGGAAGTAAGGCCCGGTGTTAGCACTTGGCATCTGGATAAAATAGCAGAAGAAGTTATAAGAAGCTGCGGCGCTGTTCCGTCCTTTTTGGGATACGGCGGTTTTCCGGGGAGCATTTGTGCTTCCGTAAATGAAGAAGTCGTTCACGGAATACCTAGTAAAACAAAAATATTAAGAGAAGGCGACATAGTTGGTATTGATGTTGGCGCTTATCTTGACGGCTTTCATGCGGACGCAGCCCTCACCATACCTGTGGGCAAAGTTGCAAGTGAGGCTCAAAGACTTTTAGAACAAACTCAAAAGTCTTTAAACAAAGCAATAGAACTTGTAAAACCGGGGATACATCTTGGTGATATATCCAATATGGTTGAAACTTACGCCACAGCTGGTAAACTTGGTATAGTCAGAGACTATTGCGGCCACGGCGTTGGACGCAAACTACACGAAGAACCCTGTGTTTTAAATTACGGACCGAAAGGTAAAGGCCCAATTTTAAGAGAAGGCATGGTTCTTGCGATAGAACCAATGTTGAACCTAGGTGGGGATGAAGTAGAAGTTTTAGACAACGACTGGACAGTCGTAACAAAAGACGGCAGTTATTCTGCCCATTTTGAACATAGTGTCGCGGTGACCGCAAACGGCCACCTTATATTAACGGCATAAAGTTAAATATTACGGAGGAAACGCCTTTTAGGCGAGTATGAGTGATAAGATAGAAGTAGAAGGCAAAATACTTGAAGCTTTACCAAACGCAATGTTTAAAGTTGAAATTGCAGGCGGCAAAGTTATTTTGGGGCACATCTCAGGTAAAATGAGAATGTTCCACATCAGGATCTTACCTGGTGATAAAGTTAAATTGGAGCTTTCTCCGTATGACTTAACCAAAGGCAGAATAATCTATCGGGAGAAATAAATGAAAGTCAGAGCTAGCGTAAAAAAGATATGTCAAAAATGTAAAATCGTAAAAAGAAACGGCGTCGTCCGTGTTGTGTGTAAAGTCGCAAAACACAAACAACGCCAAGGTTAATTAGAGGAGATTTGTTAGAATATGGCAAGAATCGCAGGTATAGATTTACCCAAGAACAAAAGAATAGATATAGCATTACAATATGTCTATGGTATTGGCCCTAAAGTCGCAGCAGAAATCTTAAGCAAATTAAACGGCCAAATTGAAGCCTCTACAAGAGTTAAAGATTTAACCGAACAACAAGCCGGTTTACTTAACACTCTCTTGCAGAAAGAATATAAAGTTGAAGGTGAACTTAGAAGAGAAGTTTCCCAAAACATCCACAGACTTATTGAAATCGGTTCCTACAGAGGCAACCGCCATCGCCGCAATTTACCCGCACGCGGCCAAAGAACAAAAACAAACAGCAGAACAAGACGCGGCCGCAGAAAAACAGTCGGCGCAAAAGTTAAAGCTGATTAAAATTTAAAACAGGTAAATTAAAATGGCAGAAGAAAAGAAACAAGAAACAACAACTGCAGCACCGGCTGCAGCAAAAACAAAAAAGAAAGCTGGTAAAGCACCTGCACATGGTGTTGTTCACATCAGCTGTTCATTTAACAATACCATTGTAACCGTTACTGATGATAAAGGTTCAACTTTGGTTTGGTCCACTTCAGGATCACACGGATTTAAAGGCACCAAAAAAGGCACTCCGTTTGCCGCCCAAATTACTTGCAATAAAGTCGGCGAAAAAGCCGTTGCTATGGGCATGAAAGAAGTTGCTGTTAAAGTTTGCGGCCCTGGTCAGGGTAGAGAAACCGCTGTAAGAGCTTTACAACAAGCAGGTTTGGTCGTAACCTCTATTAAAGACGTAACCCCCATACCTCATAACGGATGCAGACCGCCGAAAGCCAGGAGAATATAATAATGTCAAGATATACAGGACCTAGCTGCAAGAAATGCAGAAAATTAGCTTGCAAATTATTTTTAAAAGGAACAAAATGCTACACCAATTGTGTAATGGATAAGCTTGCTAGCGCCAAGAAAGGTAAAGGTGGCGTTAAAAGAGCAAAACTTTCCGAATATGGTGTTCGTTTGTATGAAAAACAAAAAGCCAGATTTATGTCCGGCATGACGGAAGTTCCCTTTGCCAATTTGTTTGATAAAGCCAGCAAAGCAACCGGTCAAACAGGTGAACACTTCCTTAGATATTTGGAAACAAGACTTGATAATATCGTTAAAAGAGCAGGTTTTGCAACTTCTTTGAGAACAGCAAGACAACTCGTTTTACACGGTCATATCAGAGTTAATGATAAAGTCGTCAATATCCCTTCTTACCAATTAAAAATTGGTGATAAGGTCGCTATTACCGGTAAAATTACCGAAGGCGTTGTGGTTAAGCAAGGTTTAGAAGAAGCAACAAAAAGATCTTTACGTCCCAGCTTCCTTGAATATGATGACACCAAAAAGACAGCCACCCTGCTCAGATGGCCGGATAGAAGCGAAAGCAGCTACCCAGTCAATGATCAGTTGATAGTAGAACACTATTCTAAGTAATAGGAGCAAAAAATAATGGCTTTTGAAAATTTAGTTTTACCGAAATCTATTAAAGTAGAAGAAGAAAGTGCAACTTACGGCAGATTCGTAGCAGAACCCTACGAATCCGGTTTGGGGCATACTGTTGGTAATTCTTTAAGAAGAATCTTATTATCCGGTTTGGAAGGTGCAGCTGTTTCAGCCGTTCGTGTTGAAGGCACAACCCACGAATATAGCACCATTCCTAACGTTAGAGAAGATGTTATTGAAATTCTCTTAAATCTTAAGAAACTTCGCGTTAAATTAGAAGGTAAAAACAGAGAATATTTAGTTTTGCATAGCGAAAAGCCCGGTGTTGTAACTGCTGCTAATATTGAAGAAGTTGACGGCGTAGAAATCATTAATAAAGATTTACCTATTGCCACAATTGAAGCAGGTGGTTCACTTAGAATGGAAATTGAAATTTCCAAAGGTAAGGGTTATGCAGAAGAAACACCTAAAGGTGCAAGACCTGCAGGTTTTATGCCGATAGATTCTATCTTCTCCCCTATTTTAAAAGTGCATTATGATGTAGAGCCGGCCCGCGTTGGTCAAAAAACCGACTATGATAGACTTATTCTTGAAATCACCACAGACGGCACTTTGGAACCGCGCAAAGCTTTACATAAAGCTGCAATTTTACTTTCACAATCTTTACACATTTTCACTATTGAAGGCGAAGAACCTGTCGTAGAAGAAGAACAAGTTGCCGCCCCTGCTTTAGAAAATAATGTAAGCGAAGAACTTGAAGAAGTCTTATCTCAAGCAATTGAAGATATGGATTTAACTTCCAGATCTGTTAACTGCTTAAAAGCAGAAGGTATCAAAACCGTTCGCGATTTAGTGGTAAAGACTGAAGCCCAATTAAAATTGGTAAAGAACTTTGGCTCAAAGTCATTTGACGAGGTAAAAGAAAAACTCGCAAAAATGAAACTTGAGTTAGGTATGAAATTATAGGAGTTTTCGAAATGATTAAAAATACGGGATACCGCAAATTAGGCAAAACCACTTCACACAGAAAAGCAATGTTAAGCAATATGGCAATTAGCTTGGTTTTGCACGAAGAAATTAAAACAACTTTGCAAAAAGCAAAAGAGCTTCGTCGTGAAGTTGAAGGCCTTATTACTCTTGCAAAAGATAAAGATAATTTGGCTCTTAAAAATGCCGTAGCAGATAAAACCGCTTATAAAAAATTAGTTGAAGTTTTATCAGAAAAATATGCAGCCAGAAACGGCGGTTATACAAAAATCTACAGAGCAGGTATTAGAAAAGGCGATAATGCCGAAGTCGCAATAATTAAATTGGTGGACTAAATGATATTAGATTATTTAGGCGGACTTTTTTCTAATGACATGGGAATGGACCTAGGCACAGCAAATTGCCTTGTTTGTGTCAAAGATCAAGGTATTGTGCTTAGGGAACCTTCCGTAGTGGCTTTAGATACAGATACCGGAGAAGTAAAAGCAGTAGGAAGCAAAGCCAAGCAAATGCTTGGCAGAACACCCGCAAATATTATAGCGTGTCGCCCTATGAAAGATGGGGTGATTGACGATTTTGATAAAACTTATGAAATGTTAAGATATTTCATAAAAAGTGTCCATACAAGAAAAACGTTATTCAGACCTAGAATTGTAATAGGCATACCTTCAGGCAGTTCTCAAGTTCAAAGAAGAACAGTTGAAGATGCCGCCCGTAAGGCCGGTGCCAGATCTGTTTACTTGGTAGAAGAACCAATGGCTTCTGCCCTTGGTGCAGGTTTGCCTGTTAATGAACCCCATGCCAGTATGATTGTTGATATTGGTGGTGGCACAACAGAGGTCGCAGTAATATCTTTAGGCGGTATGGTTGTTAAGGAATCAATCAAAGTCGCTGGTGATAAAATTACCGATTGTATTACTCAATATTTTAAAAAGACACATAATCTTATCGTGGGCGAAACCACGGCAGAAGATGTAAAAATCAAAATAGGATCAGTTCTTCTTAACAAAAAAGGCAATAATAATAACTCAGAAGAAAAAACCATGGTGGTTAGAGGCCGTGACCAAGGTCAAGGTTTACCACGCACCATGACAATTTCTTCTAAAGAAATACGCCAAGCTATTGAAGAGCCCGTTCGCGAGATTGTTGAAGTTGTTAAAACAACTCTTGAAAAAACACCCCCTGAACTTGCAGCAGATCTCGTTGATAGAGGCATAACTATTGCCGGCGGAGGCGCCTTACTTAGAGGTTTAGTTGAACGCATACAAAATGAAACGGAAATTCCTGTGCAACAAGCACAAGATCCTTTAAGTTGTGTTGCTCTTGGAACGATCAAATATTTTGATTATATCTCTGGCGGTAAACTTCACACAGACAGTCTATAATTGAAGGTCGTTTTTAGATAAAGCGGGTGCTCTTAAATGAGAGTTCCCGCTTTTGTATTTTTTAGGATAAAAAGAATAAAAAATGAAACAAAAAAATGATTCTTTGGAAAGGGGTTATTCAAAAATTTTGCCGGCAATATTTTCTGTTATTGCCTTGCTTATTATGATTTTGCCTTTAGAAAGTATAGTAGTTTCTACAAGATCAATTTTAACTTATATTTTTATACCTCAAATAAGAACAGCACACAGCATAACCCAATATACCAAGGATGCTCTTGCAAGTACGCAAGACTTATTAAATACTGCAGATAAAAATTTAAAATTACAGGAAGAAGTTTCCCGTTTGCTTTTAGAAAATGCCCAGTTAGAATCACTTTTAGAAGAAAATAAAAGACTTACAGAATCTTTAGATCTTCCAAAGAAAGAAAAGTGGAAAGGGATTTGGGCAAAAGTTGCTTATAGGGAACCTTCAAGAAGAGGAACAATTATTGTTGATAAAGGTAGCCAAGACGGAATATCTTTGCGTTCTCCTGTAATAGGGGTTCAAGACGGACGCGTTGGCCTTGTTGGCAAAGTTATAGAAGTTTCTCCAACTACAAGTAAAATTTTACTTAGCAGTGATGAAGATTTTTCTGTAGCAGCTTTTTTATCTGAAAGCAGAAAAGAAGGCCTTGTGATAGGTGATTCTAAAGGTGGCTTGTTTATTAAGTATGTTACTTTAGGACAAGATTTGACAGAGAAAGAAAAGGTCTATACTTCCATTTCAAGTTCAATTTTTCCGGATGGTATTTTAATTGGTTTTGTCGGCGCAAGGAATACTCAAAAAATAGAAGATTCTTTTATTACGGCAAAAATTATTCCCGCAGTTGATAGTTTATCTGTAAATGAGGTTTTGATAATGCCTGCGCTTAATTTGCCTTTAGGAGAAAAAAATAAATGATGAAATTTTTAAATGTTTTTCTAATTTTTATTATTGCAACAATAGCCCATTGGATTGCCATAGAGATTTTTGGTCAATACGGAATAATTTTAGGTGTTATGCTCGCCTTTACTTTGGTAATGGCCTTTAAATTAAATGAAATTGGCGGTTATATTTTTGGGTTTTTTAGTGGACTATTTTTAGATTTCTTCGGTAATAATTTATTTGGGGCAAATGCTTTAGCTTTTACCTGGATTTTATTTATTTTTTATATTATTGACGATAAAATAGATTTTAAGGAGTTTTTGCCTCAAGTAATAATAACAACGGTTTTAAATATGTTATTGCTTGTTTTTTATGGCATAATAAGTAAATTCTTTATCGGAGAGTTTATTTGTCAAAGTTTGTTTAGTTTTATAATAGGATCCCTTTTAACAGGATTACTTTTACCTCTAATTTATTTTGTAATAAATAAGTATCTAAGTTGGGGTTCATTAAAAGATACAAATGAAGCAGAAAGATTTTTTTAATATTCAAAGGTTGCGTGTTTTACAATATGCTGCTTATTTAGCTGTTGCACTTATAGCTATCAGACTAACAGATATTCAGTTTATATCGCACGAAAAATATGCTTTAGCAGCAGAGCAAAACCGCACGCAGATTTTATATCAGACAGCACCGCGCGGTCGTATTTTGTCGGCTAAAGGGGAGACTATTGCCGGTAATGTCCCTTCCTTTAGTGTTTATTATTTGCCCGGCTCCCAAAAAGTAGATGATGCTTATCTTTCTTCTCTCAGTGCAGATGTGGCCTCTTTTTTAGATGTTGATTCAAAAAAAATTCTTAAACTCCTAAATAAAGGGACTAAAAGCGGTAAAGCTATTTTAATAGCACAAAACATATCTCCTAAAAGAGCATTTGCTTTCAGCGAACTTCAAGTTTATTATTCCGGTTTGTATTTATTAGAAGAAACAAAAAGAGATTATCCTTACGGCGCTTTTGCCGCCCATTTAATTGGTTATATGGGAACTATGGATAATAAATTTTGGAATAAAAAAGATGAAAATACAGATTATCGTTTAAACTCTAAAATTGGTAAAAGCGGTATAGAAAAACGCTATGAAAGTCAGTTGAAAGGTCGTGACGGAGGTCTTTATTTAGAAGTAGATTACAGAGGTCGCGTTAAACAGAAATTAAAAGATAATAAATGGGGCAAAGGGGCAGATGTTTGGACAACGCTTAATTTAGAAGTTCAAAAAGCGGCAGAAAAAGGAATAAAAAATTCTATAACAGGTCGTGGTGCTGCAGTTGTTTTAGATGCCAAAACCGGTGCGGTTCTTGCGATGGTCAGTGCGCCTGATTTTGATCCTAATATTTTTATCTCTTATAGTGATGAAGAAATACCCTCTACTTCTAAAAAAATACCGGAATATAATTTAGCCCTTCAGGGCATGTATCCGCCGGCATCTACATTTAAAACAATTACAGCCATTGCAGCTTTGGAAAATAACCGCCTTGATTTGCACGATCATAGCAATTGTAAAGGCAAAATATTTATGAACGGCAGAGAATTTAAGTGTTGGAAAACGCACGGCCCTAATATTGACTTAATGGAAGGTATGGCACAATCTTGTGATGTTTATTTTTATGAACTTGCTTTAAAAACGGGTTCCGCTTCTATTGAAAAAATTCAAAAATTATTTCACTTAGGCCAAAAGACAGGTATAGATTTACCCGGAGAAAAAAGCGGTAATATTTACGGGCCTTCAAAAAGGGCTAGAAACAGAACCTATTGGTTTGCCGGAGACACTTTAAATCTTTCTATCGGTCAGGGAGAACTGCTTTTAACGCCTTTGCAGATGGCTGTTTATGGAGCGGCCCTTGCTTCAAAAGGCAATATTTATAAACCTTATTATATTCAAAAAGTAGTTGATCCCCAAGGGCAAGTTTTAGAAGAAAATAAACCTGAAATTATCGCCCGAGCAAAACTTGAAGAAGGCCATTATGAAATTATACATCAAGCCTTAAAAGGTGTTGTAGATAGAGCAACCGGTAGAGCCGCAAAAGTTGAAGGCGTTGATGTTTACGGCAAAACAGGAACGGCCCAAAATCCTCATGGCGATGACCATGGCTGGTTTTTGGCTTTTGCTGGACTTCCCGGACAAGAACCTGATATTGCTTTATCTGTGTTTGTGGAGTTTGGCAAGGGTGGTTCTTCAGCGGCTGCGCCTATTGCTAAAGAGATAATTAAGGCCTATTACGGAGTTAAATAAATGTTTAGTAGAGAAAATAACCATAGTTTAAAAAGAGGTCCTATAGATTTTGTAATTCTTATAAGTGTTTCTTTACTTGCTCTTATAGGTTTTGCAATTGTTTATTCGGCTTTAAGCACTTCTCCTTTGGGGCAAAGTGTTTTTAGAACCCATCTTATTGCTTTACCTATTGCAGCAGGGGCTTTTGTTTTTGGGTGGTTGTTTAATTATCAGATTTATGATGAACAATATAAAAAACTTTATATGTTTATTATTACTTTGCTCATAGGTGTTTTGATTTTTGGGGTAACACAAAGGGGTTCTCATTCTTGGTTTAGATTTGGCCTTTTTTCTTTTCAACCTTCTGAAATTTGCCGTATTGCCACTATTTTGATAAGTGCTTCTTTTTTAGAAAGGAACAAAAGAAATATAAGAGAATTTAAAACAATATTTTTACTCGGAATAATCTTATTACCTGTTTTTGGATTAATAATGTTACAGCCGGATTTTTCTTCAATAGTTGTCAGTGCGCCGGCTTTAATTATTTTACTTTTTGCTGCCGGGGTTGATCTTTATTATTTTGGCTTGCTTTTTGCTTTTGCCGTAGCGGCGGGGTTCTTTCCTATAGCATGGACTTATTTGGGCTTAAATCCTGAAATTGCACGAAATAGTTTTATTGCAGAGTTAATTTTAAATTTAAGAGTTAATATTTGGTATATTTTAGGTTTTAGCGCTTTGGTGGTTTTAGCTTGTTGGTTAGTTAAACAACTATTAAGGCAATTTCGTATAGAAATACCAACAGCGCTTGCTTTAATTGTATCCGGGGCTATTTTAGCAGGGTTTTTTAGCGGTTTATTTGTAGAAAAAAAGATGAAGCCCTATCAAAGAAAAAGAGTGGAGGCCTTTTTAGCTCCTAAATCTGATCCTAAAGGGGCAAGTTATAATATTTTACAAGCGCAAATTGCCATGGGATCCGGTGGAGTTTTGGGGAAGGGCTTATTTTCCGGCACGCAATCGCGTCTTGGCTTTGTGCCTGAAAGGCATACCGATTTTATTTTAGCTGTTTTAGGTGAAGAAACCGGCCTTTTTGGCACGCTTGGTGTTTTGCTTTTATATTTACTTTTACTTTGGCGCACAACGATAACAGCCACTTTATCAAGTGATTTATACGGCTATTTTGTTTGCATGGGTATTTTTGGTATATTTTTTACATATTTAATCATAAATTTTGGCATGCTTATCGGTCTTGTTCCTGTGGCAGGGATACCTTTACCCTTTGTTTCTTATGGTGGATCTAACCTAGTTGCGAGCATGTGGGCATTTGGAATAGTTGAAAGTGTCTATCGCAGGCGTTTAAGTGTGGTTTAAAAATGTTATGATAGAAAGAGAGCAGATTTTTAAGTATAGGATAAAACTTATAAAAAAAGCAGGCGCATTGCCTACTCATGAATTACGTGTTAAATTGCAGGAAATTTTGCTTAATTCAAAACTTCCTTTTGAGTGGACAAAAAGCGGCCCGCATTTAGTGCTTGGCCCTGGGGAAAAGCAGGTAAATATCCAGAATCTGTGTCAGTATGCGGATATTTATTTTACTCGGGATATAAGCAAGCATTTGATTAACCAGGAGTTAAATCCTTTGCTAAAAGATTCGGGTTATGAAATTGCTCAAATTGAGCAAATACCACATAATTTATGCTCTGTTGAATCTTTGGCAAAATATGTTTGCTATGAGGCAAGCCCTATTGTTTTAAAAGGGGATTTGCCCGGCGAACTCTTGGTGCAGGTTAATGATAAAGTTGTAAATCTCAGGCCTTTAATTAAGCAGTTAAAAGCGCTTGGAGATAGTAAAATTGAAATAATAACTGAACTTAGTGCTTTAAGAAGTATTGGTATAGAGCAGATGTTAATGAAGTTGCCTTGCCTGGAAGTACAAAGCACAAGTTTACTGCTTGAACGCAAAGCTCTTTTGTGGGAAGATTCCCAAGGTGCGCTCAGGCAAATTTAAGGGAGAAAAAAATGAAAAAAATTTCAGATAATCCTGAAGTTGAAGTTTTAGTTAATACTTCTTTTGAAGAAACAAGAATTGCTATTTTGGAAGATGGCGTTCTTAGCGAACTTATGTGGGAAAGACGGGGCGCCTTAAACATTGTCGGTAATATTTATAAAGCCGTAGTAGAAAATGTTTTGCCCGGTATTTCCAGCGCATTTTTAAATATTGGTTATGAAAAAAATGCTTACCTTTATATTTCCGATGTTATTGAAGGGGATAAAAAACCCATAGATAAACTCTTATATAAAGGTCAAGAAATAATGGTGCAAGTGGTTAAAGATGCTATCGGCACAAAAGGTATGAAAGTAACAATGGATGTTACTTTGCCGGGCAGATATTTAGTGCTTACGCCGAATCAACATTTTGTCGGTGTTTCAAAAAATCTTGATTCTCAAAAACGCCAAGAATTAAATGATCTCGTAAGCCAGCTTGCCCAAAAACATTTAGACGGCATGGGCTGCATTGTTAGAACCGAAGCGGAAGAAGCCACCCCGGATGAACTTGAAAAAGAAATTAAATACCTTTACCGCCAATGGAAAAGCATTATCACCAAATTTGAAAAAGTGCCTTCTCCTTCCATTTTGCATGAAGATATGGATGGCGTTTTACAAGTTTCAAGAGATATTTTATCCGAAGAAGTTAAACTTTATTTGCTTGATAATGAAAAAGATTATGATAAAGTTTTGGAATTTGTTAATAAAATTTCTCCGGAACTTAAAGACAGAATTAAACTTTACAAAGGTAAAACACCTATTTTTGAAGCTTTCAATATTGATCCGGAAATTGAAAAATTACGCCGCATTAAATTACCTTTGGAAAACGGCGGAAGTATCATTATTCAGGAAGCGGAATCTTTATGCGCTATAGATGTTAACACAGGTAAATTTACCGGTTCAAAATCTCAGGAAGAAACCGTAACCCAAACTAATATTGAAGCCGCTTATGCTATCGCTCACCAACTTAGACTTCGCAATATCGGTGGTATTATTGTTATTGACTTTATTGATATGAAAAAGGCCTCTAACCGCCATAAAGTTGTTGATGCTTTAAATGATGCCGTAAAGCGTGATAGAGCAAAGATTCGTATTTTACCAATTACTCGCCTTGGCCTTGTTGAAATGACAAGAGAACGCAAAAAAGAAAGCACCGGCAGTCTTATTACAGAGGAGTGCCCTCAATGTCATGGTAGCGGCAGAGTTTTATCAGCCGAAAGTATGCGTATTAAAATCCAACGCGAAATTTACGATCTTACCCAAGGTCGTCCGGGTGGCAATTTAAAAGTTTGCTTGCATCCTTTACTTGCCGAGCATTTACGCTCTAAAATAGCTGCTATGGAACAAAACGTTCACAGAAGCGTAAAAATCCAAGCGGATGCCCAGCTAGCTTGGGAAGATTACAAAATTGTTTTAGAATAATTTTGCGGTGGCTTTTTGGTAAATTTTAATTTTTTTCAAACTTCGGATACGCGGGGTTGCCACCCGCTCTAGGTATACCTCGTTTGAAAGAAACTCTTTTTCTGATAGAAAAAGTTAATTAAAATTTCCTCAAAAATCCGCCACAAAACTTTGCGCGTTGTTTAGTAAAATTTTAAGTTGAAAAACAAGTAAAAAACCCCGTCTTAAATAGACGGGGTTTTTTACGGCTTCAGCTTTTGCGTTTATAGTGCATTATGCCTCGCTCACATATACGGGGTTGCCACCCGCTCGGGATATGCCTCACTAGACAAGTCTGCTCTAAACGCAAAATCTTGTGCTCTAATTAATGAAATTTAAACTTACAAAAAGTAAAAACCCCTTATCCTAAGATAAGGGGTTTTCTTTTTAACAAAACGCTTATTTGTTTTGTGCGTATTTGGCAAGTAAATCTAAAGTCGGAGCCATGCTTTGTTTTTGTGCTATATCAAGGGAGTTTCTGCCAAGGGCATCTTTTATAAGAGGGTTTGCCTTCTTTTTCAAAAGATATTTAAGAATAGTTTCATTTCTTTGTAAAACAGCCAAATTTAAAGGCGGCATAATCAAAGTTGCAGGGCAGTGGCAAATTTCATATTTATTTTCTTCGCAATAACATTCTTTTGTTCCGATAACGACTTCGCCCTGTTCATTGGCTAAAGATTCTCTCTTTAAAACTTTTTTTACGAGTTCAAAATCTCCTTTGCAAATAGCATAATGCAAGGGGTATTTATCAGGGTCGGCATAAGGATGATTTTCGCCGGCTGTAATTATTGTAGAAAGTTCCGGTAAAGGTTTTGCTATTGTCGTTTGATCCACATCAATAGTCTGTTCCGGTTCCGGTTTCGGTGCGGGTTTAACCTTTTTTACGACAGGTTTTGGCGCTTCCTGCTGAACCGGTTGTTGGGTTTCAACGGAAACGGGTTTGAAATAGTAAAAAAACACAACGCCCAAAAGGGCTAAAAAGAATAATATTTTTCCCATAAAGATATTTTACAAAAAAACAGGTGTTTTTATCTCTTGTTTTTTATAAAATATAAGTATGGCAGATATTGATATTGAAACAGTAGTAAGCGATATTAAACTTTTTATTGAAAAATTAAAGACGGATTTACCGGAAGTTTTTTCTAAAGATAAAGAAGAAAACTCCCCTGAAGAAGAACAACTTGCTAAAGAAACTCCTAGCGGCAAAGTTCTTTATGAGGGGCAGCTTTTGCCTTGTGAAGTTATACTTGAGGAAACTTTAAAAGAGCCGACTTTTTCTTTAGAGGAAGGGGTTTTAACTATTAAAATAAATAATTCCTCACAAGATTTACCTGCTTTGGTGGAAGAATGGTCCCGGGCGCAAGCTCAACAAATTTTGCCTCAAAAGGTTTCTGCTTGGGCGCAAAAGATGGGTGTTGAATATAATAATATTGTTATAAAGGACCAAAAAACTTTGTGGGGAAGTTGCTCGCAAAAAAAGAATCTTAATTTTTCTTATCGTCTTATTAAAATGCCTGTCAGTATCATAGATTATCTGATAGTTCACGAGCTTGCCCACTTAATCCATTTTGACCACAGCCCAGAGTTTTGGTCTTGTGTTGAGGGATATATCCCTAACTATAAAGAGGCGCGCAAGTGGTTAAATACAAACCGCTATGCAGTTATGGCGCCTTGTAATATAAAATTTATACCAAAAGAAAATGTTTAAAAAAATTTTTTTAATTTGTATTATTTTAAATTTATTCACTTTATGTTTTGCCCAAATAAAAGCACCTCTTGAAATTGTTGGTAAAAGTAAGGGCAAAATAAAAGTTCTTTTAAGACAGGAAGAACCTTTTGTTGCGGCACGTTCTTTAGGCAGTGCTTTAGGCATGCGTTCCACTTATTTTGCTGCTTCCGGCCGTCTTGAACTTGTAGAAGGTGCCAATAAGGCCTTTTTAACAAATAAACAAAACTATGCGTTTATTAATAAACGTAAAAGCAAATTATCTCAAGCTCCTTTTATTCAAGAAGATATTTTGTATGTTCCTTTAAGTTTTTTTAATACTTTTTCCTCTTATTCAGTTTCTTATCAAGAAGGTAAACTTATTGCTGAAAGGCGTTATAATCTATCCGTATCAAAATTGATAGACAAGCCAGATTTTTCACAAATAATTTTTGATTCTAAAATTAATTTTCCTTTTGAAGTTATAAAATCCAGCCAAGATAAAGCCCAAATATTTTTGCCCGGTGCGATAGTTAAACGCGATGAAATTATTTCTTCCAAAAATGATTTCATATATCGTATGAGAGTAACCCAAAAATCAAAAGGGGTGGAGTTGGTGGCTTTGCTTAAAAAAGCTACAAAGAATTGGGATTTGTATTTTAACGGAAAAGAATTTATTTTTGAAGCTTCTTCCAAGCAAATTAAACGCAATTTTAAGGAACAGGAAGAAAAGAAAAATGCTTCTTTAGAATTAGTCCGCCCCTCTGTTTTACAAGAACAGGAAGTAGAAACACCTAATATTGAGGAAAATAAAGAAGTTCAAAAAATTGAGCCAACTATAGAATCAAAAGCAGAGGGAGATGCTATAGAATTAGGAGATGATTTTTTTGCCGAAGCAAGCCCCCAACCTACAGAAAAACAAGAACCCGTCGTTTCTGTGGAAGAACAAAAACCCGCTGCGGCTTTACCGGTTCCTACAATTTTGCCCGCTACACAAAAGAAAGGTAAATTGAAAGTTCTTATAGATCCGGGCCATGGCGGCAAAGACCCCGGTGCCGTTAGAAAAAATAGTTTGCGTGAAAAAGATTTAAATTTGAAAGTAGCAAAACAAGTTTATGATATTTTAAAGAAAGAAAAAAATGTAGAAGTAAAAATGACAAGAAATGATGATACTTTTATTTCTTTAGGGGAAAGAGCCCGTCTTTCTACCAAATATGAATCAGATATCTTTGTTTCTATTCACACTAACGCAGCAAAGCGCGCAGCGGCAAGCGGGTTTGAAGTGTATTTCCGTTCAGATAAAGCTTCTGATGCGGAAGCTGCCCAAACAGCAGCCCTTGAAAACGAGGCCTTGCAATATGAAGGTAAAACTTCCAGCGGACTTAGTTTTGCTGATTTACTTTTACAATCTCTTGCCACAAATGAGAATATAAATCAAAGTTCAAAACTTGCAGGGCATATTCGCTTGCTTGCTTCGAAAGAATCCGGTAAAACAGGAATAAAAGTTTTTAATAATAGTGCTATTAAACAAGCGAACTTCTATGTATTAAGGGGTGTTTCCTGCCCGGCAGTATTGGTTGAAATGGGTTATATCAGTAATGCTTCGGATAGGAAATATCTTAATAATAAAAATTCCCAGGCATATATAGCAAAAAATATTGCAAAAGGTATTCTTGCCTATGCCAAAGAAGAAGGGTGGAAGTAATTTTATATAATTATTTTATGGAACAGAATTTACAAAAAACATCTCTCTATGAGGCCTGTGTAAAAGCAGGCGGGAAAATGGTTGATTTTCACGGCTGGCTTTTGCCGGTCCAATTTGAAAGTATTATTGCCGAACATAATGCCGTTAGGTCTTCTGCCGGTATGTTTGATGTTTCGCACATGGGGCAAATAATATTTAAAGGGCCTGATGCTTATAAGTTTTTGCAATATGTAGCAACAAATAATTTTAAAGTGGAAACAGGCCGCGGTGCTTATAGTCATATTGTTAATGAAAACGGCGGTGTTATTGATGATATTATTGCTTTCTGTATTAACGAGCAGGAATTTTTTGTAGTAGTAAATTCCGCTACCTGCCAAAAAGATTATGCCTGGTTCAAAGAAAAAGCCAAAAACTTTAAGGTAGAAGTTTCAAATGTTTCCGCTAAGTATAGTATGCTTGCTTTACAAGGGCCAAAAGTTTTAGATATTCTTGGAGAACTTGATAAAGATATTAAAAATTTAAAAAGATTTTATATTAAAAAAGCCACAATGTTTGGCGGAGAAGTTCTTATTACCCGCACCGGTTATACCGGCGAAGACGGCGTTGAAATTATGGGTTCAGCCGATACTATAAATAAACTTTTTGCTTGGGGTTTAACGCATAATATAAAACCTTGCGGACTAGGCGCAAGGGATTTACTCCGTCTTGAATCCGGCTATCTTTTAAGCGGCAATGATATGGATGAAACGAAAACTCCGTATGAGGCCTCTTGCGGTTGGGTTGTAAAGTTAAATAAAGAAGATTTTATCGGTAAAGCCGCTTTAGCAAAACAAAAAGAAACAGGTGTTAGCCAAGTGTGGAGCGGTTTTATTTTAACCCAGCCCGGTATTGCCCGCGAAGGTTGTAAAATTTATCAAAATGATAAAGAAATCGGTTATTTAACAAGTGCCACTTTCTCACCTGTATATAAAGCAATTTGTGCAGGTTATGCGCCCAGCAACCTTGCAGAAGGTTCTGAAGTGGAAATAGAAGTGCGTGGGCGCAAAATAAAAGCAAAAAAAATAAAAATGCCTTTTTACCAAGATAAAATATAAGGAGAAAACAAAATGTATAATCAAGAAAAATGTAAATTTAGTAAAACTCACGAATGGGCCTTTGTTGAAGGCGACACCGCTGTTTGCGGTATCAGCGATCACGCCCAGCACGAAATCAGCGATATCGTCTTTGTGGAACTTCCAAAAGTCGGGGCAAAAGTTGAAGCAGGTAAATCTTGCGCGGTTATTGAATCTGTTAAATCAGCCGCTGATTTTTATGCTCCGCTTTCAGGTGAAGTTATCCAAGTTAATGAAAATTTAAATGGTAATCCTGCTCTTATCAATCAAGCACCGCACGGGGATGGCTGGATTTTTAAAATTAAAATTTCAAACGCAAAAGAAGAAGAAAACCTCCTTTCCTTTGACGCTTACAAAGCAACTTTATAATTTTTGGGGGGAGTAAAATGTTTAACGGCAGCAGTAAAGAAAATCAGGGCCAAATGCTTGGCGAAATCGGCATAACAAGTGTTGAGGAACTTTTTAAAGATATACCATCTTCTTTAAAAACAGCAAAATTTAATTTGCCAAATGCGCTTGATGAACAATCTTTAACAAAACATATTAAAGAGCTTGCTTCAAAAAATAAACCGCTTTTAAATTTTGCCGGTGCCGGTATTTACGAGCATTTTATACCTGCTGTTGTTAATGCTATTTCTTCCCGTGGGGAATTTTTAACTGCCTATACTCCTTATCAAGCGCAAGCTAGCCAAGGCACTCTTCAGGCAATTTATGAATATCAAAGCAGTATTTGTGCTTTAATGGATATGGAAGTTTCCAATGCTTCCCATTACGACGGCGCAACTGCTCTAGCGGAGGCCGTTTATTCTGCCTGTCAAATTAAAGGCCTTAGCAATGTTCTTATTTCTGCCGGACTTAACCCCCAATATAAACAAGTTTTAAAAACTTATTTTAAAGGCACAAGAGAAATTAAATTTACCGAAGTATCTTTAAATAACGGCACTCTTGATTTAGAAGATTTAAAAACAAAACTTCAAACACCGCGTGCGGCTTTTGTCCTTGCAACGCCAAACTTTTTTGGCTGTCTTGAAGAAGCTAGCAAAATTTCACAAATAGTTCACAATGCAAATGCTTTGCTAATTTCTGTTGTTAATCCTATCAGTCTTGGTATTTTAGAAACACCCGGTTTTTACGATAGTGATTTTGCCGTAGCAGAAGGCCAGTGCCTTGGTAATGCTATGAGTTTTGGCGGACCGGGCCTTGGTATTTTTACTTGTAAAAAACAATATGTGCGTTATATGCCGGGGCGTTTGTGCGGTATTACAAAAGATGATAAAGGCAACAGATGTTTTGTTTTAACTTTGCAAGCGCGCGAGCAGCATATCAGACGTGAAAGGGCCGCTTCAAATATTTGTTCTAACCAGGCCTTATGTGCTTTAAATGCTCTTATTTATTTAAGTTTGCTTGGTCCTAAAGGTGTAAAAGAAGTTGCTTCTCTAAACTTAGAAAAAGCGCATAATTTGGCAAAGGAAATAAGCAAAATAGATGGCTTTAGCATAAAATATCAAAAACCTTTCTTTAATGAATTTGTTATAAATTGTCCTATTCCTGCCAAACAAGTTATTAGTAAACTTGCCAAAAAAGGTATTTTAGCCGGTTATGATTTAGGGCAAGTTGATAAAGATTTAAAAAATTGTTTGCTTATTTGCGTAACGGAAACAAAGACCGAAGCAGATATTGAAAAATTTGTTTCTTGCTTGAGGGGGATTTAACTTATGGAAAAACTTATTATAGAAAAATCTAACGGAGCAAGAGCAGTTGTTTTTAACGGCGCAAAAACCCCCGAGACTTTTTTAGATAAAAAATATCTACGCAAAAACAGCCCAAAACTTCCAGAATTAAGCGAGCTTGATATTGTGCGTCATTTTACTAATTTATCAAGATTAAACTTTTGTTTAGATACCCATTTTTACCCGCTTGGTTCCTGCACAATGAAATATAATCCAAAGTCTTATGATGTTTTGTGTTCTCTTGAAAATTTTACTTCTATCCATCCTTTAACACCGGCAGATTATACCCAAGGAACTTTAGAGATTATTTATAATTTTGAAAAACTTTTAAAAGAAATTACAGGCCTTAATGCTTGGACTTTACAACCTGCAGCCGGTGCTCACGGCGAGTTTACGGGCGCTTTAATTGCAAGGGCATACCACGCTAAAGATAAAAACAGAACGGAAATTATCGTTCCCGATACGGCCCACGGCACAAATCCGGCAACAGCAGCAATGTGCGGTTTTAAAGTTGTAAATATCAAATCAAATGCGCGCGGGCGTGTGGATCTTGAAGAACTTAAAAAAGTTTTAGGACCAAAAACTGCTATGGTTATGCTTACTTTGCCAAATACGGCCGGTCTTTTTGAATATGATATTTTAGAAATTTCAAAACTCGTTCACGCAGCAGGTGCTTTACTTTATATGGACGGCGCAAACTTAAATGCTTTAATTGGTCTTGTTAAACCTGCTGATATGGGCGTTGATATTATGCATATTAATTTGCATAAAACTTTTGCCGCTCCGCATGGTGGCGGTGGACCTGGAGCAGGTGGTGTTGGTGTAAGAGAAGAGTTAAAAGATCTTTTACCGCTAGGCAGAGTTTCTTTTGACGGCAAAAAATATTCCCTTGAAATTAAAAACAAAAAGAGTATAGGCCAAGTTAAAAGTTTCTGGGGCAATGTAGCAATTATCATTAGGGCTTATGCTTATTTAAGGCAGTTTGATGGTAAAACTCTTGGTGAAATTGCTAAAAATGCCGTCTTAAATGCAAATTATATAAGAGTTAAACTTAAAGATTATTTCCCTGCTTTCTTTGACGAAGTTTGCATGCACGAGTGTGTTTTTACAACGCCTAAAGATATGCCAAGTTTAAAAGCTCTTTACGTGGCAAAACGCTTGCTTGATTTAGGTTTTCATGCACCGACAATTTACTTTCCGTTAATTGTTCCGCAAGCTCTTATGGTAGAGCCGACGGAAACGGAAAGTAAGCAAACTTTAGATGCTTTTACTCGCGCAATGAAACAAATTTTTGAAGAAGCTAAAAAAGATATTTCTATCTTGGAACACGCGCCCCATAAAACAGAAATCGGGGTTATAGATGAGGTTTTGGCCGCACGCGAGCCAAATTTAAAATGGTAATTTTACAAACACCACCGCTGGATGTTTTTAGCCAAATGGCAATAGATGAACTTGTTGCCTGCGATAAAACTTTGGAAAATAAAAACTTTCTAAGATTTTTTAATTGGCAAGAGCAAAAAGCTATAACTTTTGGTTATGCCCAAAGGAGCAAATCTTTAAAAGAGCAATTTGAAGCGGGCTATCAAATAACCAGGCGCCCAAGTGGCGGCGGTATTGTTTATCACGATGGGGATTTAACTTTTTCTATTGTTTTTACTAGCGAAGAACGTGTGGAAGAAATTTATAAAAAATTGCATACGGCTATTGCGGCTGAATTAAAAAAATATATTAATAAGGTGCAGAATTACGATCAAAAAAATATTTTTAAACCGGTAGAAAACGGACAAAGTAAAAGTTGCTTTGCTAACCCTGTTTTAGATGACTTAATGGTGGACGGACAGAAGATTTTAGGCGGAGCGATCAGACGTTTTGGCAGTAGAGTTTTATATCAAGGCACTTTGCAAATTACAGGTGCGCGCAGTAAAGAAGAATATAAAGAAGCTATAAAAACCGCTTTAGAAAATTATTTTAAGGAAGATTCTTCTGTTAAAGAAGTTTCGCAAGATTTTTTGGCTAGGGTTTATAATCAAGCTAAACAAGTTTATAAAAGTTCTGCTTGGATAAATAAATATTAGAGGAAGATATGTCAAAAGTTACAAAATTTTTAATAGGAATTTTGCTCGCTCCTACAGCATTGTTTACAATAGCGGCTTTTTTCCAAGGGTTTTATTCTATTGTTAAATCTTATGATATAACTCTTTGGTTTGTAATAGGCCTTGCCCTTTATGTTTTAGTTCATAAATATCTTTATAATTTTTCGCGCCCTTATGTTTTTGCCCACGAAATTACCCACGCCTTAAGTGCTATGTGTTGCGGTTATAAAGCCCAAGATTTAAAAGTCGGCGAGGAAAACGGGCAAGTTAAAGTAAGCGGAACAAATATTTTCATTTTTCTTGCGCCGTATTGCCTGCCTTTGTATGCTGTTATACTTTTGTTAATTTACTTTTTTTGGCATCTTTTCAGCCCGGATACGGCTTTTAGATATAAAGATATTTTCCTTTTTCTCTTTGGTTTCTTTATAATGCTTCATGTTATGCATACGGTTAATACCCTTCAAGAAGCCCAGCAAAGCGATCTTTTGCAGGCCGGCGGTAATATCTTTTCTGTTACAATAATTGTATTATCAAATGTTTTAATAATTTTTGGTCTTTTGGAATTGTGCTTCCCGGGGATATTACCTTTGTTTAGTTTATTTAAACAGGTTATTTCAAATACTCTTTTATTTTGGCGCACAATTTTTGGCTGGCTATATAATTTAGTAAATGGGGCAAGTTCTAAATGAGTAAGATAATTTTAAAGAACATTTTTAAAGCCGCAAAATTTACTATAAAAAATGTAATACGTTCTTTATTTTTTATCTGTTTGATTCTTGTTGTTTTAGGTTGTATAAGTTGGTTTGTCCTTGTTAAATATTTTAATGCCCATAATTTCGGGCAAATAGTTGTAAACGGAGTGCAGGAATATTTCGGCAAGCCGGTAGTTATTGATGAAATTAAACTTGCTTCTTTAAGCAGTGTGGAAATAAAAGGTCTTAAAATTATTGATGATAAGCAAGAAGAATATGAAGAGTTTATTTCTGTAGAAGATTTAACCATTCATTATGATTTAACCTCTCTTTTAAGTAATCAGGTTATTATAGAAGAAATTATTTTAAACAGCCCTTTAATTCATATTGTCAAAGACGAAAACGGCCTTTATAATATACAACCTTTACTAATCTCTTCCCAGCAAAGTCAGGAAGGCCAAAAATTTAATGTTAAATCTTTTTCCGGCCAAAATATAGAAGTTGTTGTAGAAGATTGGACAATTAAAAACGGAACTTTCGCTTATAAAGATTTACAAACGAAAGTTGCTCATTCTTTAAGTGGTTTTAATGCGCGTTTTCTTAATTTAAAATTTAACGATTTTACTGACTTTACTTCTGATTTTATTGTTCGCAACCGCATGGAAGATAGAATTATTGAAACAGGCATTTCGCTAAAAGGTAAAGTAAACTTTGCTGATTTTAATGCCAAAGAAATGAGTTTTACGGATACAACAGGCACTATAGATCTTTTTAAAAAACCGCTAAATTTCAAGTTTAATCTTAAAGATTTCACAACACCTAAAATAGAGGCCTCCTTTGATATTCCTTCTTTTGGTTATGAAGATGTTTCCTTGTTTTATGATAAATCCTTTAAAACAAAATATCCTGCTTTTGCCGCAAATATACAAGCTTCTTTGGAAGATAATTTTTCAAAACTTGTGCTTAATAATTTACAATTAAAAAACAATAATCTTAATATTCAGGCACAAGGCAATTTTGATTTTACTTCCAAGAGCGGTAAATTAAACTATAAAACCAAAGAATTTGATATAACAAAGCAAACCTTTTTAACTTTTCTTAAACCTTATGAACTAAAGGGTAATTTAACTTTGCAAGGCGTAATAAATTATAATCAGGGCAAACTTCGTTGGCCTTCTTTAAAGGCAACTTTAAATAAAGTTGATGCCTTTATCAGCAATTTTACTATAGAGCAGGTAAAAGGCACTTTTGAAGCGCGCGATAATTTCGATTATATGACAGCGACAGTGCAAGATGGTATTTTTAAAGTCGGGCGTCAGGTTATTTCCGAAATCAAAGGCACAACGACTTTAGAATATTCTAAACAAAATTTCTATGCCCAAGTTTATGATACTATGCTTAATGATAAGAAAATGAAAATGAGCGTTGCTATCTCTAATGTGGCAAATGCTCAAAAAAGGCGCATAAAAACTTTGATTTATACAAGTGTTTTTGAACCTCTTGAAATTTTTGATTTAACCCAAGATTTTGTGGAAGCTCTTTCAGACGGAACAAAACATCCGTCAAAAGAGGAGGGCTCTCTTGCGTGGTTGCATAATTTCAAAAATAATATTCCGAAGTTTATGCCAAACTTTAGTGGCTCACTTTACGGCGAAGAATTTAAAACGCCTATTGTTTACGGCAAAGATTTTTATGCCGAGTTTAGTTTGGAAAACCTCCTTCCTGGTATGGATAAATTAAACGGCAAAATTGATGCTTCTTTAAAAGAAGGTATTATTTATAAACTTCAAGAGGCGGCCGAACGCCAACAGGCGCTTGGTATTGCATTTCAGCCATTTGTTATAATGAATAATATGGAGCGTGCCGGTTCTTTTAAAATGAGTAAAGTTCTAAAAGATACCCCTGTTGAAATTATGAATGCTTCAACCGGTTTTACAAATGGTAAAATGAATATAAATAATTTCTATTTGGATGGCAATGTTATTGCAGCTACAATTAGCGGTTGGGTTGATTGGCATAAGGAAGATTTTGATTTAGATATTTATACAATGTTTAAGAACACTTCTAAGCGTGGTGTCCTTTCAGAAAACCTAACCGATGAAAGCGGCGAGCCGGCTTTAGCTTTTAGAACATATAAAACCATGAAAGATCCGTCTTTACAAATGAAAAGCCCCAAAAAGACGGGGTCAAAAATAAAAGAAGCCCACGCCAAAGGGCTTGAAACAGATTTTAAACAAATAAAGGAATTTATAGGAGTCAAAAATGAGAAAACAGAAAATTGATATGATGAGTATTTTACAGGAAAATGAGGCCATTATTGAAGGCCATTTTGAACTTCCAAACAGCTTACATATTCAAAATTATATTGATACTGATGTGCTTTTTCAATACCCCGGGCTTACAACAAAAATTGCCCAAGGTTTAGCAGATTTGTTTGATAGAAAAATAGATGTTGTTTTGGCTCCCACAGCACACAATGCAATTATCGCACAAGAAGTCGCCCGCGTTAAAGGGGCGCGTGCTTTAACTGCCATTTGTGTTAATGGCAAAATGCGATTGAAAGGCCATGTGAAAATTGAACCCGGCCAAAAAGTTTTAATTGTTGATAATGTTTCTATGACAGGCAGAACCTCAAGGCAGGCAGCCGCGCTTGTTGCTATGCACCAGGCCGATACAATCGGAATAGCCGTTATTGTTGACCGCTCTGATAGCGGCGCTGTTGATAATATTCCTTTACGCTCTCTTTTAAATTATCCTTTACAAACTTATTACGCAGGCGATTGCCCTATGTGTAAAGAAGGTTTACCCCTTAAAAAAACAGGGGAAGATTTATGAAAGAATTAAGAGTTAAAGCCAAAGAAGAACACCGCATAAAAAAAGGCCATTATTGGCTTTTTTCAAATGAGCTTGAAAAAATTGACAAAACTATTAAACCGGGCGAAATTGTCCGCATTCTAGATTGTCGTGATAATATTTTGGGCTATGGTTTTTTTAATCCGCACAGTTTAATTGCAGTTAGATTTATTACAAAAAGTGAAGAACCTCCTACCAAAAATTTTATTTTTGAAACTATTGACAGCGCTTTTGAATACCGCAAACATCTTGGCTTACGCAAATATGGCCGTATGTGTTATGGCGAGGCCGACGGCGCGCCCGGCCTTATTATTGACCGCTACGGCGATTATCTTGTTATAGAAATTCTAACAGCCGGTATGGAAAATCTTAAAGAAGATATTTTGGCTGCCGTTAAAAAAATCTTCAAGCCAAAAGGTATTGTTTTTAAAAACGAAAGCAATTTTAGAATGCTTGAAGGCCTTTCCCAAGCCAACGAAGTTATCGGGGATATTCCCGAAGAAATTCAAATTGAAGAAAACGGCGTTAAATATCTTGTCAATTTAACCTCTTCGCAAAAAACAGGTTTTTATTTTGATCAACGCGAAAACCGCGCATTTTTAAAACCTTATTTTAAAGATAAAGTTGTTTTAGATTTATATTCTTACAGCGGTTCTTTTGGCATAAATGCCGCTTTAAACGGCGCAGTTGCCGTCTGGGGAACAGATTCAAGCGCACCGGCCGTTGAACTTGCAAATAAAAATGCCGCTTTAAATGGCGTGCAGGAAATTTGCCAATATCAAAGAGATGACGCCGAAAGATTACTCAGTGCTGCCATGAAAAAAGAACTGCCCACCCAACCTGATATTATTTTGCTTGACCCGCCCGCTTTTGTAAAGAATAGAAAAAGTTTGCCCCAGGCAATAAATTTATATGTCAAATTAAACCGCATGGCTCTTGAAGGCCTTGAAAAGGGCGGACTTTTGGCAAGTTCCACCTGCTCCCACCACATTACACGCGAAATTTTTATTGATATTTTAAAACAGGCTTCTGCCAAAGCAGGCAAGGAAGTGCGTTTAATTGAACTTCGCACTCAGGCAAAAGATCACCCTATACTAATTGGAATGCCGGAAACTGAGTATCTCCACTTTGCACTTTTACAAGTGCTATAATTTGTTTTTGCGTCTGCTTTTGCGTTTATAGTGTGTTATGCCTCGCTCATATATACGGGGTTGCCACCCCCTCGTGATATACTTCGCTCGGCAGGCCTTCTCTAAACGCAAAATCCTTGCAAAAACATTTGCTCTATTGTGGATTTATTTGAAGCAGAAAATCGGAATTAAAACTATCTCCAAAATCCTGTGCCTTGATGTGCTCTATTTGGCAAAATAAAAAAACGCAAAATCCTTGCAAAACAATTTGCTCTGCTTGGTTAAATTTGGAGCAGAAATTTTCTCAAAATTATATCGTGTTTTGCTGGGTTGGCTTAATTATTTAAGTGCCATAAATATATATCCTATATATATAGCCATAAAAGGAGTTATGATATACGAAACAATATTTGCAATGATTATAGGTATTTTTATCCCTGTTATAAGGGAATTTTTTAAGTCTTTTTTTACAGAGAAATATTCTACTACACAAAATTCTACAAATAATAAAAATCCTAAGATAAGAATAAGGTTAAAATCTTGAGGAGTAGAACTTCCTCCCCAAACATTTGTAATAGCATTTATAACGTTTTTGCTAATTAATGATAACGCAAATAAGGTAATAATAGCAACTATAGTAGAGTATATATTTGCTTTTAACATTATTTTAAAAGGTTTTTTAAAACTATCTTTTTTAAAACAAAAGATTTTCATTACAATAGCTTCTAAGAAAATTGTTATAAATAAGTCAATAACAATAAAAACAACCATATCAATGATAGGAATAGCTTCTTTTGATACAATTATATAAGTTCCGCCTAAAAGCAAAAATCCGTCGGCAAAGACAGGACTGGCTAGCAGTAAAGCCGACATCAAAAGAATAAATTTATTTATATTCTTATTAAGAATTTTAAACATTTTTTTCTCCTTATTTGTTTTTTAAATTATATTAAGTTTTTATTCCTTATAAAAAACTTTTTGCGTTGGCAAAACCTTCTAAATCAAAATAAGCAGCAATAGTTTGCGCAATATCTGCGTAAGTATCTCTTCCGCCGATAAATTGGCCTAAAACTTTTTTACCAAACATCATAACAGGCACATTTTCGCGTGTGTGGTCGGTGCCTTTATAAGTTGGGTCGCAGCCGTGGTCAGCGGTAATAAAAACAATATCATCATCTTCTAAAACATTTTGTATTTCGGGTAAACGTTTATCAAAATATTCTAGTCCCGTGGCATAGCCCTCAATATCGCGCCTATGGCCCCAGACCATATCAAAATCAACAAAGTTTGTAAAAACAAGTGAACCTTTTTCTGCAGTTTTAATTTCCGCTAAAGTTGTGTTAAAAAGTTCCTCTAGTCCGCTTGCTTTAACTTTTTTTGTTATGCCTTGCCCGGCGTAAATATCACTTATTTTACCGATACCGATAACATTTCCGCCGGCATTTTTAATTTTATCTAAAATAGTTGGTGCGGGCGGTTTAACAGAATAATCGTGGCGGTTTTTTGTGCGCGTAAAATTATCGGCAGCAGTCCCGACAAAAGGGCGCGCAATTACGCGCGCAATATTATAAGGTTTAACATATTTAAAAGCAATTTCGCAAAGATTATAAAGCTTTTCAAGGCCAAAGCTTTCCTCGTGTGCTGCTATTTGAAAAACGCTATCAGCAGAAGTATAGCAAATTGGTTTGCCGGTTTTTATATGTTCTTCACCTAACTCTTTAATAATTTCTGTTCCGCTGGCAGCTTTATTGCCAAGTATGCCGTCAAGTTTTGCTTCCTTGCAAATATTATCAATTAATTCTTTAGGGAAACTTGGATATTCCGGTTTAAAATAACCCCAATTAAAAAGAACAGGCACGCCCGCCATTTCCCAATGGCCCGAAGAGGTATCTTTGCCGTGGCTCTTTTCGCGCATAAAGCCATATTTGCTTGGCAAAGTTATTTGCGTGTTTTCTTGTTTTTCTGTTCTAAAAGATCCGTCGCTTGCCTGGGCCGCTCTTTGCAAACCAAGAAAAGTCATATTCGGTATTTTTAAAAAACCGCGTTTTTCAATTATGTGTTTTAAAGTATTTGCACCTTCGTCACCAAATTTAGCGGCATCACTTGCACCGCCGATACCAAAAGAGTCTAACATCAAAATTACAACTTTACCTGTTTTTTTCATAATATCCCCCATTAACTCCATTGTATTAAATTAAATCTGCAAAAACACAAAAATATTTGGTATAATTTATTAAGTGATAATTCAAACCTTTTGAATTAAAGCCGAGGTAGCTCAGTGGTAGAGCACTGGTCTGAAAAACCAGGTGTCGACAGTTCGATCCTGTCCCTCGGCATTTTTTTGCGCCATCTTTTTTTCTCTTTTTTATTTTTTTAAGACTTCGGATAGAACCGC
>JAFXVA010000047.1 GCA_017534965.1 Elusimicrobiaceae bacterium | reverse complement strand
TGACCGGATTGTAAGGTATATATTTTCATAATTATTTTTTTATCCTAAATTCAAATTCATTTGGGGCAGACATATTATATTTTACTCTAGCATTATCCTCAATATAATTTGTTTTGCCTGATAAAATTTCCTGATATTCTTTAGTCAAATCTTTATATTGCTTATCTAAATTAGCAGATTTATTTGTAAGATTTCTGATGATAAAAGTATTGTGCATTAAATCAAGCATACTTCCTGCCCCAAATATAGCAAGCAGAATTATAAACACAAATATAAAAATGATATTTTTTTTATTTTTAAAAAAGTTTTTCATTTCTTTTTAAAAACTTTATCCTTTGCAAAAATTGCTTTGCCAGCAAGTTCGGCTTCAATTTCAAGCAAGCGGTTATATTTTGCAAGTCTTTCACTTCTAGCCGGCGCACCGCTTTTTATAGCACCGCTGTTTACGGCGACGGCTAAATCTGCTATAAAACTATCTTCTGTTTCGCCGGATCTATGGGATATTATGGTGCTAAGGCCTGACCTTTTTGCCTTGTAAATAACTTTTATTGTCTCACTAAGCGTGCCTATTTGATTTAACTTTATTAAAACGGAGTTTGCCGCTTTTCTTTCAATGCCTAACTCAACTCTGTCAAAGTTTGTTACAAAAAGGTCATCGCCTACAATATTAAGTTTTTTACCTTCCTTTTGGGTAAAATATTCCCAAGCCTGCCAGTCATCTTGTTCAAAAGGATCCTCTATAGATATTATAGGAAAATTTACGGCAAAGTTGCTATAAATATCACTTAATTCTTTGTAAGATAGTTTTTTGCCCTCAAAATAGTAAAAGGCCTCTTCATAAAATTCACTTGCGGCGCAGTCTATTGCAAAAGGCATATTAGGGTATCCTGCTTTAGCAGTTGCTTTTAAAAGCAGTCTAAAAACCTCTTCGTGCTTTTTTATTTTTGGGGCAAAACCGCCTTCATCACCGATACTTGTTGATAAATTATTTTGAGCAAGAAGATTTTTTAAAGTGTGGTAAACTTCACTTGCAGCTTGCAGGGCTTCTTTAAAAGTCTTTTGCTTAGTAGGCACAATCATAAATTCCTGAATATTTAAACCGCTGTCAGCATGCACACCGCCGTTAATAATATTTAACATCGGGCAAGGCAAGATATATTCTTTTTCTTTTAAATTACAAGTCTCTCTTAAATATTTATAAAGTGGCATTCTTGCAGCAATACTTGCCACTCTTGCGGCAGCCAAAGAAACACTTAAAATAGCATTTGCCCCGAGCTTGCTTTTATTCGGCGTTCCGTCAAGTTCGCACATAGTTTTATCAAGCCTTTCTTGGTCAAAAACATTTAAGTTTTTTAATTTCTTTTCTATTAACGCAATATTTTCTATGGCTTTTAAAACGCCTTTTCCAAAAAAACGTTTTTCTTTATCTCTTAATTCAAGGGCTTCGTGAACCCCCGTTGAAGCCCCGCTTGGAACTTGAGCGCTTGCTGTTGTTCCGTCGGCTAAAACGATAGAAGTTTTAAGTGTAGGATACCCTCGGGAATCTAAAACTTCCCGCGCAATTATTTTACTGATTTTCATTTTACCCCCTAACTTTGTTTAGGACAAAGTTTCAATTATTTTTTTTGCTTCTCCAACCAGTTTATCAAGGAATTTTTGGTCCTTAGCTTCGGCAAAGATTCTTATTAAGTGTTCCGTGCCGGAAGGTCTTAAAGCAACCCAGCTGCCGTTTTTCAAGATAAACTTAAAGCCATCGGTTTGATCTATACGCCAAACGGAAGTTTTATTTATACTCAGAGGGGGATTAATGTTAAGTTTTTCCATAATCTGAGTAATCTCAATTTCTCTTTTGGGTAAACTTACTTTTTTGTCAAAATAAGAGCTGTAAGTTTTTGAGAAATCTTTTAAAATCTGTTTTAAGTTTTTACCTTCAACTGCCATCATTTCAAGCAGTAGCATACAGGCCATAATGCCGTCTTTATCAGGCATGTGGTTGGCAATAGCAATACCGCCGGATTCTTCCGCACCAAAAATATATTGTCCGCTCATCATAAGTTCATTGATATATTTAAAACCAACGGGCGTTTCTCTTACGGTCATATTATATTTTTTAGCAACTTCGTCAATAGAGTTTGTAGTAATCAAACTTCTGCAGATTCTGCCTTTTTCTTTGCGGTTTTTAATAGTGTGTTCTAGGAGTAAAGGGGCAATTTGGTTGGGCGAGAGCCAAGCTCCATCCGGCCCGATAATACCAAACTTATCGCAGTCGCTGTTACAGGCAATACCTACGTGCAGTTTATTTTTAACAACAAGTTTGCTAAGTTCGCTTAAAGATTCCGGCCCGGCATTAGGCACTTTACCGCCACAGAGGACATTTGTTCCTTCATGCACGCCTTCAATTTGAACACCGCATTTTGTTAAAAATTCCCTAAAATAATTATCGGCAGTTCCAAAAAGCGGGTCAATACCGACTTTAAGTTTTGCCTTTTTAATAGCTTTTACATTTATGATTTTAGAGAGATGTTCCAAATACATATCCCTAAAATTTTCTTCCGTAACGGCGGTGTTTTGATAGCCGAACTCCGGCATTTCTTTAGAAAGACTTGACGGCGCAGGAATATTCTTTTCAATATCGGCAACGACCTCGTTATTTGCAATACCGCCGTAATAAGAAATCCATTTTAAGCCGTTTTGAGTAAAATCGGCTTCACTTGCGGTAATAACAACCGCGCCAACCGCACCGAGTTTTAAAACAGCCCATTCGGCCACAGGGGTCGGCAAAGGATATTTTGCCCTTTTAACAGAAATACCTTGCGTTGCTAAGGTGTCACATACAATATCGGCAAATTTTTTAGATAAAAAACGCGTGTCATTACCCACAATAACAAGTGGTCTTTTAAATTTAAAGCCCTTTTCTTTTATATGCTTTTGGTATCCTTCACCTTCAAATCCATAGTATTTATTATTAAAAATATGTTCGCTTATACCTAAAGCGATTCTATATATATTTTGTGCGGTAACACTTTCTGCTATCAAACCTCTAAATCCGGCGGTAGCAAACTTAATATCTGTTGCCATAGACACCTCATTAAAAAATAAATTGGTATAAGCAATATACAAAAATTTAAAATAATATACAAGCCCTTTTTACGCTTTTAGAAGATTTAATGCCAAAAGTTTTATAGCCGTAAGCCAACTATATTTGCTAAAATAAAAATAATGCCTAGTATTATATTTAGATATATATTTAAAAATATCCTTGTATTTTTTACAGGGGTATTGTTTGTGCTTGTTTTTGTTGTTTTTATGGGGCAGTTCACCAAGATTTTTACTTATGCTATGAATTACGGCGCAGATATGCTTTGGGTTATGCACACAATGCTTTATTTGATGCCCGATATTTTGGTTTTAAGCATTCCGATAGCCGTTCAAATCAGTATTTTAATGGTTTTAACAAATATGTCCCAGCAGGGCGAAGTTATGGCCTTGCGGGCGGCGGGCTTTTCTTTTTTTGAAATTGCAAAGCCACTTTTTGTTTTTTCCTTGATTTTAACTTTTATTTTAATTTATTTTAGCGCCTGGCTAAGCCCGCAAGGCAGGCATAAGGTGGAAGCCGCAAAAGAAGATATTGCAAGCAAAATATCGCGCATAAATATAAAGCCAAAAACTTTTCTTGATATAGGCGATTGGGATTTGTTTGCCGAGCAGGTTGATAAATCAGGCAAAGTTTTAGAGCAAGTGCACCTTTCGCGTAAAAACGATAAAACTGCTTTAAGCACAAAAATAAATGCTGCCAAAGGTAAAGTTAATATTACAACCCAAGCCATAACTCTTGTTCTGGATAAAGGCCAAATGCAAAGATTAGACGGCCAAGACCAACGCAAAATAATAACAGCGCAATTTGATACTTATAAAATCTCTATTCCTTTAGTGCAACAAACAAAGGAAACCCGCCGTTTAAAATCAAGCGAGTTAACAACACCGCAAATTATTAAAGCCCTTAAAGAAAAAGATTTAGACGCAAAAAACCGCGCTGATTATCAGCCCGAAGTTATGTTTAGACTTGCCTTATCTCTTTCGCCTTTAATATTCTTTTTACTAAGCTGTCCATTTTCTTTTGTAATAACCAAAAAAGCGGGCAGGGCAGGGGCAATGGTGGCAAGTTTAAGTTTTATTTTCGGTTATTTCGGGTTGCTTTATTTCGGCTCAAGTCTTGGCGAAAAAATAACTTTTGCACCGCTTGCTTTTGCTGTGCCACTATTGCCGGTAATAATTGGTTTAATTATCGGTATATATTTATGGAGGAAGAAACTTTCTAACTAATATGTTATCAAGATATATAGCACGTAAATTTTGGGGTCCGTTTTTATTTGTTGTTTGTATTTTTTCTTTGCTTATTTTTTTAGGCGATAGTATTGAAAAAATGCGCTGGATAAATACTTATGATACCACTATTCGTTTGGTATTAAAATATTCGCTTCTTTCAATGCCTTCTTGGCTTGTTATGATTTTGCCTGTCTGTTGCCTTTTAAGCGGTTTGTTTGTTATTTCCGATATGATTTCTAACGGAGAGTGGACGGCCTGCCTTGCCGGTGGGTTTAGTGTCAGGCAGATTTTTAAACCTATTTTTACCTGTATTTTACTTGTTGCTTTATGTGGCTTTTTAGTGCAGGAATTTCTTATTCCCGATTTAAGTAAAAAGGCGGAGTTGACGCTTCAGCGCAAAATACGCGGTCATAAAGATTGGCAGTTTAATGTTCAAAATGATGTTACTATCCGCCTTGATGATAAACGCATTTTATTTGCAAAATCAGTCCACCCGGAACAGGGCTTAATGCAAGGAATGTTTATTGATATTTATGATAATAATTGGGGCATTTCAAAACAGATTAATGCCAAAAACTTCCGCTGGAACGAAGAAGAAAAAACTTGGGTTTTTGAAGATGGCTTTATCCGCACTTTTGGCGATGGTTCAAGTATTGATAAAGAAGAAACCTTTGAAACAATGCAATCTGATTTTTATATTCCGCCGGACCAAATTGCTGTTGGCAAAATAAAACCATCCTACCTAAATATAAAAGATTTATTTAACAGAATAAAGTTTTTAAAAGCAAGCGGGCTTACTTATTTTCAAGAATTAACTTTTATCAATACAAAACTTGCAGCACCCTTTGCC
Organism: Elusimicrobiaceae bacterium; assembly: GCA_017534965.1. GTDB lineage: Bacteria > Elusimicrobiota > Elusimicrobia > Elusimicrobiales > Elusimicrobiaceae > Proelusimicrobium. Next base: position 7,029 of record JAFXVA010000047.1, on the reverse strand, counting down.
ACAATAATTATGTGCCTTTTGGGTTTACCTTTTGCTATTGCTTTAAAACGCTCAAGCAAATTAATTAATATTATTCTTGCGCTTTGTATCGGCTTTGGCTTTTGGTGGATAGTTTCTTTAATGACTTCCGCCGGGGAAAGCGGCATGATAAACCCGTTTATTGCCGGCTGGTCGCCTGTTTTTATATTCTTTATAGTTATTTGTTTTGAGTTTAAATATTTAAAGATTTAACCCTATTCCTTAGTGGCGCAAAGGGCGTAAACTTCACGCGCACCTGCTTTCTTTAAAACTTTTGCGCACTCTTCTAAAGTTGCGCCGGTTGTGCAAACATCATCAATTAAAATTACGGCTTTCTTTTTTATTTCACTTGGTATTTGACAAGTGAAGGCCTCTTTTATATTCTCGGCTCTTTGTTTCTTGGTTAATTTGGTTTGGCTTTTTGTGTTTTTTATACGTTCAAGAGCATTTAAGATGGGAATATCTGCTAAAGCACTTAACTCGCGCGCCAAAACTTCCGCTTGGTTAAAACCGCGCTTCTTAAATCTTTTCTTATGTATCGGAACAGGCACAAAATATTCTGCTTCAAGCATATTTGGATTTTCAAGCAAAGTTTTATACATTAAAGGGGCAAAGAATTTTGCGATATTTGTATATTTTTCATACTTTAAGCCGTGGATAAGAGATCGCGAAGGTTCATTAAAATCTAAAGCAGACCTTATCAAAGAACATTTAAAATGTTTTGCTTTTGTCCCTCGGCAATTAAAACAATGCGCCCCGCCGTCTTTTAAAGTTATTCCACACCTTTGGCAAATTATAGGGCCCGGCTTCTTTAATTTCTTCAGACACTCTTTACACAAAAAGCCCTGCTCTTTTGCAGGCAAATCAATACCACAACAAAAACAAGTTCTTGGAAAAAGCAAATATAAAATAAGATTTTTTATTTTTACTAAAAATTTTTTCATACTAAAATTGAATTGTTAACAAAGAACCAAGACTATAAGCGGTGTAGCTTTGTGTATCAATATAAAGATGATCAAAAATTTCATAACTACCGCTTAAAGTAAAGCGTATATTTTTTGATAATTCATAATCAAAACTTGTATTAACATTAAATAAGTTTCTGTTTTCATTTACCGTGTAAGAACGCCTGCGCGAATAACTTATATTTGTGTTCCAAATAACGCGGTTTGTTGCAAGATAATCTTTAGAGGTAAAAGGCAATCTTAAAGCCCTTGGCATATTGAAATCTGCTTTAATATTAAAACTTGGCACAATTTCTTTTACATTATCGGCTAAAACATTATCAACTTGGGTCCTTCTGTCGTAAATATAAGTCATTTTTGGTGTAAAACGGAAGTTCTTATAGTTAAAAGATGTTTGGAAAGAAAAATCATCTCGGACATAATTTTCCAAACGTTTAGAAACAAGGGTATTATCTTTTTGCAAGGTTTGGTGTGAATAATTAATATTTGTATCAAATAAATTAAATAAAATAAAGCGCAAATCAGAGCCATAAGAAGATTCTTTATTATCTTCGCTTAACTGGACATTATTAGTTGCCAAATTATATTTTAGTTTAAGGTTTATACCACTTAAGAAATTAGGACTTTGAGTCCAAAAGTTTTCTAATTGGTCTAAATAAACAATTAAATCAGGCAAGTTAGTTGTTTTTGTTTTATAAGAAGAACCAAGATATTCTGTTGTCTGATAAGAAAGGGAAGCATTACTTATTAAAGATAAATTCTTTAAAGGTCTTAAATGGGAATTATCAAATCCGCTATATTCTTTAAAAGGCATCCAACGGGCCGTTAAGGAATAAGTATCCCTAAGGGTCATATTGTTTCTGTAAGAATAGGGGGAATTTAACCCAAGTGAACTTCTAAGCCAAATTTTATCAAGGGAATTAAAATCATTATCCACATAATACCAGGAATCGCCGTCTTGCATACGATAGTTTAAGGATAAACTTAAATTGGAAAGCAATTTGTTTTGCGGTAATATATCGCGCCCGCTAAGGCCTAAAGTTATAGCCCCGCTGGAGTTTCTGTTTATGGTTTTTACTTCGCCAATATCAAAATCATAAGTAGTATTTCTGACGGAATAAGAGGTGGGGGAAAGATTGTTGTTTTCCTTAATACTTATATTATAACTTGCGCTTGGGTTAAGCCAGCGGTTTAAACGCAGCGTTGTGCTAACCCCGACATTTTGCGTTGCATATTTATCATATTTTCTTTCTTTAAAAGTAGTAGCATCAAAATATTTCCGTTTTTCATCAGCGGTAGTCAAACTATAAGTCGGCACAATGGAACTGCCCTTAAAGGGTTCAAAAGAAATTTTTGCACTATAATTTTGCTGGGTTTCCATTGTATTATAATAAGTTGAGGGGGCTTCTAAAATTCTTTCGGTGCTATAGTCAATACCGATTTTGTTTAAAGAAGCGCTTGCCGTAATATTTTTTATTTTCTTTTGCTTGTTAGGGGTCCAATTTACATTTATGCTATAAGTTTTATTATCATCACTCCTTTGCATTTTCTTATAATCTGCATTAGTAAAAGTATATTCTACCCCGATTCTTGGCATATTAGGGTTAATATATTCTGCTTTAATAGATCCTTTATCTCTTTTTACTTTGCCTTGGTCAAGCAAACTTACATTGTTGCTTGAAGTATAATCAAGCACGTCAGGGGTGTCTATATCAGATTTATAGTAAGTTGCATTAATCGGTAAATTTTTAAAACGTTTAAATTTAAAATAATAATCTTGCGTTGTATTTTCCTGGTTTTGAGGCACGCTTACTGGAGTTTGAAAGTTCTCGTCCATATATCTTATTTTTGCGCCTGTTTCAAACCAATTATCCATATCAATTTTTGCATAAGCACTATAGGCCTCGCCTTTACGAACAACAGCATCTCCTAAGAAGATATCATCAAGCCAAACGGTTCCTTTGGCTGTTGTATCATCAGAAATAAAACCTGTTTTTATTATGCCAATTCTTTTATAATTTAAAATACCTTCATTGGTTACATTTTCAGGTGTTAAATAAGGGCAATCTGCTTCCAAGCGATCAGGCACGCCGTCGCCGTTGGTATCAATCATTTTTAAAGTATATAAACGCCACTCATTTGTAAAATCTAAAGGTATTTTAACCTGGCTATAGTTATTATCATCAGAAGCAATTTGTAAATAGAAATAAGTATTAGGGTTTGCCATCCCGTCATTATAAAGCAAAAAGTTAAATTGTTTATGCTCGGAAAAGTCCATTCTTGAAAAATTCCTTTGCACAAAAATATTATTTGTGCTTGCGCTTGCAAAATTATATTGTAAAGCCAAAGATTGTTCTTTTACATTATTTGCATTTGAACCGCGGATATTACTAATAGAGCCATATAACATTCTAAATACTTTGCCGCCGTCGCCCGGATCATTAAAAATCGGTTTATAATTGGGGTTGTCAATATTGTTTATACCGTAAGGTAAAATAGCATCTGTTGGGTTAATTTCCTGCCAAGTATTTCCGCTGACGGCAAGTTTTGCAATTTTTATAGTTCCAGAGTCTGGGCCGGCGGGGTTTCTTTTTAAAGTTATACGCATTTGTTTTATATTACCCCAGCGCATTTGGTCCGGTAAAGAAATTTCTCTTTGAAATTGTTTCCAACCGCTAAAGTTAATAATATTATTTTCAAGCCCGGTTTGCGCGGGATCTATTATTAAATTTTCTCCGTTATAACCAAAATCTCCGCCGGCACTTGCATCATGGCTGTCTAAGATGCCGTTATTATTCAAATCTTGGCTGTCAATTATGCCGTTGGGTTGTGGTTGGGGGTTATATTTATTATTTCTAAAAGGGTCATATCTTTGCCAAGTGCCATCCGGGTTTACATAAACCCAACCGACGTCTTCACTAGGTGTAAGCTCACCAGTGCAACGTAAATCTTCTGTTTTAGGAACAGAAAACATCCCCGGCACATAATATTTACTGCAAGTGGGGAAAATATCTCCAACATTTAAATCAGCCGGTATAACATCATAATTATCTGATTTTTCGCTCATCGTTCCAAAGGAAATATTAATATAGGGGCCGTTTTCAATACCAAGCATAGAAAGTTCAAGTAAAGTTTTATTTGTAAAATCAGCACCGTAATCACTTATCGGAAACACTAAAGAAAGTTCGTTTTCATCGTCGCTTAAGCCATAATCTTTTGCAAGGGAAAAATCATAATCAATAACTAAAACATTTTGCGTGTCTTTTGGCCCTGCGGCAGCTTTTGGGTTTATTTCCAAAATTTTTATTTCTTGAGAGTCCCAATGTATTGCATTAAGGAAGTTTTGTTTAGCACTTGGGTTAGAGGCAATTTTCCAATCATTAAAAATGACAGAGGCCTCCACCCCTTCTTTACTTTGGTCCATATTATCAACCATTGCATAGCCAAACAAGTTTTCTTCTTTTCTGCTTTGGGCGGCTTCAACGCCTAAAGAAACATCAAGCCCTTCTGTGATTTGTAAATCTTTTACTTTAAAATCTGCCTCTGTTGTTGTTAAACTTTTTGCCATATCACCCACATTAGGCACTTTTGAGGGCTTGTTGCCTGCATCATTTAAAATACTTGCACCGATAGAAATATTATCCGTAAAATTATAATTAAAACGCCCGCCTAGCAAAGTTGTATCTTGGGCAGAAGTATCATTTGCCAGCGAGTAGGTTGCATCAATTACACTTGAACTTCCAATTAAATTTTCATTATAAAAAGTTAAATAACCGGAGGCATAATCAATATAATAATCTTTGTTTCTTGCCATGGTTGCGCCGTTTACTTTAATTGTTTCTGATTGAACGACAATATTGTTATCTAAGAAAAAAGTTTTTGTAGAGGAATTATATTGTATAAAGAAGTATCTGTGCGCAGCGGAAACAGGCGTTGGAGTATAAGCGGAAGGTTCATCGAAACGTCCTAATATTTCAAAAATACCTTTATCATAGTCAACGGTATATTTACAAAAATTACGCACGTCTCCTGGGGCGCAGGTTTCTTTTCCGTCAGATTCAAGTAGTTTTAAAATAAAATTTCCTTGTCCGTTATCTTGTGCAATTTGTTTAGCTCCGATATTATAATAACGTTTAATTTCAAGTTGCCACCCGGCTTCGTTTGGGTCAACTAAATATCTATCATTTGGTGTTTTAACAATTACAGGATCAGCCGTAGGGGATCCGGCAACCCAAGCGCCATCAATATTTTGATAGTTTATAGCAATAACATCGGTATCTTTTAATTGAGTTGAAAAAATAAGAATATTTCTATTGTAATCAATAGTGTAATCAACACCTCTTGTTAAAAGTTTAAAACCTGCCGTTCCACCATCTATAGGATATGTTGTAGAGGCAATATTTAAGTCTCGTGCGGTTATGGCTTCAAGATAGCCATTATTTGTGTGATTATCTAAATAAACTCTTTCTGAATTTGGGACAATAGCACTTTTCCAAGTGGTATCACAAAAAGTTGAACTGCTATTACAGCCGAAGGTCAAATCATAATAAATTCTTCGCATATAAGCGATATCTTGAATTTTAGTTGTTTCAAAAACGCTATTGCCTTTAAATTGTTTACTCTTTTTTTCGCCCTTATTTTGACTGCCTACTAAATGTAAATTTGCTCCGCCGTGTTTTAAGTGCATCTTTGCACCGAAAACTCTTTGATTATAAGATAAAAATTCCGTCCCCGGTAAACTTGCCTGAATATCACCAAAATCTACACTTTGCACAAGTTCATTACCTTTACCGCGGTAACTTAAAGAGATATTTTGCTCATCTTCTCTTTGGTCATCATAGTCCACATCAACAAAAATTCTGTCGTTAACTTTACCTTGAATTTTAAGTTGCATTTCCTGAACAAAACTAAGCCCACTTTGATTTACGTCGTAAACAGTGCCTTTTGTTTTATATTTTTTTGCATTGTAGTTAAGACCGAAAGTTTTACGCCCCGTCATAGAAATTGTGGTTCCGTAAATAGGCAAAAGTAAAGAGGGGTTTAAAATTTCCATATATTCAAGGCCTTGTTTTTGAAGTTCAAGACCGCCTTTCATATCTTTGATTGCTTTTTCAAGGTAAGCCCTTGAATATTGATAATAATTTTCTTCCGGAGAGTTGATATTTTCTCTGCTGTTTTCAGGTAAAAATAGGGGCTTTTGAGGTTCTAAAAAATCATAACTGGAAGCATCAAAAAGTCTAAATTCCTCTTGTTTTGTTTGGTTTGCTAAGGCGGAGTTTTCAAAAGAAGGCAGAGTTTCTTGCCCGTTTTCTTCTGCGAAAACAGGTAAATATAAATAATTTAAAAGCACACAAAAAGCGGTTATTATCCGCAAAAATTTATTAAACACTAAAAAACCCCTATGATAATATTATAATATTAAATGGACCATTTAACAATAAAGGGTTTTTATTAGTTTTTATTTTGTAAGAGTATAAGCCGTTTGTATAGCTTCAAGCATGCTTTTAGAGTCGGCTTTATTTTTGCCGGCAATATCAAAAGCTGTTCCGTGGGTGGGACTTGTGCGAATAAATTTTAAACCGGCAGTTATATGAACTATAGGTTCAGAAGTCGCAAGTTTCATACCAACCAGCGCAATATCATGTTGCAAACATAAAATGGCCTTAAAAACACCTTCTTTATGCTTTTGCCATAAAGAATCGGCAGGTAGAGGACCTGTTAAATTGTATCCTTTCTTTTTAAACTCTTTAACTAAAGGGATAAGTATTTTTGCTTCTTCCGTTCCAAATTTTCCGCCGTCAGAAGCATGAGGATTTAAAGCGCATAAGCCAACAGGTGCTTTTTTGCCGATTATTTTAAATAAAAGTTCCAGAGAATTTTTTATTCTCTTTTTTGTCAGGATTTTCGGTAAATCTTTTATGGCAAAATGTTCACTTGCTAGGGCGCACATTAATTTTGAGGTTTTAAACAGCATTAAAGCGCCATCTTTTTTGGCATAATGTCTTAAAAGTTCGGTATGCCCGGTCCATTTAACACCAATTTTAGC
>JAFXVA010000046.1 GCA_017534965.1 Elusimicrobiaceae bacterium | reverse complement strand
TCAGCGGGAAGAGGACTTTTGACAGGCAATTTTGGAATAGAAGGTATTTTAAATGAATTTCACGGCGGACCCAGTGCCGGCAGAGAACTTTCTTCTTTAGAAAAGAATAATATTATCAATTACGAAAGACAAAAACAACAAGTTAAACTTTACGAAAAACAAGCCAAAGCCGATAAGAAAAAAGAAAAATCTTCTCAAGATGAAAATAATAAATCATCTGAAGAGGATTCAAATGTTTATGAAATACGGGCAAATTTTAATAACAAGATTAATTTAGAATCCCCAAGAGTTGCCGCAATGACGCCCGTTCCTGTCCCGGTAGGTGCAGTTAGATATTCAAACGGACAACATTTAAGTGAACTTCAAGGTTTATTTGACAAGATTTTTGGAAAAAGAGCTTCCAATAAATTATATTCTTCCATGGTGCCGGTGCCACAAGTTTTATTACAGCTTTTAAGCGGTGATATAACTTTAGAACAATTATTAAACAGAGTTCCTGCTATTGAAACAGCTTTTGCGAAGGCCGAAAAAAGAACAGCAGATGCTTTATATGACCGAAATAATCCTGATAAAAATCTCTTCTTAAAATATCTTGAAGAAGAACTTGCGGCAGCCGGTATTACCGAAGAAAGAGCAGAAAAACTTTTGCAAACCTCTAAAGATTATTTTGCAGGTCAACAATTAAATATATCTGAAGAAAAGATTAAAAAAGATCCTAGAGGCGTTTTAAAAGAAACAAGCAAAATTGTAAAAGAAAATTCTGCTAATCATGAGGCCTATTATTTACGCGCAAAAGCAAAGGCAGAATTAAAAATCTATAAGAGCGCAATAAAAGATTTAGATAGAGCTATTGCTATTGAGGTAGCAAATCATAAATATTATTTTGAAAGAGCATGGTTAAAACGTTTTACGGAAGATTACCAAGGTGCAAAAGAAGATTTTGATAAAGCTATTGAATTAAATAAAACTGCTGATTATTTATATAACCGCGCTGTTATAAAACAATATTTCCTTAAAGATTATCAAGGCGCAATAGAAGATTACCAGGAAGCCCTTAATTTAAAACCGGGCACAGAATTATATCAGTTATCTATGGAAGAAGCCCAGGAAGCTTTAGCCGAAGAACAAGAAAAACCTGCAAGAAGAAAAGCCAAGGGCAAAGCCCCTGCTAATATTTCACCGGAAATTATTGCCAAACAAAAAGCAAATAAATATTTTAAGAAATACAAAAAAACCCGGGATCAAGGTAAAGTCCAAGAGGCATATGATAATATAAATGAAGCTATAAAATATGACCCTAATAATGTTGAATATCGCTACGACCGCGCTATATTGGAATATTATAATTTTGAAAAACAATCAGAAGCAATGGCAGATATGCAAAAAGCTGCAGAATTAGATCCTACCAATACAAGATATAAAGCGGTTTTGAATAGATGGACTGAAGAATTAGAACAAGAGACTACTAAAAAAGATAAAACGACGCAGCAAAAGCAAATAAATTTTGTTGATGGCGTAAAAGAACAAGTTTTTGGTAAGGAAAAGTCTAATAAATTACATGCCTTTATTTTGCCTTTGCCAAAAGTTTTAAGACAAGTTTTGGTGGGGGAAATAACCCTTGAGCAATTATTCAACAGAACGCCTGCTATTAAAAAAGCTTTTGAAAATGCCGAAGCAAGGACGAAACAGACTTTAGCGGAACAAAATACTTCTGAAGCAAAAGGCCTTTTCTTATCTTATCTAGAAGAAGAACTTGCTTATGCAAATATTGCACCAGAAAAAGCAACAAAACTTTTGCAAACTGCTACAGATTATCTTAAGGAGAAACAACAAGATTCTTCAATAAGTGAAAATACAGAAAAAACAACGGCCCCGGTTGATTATAAAGCCCCTGAAAAAGAGGTAAAAGTCTATGATAATATGTCCGTTGAAGATATTATCAGAGAAGATCCTAAAGGCCTTTTAAAAGAGTTAAGCCAAGTTATAAAAAATGACCCTAATGACGATTTGGCTTATTATTTACGCGCTAAAACAAAGATGGAATTAAAAATATACAAAAGCGCAATAAAAGATTTAGATAGGGCCATAGCTTTAAACAAGGCAGAACATAAATATTTCTATCTTAGAGCTTGGTTAAAACGTCTTACAAGTGATTATCAGGGCGCAAAAGAAGATTTTGATAGCGCTATTGAACTTTACAAAAATGCTGATTATCTTTATAATCGCGGTGTTATAAAAGCTTATTATCTTAAAGATTATCAAGGCGCAGTAAAAGATTATCAGGAAGCTCTTAATTTAAAACCCGCTCATCAGTTATATCAATTATCACTTGAAGAAGCCCAGGAATATTTAGAAGAAGAGGCCCCGGCCAAACCGACTACTACAACCGAAAATAATTTGTTAAATAAAATCGGCGGTATATTTATGCCGATTATTATGACTAAAATAGTTTATCCTAAAGCGCCGAAATTTACGGAAAAATGGTCCTCTTTTGAAACAATGCTACCTATAGATATTGCCAAAGAGTTAAATAAAATAGATAGGAAAAATTTATTAGTAAAAGATAAATACGGCAAATTACCCATTGAATATGCCTTAAAGAATAGGAATCTAGTAGGTTATGTTAAAGCCAATGATGCTTTCAACTATGTATATCTGTATTCTAATCAGGTCGGGCTTGAAGCTAATACCATAATAAATGAGCAAACGGGTGCTACCCTTGCGATGATTGTTTTACAACAGGAAGATACCACAAGCCCGTTTGGTTTTATTGCTGCAAAAGTTG
>JAFXVA010000045.1 GCA_017534965.1 Elusimicrobiaceae bacterium | reverse complement strand
TAAATATGTCTTTAAACAAAAAGAAATCGCAAAACAAATTAAAAAAACCCTTGACGTAGAGTAAATTTATTTGTATCTTATTTAGACGGGGAGGATAAAGACTATGAAATTATCAAAAGAACTTTTAGATAAACTCATTGAACATGCACGAGAAGGTATGGAAAATTCCTATTCACCTTATTCTAGGTTTAAAGTCGGTGCGGCTGTTCTTGGACAAAGTGGTAAAATTTATAAAGGCACAAACATTGAAAATGCTTCCTACGGCGTAACAATTTGTGCGGAAAGATGTGCCATATTCAGTGCAATTGCTGCGGGGGAAAAAGCAATTAAAGCAATTGTTATCGTTTTTAAACAAAAAGGTCTTGGCCCTTTAAGCACCCCTTGCGGTGCCTGCAGGCAAGTTATGGCAGAGTTTGGCTCACAAGATATGCCTGTTTGCACGGCAGATTTATCCGGTAAAAAAGCAAAACGTATTGTTTGTAAAAAACTTAAAGATTATTATCCTTATCCTTTTAACTCAAAGGCCTTAAAGTAAAATCTTGACAAATAAAAACCCGCCTACAAAAATAGGCGGGTTTTTTATGGTAAAACTATTTAATTTATTTTTCAGAGGAGGCAGTTTCTTCTTCCACGCTCTGCTGAGTTGTTTGAATAGGGGTAAGGCCTTCATATTTTATAGATTCAAAATTCAATTTGGGTTTAGGTAAAACCAAATCTATATTCATAGAAGGCATTGCTGTATTTACTTTCGGGACAAAAGGCATAGCAATAGGTGTCTGCTTACTTGTATTAAAGAACAAGTTATGCATAGCATTAATACCGAAAGGAATTGTAATATATGGACTATTTTTACTTACCCTAGTAACAAACGGCGTAACAATTTCTGCTTTAAACGGCGTTCTAAATAAGGGTATAATACCAAGACCATATACCGTAAGGGCAATAGGTAAAACTCTTTGATTTGCCTTAAAGTCTGCACTATGTTGATCGTCAACTTCGTCTTTTTTATATCTCTCGGCAAAACCTTTACTATAGGCTATCGGTATAGCAAGACCGATATTTGCCCCTGCATAAGCTGATTGAGCAGTTGTCTTCAAAGCAGAAACTTTTTTATATTTTCTTACTAAGCGCATATCGGTAACAATATCTTTTAACATTATTTTTTGCAAGTATTGATACATATTTGCCGTTCCCGCACCAATCAAACAACCGCTTGCAATACCTAAAGCAAGGTTTTTATCCTTAGAAAGATTTTCGCTAGGCAACATTAATAGGGAAATACCGGCTGTTGTAAACAAGATATTGTGTAAAACACCTTTAGAGAAATTATCTTTTCTGGCAAATTTCCAACGGACAATAAAACTTGGAATAGTTGCAATAGCAGAAGCAAAGAATTTATTATCATTACTGGTAAAGAAGTTCTGTCCGTCAGATTTCTTAACTCCTTCGGTGTAATCTTCTACGGTATCTCTTGTAAAACTATTAAATACTTTAAAGTAAGAATAAGATTCCGTTGCACCAAAGGACATAAAGCTTAAATAGTAGGGCATAATTGTTTTTGTTTTTGCAAAAGGATTAACTAGAGAGAAAGATTTAATACTTTCTCTTGATAAATCGCCCCAATCGCTGAAGCGAGGTCTTAAATCCCATTTTTGAGCAAGAGATAAATCTCTCCATTTTACCCCTTCAGGTATTCTTTTCTTATTTGGCATTAATAAATATTTGGATTCTTTTGCAACGCTTGAGGGAATATTTCTAAGCATTAAACCTGCCCCAACAATAGATAATCCGGCAAGGAACGGATAAGAAATTGAAAAGTCCAAATTATCTTTATGACCGATAGCTAAATCTGCACCGGCAGGGATAACTGTCATAAATAAAGAACCGAAATTTTTGGCAAGCATACTCTTTGTCATAGTGCTCTTAGATATTTGATATCTGTTGATAGCAATATTCAAAGAAGCTCTAGTCAAAGAAGAAGATATACCTGAAGCCAAAGAAGCAATAATTAAAGGCCAATAAGAAGGGGCTTTATCGGCAATAACGGTTTTTCCGTTTTCGTCATAAACCAAATTGCCTTTTTCATCATGTTTTTTAGTTGCAAAACCATTATAACCACCAAACCAAGCATAACTCATACCTACACCGGCTATACCTAAAGAAGTAACCTGCATTCTGCTTGCTCCGTAGCGTTTAACTAAAGGTGCTGCCATTGGTGATAAGAAAGAGAACAAATAAGGTATTGCAACACTTAAACCCATATTTAAGCCCTGACTTACATAATAGCGGTTACCTTCTTCTTTTGGAATACTAAACGGAGCTTTAGCCAAGGACAAGTTTAAACTTGTTGAAGCTGCAGAGAAAGTTAAAGCATTATTGAGATATAAAGACCACATTTTATCTTTTTTCTCTCTTAAAGATAAGAAAGATAAATCTTCCACTTTAGCACCGGATTTACCAAGAAGGGTAATTGTTGCTTTCGGTGCACCGATACTAACATTAAGAATATCTTCTCCCAAATAGATTTTTCCATCTTTTAAAACTATCTTTTGTCCGACTTTTACTTTATTAGTCAAATCTTGAGTAGCTTTTAGGGCCTTATCCAAAGCAACTTGGGAAACGATTTCGCCTTTGGCATCGTATATAGGAAGCACGACGTGTCCTTTTTCATGCATACCCCATTTTTCTTTTATGGATAATTTTTGGACATCATTAAATCTAAAAGTAACAAAACGTCTTTCTTTTAAATTTCCAAGATTTTCTGCCATATCTCTAAACTTCTCATATTCAAGAAGTTCGGCTTCACTTAAAGCATCGGCTTTGTTATATTCTCTTGCTAGGAAGGCAATTCTGTCTTTATTTAATTCTAATTCTTTTTCCAAATTAGCAATAGTTTTATCTATCAAAGCATTATAGGCAGAAATATCTTCTATATTCATAGTAGCTTTATAAGTTTTAAACAAATCTCCGTCTATTTCCAAAATACCTTCATTGTTAAACTCTATTGATTGATATTCTTTAGGTTTACCAGCCTTTCCTCTAAGTCTAGTCCACCAAGTATCTTTTTGGGCAATATCAATAGGGGCAACAGCTTTTGCCGCCTTGGCTGTGGCGCTAACATATTTCTTAGCATAAAACCCATGTATTCCTGTAGGATTAGCCATTCTTTGAGAATAAACCATGCCTCCCGGTGTCCCGCTATAATTGGTTAAAAGAGATTCTGTATTAACTTTATATTCTTTAATTTTTGCTTTATATTTGGGCAAATTATTAACCATTCTTTGGGGCATTGTTTTAACTCTGTTTAATTTTCTGTTTAATTTTACGGCATTAGGGTTCTTTTTTGCAAAAGTTTTAAGGAAGGCAACTCTTTTTGCATCTGAAAGACCTTTTACCGCTCTGCCGGCTTTAAACAAATCTCTAACAGCTTTTACGCCTTTAATGCTCCATTTAATACCTTTATAGATATCGGCAGCAAACCACAAAGTTAAGCCAATATCTATCATTGTAATAGCTCCGCTTAATCTATTTGCGCGGATTCTGTTCTTTTCTAATTTTTGTTTATGGTCAAAATGGATTTTTTTAAGGTGAGGATATTTTTTCTCTAAAGCGTTATCCATTGCCAATTTTTCATCTATAGTTAAGTCAATAAAGTCTGCTTTATAAAATTCCTCGGCAAAAACGGCACTTGGTTTTAAACCTTTGCGTTTATCTTTAAAATATTTGAAATAGGCCTCTCTTTTTCCTGCCAATTCAGCTTTATGGCGTTGCAAGGTTTCTTTTCTAACATCTCCCACTTTACGGCGAACTTTATCAAACATATGCTCAATCTCTGCACTATCGGATAAATAGAAGGGGGCTTTGCCGTCTTCCTTTATATAAATTTCAATATCTTCATCATTGTAATGGAAATAAACATTATTTCCCCTATATGTGTACTTATCGTAGGAAAAAGCTACTGCACTTGAGGGAACAAAAGTATCAATTACCTGAGGATTATGCAAAAGCAATCCATAAACAAAAGGCAAATTATGATTAAATCTTAGTTTTCCATTACCGATAGAAAAACTTACGGCACGATCAAGAATTTTTTGTTGAACTTGTTTGCTGCCTATTGTTTTATCTTTAGCAAGCATTTCGGCCATATCTTGCCAGACATCTCCGCCGCCGTCTTGCTCGCTATAGCGGGAAGTAGCATAAGGGGTTTTATAAAATTTGTTATCAAAGAAAATTGCTTCTTTTAATCTTAAATCATCCTGTTTTTCATAGCTTGCTTCCATATCAACCATATATTGGGCAAGAGTCATAAGAGAATCTAATCTGTTTGTTTCAATTAAAGTTTGCGTACCGACGAGTAAAACTTGGGAGGCCATAGGTTCCATAGCATTCTTCATCATTAGCATAGCAACTGAGGACATATCCCAACCTTTAAAGTAAGAAAGCCCTGTAACGGCACTAAGGGCTGCCTTACAGGCACCTTCGTCGGCAAGTTCTGTTATAGGGGCTTGCAAATCAGCGGAAACTCTTTGTTCATAGCCGCGGGTTTGGGCCGCAACCTGATCCCTTGCGGAAAGAGAACCCCTTGTTTCTTCTTCCATGCGGTTTAAATGATCTTGCCAGGCCTTATAAGCCCCAAGTTCATTAGTATTTCTCTGTCTTGTTTGAAGACGACAGGGATTTGTTTTATTAGAGGGGGAAATGACTTTATTAAAAAATTTATAAATTTCACTTCTTTGTGCGCTGGTTAAAAGTTTTGCCTTCGGGCTTTCCATAGAAAGCAAATAAACAAAAACAGGCACAAATTTCAATTTTGATTTATCAGAGGCCTTTTGATAAGCAGCCATTGTATCATTGGCAAGTTCTCTAAGATATTCGTTTAAGGCATTTTCTTTATCTTGTTTATATTCTTGGACATTTTTTTCAAATTCTTCTAAATAAATTTGATAATGACTATCGCTATTTTCCAAAATTTCCTGTTGCCAATCGGTTAAAGATTTCAAATTTTGCTTTTGCCAATTATCTAAGGAAGATTTTGCAAAAATATAACTAGAATATTCCGGAGAATTAACACCAACACCTCTATATTTTTGTTCAAGAAGATTTTTTTGTTTGTTATATTCCTGTGTTATTGCTAGGGAATTATCTTCAACTTCTTTTTTGGTATTTTCTGTTAAATCTTTAATAAATGTTTTTTTGGGAAGAGGTTTAAAAACCTCTTCTTTAACTTCTTTACCTTTTGCTGTTTCATCAGCGGTATCAGTAAACATTTTGTTTACTTCAGTGACATATCTATCACAAGCATTTTTATCATTGTTTTTTAAGCAGAGGTTTAAATAATTATCCAAAGGAGAGGCCGTATTTTTGATATACTGCGCCTGTAATTCTTGGTTTAATTCTTGTAAAAGTTTTTCTTCCTCTTGTTTGTTTTGATTTGCTGCGGCAAAAACGGGGCTGGTTAAATTAAATAACATTACTAAGGCCAGATTTAAGCACACGGCCTTATTAAAAATAATTCTGGTACTCCTTCTGATTACAACGGGGAAAAACCTTTTCATATTATCTCCTTTGCATCTTTCTAAATATATATTAGCGCATAAACTCATTTTTTTCAAGGGGCAAAAGGCCTAATTTAAAGTAGGTCTTTAGTCCCATTAATATATATTAAGTAGTAGAGATAATACTAATTTACCCTATTCTTTTGGCAATTTCGCCAAAGAAATCTCCGGCTTTTTGCTCAAAATAATAATCACTTAAAGAAGCCGTGTAAGCCGAAGGCAAAGTGTTAATCTCAATAATAACAGCCCCGTTTTGCTGTTTTGCCGCCATAGGTAAAGAACAGGCGGGCATAACTTCGCCGGAAGTGCCGACAACAAACATAACATCTGTTTTTAAAGCAAGGGCCAAAGATTCCTGGTAAACTTGCGGGTTTATACCTTCTCCGTAAAAAACAAAATCCGGCTTTAAAATACCGCCACAGGAACAACTTGGCAAATCCGGTGTTAAATCGGTATCCTTTGTCTTATATTTTTTAGAACATTTTGTGCAAACAAGGGTATCTATCGTGCCATGATATTCCAAAACTTTTTTATTACCGGCTTTTTGGTGCAAATTATCTATATTTTGGGTAATAATACCTTTTAAAAAGCCCATTTCTTCAAGTTTGGCTAAAGTTTTATGGGCAGTATTTGGTTTTGCTACACCCATAGAATTAAAAAATATCTTTTTCATTTCCGCCCAAGATTCTTTTGGATGGGAGTAAAAAAATTCAATTTCAATATATTTGGGGTCATATTTTTCCCAAAGACCGCCCGCACCGCGAAAAGGGGGGATACCGCTTTCCACCGAAATACCCGCCCCGGTAAAAGCCGTTAAACACTTTGCATTTTTAATAAGGTCAATAATTTCTTTCATATAAAAAATCTCCTAAAAAAATTATAGTTATTAAAAAAGCCAAAAGCAAATGGTTCTAATTACTATTTTTATGTTATAATGTTTTTGTAAGCACATATAATGCTACTAGCGGACTTTTGCAAATTTTTTTTGCAACTGTTTGTTTATTTTTTTATAAAAAGGAGAAGTAAATGCTAGACAAGATAAAAAATTATTTTAAACCGCTTCCCGATGCTGCCCCACTAAAAGATGAGCAAGTTATCGCTAAGCAATATAAACACTGGCGTATCAAAATGTTCTTTTCTATGTATTTTGGCTATGCCTTGTTTTATTTTACCCGCAAAAACATTGATATTATCAAACCTACTTTGATAGAAAACAATGTTTTTACCGTTGAACAACTTGGAACTATCGGTTTTGCTATTTACCTTACTTATGGTATCGGTAAATTTTTAAGCGGTATCCTTGCCGACAAATGCAATATCCGCGCCGTAATGGCACTTGGTTTAGGGCTTTCCTCAATAATAAACCTTACCTTTGCTTTTATACCTGAAGTAAGTTCTACTTTGGGTGTTTCTGCTACAATGCTTGCGACTTTCCTTTGGGCTTTAAACGGGGCTGCTCAATCAATGGGTTTCCCGCCGGTAGCAAAAGGGCTTGTTTATTGGTTCTCTCCTAGTGAAAGGGCAACAAAATGGACTTTATGGTCCTCTTCCCACACTTTTGGTGCTTTCTTTGTAGCCCAGCTTATTTCCTTACTTGCTTACTTAAAGTTTGGTTGGAAAATGGCTTTTATCGTTCCTGCAATTATGGGTATTTTATATAGTGCTTATATGCTTAAAGCTATGACAGATAAACCTACTACCGTAGGTCTTCCGCCGATTGAAAAATACAGAAACGATGTTATGCCAGTTGTCAAAGAAAAAAGCGAAATGACTCAATGGGAAATTGTTAAAAAATATGTTTTGACAAATCCTTTCTTATGGGCTTTGGCTATCTCTTATATTTTTATTTACTATGTCCGCTTTGCTACTTTGGACTGGGCTACAACTTTCCTTGTTCAAGATAGAGGATTTACCCAAGCAACCGCTGCAAGTGCTGCAAGTGCAATGCCTTTCTTAGGTATGCCGGGCGGTATCGTTGCTGGATATTTGGCAGATAGATTTTTCCATGGTCGTTGCACCCAAATTAATATTATTTACTTAATTATTTTGGCTATCAGCTGTTGGTGTTTCTATAAATATGCTTCCACAAGTGCTTTCTGGGTAACCGCAGTTTTTGCCGCCTTTATCGGTTTCTTTGTTGACGGCCCGCAAAACTTAGCCGGTGGCGTTCAGGCCTCAAGAGTTACCGTTCAGGAATCTGTTTCCGCAGCTTGCGGTTTTACAGGTATGTTTGGCTATTTCGGTGCTATGCTTTCTTCTAAAGGTGCTGCCTATATCAGCCAAAATTACGGCTGGAAAGGCGTTTATGTTTCTTGTATTTTTGCTTGTATTATTGCTATGGCTTGTATCTCTGTAACTTGGAAGAAGGAAGCCGCCGGTATTAAGAAACAAGAAGAAGCCAAAAAAGCTGCTGCTGCAAAATAATTTTTGGCTAAAGTCAGTTTAAAAAACCGCCTCTTAAAAAAAGAGGCGGTTTTTTTATTTCCATTAAAAGTTTTGTTTTATTGCCCAATCAAAGAATTGTCGCCAGCGTTGATATTTTAAAATTGCATCCTGTGCGCTTATTTTTGGCGTATAGAGTTTTAAATTCTGCTGCCAGGCATCTACATCATAGCCCATATTTTTTGCGCAAACAGCAGCCGCACCTATAAGCGTAGTTTCTTTTTCTTCCTGTTGGGCAAGGGGGATTTGCAAAATATCACTTTGCAGTTGGGGTAAAACACCATCTTTTGAAAGACCGCCCGACATCTGCAAAGAAGCGATATTATAACCTTTTTGTTTAAGATAATAAATAATATCAGTCATAATAAAATTAAGGCCTCGGACTGCGGCAAAAATAATATCTTCTTTTGTTGAAGCTACTTCAAGCCCACTTATTACGGGTTTTAAATTATAATTCCACCACGGCGCGCCAAGCCCACCAAGAGCAGGCAAGAACAAAACTTCTTCTCTTGCTTTTTTGGCTATATCTTGTAAAGTCTGTAAAGTAAAATCAAAACCTAATTTCTGTAGCCAGGTAAACAAAGACCCTGCCGTAATTAAAGGCGCTTCCAAAATATAATCGGCATTTTTTTCTAAAGAATCCCAAGAAAGAGAAGTCAAAATACCATCAATAAAATCTTGTTTTTGGCCTATATTTAAAAGGAAAAAAGCCCCTGTTCCGTAATTAATATTTGCACTGCCTTCTTTTAAAAGCCCGCAAGCAGCACTTGCGGCTTGTTGATCGCCAAGGCACAACTTTATAGGTATGCCGTCATAACTGCCATAATCATCAAAACTATGTTTTACTTCAGGTAAAATAGTTTTTTCAAGACCGAAACTTTGCAAAAGTTCCTCATCCCAAGTTTTTGTATTTATATTATAAAGTAATGTTCTTTGGGCAAAAGTTCCGTCGCAGGCAAAAATTTTGCCCTCACTCATACGCCACAAAAGAAAACTTGAAACCGGCCCTACGCATAAACGACCTCTTTCATAGGCCTTTTTTACATGGGGGTAATTTTCCAAACACCATTTGATTTTAGGGGCGGAGAAATAAGGCGTATTATAAAGCCCTGTCTTTTGGTGGAAAACTTGCTGGGATAAAAGATTTTGTGCGCTAATTTTAGCTGCTCTTCCGTCAAGCCAACTTAAAACAGGACACAAGGCCGAACCATTATCTTTATCCCACAAAACTATTGTTGAACGTTGAGCGCTTAAGGCAATGGCTGTAATTTCACTTGAACCGACTTGATTTAATACCTCTAACAAGGCCTCTATTTGCGTATTATACAAAGATGCCCCGTCGTAGCAGAAAGTATTTTGGCTTGCCTCAAAAGGTAAGGGAACAAATTTTTTGGCAAGTATTTTACCGGTTTTAGCTTCAATTAAAGCTGCACGGGAATTAGAACTGCCCTGATCAAGACTTATAATAATATCACTCATTTTTAAACCACTTATTTCCTCTTAAAAGTTCATAGGCCGTTTTATCTAAAGATAGCAATTTTTCAAGTGTTTGGCTAGGGTCAAAATTTTCCTCGTCTTTCTGCTCTTCTAAAACATTTGTTCTATCAGAGCGAATTGCGCCTTCTTTTTCTATTAAACCGATATTAACACCTTCAGAAACAAAGGCCGAGCGCGGGCTTGAATCATCCAACAAATCTTTGCCAAATGCGCTATAAGGCATATTTAAGCCGGCAAGATTATATAAAGTCGGCACAATATCTAATTGTGAAACGACATAATCAACCTGTCTTGGCTTTAAAATTTTTGGTGCATAAATGGTTAAAGGAATATGAAATTTCTCTTTTAAAACAGGGTCGTGATGTTTTGATTCGTCATAATTATGGTCCGAAAGAAAAATAAAAACAGTATTATCAAACCAGCCCTCTTCCTTGGCTCTTTTTAAAAATTCGCCAATAGACCAATCGGAATAAAAAAGTGTGTTTTTATAACCGCCTTCCCAAGTATTATTATCGTTTTTCATAAAGCGTTCTTGGGTTTTGGTCCAAGGTTCATGGGTAATACCGGTAAAAAGACCGGCAAAAAATTTATTTTGTTTGCGGTTTTTTATTTTATCAGCAGCAAACATAAAAAGTTCATAATCATAGCCGTAAGGCGCTTCTTCCTGATAATCAAGAATCATGGGCATATCTTCCCAGCCGAAACTTTCCTGTGCGCCAAGATAGTTCGCCAGCGAACACATCCTAAAAGAGTGTCTTAGCGAAGTTTGTCCGTAAAAAGTGTAATAACCATTATCCGCAAAATTCTTAAATGGGGGGGAGAAAGTTGTTAATTCTAACCCATACCCAAAAACCGGCAACCCGGGCACAAGCGGCACACTTGCAAAAATAGCAGAAAAGCCCAAAATACTTCTTAACCCTACGGCATAGGCATTGGTAAAATTGACACCTTCTTTTTGGATACGCGCCATATTTGGCGTTGTTTCAGAGTTAATATATTTTGGATTCCACCCTTCAAGCATAACAATAACAAAGTTTAAATCTTTTTGTTCTTTTCGGGTTTTACTAACCCTCATTAAAGGATATTCCGTATCAGGCACGATTTCATTTTTAGCAAGTAAAATTTCTTGAGTATTTTTTATTGCTTTATCAAGGGGATAATTATTTTTTATATCTACTCCGCCTTTACGCCAAACATGATAGCCGGTAAAAACGCCGTTTAACATAAGGGTTGCTTCTTGCGAAGTTTTGGCATATTTATAAACATCTGCAATGCCAAGGGGTTTAGTAAAGCCAAGATGGCCCCTTATCCCGATAATTAAAAATAAAATAAGAAAAATAAATTTAGCACTTTGCCAAGCCCAAGTTAAATTTGTTTTTACTGCTTTACCGGCAATTTTCCCGACGAAATACGCACCAACTGCAATAAGAGAAAAAACAATTAAAACAGGCAAAAGTGCGCTCTTAAAAGCATAAGTAAAAATAAAGCCCCAATCAGAACCTATGTGAATAAGTTCTTCTGCGATATGGCGTTTGACATTGGGAAAATAAACTAAATCAGATACCAAAAAAACAAGTAGTGCGCAAAGCATAAACCAAAGTAAATAAGAAATTGTTTTTACATAATATTTATTTTTTATCGGTATATTTAGCAAGATTAAAAGCGGCCCCAAAAATAGTGCCACCATAGTTAAATCAAATCTAATTCCGTTTAAAAAACAATTTAACACCGCACTTGCCGTTAAAGAAGCAAACACCGAGTGATAAATTGTAAACAATAAAACTCTTATAAAAGAAAAAACAAGCAAAGCCAAAACTATCCAGCCAAGCGTAAAATTTAAACGGGGATCTTTTCCTTTTTCTAAGAATTTCATTTTTACCTTATTCAATATCTTTTAAAATTTTTAAATCGCAAGTTTTAACTTTTTTGGCAAGTGCACCAAGGGCTTGTTTTTGCTCTAAAGAAACCTGCTCGTTTTTAAATAAATCTTCAATAGTTTCAAGTGTCGGCACAAGAGTTTTGCCTAGAAGATTTTCTTTTTTAAGCAAAGCAATTACGGCCTTTTCATCAGCAAAGTTTAAATATTCTTTTTCGTCTAAAATTACATTATACTCTTTGCCAAAATGCCTTTGCAGTTTTAATGCTTGCATTTCTTTTATAACTTCGGCTTTTAATTTACTTAAATCTTCTTGCATAGTGCCAAGTTTATCTATTTTTTCCGCAAGGACTTCAAGCGGGCTTAAAGATTTTTGTTCCGCCTCGGCAGAAAGATTTTCAAAACTTTCGGCTTTTTTATCTTTCCACACGGGGCAAAGGTTTCTGTAATCGCAAAATTTGCAAGCCGTTTCGCCTGGTGTTGCGGTAAATTTGGCCGCTTTAATATTATCAGCCACTTTTAAAACGCCTTGCCAAAACTCGTCAATTTCTTCTTTAGGGGCGGGGGTATAAATTTGCTCCTCAAGTTTAGGCAGATAATAAAATAAGAGATTAGCCACATCAACTTTTTCTATCGTCGGTTCTTTTGTGCGGACGAGATTTAAAAGTTGCGGGCTTTGGCTCATCAATTTTTGATACATCAAAAGTTGGTCCGGCTCTCTTTTAACTGTTTTGCCGGTTTTATAATCTAAAATGGAAACTTTACCTTCGCCAAGGTAATCAATTCTATCAACAATACTTATTATAGAAAGGCCGTCAACTTCTTGGGTTGTTCTAAATTCTGTTGAAAGGGGGTTAAAAATATCTTTTTCGTGTTTTTTATAATAGGCCTCAATAATTTTAACACCTTCTTCGTAGCCCTCAAGTTCTTTTTGAACGCTGGCATATCCTTTATCGGCAAAAGAGGTTTTTTGCCAATCTTCCCTAAAAAATCTAAGGGTTTCTTCAAGCGGGGGAAAGGGGGGCTTTAAGTTGGCATACATAAATTCCATAACCTTATGCAAAGCCGTGCCAAAAGCAAAGAAATATTTTGGCTTTTCCGGTATTTTTAAGATATAACGGAATTTATATTTTTGCGGGCACTCTTTATAAGTGCTCATTTTAGAATAAGAAAAACTTAAATTTGCCATAAAACCTCTCTAAAATATATTTTAGCATTTTTGGAAGTAAGTTTTTAAGTCGGCAAATTTATTTTGAAATAGCTTCTTTTAAAACTTCAATTTCCTTTTTCAAAAGTTCAATTTCAACGGAAACAGGGTCAGGTATTTTATTGTGCATCAGTTTGCCTTGCACAAAGTTCTTTTCCTTAACAACTCTGGCCGGAACACCGACTAAAGTAGAATTTTCTTTTGCGGATTTTATTACCACCGAACCTGCGCCGACATTTGAATTATCGCCGATAGTTATATTGCCAAGCAAAATTGCTCCTGCCCCAAGGGTAACATTATTACCTATCGTTGGGTGGCGTTTGCCTTTTTCTTTGCCGGTTCCGCCAAGGGTAACCCCTTGATAGACAAGGCAATTATCGCCGATAATACTTGTTTCGCCTATCACAACGCCCATGCCGTGGTCAATAAAAAAGTTTTTGCCTATTTGTGCGCCGGGGTGTATTTCTATACCTGTTATAAATCTTGAAAATTGGCTAATTAAGCGTGGCAAAAAAGGCACTTTTAACTTATATAATTTATGCGCCAAGCGGTGCAAAATTAAAGCGTGAAAACCCTGATATAACAAAATAATTTCAAGCGTGCTTTTTGCAGCGGGGTCTTTTCCTTTAATAGTTTTAATTTCCTGTTTTATAAGTTTAAATATTTTCATCAAACAAATCTCCCGAAAGATACCTTGCGCCACCATCAGCTAAGATGGCAACAATTAAGGTTGTTTTATTTTTTTTGGCATAATCCTTTGCCGCTTTTAAAACCGCGCCTGAAGAAATACCGACAAACAAACCTTCCTTTGCGGCCTCTCTTGCTTCGGTGTAAGCATCTTTTGAACTTACATCTACAACTTTATCTATAACTTTAAAATCTAAATTTTTTGGCACAAAGTTTGCCCCAATACCCTGTATCTTATGTGGTCCTGCAATACCCTTTGTAAGAAGGGGGCTTTCTTTTGGCTCTACACCTATAATTTTAATTTTGGGATTAAGTTTTTTAAGATATTTGCCAACACCCGTAATTGTTCCACCGCTACCGATACCTGCAAAAACCGCGCCCACTTTATTATTAGTATCTTTTAAAATTTCCTTTGCGGTTTGTGTGTGGGCAAGAACATTATAAATATTGTCAAACTGGTTAACTATAAAAACTTTTTTACCTTTTTTTTGATATTCTTTGGCTAAACTTTCCGCTTTTAAAACAGAACCTTTCATACCTTCACTTGCCGGTGTTAAAATTATTTTTGCGCCGTAAGCAAGCATAAGTTTGCGTCTTTCAATAGTCATATTTTCGGGCATAACGGCGCAAAAATTAAGCCCTAAAGCACTGGCGCAAAAAGCAAGCGAAATACCCATATTACCGCTTGTTGCTTCAATAATTAAAGTATTTTTATTTATCTTTTTTTTCTTTAGAGCATTATTTAAGATGTTAAATGCGGCCCTATCTTTAACCGAGCCGGAAGGGTTAAAATATTCAAGTTTAGCAAAAACATTTTTATATGCTGTTTGAACCAAAGGCGTATTGCCGATAGTTTTTATAATGTTCTTATTCATAAGATAATTCTAGCAAATTTTTTATATTAAATAGATGCTGAGCAAAAACACCTCAGCATGACAAAAAATAATAATAGGTAAAATGTGCGCGCGTAATTTTATAAAAAAACTTTTAAAAAAACAACACTTTTTTAAAAAAATGCTAAAAAAATCTTGACACATAAAACATACTTTTATAAACTAAAAGAGTAGTTTATTAATAACTTAGTTGCAAAACTAATGGAGGAAAAAATAAATGAAGAAGACACTAGCTTTATTACTTGCAGCCGCCTTTGCAGTCCCGGCTTTTGCAGGT
The DNA here is from genome assembly GCA_017534965.1 of Elusimicrobiaceae bacterium. GTDB lineage: Bacteria > Elusimicrobiota > Elusimicrobia > Elusimicrobiales > Elusimicrobiaceae > Proelusimicrobium. The sequence continues at coordinate 4,420 of JAFXVA010000045.1, read as the reverse complement.
AATGTTCTTAGCAATGTAGAAACTTACGGCGAAATCGAAACAATCGGTATTGCACAAACAGAAGCAGCAGGTGCAAAATCTGTTGCAAACCAAACCTTGTTTGGTATCAGTGCTGACCTCGTTGAAGATGTCCGCGCAAACTTAACCTTCGCCTATAACAATGCTTGGGAAAACCGAATTGGCGAAACCATCTATGATGGTTCCGGTGATTCCTATTTAGAAAACATCCGCGTTGCCGAAGCCAATGTTGTTGTCAGCAATATTTTTGGTGCTTTAGAAACCAAAATCGGCCGCCAATATTATGGCAACGAAGATAGCGCAGTAATGTATATCGGCCCTAGACATAATTACTATGCTAACCTCACAGCTCCTTGGAGCCAAATGTCCTTAGACGGTGCTTTACTTACCTATAGAGGTGAATCTTTAAACGCTTCTGCTTTCTATGCTCAAATGGTAGATATGACCGATGAAAGAATGACCGGTTTAACCTTAGATTATGCTTTTACCAACAATTTAGTTGCCGGTGCTTACTGGTATGATTTTAGCGACGAAGACCACGAAGGTATTTGGGGTGGTAGAGTTGCCTATCAAAACGAAGGCAGCAAACTTGCCGTTGAAGGTGCTAAGAACTATGAAAATGGTGTCTTCAGCCACAATAATGTTGGTTGGATGTTAAAAGCAGATGCAGCTTTAAATCTTGACATGGAAAAAGTTGCTTTAACCCCCAGAATTACCTACTATCATAGTGAAAAAGAATTCTTTGCTGCAGGTAACTATACTGCCGGTCTTTTACTTGGCAATGCCGCCGGTGCTTTCAGCATAAATGGTGAAGATTGGAAAGTTTTAAATGCCGGTATTGATTTTGGTGTTAAAGCTTTGGAAAAAGTTACCTTTGCTTTTGATTATGTCAATGCAAAAGTTAACAATGAATGGCTTGGCAATGAATTTGATTTAACAGCCAAATATCAACACAATGATTATGTAACCTTCACCCTTGGTGGCGGTATCTTAACAAATGCTGCTGAAAACAATTCAACAATACCTTTAGATGGTAGCGATATTTATGTCGGCCAACTCGGTATGTTAATTAAATTCTAAGTAAGTAAAAAATCTACATTAGAACCGCCCCGAAAGGGGCGGTTTTTTATTGGCAAATTAATAAGCGTATTATTTTATAAAAAAACTTTTAAAAAAACAATACTTTTTTTAAAAATCCCCAAAAAAATCTTGACACATAAAACATTCTTTTATAAACTAAAAGAGTAGTTTATTAACTTAGTTGCAAAACTAATGGAGGAAAAAATAAATGAAGAAGACACTAGCTTTATTACTTGCAGTTGCCTTTGCAGTCCCGGCTTTTGCAGGTAATGTCCTTAGCAATGTAGAAACTTACGGTGAAATCGAAACAATCGGTTTTACACAAACAGTAAATTCTGCTGACAAAACTGTTGCAAACCAAACCTTGTTTGGTATCAGCGCTGACCTCGTTGAAGATGTCCGCGCAAACTTAACATTCGCTTATCGCAATGTTTGGGAAAGAGAAATTGGTGAAACCATCTATGATGGTTCCGGTGATTCCTATTTAGAAAACATCCGCGTTGCCGAAGCCAATGTTGTTGTAAGCAACATTTTTGGTGCTTTAGAAGCCAAAATCGGCCGCCAATATTATGGTAACGAAGATAGCGCAGTAATGTATGTCGGTCCTAGACATAATTACCATGCTAACCTCACAGCTCCTTGGAGCCAAATGTCCTTAGATGGTGTTTTACTTTCCTATCAAGGTGAATCTTTAGCACTTTCTGCTTTCTATGCTCAAATGGCAGATATGACCGATGAAAGAATGACTGGTTTAACCTTAGACTATGCCTTCACCAACAATTTAGTTGCCAGTGCTTACTGGTATGATATGAGCGACGAAGACCACGAAGGTATTTGGGGTGGTAAAGTTGCCTATCAAAACGAAGGCAGCAAACTTGCCGTTGAATATGCTAAAAACTATGAAAATGGTGTCTTCAGCCACAACAATGTTGGTTGGATGTTAAAAGCCGATGCAGCTTTAAATCTTGATATGGAAAAAGTTGCTTTAACCCCCAGAATTACCTACTATCATAGCGAAAAAGATTTCTTTGCTTTAGGTAACTATACTGCCGGTGTTGTTATTGGTAACGAGGTTGGTGCTTTCAGTTTAGCCGGTGATTGGAAAGTTTTAAATGCCGGTATTGATTTCGGTGTTAAAGCTTGGGAAAAAGTTACCTTTGCCTTTGATTACCTTAACGCAAAAGCTGATAATGAATGGATCGGTAACGAATTTGACTTAACAGCCAAATATCAACATAATGATTATGTAACCTTCACCCTCGGTGGTGGTATTGTTACAAACATTCCTGATTACTCAGGCGATGTTTATGGCGCTCAACTCGGCATGTTAATTAAATTCTAAGTAAGTAAAAAATCTACATTAGAACCGCCCCTTTCGGGGCGGTTTTTTTATGTCAGATTTTATAAAGGAAACAAATTTGCTATAATAAAATTATGGAAAAAAATAAACAAAACATTAACAATCATGGTATTATAGATAAAGCCGTTTTAGCAGTTAAAAACCACAAGAAACCCGTAATTATCGGTGTTGCTTGTATTATAGCAGTTGCAGCCATTATCGGCGGAGTGCAAAGCTATCAGCAAAAGAAATATCAAAAACTTTGGAGCGATTTTTTTCTTGCCCAATTAGCGATTGACCAAAATAAAGATAATATAGATTTATCTGCTTTGGAAACTTTTGTTTCTAACAATAAAAACACTACAGCCGGTGCAGAAGGTGCAATGCTCCTTGCAGAGTTTGCCTGGCAAAACAAAGATTATAAAAAAGCAGAAGATTTATATACTCAAGCTGCCCAAGTTAAAGAATTTGAACCTTTGGCTAATGCTGCTTTAATTGTTGCAAAACTTGCCCAAAATAAGTATGACGAAGTTATTTCCATGGCAGATGATTTTGCAAGAGATTACGGCACCCACTTTGCCTTTACACAAGTTTTGCAAAACAAAGCTTTAGCCCTTGAATTAAGCGGTAAAACAGCCGAAGCAAAAGAAGTTTACACTCAAATTGTTCAGCAAGAACCAAGCGGCTACAATGCTTTATTTGCCGAAAATAAACTTAAAACCTTAAAATAGTTTTTAGGTTCATAAAAAAATCCCTCCGCTAGAATTAAGGCGGGGGGATTTTTAATTTGAAATATTTTTTATAACCGACTAGAATTTTAATTGTTCACAAGGTATATTGTTTTTCTTTAGCAAATTTACGCCTTCTTGGGAGCGATCATAAAGTTCGCTAAAATAAACTTTTTCTATACCGGCAGCGGTAATAATTTTGGCACAATGGGTGCAGGGGGAAAGGGTTATATAAATATGCGCACCCTTTGTTGAAATGCCGTTTTTTGCCGCAAATAAAATGGCGTTTTGCTCGGCGTGGAGTTCATTATCATTTGAAAATTGGCCGTGCAAGTCATAAAACTCTTTGCTCTTTAAAAAATCTTCAAGGGTGGCAAATTGGTTTTTATATTTTTCTTCGTAAAGTTTTTTAAAAATATCTTCGCAATGTTCCTGTTTGCTGGCTACCCCGTTAAAACCCATGCTGATAACCCTGTTATCTTTAACTAAAACCGCCCCAACTTTAAGACGGCAACAAGTAGATTGCTGGGCAACAAGTTGCGCCATAGAATTAAAAAGTTTATGACTATTCTTCATATTACTAATTTCCTTTTTGTGTAGATTATTTGATACTTTTATTATAGCAATTATTGCTTGTTTTGGCTTTACTACAAACAAAACCCCCGATTCTCTTTTTATAGAAAATCGGGGGGAAATTATTTTTTATCAGGTAATATTTTAATTACCGCTTATTAAGCAACCGCGTGAATCGTGCTCTGCATCGTGACCGCTACCTGCTTGGGCGGCACAATAGCAACAATTCATACCTGCATCAAAGTAGTGTGCTTCTCTTGAGCAACCTGCACTGCAAGTGTTCGGGCTGTAATAAGCACCCGGCACATTAAATTGCCTTTGTGCGCAACTATTTGTTTGGCTGTAAACACCATAGCTATAGCTATATTGGTCTTTTGCATCACATAAGCATTGTCCGCAATGTTCATCCCATGTGCTACCTGGCGGGCATTTGCGGCAACCATTAGCACCATACCAATTTTGGCCTGTCGGGCAAGCACAAGTTGCATTAACGGAATCACCTTGATAAGAACTGCTTGATTTAGGCCCAGTCCCTGTCGGGCAGAAACATCCACCGGATTGGTTATTAACTGTTCCAACTACTGCTCCATTATATCCAGCAGTATAGTTCAGTTGACAAGCGTTAAAAGTTAAACCTCTTGTTCCTTCCGGACAGCATGCCCTTCCATAATTACGCTTATAT
>JAFXVA010000044.1 GCA_017534965.1 Elusimicrobiaceae bacterium | reverse complement strand
TAATACCTCTTTGTTTTAGAAAATCGGGGCACCCGGACTTGAACCGGGAACCTCTCGGTCCCAAACCGAGCACTCTACCAATTGAGCCATGCCCCGTTAATTATATTATAGCAAATTTGACCCCTGAAAATATATTAAAATAGGCAAATAATATCTATCTGCTTACCCACAGAAATTTAAAAAACCGCCTTTAAAAAAAGAAGGCGGTTTTTAAATTTCTACCGGGGAGGGGACTTGCCCTTCCGTCATTTTCCTGACGGAAAATGCTATAGGGCCGAGCTCGCGGTTTTTGCCTTGCTTCGCAAACAAAAACATCGCTCCGCTTTTCAAGTCCCCACGCAGGCAAAGCAGTTTGCCTGCTTCCATACAGAAATTAAAAAAACCGCCTTTTAAAAAAGAAGGCGGTTTTTAAATTTCTACCGGGGAGGGGACTTGAACCCCTAAGCCCTAAAGGGCAATAGTTTTTGAGACTATCCTGTATACCAATTCCAGCACCCCGGCGTATCTATTTTATATTCTAGCAAATTTTAAGAAATATTTGTTATTTCTTAGATGTTATCTTTTTAATTTCCTTTATATAATCAACAACACCTTGAGAAGTTGCTTTAGCAAGTTTATCAACAAAAGAATCTTGCATTAAAAGTTCTTCCTGCTCGGGCAAAAGCATATAGGCGTGTTCAATTAAGATTGCAGGGACTTGCGGACTAGAGCGGGTAACGGAAAAATCTCTTTGAATAATGCCGTCATCAGGCAAAGCAATATTACGGACAAAACTTCTTTCAATGGCTTCTGCAAAAGTATAACTGTGAGGATAATAATAATAAAAAGAAAAGCCCCGCGGTTTTGATAAAGGATCCACATTATCCGGTAAAGCATTATTATGTAAACTTATAAATAAGTGAGCTTTTTCCGTAGTCACTTTTTCTTGTCTGCGGGCAAGGGGCATAGTTTCCTGTTCTTCTTTTGACATAAAAACTATTGCTCCAAGGGCTTCTAACTTTTCCTTTAATTTTTTAGCGATTTTATAGTTTATTTCATATTCAAGCAGTCCGCTTGGACCAACGGCACCATCATAAGGGGCTACTCTTTTGGGACTATGCCCCGGATCTAAAACTATTCGGACATTTTTTAAAGGTTTTGATTTTGTAGTATTAAATTTTGGAGCATGATAAAAATTAAAGACTAAATTATCTCCTTGATAATTGAAATCAAAACCCCATAATTTTGATTTCTTATCAAAATTAAGAGAAATTTTTTGCATATCATCATTTAAGTTTTCAAAAGAAACCTTATCAAAAAGAGAGGTTTTTAATTCTTTAATAGGCGTGTTTAGAAGTTGGGTATTAAATAAAGTAATTTCAAAGCCGACCGGGGTTTGATTTGTCCTAAAACTCACCTTAGAGTTATTATTAATTGTTAAAACAGATTTATCTCCTTGATCTTCTAAAGAAACTTGCCAAGCATTATTTTTTGGCTCAGTAAAATAATTTGCAGTTTTAATGAATTTTTCTTCAAGCCAACCTTCCTCTGTCTCTGCAAGTAAAATTCTGTAAAAGCCATTTAATTGCCCTGTTATTTTTAATTTACCGAAAAGGCGGGTTTCCAAAATATGTTCCCCTCTTTGGGCTTGAGGTCTTAAACGCTGACTTTCTTTTTTTAATTTACCTACTCCCAAAATTTGATCCTTTGGATAAATGCGAATTTTACCTTTTGAAAAAACTTTCCCTTTAACTTTTTTCTTATCAAACATTTTATAACTTACTTTTTGTGCGCGAGATGTTATATCCTTATTATTAAAAACTATTTTTGCTTCGTAAAGACCGGGTTCTTTAGCGTTTTCCTTCATTATAATATCTTGGTGAGAAAAAAGACTTAAAGTTACTTTTCTCTTAGGACTGCCATAAATAAAGAAATCTAAAGTGTCCCCCTCTTTTAATTTAACTTCACTTAAAGGAAAAACTTCCGTTGCATCAAATTTATATTTACCTTCATATTTTTTTGCGTCAAACCCGGGAACGGAAATATTTCTTCTAAAAGTTTGTGATCCTTCAGGAGAAACAACTTCAAAAATAAATTCTTGTGCGCCTCTGCTTAAAGGTTGAAAAGTTAAAAAAGCGCCATTTTTATAAAGGGGTATATCTTGGCCGTTTAATTTTAAGGTTCCGTCTTTTTGATAAACACGACCAAATAAAAACATATTTTTTATGCCTGCGGGTGCAACCTTATCTTGAATTGGATATTCCACACGCAAAGGATAGTTTTCCTTTGGGTTTAAATCTGCTTCAGTTAAAGTCGGAGCTACGGGAGTAGCCAGTAAATTTACACTTAAAAATAAATAAAATAAAGGGGTTAATCTTTTAATCATACTTATAAAATGATATCATATTTAAATGGTGCAGCGCGATACCCTTATTAAAGATTTAAACAAATACCTTGATGTTGCAGCAAATCCTGAACATAATGGATTGCAAGTTCAAGGTAAAAACCAAATAAGCAAAATTGCTTTTGGGGTTTCTGCCACTATGGCTTTGTTTAAAGAAGCAAAAAACTTTGGCGCAGATATGATTATTGTGCATCACGGATTATTTTGGAATAATATTCAAACTATTACAGGCGTTTTCGGTCAAAGAATTGCTTATTTAATAAAAAACGATATTAATTTAGCAGGTTATCATTTACCGCTTGATAAACATAAAGTTATCGGTAACAATGCTTGCCTTGCTAAATTACTTAAATTAAAAGATTTAAAACCTTTTGGCTCTTATCACGGGCAAGAAATAGGTTTTATAGGCAAGACAACAAAAAGTTATGATATAAAAAGTATTCATAATTTACTTAAAGGGGAAGCCCTTTTCTTTGGGCCAACTAAAATAAAAACGATTGCACTAGTTAGCGGTGGCGCGCATGATATGCTTGAAGAAGCCGTTCTTGCCAAAGCAGATTTATATATAACTGGTTCTCGCGACGAATATATAACCGAATATTGCCGTGAAGCCAAAATAAATTTTATAGCAATGGGACACTATAATTCAGAAAAGCTTGGCATACAGGCCTTAATGAATTATATATCAAGAAAATTCAAGGTTCAAACAAAATTTATTGATATTGAAAACCCATTTTAAAGGAGAGAAAAAAATGATGAAAGAATTATACAAAGAAATTGATGACTCTAAAGAGTTTATTATCGATTTACAGGCAAATATGACAAGCCGCCCGGCAATATCCCCCGCTAACGGAGGCGAAGGCGAACTTGATAAAGCAAATTATCTTGAAAAAGTTATTAACAATTTCGGTTTTGATGAAGTTACAAAATTAAATTCCCAAGATGAAAGAGCAAAAGGCGGCGTGCGCCCTAATTTAATTGCCAGATATTTCGGCGAAGACAGAGAAAAAACTTTTTGGCTTCTTACCCACTTAGATATTGTTCCGCCCGGTGATTTATCTTTATGGAAAACAAAACCTTATAAACTTCAAATTGATGCCGACGGCGATACAATGTATGGTAGAGGCGTTGAAGATAACCAACAGGCCATTACCGCTGCTTTACTTGCTGCAAAAACTTTAATCAATTCTGGCAAGAGACCGCCTATTAACCTCGGTATTATGATGATTGCCGATGAAGAAGTGGGCGAAGGATATGGCCTTCCTTATGTATTAAAAAATATGCCGCACCTTTTTGGTAAAGAAGATTCTTTCTTAGTTCAAGACAGCGGTGATGTGAAAGGTTGCGAAATTGAAATTGCAGAAAAATCTTCCCTTTGGTATAAAATAACCACCACCGGTAAACAAGCCCATAGTGCTTACCCGACAACAGGTATTAATGCTATGGTTGCAGGAGCAAATTTAGTAGTTCGTTTATACAATGAATTGCCTAAAAAATTTAATAAACAAGACGCTCTTTACGACATTCCCATGAGCACTTTTACTCCTTCTAAAAAAGAAAACAATGTTTCAAACGTGAATATCGTGCCGGGTGTTGATGTTTTCTATCTTGATTGCCGCCTTTTACCTTGCTATACCGAAAAAGAACTTGAAAACGAAATTAAGAAAATAGCAAAAACCGTAGAAAACGATTTTAAAGTACAAATTAATGTTGAACGTATTTTAAAAATTTCTTCTGTTCCGACATCAAGAACTTCAAACCTTGTTAAACGCTACTGCGCTGCTACAAGAGAAATTAATAATGCAGAACCAAAACTTATTGGCTGTGGCGGTGGAACTTTTGCCGCAGGTATCAGAAACCTAGGCTTACCAGCCATAGTTGCTTCCCGCTTATACGGTGTTCCGCATAGTCCCAATGAAAAATCAAGCATCAAATTTACTATGTGTGATGCAAAAGTCATCTTGCATACTTTGATGCATTTTGATGAAGAAGATGAAGATTAAAATAGAAATTGTAATTGCAATATTTATAACTCTTTTACTCTTGGTGCTTTGTGTAGATAAATTTTTTGATTTAAAAACACAAGCGCGCCAAGGGTTAAATGAGAAAAATTTTATCGCCCTAAATGATGCTTTAAGCGTTTATAGAGGTGATAATGAGGGCCGTTGCCCGGAAACTTTAGACGAACTTATCCCTGTTTATTTAGATAAAATTCCCCCCGTTTATACATCCGGCGGAAAGGAAATTTTTGCTATAAAAAACACTGATAAT
>JAFXVA010000043.1 GCA_017534965.1 Elusimicrobiaceae bacterium | reverse complement strand
GAAGCTTATAACAATATAAACGAAGCCATAAAATATGACCCTGAAAATGCTGCTTACTACCACGAGCGCGCTATGTTAGAGTATTATAACTTTGAAAACTACATGGCTGGTATGGAAGATATGAAAATGGCCCATAAATTAAACCCCGGTAACAGCAGATATGGTTATATTTTAGAAGAAAGATGGGGCAAAGAATTAGCAGCAAAAGAAACAACAAAAGTTCCAGCAAAAACAGAAGCTAAGAAACCAGAAATAGCAAAAACAGAAGCAGAACAAACTGAGGTTCAACAAATTGCAAAACAAGTCAAAAGTGATATTCTTAATAAATATAATGATAATACGCTTATGATGTCTTTTTTCCCAACAGGTTTTTTTGGCAAAATTGGTAAAAGAGTTAAGGCCTTTTTAACAAACAAACCTTATTTGAGTGAAGATAAAATGGCTAAAGTCCGCACCTTGATTGATGAAGCTGCAAACGAAGTTGCTACTGAAAAATTACCAAGAAGTGAAGCAAAAGCAGTTGTTAAAGTAAGAAGTAATTTTAAAATATATGAATCTGCCGATTTTACAGCTCAGGAAAAATTGGACTTAATAGGTGCTAAAGATAGAAAAAAATTAGCGGATTATTATTATTCAGCTTATGAGGCAGCAAATGGAGCTGAAAATTATGAACTTGCTTTATATAACATAAACAAAGCAATTGAGCTTGATCCAACTAATGCAAATTTTTATCATAGAAAAGCATTGAAAGAATACTATTATTTTGATCAAAAAGAGCAGGCCATAGAAACTATGAAAAAAGCAGCTCGGTATAATGATGATGCTGATTTTACACTCTATGAAGATATTGTAAAAAAATGGAGTGAAGAATTAAAATATTTAAAAGAAAAACAAGCCCAAAAAGCCACACGTCAGGCAGAACTTAAAGCAGAACAAGAAGCAGCGCGCCAGGCAGAACTTAGACAGCAAGAAGAAGCTAGACTAAAAGCAGAACAAGAAGCCGCGCGCCAGGCAGATCTTGCAAGGCAAGAAGAAGCTAGACTTAAAGCAGAACAAGAAGCCGCGCGTCAAGCAGAACTTGCAAGGCAAGAAGAAGCTAGACTAAAAGCAGAACAAGAAGCTGCACGCCAGGCAGAACTTGCAAGACAGCAAGAAGCAGCGCGCCAGGCAGATCTTGCAAGGCAAGAAGAAGCTAGACTTAGAGCAGAACAAGAAGCCGCGCGTCAAGCAGAACTTGCAAGGCAAGAAGAAGCTATACTTAAAGCCAAACAAGAAGCCGCGCGCCAGGCAAAACTTAAAGCAAAACAAGAAGCAGCGCGCCAGGCAGAACTTGCAAGGCAAGAAGAAGCTAGACTTAGAGCAGAACAAGAAGCTGCGCGCCAGGCAGATTTCCAAGCTGAACTTTCCCAAAGGGTAAATGAAAAAATGCTAGCAAAAGATTATAAAGGCGCAATAGAAGATTATAATGATCTTATTAAAATAGATGAAAAGGGATACTATTATTATAGACGCGCTGAAGCTTATTTAAAAACAGGCCAAAAGGATCTAGCCAAAGCCGATTATAAAAAGGGTATTGAACTTGATCCAAGAAGTGTTTTAAGAGACTCGCACGATTTTGATGGGTTAAAAGCAGAATTAAAGATAGAAAAAGCTCAAGAATACAGCCAAAAAGCTAAGAATTCTATGCAAAGAGGTGATAACTTAACTGCCGTTGATTTTGCAAAAACGGCTTTAAAATATGATCCCTCAAATTTAGAATACAAGACTTTACTTGATAAGGCAGAAAAAGCCGTAACTTCAGAGGAATATTATGCAAGGGCTTTAGAATATAAAAAATATAGGCACATTCAATTAGCATATAAAGATTTCGAAATGGCTATAAATAAGGCTACTGATAAGGCTTTGAAAGCGCAATATTCCTTTGAGCAGGCAAGATTACTGAGATATGCCAAAGGACGTGGAAAAGAAGGGCATACCATTCACAATGAAAAAAGCAACCACCTTGTTTCGTATAGTGAGGCTGCTTTGAGAAGCTATGATAGGGCAGTTGAATATGCTCCAAATAACAAAGTAAAAGTCCAATATCTCTTAGAACGCGCTGATTTTAAACGCTTTAATAAAGATTTTGAAGGCGCAAAAGCAGATACCGAACTAGCAAATAAAATAGAGAAAGTTAGAACACGAGAGGCCGAAAGGTATAAAGCAAAAAAAGGAAGCAGAGAGCAAAAATAAAACTTTATAAATCTTCAAACAAAAATATCCCCAAGAAATTTAAAAAAATCTTGGGGATATTTTTTGTGTTTTTAAATATCAATTTTAAATCGTTTCTGTTTGTGTTGCCTGAGGGGTTAAAACAGGTTCTTCTTCTGTTTGCAGTTGTTCGGTTTGTTCTTGAGTTAGAGTTTCTGTTTGTTTGGAAATAGATTCTTCCGTCATAATTTCTTCTACAGCGGGAATATCTTCTTCTTGTATAACAGGATAATTTTGCTCTATATAACTAACAATTGCCAAGTAATTTTTCTTAGCTTTTATAAAATCTTTTTGATCTTGTGGATTGTTTTTGATATTTATTAATTGATATTCATATTCAAGTTTTGCTTTTTGATAATTTTGTCTTAAAAAAGAGATGTAAACTTCCTTAATACTTTGACTTTGGGATAAAGTGGCAAAGTTGTCTTCCTTTTCCAAATCAAGGGAAGTTTGCACTTTAACTATGGAAACAAAATCTTTTTCCTGTAAAATTTGTCTGGGCGCAAAAATATTACCTACTAAAAGGCCCGCAATAAAAATAACCATTAAAATAAATGAACGCCAAACAAATCTTGCCATAATTAAAGTATAGCAAATTAAAAAATATATAATATAAATATGGAGAGAATTAAACAAACGCGTAAACTTACTTTTATTTGCCTTATCGGCAATTTTCTATTGACAATTTTAAAACTCATTGCCGGGTTTGTGGGGCATAGTGCGGCTATGGTGGCAGATGGTGCGCACTCTTTATCAGATATCTTAACAGATATTATTTTGCTTTTTGGCGTGCAGTTTGCAAGTAAACCGGCAGATAAAGAACATCCTTACGGGCACGGGCGTATAGAAACTTTGTGCGCTTTGTTTATTTCTGTCTTCTTGCTTTTTGTAGCAGGTTCAATTTTTTATGCTTCTTTTAAACAAATTTCTAATGTTCTTAAAGGTAATATTTTAGTTAAACCGGGCTTAATTGCTTTAATTATGGCTTTTGTTTCTTTAGTTATTAAAGAAATTATGTATCAATATTCCGTTAAAGTGGGGCGCAAAATAAATAGTCTAGCGGTTATGGCAAATGCCTGGCACCATAGAAGTGATGCTTTTTCTTCCCTAGCTGCTTTAATTGGTATTGGCGGGGCTATTTTACTTGGTGGCAAATGGACTATACTTGACCCTTTGGTCGGTATTGTAATCAGTATTGTAATTGCTATAATTGCTATTAAAATGAGCAAAAGTTCTATGGATGAAATAATAGATAGAGCTTTGCCTGAGGAAGATATAAAAAGAATAAAGCAAATTGCTTTAAGTATTGAGGGTATTAAAAACCCACACGCCATAAAAACACGCCGTAGCAGTTATAGAGTTTTTATTGATTTACATATTGATATAGCAAAGGAAACTTCCTTTGTTGAAGCACACGATAAAACTACTTTGCTGGAAAAAGAATTAAAAAAAGTTTACGGCGCAACTTCTGTAATTATTGTTCACGCCGAACCTATTTAAAAATTATTTTCTGCGTTTTTTATTAAAATTTTTCTTTCCGTAAAATTTATTTTTACTTGATGTTTTTTGGGAAGTTTCTTTTTTTATTTTAAGAGGTTTACCGACATAAACTTTCTTAAATCCCCAAGAGTTATCTGTTTTAGTTTGTTCTTGTTTAGGCAGATTTTCAGTCGGTAATATTTTTGTTTTTTCTTTTGTTAGTTTTGGCAAAACTTCTTTTTTAACTTCTTCTTTTTTTACTTGCTTAACTTGTTTTTTTATGGAAGTAAAATCTTTATCTTGTTTAAAATTTTCTTTTAAATCAAAAGACTTTTGTTCTTGTTCTTTATTTGTTTCAAGAATAGTTTTTATTTCCTTCCACTAAGGTTTATCAGCTTTTGAAAGCAAAGTTATTGCCTTGCCTTTTTTATTAAAACGGCCTGTTCTGCCGATTCTATGAATATATTCTTGGGCGTGCAAGGGCAGTTCATAATTTATAACTAAACTGATATCATCAATATCAAGCCCGCGCGCCGCTAGATCAGTGGCGCATAAAATATTAAAATCGCCCTGTTTAAAATCTTTTAAAGTTTTATCACGCTGTTTTTGTTTTAAAGCACCGTTTATAAAACGAACCAGCATATCTTTTTTACGAAGATAATTACACACTTCTCTAGTGCTTGCATGGGTGGCACAAAAAATTAAAACTCTATCTTTTACCTCTTTTAAAATTTTCTCTAAAGCAACAAGTTTATAAGAGCCGGTTGTATCAACAATTTCCTGTTTGATTAAAGTAGGCACTTCATTACCTTTGCTGACACTAATTATTTTTGGTTCTATTAAATATTGCGAGGCAAGTTTTATTACCCGTTTATTAAATGTGGCGGAAAGCATAAAACTTTGTTTTTCCTTCGGTAATTTATTTAAAATATTTTCTATTTGTTCAAAAAAACCAAGTTCAAGCATTCTGTCTGTTTCATCCCAAACGACATATTTTATTTTATCTAAGGGAAAAGTTTTTCTTGAAATATGGTCGTTAATTCTGCCCGGGGTTCCGCTTATAAAACGCGGGTTTTGTTTTAAACGTCTTAATTGCGCTTGCATCATTTTTCCGCCGGTTAAAAGGGCAGGTTTTATATTAAAATCTTTACTAAGGGAAATAAAAACCTGGCTTATTTGCTGGGCAAGTTCGCGGGTCGGGCTGACAACTAAAGCGCAGGAATCTTTTTCTTTACTTAACATTTCAATAATCGGTATAAGATAAGCGGCCGTTTTACCGCTGCCGGTTTTGGCACAGGCAATAATATCACTTCCATCAAGGAAAGGTTCTATTGTTTGCTCTTGCACTTCAGTTGCGGTAATAAAGCCCTGCTCTTTTAAGTTAAGAACAAGTTTTTTTGATAATCCAAAATTATTGAAAGTTTTTTGCATAATTATATTATACTAATCTGCTTTATAATGTGCTATGCTATAAGTATGAAAAGATTTTATTTATTATTTGTTTTTAGTTTATTAAATGTTATTTGTTTTGCGCAAAAAGATTTATTTGATTTAAAAAGCGCCCAATCTAGTGTTTATGCAAAATACATCGGGGGAAAAGAAATTATAAATAAAAATTCCTCTTGGCGTTTAAATCCTGCAAGTGTTGCCAAACTCTTTACAACAGCAGCTGCTTTAGATACTTTTGGCCCTGATTATACTTTTTCAACCGAAATTTATTATAGCGGTAAAATAAAAGGTAATACTTTAGAGGGGGATATTTATATTGTAGGTGGTGGCGACCCAACCCTTGCTTCAAAATACTTTGATAAAAGTTTAGAGGATGTAACATCCTCTTGGGTTAGGGCTTTAGAAATGCAAGGTATAAAGAAAATAGAGGGCAATATTTACGGCGATAATACTTTGTTTAAAGATAATACTTTGCCTGTTTATACAACTTATCAAAATATCGGCAATTATTTTGCCGCCCCGGCAGATGCTTTGACAATAAAAGATAATAGTTTTACTTTATATTTTGAACCTTCTGTGAGTGAAGGCGCCCTTGGTAAAATTGCCAAAATAGAACCAGAGGAATGTGTTATTCCTATAGAGGTAAAAGCTTATCATACAAACAAAATTTCGCGCGAGGATAGTTATTTGAATTTTGTTCCGCTTGAGAATAAGATGGTTATTTCCGGGCGGTTACCTTTAAGTGATGATCCTATTGAAGTTTTTGGTGCAATGACCCAACCGGCTTTATTTACAGCTCAATATTTTAAACAGAAACTTATTGAAAACGGCATAAAAGTTAAAGGTAAGGCGGCGCTCGGTGCAAAAGAAAGTTATAGCCAGGATAATTTAATTTGTTCGCAAACTTCTGTTCCGTTAAGAGAGATTGTTCAAAGAATTAATAAAAGAAGTATAAATTTATATGCCGATATTTTGCTTCGGCATTTAGGTAAAGGTAGTGCTGAAGAAGGCACAAAGGAAATAAAAAAATATCTTAGTAAAATGGGGGTTGATAGTTCTTCTACCACTCTTTATGACGGAAGCGGACTAGCCAGAGCAGATTTAACAACTTGTAAAACAATAGTTAATTTGCTTGAAAAAGTTTCAGAGCAATCTTATAGTCAGGATTTTTCAGATTCTCTTTCCTTAGTAGG
>JAFXVA010000042.1 GCA_017534965.1 Elusimicrobiaceae bacterium | reverse complement strand
TCTTTTCATTGTTGTCATTCCTCTCTTGTACAAATGAGTCTAACTTTATCGACACACAGTTCGCTGCCCACAGCTCCCTGGAAGATGGCGCCATCGATGCTCGACGAGAACACGATGGTGAGGCTGTAGCCGCGATTCTCAAGCACAGCAGGGTCAATCTCTTTGCTGTAGTTGAACTCAATCTCAAAATAGGTCCACTCGCTGGTCACCTGCATCGGGTTCACGCTGGCCAAGGCCACAATGTTGGAATTGGTCTTCACATCGTCGCCATAGAGCGTCACAGGATTGCCGGCTGCATCGTGGTTGCGGTAGAACACGGCATAGATATCGCCGCTGTCGGTCTTGCCTGCCACAGCGTTGCCTTTCAGGTCAATGTAGGTCGCTCCTGGTTTATACTTGTAGTAACCGGTGAGTTTGGCTGGTTTTTGGGCAAACGGAATGCCGAAGTGGGTTGCCTTCATGGCATCGAGCAGTGCGTTCTGTACATCAAAAGAGCCCAAGAAGAAGTTAGAAAATCTACATATAAAAAGACGGTTAAGGTCGAACAAGAAGCTACGGCTGTTGATACTTATGAAACAACAAATATTACGACAACAACAACTGTTACCCCCAGTGGTAATGAAATTGTAACAGTTCAAGAAGAAACTATAACAGAAACTGTGCCTGTAGGTTCACCTGCTCCCTTCCCGACGGCCACTTTAACCGAACAACAGAACGTTATAACGGAAGCTGCTCGTAATGCCTCTGTTGAAAAATATAGAGCAGGTTTAGTATATTATACGGAAGGTAACTATGAAAAAGCAAAAGAAAACTTCCAAGCAGCTTTGCAACTTAACCCGGAAAACTCCGATGCTGCATTAGGTTTACAGAGAGTTAACGACAAGTATAATAGTAGGTAAAATTTATGATAAAAAAAATTAGTATTCGTTGGTTTATTTGCTTTGCCTTAGCGGCTTTTTATACTATAATTTTAGGCGCTTTATTATATTTTAATTTGTTTAAATATGTGTTTGATGTTAATTTGCAAAATCAAATAATTAACACCGTTTCTAATAATGCAAGAACTCTTATCAATGGGCTTGTAACAAAAGATTATTTAACCATACCGGAATTAGAAATAATTACTTCTTGGCCTGTTCAAGATCCTAGAATTAAAAATGTTGTTTATTTTAATGGTAATGGTTCTATTCGTTGGCACCGCAATGATAAATTAGTTCAAAAGAGCTTTTCAGAATATGATAGAGGGGGGTATTTGGAAACTTACGCTGCTTCTGATGCAATGCTTAGCCGTTCTCCTAAAGTTGTGATGAAACATGATGGGGCAATGTATGAAATTGCAATACCTTTAAAACTAGCTAAAGATGACCAAGTTGTGGGCGTTATTTCTTTAGATGTTTCCCGCGAACAAGTTCAATCTGAAATAAAAAGTGCCATGTTTAAATACTTACTTGGTTCTGTGGCAATAATGTTCTTAATGGGTTTTGTTCTGTATATCTTTGTAATAAAACCGGTTGTCGCACCTATAGTCGCTTTAACAAATAGTATTGATAATATTTCTACGAAGAGTTTTCAGTTTGATTTTTCACAGAGGGAAGATGAAATCGGAGATTTATCAAAATCTATAGAGAATTTCCTTACCAAAGTAAAAACCGAACTTGAAGAACAAGAAGAATTATCTAAAAATCGCAAACATTATGAACAAGAATGGTGGGCTGAAGTCCTTGCCGCAACAATACCTAAAGGAAGCCGTGCTCTTGTCGTAGATGAAAATAATAATGTTATGCATACCAATTTTGAGTTGCCTTTAAAGAAAGAAGGACCTATCCACTTGCTTGATATCTTTGGTGTAACCCAGCAAGAAGTCGTTCGTATTGTGGGGCAAGCTATGGAAAACCCCGGTAAGATATTTAGAGCCACAACTCAAAGTAATGGCAGAGAATTTGGTATAAAAACTTTACAATTGACTTCCAAAGGTGGTATAATAAGGACATTAATTATACTTGAACCTTTGGCTTCAAAAAAGTAAAATTAAATTAGGAGGAAGTTTATGTTTAATCTTGAAATAAAGAGAATATCTTTGAAGTCTATAGCACTTTCGGCTTATCCTTTTGTGGTATTTGTTTTTACTTTACTGCAAGCTTTTTTGGGATTAGGGGATTTATTAGATCCGGAAGCTGGATTCTTTAAAGCAATAATGCAAATTTTGCTTTACGCAATTATAAATACAGGCGTAATTGTTGTATTTACAATGCTTGCTGCTTTTATTTATAATATGGTTATTAATTTCGGTCTTAAAGGTATAAAAATTTCTTTATCCGAAGTAGAAGAAACAACAGAAGAAAATTCTTCTAAAGAAGAAGCTCCTGTAGAAGAAAACAAATAATTTGGAGGAAATAAAATGAAATTAAAAATATCAGCAGTAATACTTGCTTTGGTTCTTGTTTGCGGTTTAGCTTTTGCTCAAAATAAAAATAATGCTAAGACAAAAACAAATGCTAAAGTCCCTGTAACAGTTATCGCTATGACAGGAACACAATTCGGCGGTGTTGATGCCGGATTAAATCAAGGTCTTGAAAATTTCTTTGAAGCTTCTTTGGATATCAATGTTGTTGATAGGCAAGATGCTCTTAAAGATCCTAAATATCAAGGTTTTAATTTAGATTATATGCCTTTATATTTGGTTCACAGAACAAAACTTGTAGATGAAAAATTTAAAGAACCGATAGAAAAAGGTTATTTAAGAACCACAAAAGACTTCGTAGTGTTAGAAAAACAAACCGGCAATGGTGTTTATGCAAATAAACAAGCAAAACCCAATCAACTTGAATTATTTGTAATGTCTCAATGCCCTTATGGCGTTATGGCAGAAAACAAAATAATTGAAGCTAAAAAAGCCGGCTTAATTCCTGAAAATGTTGACATTAAAGTTCGCTTTATCGTAAGCCCGGGCAGAACCGCAGATACTTTTGCCAGCTTACACGGAACAGCCGAATGGGAAGAAGATGTCCGCCAAGCTATTGTTCAATTAAAATATCCTAAAAAATTCTGGAAATATCTTGAAGAATTTAATAAAGATTACCGCACAACCCGCTGGGATGTTGTTGCTGAAAAAGCAGGTTTAAATCCTAATATTTTCAGAAAATATTGGAAAGACGGCGTAAAACAACTTAAAGAAGATATGAAAGTTGCTCAAGAATACAATGTGAGCGGTTCTCCTTCTTTGATTTGGGAAGGTCGCGTTTCTACCAATATGGGTAGTATATCTACTATTCCTGGTTTTGAGGGCTTGAATCAAGCTCCTGCAGGTAATGCAGCAGCCCAAGTTCCCCAAGGTCAATGCTAAGATTGATTTAAAAAAATTATATGGGGCATAAATATTTATGCCCCTTTTTTTATGAAGAAGGGTCGCCTAAGCAGAAACATTTTTTTAATTATTTTTTCATCAACAATTTTGCTTTTAATGTTGGTGAGTTTTTATATGGCCTCCTTAACTACAAATAACAAACAAAAACAAAAAACATTAGAAAGCAAAGCTTTAAACGAACAAATTTCTTTAAAAATTGATTCCTTCATTTCCAAGCAACAAATTATTTTAGAAACTTTTATAGATAATTTTATAAAATCCGATTCTGATATTGCCTATAATCAAACTCTTAATTCTTTTGTGGGAAATATGGCTTTTATAAATGATATCGTTATTTTAGATAATACCGGCACTCAAAGAGCTTATTTTGGTCCTTATTACAAATTTGATTATAAAGATATTTTAGATAAGATAAAACAAACGACATTAAAAGATAAAAAAATATTTTTTGGCGGTTTAAAAAAGAATCCTATTCGCAAACAATTGATTTTTACAATGGCTTTACCTTTGCAACAAGTTGTTAATGGCAGGGATGGGGCTTTACTCGCTCAGATAAATATGAAATCTCTTGAAGATGAAATTTTATCTATCTTACCGCAAGATTCTTTTGTCTTAGTTTTTACACAAAACGGCTTTTTAATTTTTTCTAGTTCTGATGGTATTAGCACAGACTTAAATAATGAATATAATAATGTTACGACAAAACTTTTAAATAAGATTAAAGATAAAGAATTACCTATGGTTATAGAAGAGGAAGATAACGGCTTTATTAGCCAAAATCCTTTAAGTTTATGGTATATTTATAATGCTAGCACTCAAAAAGAACAATTTTCCGGTTTTATTTCTTTCTATCAGGAAAATTGGCAAGTATGTATTTTAAGTATAATATTTGTATTTATTTTATCTTTGGTGATATCTTCTTATATTTTTGGGACAATAGAAGCCCCAGTAAGAGATATGGCAAAAGCCATTAGAATAATTGAAGAAGGATCTGAGGAACCTTTTCCTGCTTTGCCTACTTATGATAATGAAATAGGGGATTTATGTATTCGTTTAGCCCGTATGTTAGATACAATAAAAATAAAATTTGATTTACTTGCTGAGCAACAACATGATTTAGAAGAAATTAATCAATCCTTAGAACTTAGGGTAGGTAGCCGAACAAAAGAATTAAAAACAGCCCTTAATGAATTAATTAAAAAAGAAAGACTTGCTGCTATTGGGCAAATGGCTTCTATTGTTTCACACGAAATAAAAAATCCCCTTGCAGTTATATCCAATTCTATTTATTTAATTAAGGCCCGATTAGGCGAAAATATTGAACCTAAAATACAAAAAAATATTAATGTTATAGAAGGGGAAATAAGGCAAGCTAATAGTATTATTGAAGAGATTTTGGGCTATGCCAGAAGCCGCGAACAAATTTTAAACATTGTTGATTTGACTTTATATACAAAAGAAATATTATCTTCTTATCCGATACCAAACAATATCAAAGTGGAAACATCTTTTTATAAAGAACCGCTTTATGTAAAAATTGATATGGAAGAAATGAAACAAGCCATTAGAAATATTATGGGTAATGCTTTTGAAGTTATGCCTGAGGGGGGAAATTTTGTAGTTAAAACCAAACTAGAAAAAGGCAAGGCCCTTTTAAGTTTAAGAGATAGCGGGCCAGGTATTCCTGAGGAAATACAAAATAAAATTTTTACACCTTTCTTTACTACCAAAGCACGCGGAACAGGGCTTGGCCTTGCGGTTGTAAAGAAAGTTGCCTCCAGAAATAAAGCTGAACTTATTTTAAACAGCCAAGTCGGTAAAGGCACAAAAATAACTTTACTTTTTAATAGGGAAGAAAAATAATGAAAGAAGAAACTTTTATAATGCCACTGGCAAAAGATATAAAAATTTTAGTAGTTGACGACGATACTAATTTGCGCGAAACTATGAGCGAACTTTTGGAAATAGAAGGTTATGATGTTTATCAGGCCGGTAGCGCAAAAGAATGTTTAGAGTTAGTCAGCAATATCTTTTTTAGTGTTATTTTGATGGATTATAACTTGGTTGATGGCACCGGCCTTGATGTAATTAAAAAAATAAGAACTTTTAATAATGAAAGCCAGGTTATTATGATAACAGCGCATGCTTCTTTAAATGCTGTCGTAAAAGCTTTGCAGGAATCTGTTTATGATTTTCTTATAAAGCCGGTAGATTTTGACTATTTAAAACGCACAATAAAAATGGCTTTACAAAAATTTTATTTGGAGCAAAGCAATAAAGAACTCTTACAGGAATTAAAAGTTAAGAACCAAGATTTAAGCAATTTAAATGCCATGAAAACAAAATTTTTCTCAGTAGTATCTCATGATTTATCAAATTCTTTAATGGCCTTAAAAATGAGCTTTGATATGCTTAAAAGAACAATAGAAACCCCTGATGCCAATCAAACAAAAAAAATGGGTTATATGCAGGAAAGTTTAGATCAAATTTTTCTTTTGGTTAAAGATTTGGTTGATTTTGCAGCTATAGAAAAAGGGAAACTTCGCCTTGAAAAAACTAAATTTGAACTTACCTCCGCTATGAAAAGTGCTTATGAGGTTTTTAAAGAAAAAGCAAAACTAAAAAATATTTATATGTCTTTTGAAGGAAATGAAGAAATTTCCGTTTGGGGAGATCCCAAAAGAATAAGACAGGTTATCTCTAATATTACGGAAAATGGCATCCGCCATACTCCTGAAAATGGCAAAATTTTAATATCAGTAGTGAAAATTGACGATAAAAATGCTAAAGTGTCTATAAGGGACTGGGGGCAGGGTATTGCTCCTGGTGAAGCCGGGCAGTTGTTTGAAAGTTTTTATCAATCGTCAAATGGCGGGCGTTTAGGTCTTGGTTTATCTATAGCAAAAGATATTGTGCAAAACCATGACGGCAAGATTTGGGCTGAAAGCGATGGCCTTGGCAAAGGTGCAACATTTAGTTTCACTTTACCGATTTATAAGGAAGAGTAGGAGGATGTTTTATGGCTGGTAAAAAGAAAAAAATCAAAGTTTTGATTGCAGATGACCAAACCCTTTTTCGTGAAGGTATTAAAGATGTTTTGACTTCAGAAAAATGGATAGAGGTTGTGGGTGAAGCTGCCGATGGAGAAGAAGCAGTTTCTCTTGCTAAAAAATTAAAACCGGAAGTTATTTTAATGGATATTAAACTTCCTAAAAAAGATGGTATCGCGGCAACAAAAGAAATTAAAAAAACAATGCCTCAAATTAATATTTTAATGCTTTCAAGTTATGAAGATGAAGCACACGTAATGGAAGCAATTCAAGCCGGGGCAAATGGTTATTTAAGCAAAATGTTGCCGGCAGCAGAGCTTGTTAATTCCATTAAAACTTTCACAACAGAAGGTTTAATGATACCCCAACAATTAATGGGTAAACTTTTACAAGGTCTTAGAAAAATGGGGGATGGTTCTAATCCTGCTTCCCAAAATGTTTTGACTAAAACAGAGATTAAGGTTTTGGATTTACTTGGCCGTGGTATGAGCAATAAAGAACTTGCTATTGAACTTGGTTGTCAAGTAAAAACAATTAAAAATCATTTGAATAATGCTTTTCATAAGCTGGATGTTTCTTCCAGAACAGAAGCTGTTGTAAAAGCAATTAAACTTGGAATAATTTCACCGGATAGATAATGCTTAAAAAAATAATAGCCCCTATTAAAAATAATAAAGGACAGCAAACAGTTGAATTTATCTTGATGCTGGGGGTTATTGTGTCGGCAATTCTTTTATTCTTTTCTTTGTTTCATAAGGAACTTGCCGGGGGCTTTTTTACTATAGTGGGATATGTTTTAACTTAAGGATATTTATGATAAATATTTTTGGACCTATTAAAAATAAAAAAGCACAAATAGTTTTGCCGGCAGTTTTGCTGATACCGACAATACTTTTAGTTATTTATCTTTTATTTGAAACAACAAAAGTTTCTAAAGAAAAAATACGCCATCAGTTTGCGTTAGATACCTCTTCCTTTGTGGAAATGACCAGTCTTTCCCAATATTTAAACGCAACGGCTTATGTAAACGGGGCCTTTCCGTTTAGACTCTTTAGAGATTTTTTTGAAGCCAATAATCCCCAGTTAAAACCGGATGAATATGCGGAAAATGCCTCAAATTTAAGGCCTGTTAGTTTATATGATTATTATTATCAGGCGGGGGCATTTCCGGCGATGTCAGATTATAATTCAAGCCCTAAAGCAACAGATACAAAATGGGACCTTCACTATTACGGAAATACGCGTAAAGAGTGGGAAAAAGATATCCCCAAAGTTGATGATGATAAATTTTATCCTATTAACTCTGAAGAGTTGGCCAAAACTCACCAGGCCTATTGGGATGTTGATGTTTTGCAACTTTATTTTATGGTTTATTATTATCTCGGTAATATTTACGAAGATCAGAAAAAAGTTTATGAGCGTTTGGTAAAAGATAATGAGTTTTTTAGAAAGGGTTATTTTTATAATACCGGTAATTGTTCTTTAAGCGAATGTGGTAAAGAAGGCGCGCAAACGCTAAAGAATTACTTTATTAAAACAGAACCTCTTTATATATCAAAAGTAAGTATTTTTTATAAGCAACAAAATGGGTCAGAACAAGAAATTCAATTAGATTTAAAAGAGAAACAATTAATGGGGGGGAAGATTTTCCAACTTGCCTATATAGATAAAACTTCCAAAAGCAAACTGCGAGAGCTTTATAAAGGCATAGATATAACCCAAAGGTTTACTCTTTCAAAAAATTACTTTAATATAAATTTAATGAAATATAATCCAAGGGTTCATACTAAAATTGCGCTTCAATGTACAAATGAAAGTAATAACTGCGTGTGGCCTTCCCCGACATCAAAATATCAAGTGAGGCAATACCCATGAGATTTTTAAACAGAAAAGGGCAAGCCACTACCGAAGTAGTTCTTTTATTTCCGTTATTTTTTATTTTGACTTTGTTTATTATTAAGATATACGGACTTTTGATAATTGTGCAAAAATCGGAAATTGCTTCTTATTATGCCGCAAGAAGATGGCAACTTGAATCCCACAGGGCAGCAAAATTTGCTCAAACTTGGGATGAAAACTTCTTAAAAAAAGATATTGAAGATAAAGTCCAAACTTATATTGGTTTTAAAAATCCTTCAACAAGAAAATTCCTTTCTTTAAAAAAAGTTTATATTACTATAGAGCGCACAAATGTTTGGAATATTGTAAACTTAACAATAGAAACTTATCCGCCTAGTTTACCTTTTTTATGCTCTTATGATAAAAGAGAGGTTTGCAAATATCCTTATACCCAAGCATGCTTTAGAGGATATAATTTTATTTGTGAAAGTGGTGGTAAAATAGTTGTCACCAAAAATGTTCCTAACAGGGATAGGCCCATTTCTTTCTTAATGACAAACTCTGATGTCAGTAAAAAATAAATTAAAGGAGATTCTATGCAAACAATAGAAAATCAAAAACAGCCGGCCGGTTTATGGCTAATTTGCGCTACAGAAGCATTTGAGCGTTTTAGTTATTATGCTATGCGCGCCTTATTGATACTTTATTTCGTTTATGCCTTAAAAATAGATCGTTCCCATGCGTCAAATCTTTACGGGACATTTACAAGTCTTGTTTATTTATCGGGTATTATTGGTGGTTATGTCGCAGATAGATTTATCGGACAGAAAAAATCCATTATTTATGGTGCCTTGATGATAATTGCGGGACAATTTTTGCTTGGCTTTGAAAATATCGGTATTATTTATACGGCTCTTGGTTTTTTAATTATGGGTAACGGCTTTTTTAAGATTAGTATTACAACCCTTGTCGGTACTTTATATGAAAAACAAGATCCTAGAAGAGACGGCGGTTTCACTATTTTTTATATGGCTGTTAATTTAGGTGCTTTTTTGGCTGCTATAATTGGTGGCGGTATCGGCGAAAAATTTGGTTGGAGATACGGCTTTTGGGCAGCAGGTCTTGCAATGATTATGGGTTTAATAATCTTTCTTTGGGGAAAAGAAAAATATTTTGCCGGGAAGGGCGATGAACCTAAAAAAATTGAAAAATCTAAAAAGGTTGCAAAAACACCTCTTACTTTAGAAGAAAAAAAGAAAGTCGCTGTAATTTTTATTTTAGCTTTCTTTGTTATTTTCTTTTGGACTGCTTTTGAGCAATCAGGTGCAGCTTTAAATTTATTTGCCTATGAACATACCAATAGAATCGTAAATTTATTTGGTTGGACTTGGGAGGTCCCCGCTACTTGGTTCCAGAGTTTAAATCCTGTTTTTGTTGTATTGTTTGCTCCGTTATTTTCTAAACTTTGGATAGATTTGGCAAAAAAATCAAAAGAGCCATCTACCCCGGCTAAATTTGTGATTGCTTTGTGGATGCTGGCTATTGGTTATTTGATTTTATTACTTGC
>JAFXVA010000041.1 GCA_017534965.1 Elusimicrobiaceae bacterium | reverse complement strand
TGCTTCTTCAAGAATTGTTAAATCTGCACCGGTGTTGGTATCAAAAACAGCGTTAAAACCAAGGGCATATAAAGCACTGGTTAATTTGCCGGTTAAGTTTTTGCCAACGGGGTAGCCAAAAGCTTCGCCGATTGCAACACGAACTGCAGGTGCAAATTGCACAACGCAATATTTCTTTTCGTCAGAAAGAGCGTTCCAGGCTTCTCTTGTTTCGTCTTGTTCAACAATAGCACCCACAGGGCAGTGAGCAGAGCATTGACCGCAGTTTACGCAAGGTGAATCTTTTAAATCAATATCACCTGCTGCTGATAAATAGGTTTTAATACCTCTCTTTAAGAAAGATAAAGCCCAAACATCTTGCACTTTTTGGCAAACTTGCACGCATCTGCCACATTGAATACATTTTGAAGTATCAATGCAAATACCTTTTGCGCTGTTATCTTTTTTGTGTTTGTGGCTGTTTAAGACATTAGGGAAATGATTTTCTCTAATACCAAATTCTGCCGCAAGTCTTTGGAGTTCGCAATTTTGGTTTCTTGCGCAAGTTAAGCAATCTTTAGGGTGATTGGACATAATAAGTTCAAGCACGCTTCTGCGGACTGCAACGATTTCCGGGTCGTGGGTAATAACTTCCATACCTTCGGTAATTTCGGTTGTGCAGGCGCGAAGAATTTTGTTTGAACCTTTAACTTTTACGATACAAAGACCGCAACCGCCGGTTGCTTCAAGGTCTTCGTGTTTGCAAAGCGTAGGGATTTTAACATTAGCTACGCGGGCTGCATCTAAAATGGAAGTTCCTTCTTTAACTTCAATATCTTTTCCGTTTATTTTTGCTTTAATCATAAAATTCTAACCTCTGATGATAGCTTTAAGTTTGCAAGTATTAAAGCATTGTCCGCATTTAATACATTTAGATTGGTCAATTTTGTGTTTTTGTCTGATTTCGCCACTAATTGCACCAACAGGGCAAGCTTTTTTGCACATACCGCAACCGACGCATTTATCGGTAATTTCAAATTTTGCTAAGTTTTTGCATTTGCCGGTATGGCAGCGTTTATCTTTAATATGTTCGTCATATTCGTGTCTGAAGAATTTTAAGGTAGAAAGAACCGGATTAGGTGCGGTTTGACCTAAAGCACAAAGAGAAGCTCTCTTCATAGCTGTTGCGATTTCTTCAATCTTTTTAATATCTTCTTCAGTTGCGGTTCCGTCGGTAACTTTGTTTAAATAACCGAGTAATTGATAACCGCCGATACGGCAAGGAGCGCATTTACCGCAAGATTCATCAACACAGAATTCAAGGTAGAATTTAGCAATATCTACCATACAATCTGTTTCGTCCATAACGATAAGACCGCCTGAACCCATAATTGAACCGATTTCTTGTAAAGATTCATAGGTAATAGGCATGTGGAAGTGATCGCCATCAATAACACCGCCGGAAGGTCCGCCGGTTTGAACGGCTTTAACTTTATCGCCGTGTAAAGGACCACCTCCGATATCATAGACAACTTCTTTAACAGTAATACCTAAAGGAACTTCAATAAGACCGGTATTTTTAACTTTACCTGTCATAGCGAAAACTTTTGTTCCGGTTGATTTGCCAGAACCCATTGAAGCATACCAGGCACCGCCCTTTGTCATAATATAAGGAACGTTGGCTAAAGTTTCAACATTGTTAATAGAGGTCGGTTTGCCCCATAAACCTTTAACAGCCGGGAAAGGCGGTTTAGGTCTGGGGGTTCCTCTGTTACCTTCAATAGAGGTAATAAGAGCGGTTTCTTCGCCGCAGACGAAGGCCCCTGCACCAAAGCGGATTTCCAAATCATAATCAAAACCGCTACCTAAAATATTTTTACCTAAAAGACCTTTTTTGTAGCAGGCATCAATAGCTTTTTGCACGCGTTCAATGGCTAAAGGATATTCGGCGCGGATGTAGAAGAAACCGCGGGTTGCACCAATAGCAAAACCTGCAATAATCATACCTTCTACTACAGAGTGTGGGTTACCTTCCAAAAGGGAGCGGTCCATATAAGCACCCGGGTCCCCTTCGTCACCGTTACAAATCATATATTTAACTTTGCTTTGCGGTTTTCTTGTTAAATCCCATTTAAGCCAGGTAGGAAATCCTGCACCACCACGGCCTCTAAGTCCGCTTGCTTTCATTTCATCAATAACAAATTGCGGGCCTTTTTCTAAAGCATTTGCAAGGCCTTGATAACCGCCGTGGGCGATATATTCATTAATATCTTCGGGGTTAATTTTACCGCAGTCGGCAAGTAAGATGCGGTGTTGTTTTTGATAGAAAGGAATATCTTTTAAAGTTTTGCAATGTTTTTGATCGGTAGGGTTAACATATAAAAGGCGGTCAATAACTTCCCCCTTTAAAACTGTTTTTTCTACAATTTCTTCAACATCGGAAACTTTAACTTTTGTATAAAAAATATCACCGACGCTTACCAAAGGTCCTTGTGCGCAGAAACCTTGGCAACCGCTTTTTGAAATATAAGTTGAATGTTCGCGGCAACCATCGGTAATTTCTACGGTATAAGGAAGCCCTCTCTTTTTATATTCTTTTTGGAAGGCCTCATAAACCTGTTGAGAACCGCCTGCAATACAACCGGTTCCGCCGCATACGACGATGCGATTATCAATATTGGCATATTGTTTTTTGAAATTTTCTTTAATATCGTTAATCAATTTTGCCATAAAAGTTATTCTCCCTTAGTTGCCTCATCTAAAATGGTTTTAATATCGCCGGCTTTAAGTTGGCCGTGAATTTTGCCATTTACGGAAATTACCGGCGCAAGCCCGCAACAACCGATACATCTTAAACCCATAACGGAAAATTTGCCGTCTTCGGAAGTTTGCCCGTCTTTTAAGCCGGTATATTTTTCAATTGCTTTTAAAAGTTCGGGGGCGCCTTTAAGATAACATGCTGTACCGATACAAACATTAATTTGATATTTTGCCGGTTTTGTTAACTTAAAGAAACTATAGAAGGTTAAAACCTCATAGATCTTGGCTAAGGCAATACCTGTTTGTTTAGATATTTCCATAGCAGCCCAACGGGGTACATAGCCCAGTCTGCTTTGCACAGAATGCAGCATCATAACAAGACTGCCTTCTACTTTTTTCCATTTTTTAATAATATCGCTGATGTCTTCACGCGTATTTGTTTCTTGAGACATTAAAATGCCCTCCATTTATTTTTTATAAAATAAAAATCTTATTTATTTTTTATTTTAACTGCTGCTCTATAGCAACAGGAAAAGGTAACTGCCCGATAGCAGTATCAAAATAAATATTACCAACGACTTTATATTTAATTGACATACTATTTGTGGCAACTAAACCGGCAATATTTTTGCCGATTTTTTCAAAAGGAACAACAACTTGTGCTTTGCCAACGGCACTAGACATTGGCTCCACTTGCATTGCACCAAAAGCAATATCGGCTACGTCATTGTCGTTTAAATATAATTTACCTTTAAAACGATTAACCTTTGCAGGTGAGGTTTTGCTATTATTTGTTATTAAAACCCCCACAGATAAAGTTAAATTAGTTAAACTTACATCTTCGGTAGCTACCCCTGCAAGAGAATATTTGCAATTAACCATTTGTTCTTGTATGTTTTTAACGGAAGCACAAGAGCAAGTAAAAACTGCAGATAAAAGTAAAAATAAAAAAAGTTTAAATTTCTTCATATATATATTATAATATATTTATATCGTTTTTGGAGGGTGTATGGAAAATTTTAAAGAAGAATTATTAAATTCTTTAACAAAATATGTTCAAATTGAATCCGGTAGCGAGTTTGACAAAGATACTTGCCCAAGCACTCCCGGGCAACTTGAACTTGCAAAAACTTTAGAAAAAGATTTAAGAAATATCGGTATTACAGATGTTTCTATTGATAATAATGGTTATTTATTTGCAACTATTCCTGCAAATACAGATAAAAAAGTGCCGGTTATCGGTTTTTTAGCCCATATGGATACTTACCCAGGTTTTACAATCGGGCGCAAAGTTATACCGCAATTACACAAAAATTATCAGGGTGGAGATATTGTTGTAAGTAAAAAACATAATGTTATTATTAGCCCCAAGAATTGCCCTACTTTAAAAAGTGTAATAGGGCATGATATTATCACTTCAAGCGGAGATACTTTGCTTGGCACTGATGATAAAGGCGGTATAGTTATAATTATGGCCATGGCAAAATATCTTATGGAACATCCTGAAGTTAAGCATGGCAAAATAAGAATTGCCTTTACTCCTGATGAAGAAATCGGCAAAGGTTCAGACCATTTTGATGTTAAGGCCTTTGGGGCAGATTTTGCTTATACTCTTGACGGACAATGTGGCGAAGGTATTGTTTATGAAAACTTTAACGCTGCAGGTATAAACATTGATATTACAGGAGTTTTAGCTCATACCGGTTATGCAAAAGGTGTTATGCAAAACCCTGTTAGAATTGCAAGCGATATTGTTGCTGCGTGGCCTGAAAAAATGCTACCTGAAACAACAGAAGGTTATGAAGGTTTTGTCTGCTTTAATGATTTAAAAGCAGATTTTGAAAAAGCAACTTTAAAAGCTGCCGTTCGTGATTTTACTAAAAAAGGTCTTGAGGAAAAAATAAATCTTGTTAAGGATATTGTGGCTAAAGTGCAAAAGAAATATCCTACGGCAATTTTAAAAGTTTCCGTAAAAGAACAATATGAAAATATGGCCGAAATTATTAAAAAAAATCCAAAGGTTGTTGACCTTGCAAGAAAGGCCTTTGAGAAAAACGGCCTTGCCCCCTCCGGTCAACCTATCCGTGGTGGCACAGACGGAGCAAGACTTTCTTTTATGGGCCTTGCTACACCTAATATTGATGCCGGTTATAGCACTCCCCATGGTCCGTTTGAGTGGGCAAGTTTAGACTTAATGAATAAAATTGTCCATGCTTTAATTACAATAGTGCAAGATAATCTTAATTAAAATCTTGTAAATAACTAATAAAAAATCCCGCTTGTTTAGTTTAACAAGCGGGATTTTTAATTCTATATCTTTTTTTATTTTTTAGTATTGGCTGACGCCGCCGGAAGCGGAGCAACCATTACGTTGTTTGATTCGGAAGTTGTAGCTTCAACAGTATAAGTAACAGTATTATAGTTGAAACGATAGTTAACTTGAGAGAAACCTTCCGGATTTGCAGGAGAAGTTACCGTTACAGAATAATATGTTAAGTCTGTAGGTAATTGTGAAGCTTCCCATTTAAGAGTATCATAAACATTAGGATGTAATAACTTAATTTTTTCTTCCAAAGTTCTACCATCTATAAGTTTATAATTCTTAACTTCAGAAATAATCTTATTGATACGCAGGGTTTCTGCATCTTTAAGATCTTTCAAAGCAAGTTCTTCCGGTGTTAATTTATTATTAGAATCATTCTTTTTTGAAGATTTCTTAAACACTTTTGAAATTACCACATGGATAGGACTGAAGTCTTTTGGCATAATACCGAATTGAGCAATTAAACCAAAGAACCCTATAACCAAGAATATTAAAACAAGGAATAAAGATAAGGTTAAAGCAATATTCATTCTGTCATTTTTCTTTTCAATCCTAATCATATTCTCTTCTGCAGCTTCAATATTTCTAATTTGTGTTTTAGAGAAAGGATCAAGCTGTTCGCCATCTACCATAGGAACCGTTTTAATTGCAGCCGGTTTCACACGGCGAACATTCTGAACCTGATGCTGACCTTGTATTGATTTAATATCCAAGATTTCATCTTTAGAATCTTTTTGATTATTTATAGGTTCATTTTCTTCTTTTTCTTTTGTTTCTTCCGGCGGTATATAATCGGAAATAAAGGCCGTCGGTTGATCCAAAAATACGGTTTCAATATCAGAAGAGAAAGTTGTTAAGAAATTATCTTTTTCAAGAGCTTCTTCAGGTTTAGGTTTAGCTTCTTCTTGTTTAACAGGTTCTTCTTTTACTTCTTCCTTTACTTCTTCTACAATAATATCAGGATGTAATTCCGTAGGAATAAAGCCCTCGTCTTTTTGTTCTTCTTTAACTACCGGCTTAACTTCAGCTTCTTGCGGCAAAGGGAATTTACCTGTTAATTCTTCTAAAGTTGTTGGAACATCTTCTACAGATTTTATTTCTTGTGAAGGGGCTAAAATATCATTAGACTCCTGCATAATTTGTTCCATTTTACGCTCTTGTGGAAATTCTGAAACCAAAGCAGGGGCAGTTTTAAAAGCTTCTTCAAGTTCTTCTTCTTCCGCTTGAGCAACTTTTATATCTTCTTCTTTATCGGCAGCAAGTTCTTTTAAAACTTCTTGTTCTTTTGTAGAAGGCGCTTCTTTTGTCAGAACATCTTTGTCTTTATTATTTAAGTCTTCTACTATAAAATCATCTTCTTCTAAAGAAATTTCTTCTTCAGGAACAAACTCATCTTCGCTAAGCGGTTTTTGTTCTTCTTGCGGTTTTTGTTCTTCCGGCTTAGTTTCCGTAGGAACAGCTTTTTCCTTTTCTTCTGAAACATTTTGTTTATTAGAAGTTTCTTCTTCGGAATCTTGTGAAACATCAACTGCAAATAAATGGTTTATACCTGTTTTACTTGCCCCCATTAAAGTTAATTCCGTATTAGCAATATCTTTTTGTTTTTCAGAAGAAAGTTCTTTTTTATCTTCTTCTTTTTTTACTTCTTCTTCCTTTTTATCTTTTAAACCGGAAACTAATTTATCTATATCCTCTTCTTCTTCCGGATCAGAAAGATCAATATTTCTATTATGAGCGATATCTATTGCTTGAAAATTTTTATCTTTAGATTTATTACTATTTGTAGGAGTTATTAATTTTTTTATTGCTGTTTTTAAGATATCGTCTTCACTTTCAGTTTCCAATATATTATGATTATCAACATCAACTTCTTTTACATCATCTATTGAAACTAGTTCTGTTGGTTCTGTAGAAATATCTTCTTCAAGAGCGGCTTTTTCTTGCGGAAAAATAGCTTCTGTTTGGGTAAAATCGGTTTTTTCTTCTTTATTTTTAGAAGGCGTTGATTTTTTATATAAATTTATTTTACTATCTTCAGGAGAGCCAAAGATATTACCAGATAAAATTGTTGCTTGGGGCTGTTCTTTACTGGAAGAATCGCTATTATTAAATTTGTTTATATTTTGTTGTGTCGGCGGTGGCGGCGGAGTTGGTTGTTTGTAAGCTACTATTAAAGTTTTTGCAGGCACCCATTCTTGTGTTTCCCCTTCGGCAGGTGTTTCTTTGCAAATTAGAGTATCTGCAGTAAACCCCTGTATTGAAGCAAGTTCCCCTTCTTCAAAAGGTTTTTCTAAAACCTTACCATTTATATAAACCCAATATCTCATAAAATATCCCTCTAAAAAATATCCCAACAATTTTTTCTTATACAAGAATAGTCTAGCAAATTATTACTAAAAAATCTTGTATTTTTAATTAAATTTATTTACTACTCGTAAAGCCGCTTCTTTATGAGAAGATGTCTGGGAATAAAAATCCCTATAGGAATTAATAATCTCAAAAGTGCTTATAGGATTTTTACTTAATTCCTTCAAAATATTTTCAACGCTTGTTTCAGGCGCTTCTTCTTGTAATAATTTTAAGGAAGTTTTTCCCCATTCTTCACTTATAGTTCCATTTAATTGTGAAATCAAAATAGTTAAAGCAAAGCAATATTTAGAATTATCTTTTTGCCAAAAATCATATTGGCTTAAAGTTGTATGAAAAAAGCTTAAAACTTCTTCTTTGTTTTTTGTTCCCAAATAAGAATTTAAAGCTTCTTGTTCAAAAGCATTAGAAAACATATTTTTTCTTTTATCAAACAAGAAATTGGCTTGTGCGGAAGCTTCCTTAAAAGTTAACTTACCAAGTAAAACTTTTAAACCGATTTCGGCATTTTCTTTACAAGTTCCCCCTGCCAAACGGGAAGTAATTTTTTGCAAAATTAAAGATAAATCCTGGGCGGAAATTCTGCCATAAAATCTAAGCGTAAGTTCTCTGGCAAAAGGAGCAAAAAATTTATTTGCACAAAGCGCGCGTAAAAACAAAATTTTACCTTTATTAAAAGAGGCCTTATCTTCTGCATATTTTAAATTTTTTTCTGTTGCTTCAAGCATAACTTTTAAAGCAAGAGGTAAGTTTTCAACAGGAGAATGGACATAATCAAACCTCTTAAGCAAAGTTTGCAAAGTTATTAAAATTTCCTGCGGAGTTTTTACGGAGCCGTATTTAAGATATAAACTTTGTAAATCAGAAGATAAGATAGGCATATTTAAGACTACGGCAAGGTTTGTTATTTCAACAGCTTCTTTTGGTGTTATATTACCTTTTAAAGCATTAATACAAAGTTCACAATTTAAAGTTTTATTATCATAAATAGTTTTTAATTCCGTAAAAAGTTTTGTCCATTTTGTTTTTAAACTAACGGAATTTTGATTAAAAAATAAATCTGATAAATCTAAAAAAGATGATTTGTTTATAATTTTCTCTTCTAACAATTTAGTTAAAAAAGCTTTTTCTTCCGGTAAAGTTCTTAAAAAAGAACCTTCTTGCTTTTTTGCATGATCTAGCAAAATATCTATTATTTTTGACATTGCGGGAGATTCTTTTTTAAATTCAAAATCAGGATTAATTTTATCGCAAGCATCTAAAAATAAAGTTTTTGAAAAAAGAGAAGCATAAGTCTTCAAAAGTAAGCCGGCATAAAAATCATCAAGAAAAAGAGTTTGGCAAATTTCAGCCAAAGCTCTGCGGGATTTTAAAACTTTTATTTTATATTTTGCCGCTTCAATTGAAGTAAAACCTAGCAACACATCTGCCAAAATATTATCAGCCTGAAAACTTTCATCCAAAGAAAGTTTTTTCTTTAAAGAGGCAATATCTTCTTTAATTTGGTTTATATTATTTTTTGTTAAAGCAAGCCACCTTATAGCAGTTGGGGTTGCTTTAGGTAATAAAAGGGATAAATTTCTTTCTTTATTTTGTTCCATACCACAAGTTTAGCAAAATTTTTTAATAAAATTAATATCTTTTTCAAGTTGCTTATTAAATTCTATATCTTTTATATAAATTTGATTTGCTTTAATATTTTCTATGCAACAAATCAAAGCCGCTTTTAAAAGTTCTTTTGCACAGTTTGTATCAGAGATAATTGCTTTTGAAATTTTATTTTCTACTTCGCGGGCAATCTCTATAACTTTTATAATATCTTTAGCACAATTACCTGGCACAAGGGCGGCTTCTTTTAATGCCTGTTGCAAAGTAGCGGTGCGGGTTTCATCTGTTTTTGGCAATTTTACGGCTTTTGAAACTTTTTTATAAGCCATAGCATCTTGCTTAGCGAAAGCTAAAAGTTTTTCTTTTAAAGCAGAAGATTTATCTAAATATTCTTTTAAAATATTTTTTGTATCTTCTGATATTTTAGGATTTTTTAAAGTAATTGAAATTGACATAATTAAAAGAGCGCACCCCGTTGCCGCACAAACAGCACCGGCTGCACCGCCGCCCGGTGTTGGCTTATCAGAGGCAAGAGCATTAATAAAATCTTGCGCGCTTTTATGCCAAATTTCATTTACCATAAGGTTCCGCTCTCCAAATCTTCATATTTTTTAATTCTAAATTTTTTAAGACTTTCTTCATCAATCCCTGTTCTGCTGAAAAACACATGTTCTATGGCACTTGCAGGCATAATATAAGAACCTTTTTTAACCCCTTTAGGATCGGCAGTTAAGCCAAGCCACATAGACCAAAGTTTTATATCAGTAAAGTCTTTTGCTTCA
Source organism: Elusimicrobiaceae bacterium (assembly GCA_017534965.1). Lineage (GTDB taxonomy): Bacteria > Elusimicrobiota > Elusimicrobia > Elusimicrobiales > Elusimicrobiaceae > Proelusimicrobium. The sequence continues at coordinate 3,378 of JAFXVA010000041.1, read as the reverse complement.
AGTTCGGCTGCAGCGCGCAAAAGTTTATCTTTTGGCGCAAGGGAAGCTTCCAAAACAACGGCGCTGTGGTATCCGTTTTCTTTTGCAGCCATAACATCATGCTGAGTGTCCCCGATAATAAAAACTTCTTCCGGCTTAAAATTATATTTATATTTTTTTGAAGCATTTTTAACGCCTTTAGCAAGCATTTCCGCGCGATTATTTGCACACCAACCAAAAGCGCCTGTTGTAAAATATTTATTTAATTTTGCAGGTTCAAGTTTAATTCTTGCGGCTTCCTCGCTATTACCGGTGGCAAGACCTAAAACAATATCCTTATGCTTTGAAAGTTCTTTTAAGAAATTTTCAATACCGGTAATAAGTCTGTATTTTTTATTTTTAATTTGTTCTTTAATTTCACTAGGTAAAGCAGCAATATAAGCTTTTAATAAATCTTGCATAATTTTAGCTGTTGGTTTTTTATTAAAAGTGTTTTGATACATATAGGCAAAATTATGCTTATCAGGCATACCGACGATATTTTGAATATCATACTTTGCCTTTTTGCCGTATTTTTCGTAAATAACTTTATCTAAAGTTTTTACACCGCTTGCCCCCGTATTTAAAAGGGTTCCGTCAATATCAAATAATACAAGTTTCATTTTATTTTTTACCTCTTATAACTCTTGTGAGTAAATATGCCCCGCTTAATGCAAGGACAAGCCCCGCAATTTTATAGGCGGAAAGCTGATCCATACCCAAACTAACAGATATCAAAAAAGTGAAAACAGGATAAGAGAGCATAACTGCCGTTGCTTTTGAAAGGTCCATATTTCTAATGGCTCTATACCAAAACATATTTCCAAAAATATTAAAAATTGCACCCATATATAATATTACTAATAAACTTTTTAAAGCGGGCTTAACAATAATAGGCAGGCCGATAAAGGTTAAAATAAAAGTAAGCGGAATTAAAAAAATTGCGCCGTAAAATGCTCTGCCGGCCGTAATAAACTCAGGTGATAATTCTTTTGGCATTTTCTTGGCAAAAATATGCCCAACCTGATAAAGCCACACACTTGATATAACAATAATATCGCCTTTCCATTGTGGAGTAAAGCGGTTTTGCATTAAAATAATTATTACACCGGTTATAAGCAAAACACTGCCGATAATTTGTTTTTTGTTTGGTTTTTCGCCAAGAAATATCCAAGTTAAAATTAAAGAATATAAAAGTTCTGTTTGATTTAAAATGGAAGCATTTGAAGGCGTTGTATAAAGTAAAGCAATAAACATACAAAGGAAAGGCAAAGTTGTATTAAAAAAACCAATAGCCATCAAGTATTTTGCTTTTTGTGGATTGAAAACTTCTTTTAATTGATTTGTTTTTATAAGCCAAGGTAAACAAATAAGAAAGCAAAGTAAAGCCCCCAAGAATAATAAAATACCTGGGGAAACATAACCAACAGCCATTTTACCGCATATCGGGTAAAAAGCCGTAATAAATAAAGAAGCCCACAAGGCCTGCACAGGTGATAAATATTTTGTCATATTTATATTATAGCAATTATAAAGATAAAGCAGTTTTTATAATAAATTAATCAGGGACGGTGTTTTCAAAAGCAAGAATAATTTCGGCCATTTCGGCAGAGGTTTTTGCTTTTAAAATGCGGTCTGTAACAACTTTATTTTGGGAAATTGCGGCAAGCTCCGCAAGTATTTTAAGTTGTGCTGCCGGCTCTTTAAAAGGTGTTAAAATTAAAAAAATTAAATTAACCGGGGCTTGATCTTCATTAAAAACAATACCTTTTTTACTAATACCTATTGCCACCATTGCTTTGAAAGACTTGCAATTCTTGCATGAGGGAAAGCCACCCCTTTTGTTAAAGCGCAAGACATTAATTTTTCGCGCTGTTTAATAAAATTGCTTGCCTGTTCTTTAGAAAATACGGGGTGTTCTTTATAGATAGAATCTAAAATTTCATCAAAGGCGGCAAGTTTTTCCGTAGATTTTAAATTAGGTATAGAAGCATTTGCAACCAAAAAATTACTTAAAAGGAAAACAGGTTGCTTTTCATATTCATCCCTAATTTCGCCTACGAGTTCTTCCAAAACATCTTCCAAAGAAACAAGCCCGCAAACTTGGTCTTTTGAATTGCGCACAAAAGCAAGATGGCGGCGCGTTCTTTGGAACTCTCTTAAAGCACTTTCAACGGAAGTATTTTCATCAAGATTTAAAATGGGGTAAGTGTATTTTTCTTCAATAGGTTGTTCGCGTTTTGTTATAACTTCAAGCGACATTTCCTTTACCAAAACATATTCCGTTGCATCGTCAATAGTATTTTCATATAAAGGATATCTTGAATATTTACGGGCATTGATAATAGCTAAATTTTCCTGCCAGGTATTGCCTTTTTTTAAAGCGGAAATTTTTGCTTTAGGGGTCATAATTTCTTTTAATTTAACTTGTTCAAAATCAAAAAGATTTTCAAACATCATTAGGCGTCTTAAAGAAAGTTTGCCTCCTTCTTGAGAAGAAGAAAACATCATTCTTAATTCTTCCTGAGACATTGGGGCTTCTTTTGCGTGCGGATCAACCCCCATAAGAGATAAACTTTTATAAGCGACATAGACAAGAAATTTTCTAAACCAGCGTGTCATAACATAAAAATAATGTAAAGGAACAATTACAAAAGAAAGGGCTTTTTCAGGATATTTTATAGAGAGCAATTTTGGCACTTGTTCGCCAAACACAACATGCAAAGAAGTTATTATAAGGAAAGATAAAACAAAGGAAATTGTATATGAAATAGCCGTGTGCAAAAAGGGCATAAGCCACGGCAAAAGCCAGCTTAAAAGTTTGCCTACACTAGGTTCGCCCACCCAACCTAAAGCAAGACTTGTCATTGTAATAGCAATTTGTATAGAAGATAAATAATCGTCAATTTTTTCTTGAGCTTGAAGCATCAGTTTTTCTTTATAGCCGCCTTTTTTGGCAAGTTCTTGAAGGCGCGTTCTGCGGACTTTGACTAAAGCAAATTCCGCCAGCACAAAAAATCCGTTTAGTAAGATAATTATTAAAGCAATAACTATATATATTAGGGTTTCTATCATAAATTTATTTTACCTAATTTTTAAGAGATTACAAAAAATATTTTGTTTTTTTAAAAATATTTGGTATAATTTTTATGTAGTTTTTTGACAATTTTTTTAGTTTTCGCGCAGGTGGCGGAATTGGTATACGCGTGCGTTTGAGGGGCGCATGCCTACGGCTTGGGGGTTCGAGTCCCCCCCTGCGCAATAAATTTAAAAACCAGACTTTTGTCTGGTTTTTTTATTTTAAGCAGGGAGCAAGCAAACTGCTTTGCTTGCGTGGGGACATAGGGTTAGCAAGGTGTT
>JAFXVA010000007.1 GCA_017534965.1 Elusimicrobiaceae bacterium | reverse complement strand
TATTACTTTTTTTATTACCTGTTTCCTTTGCTTATGCACAAACTGTAGAAATGACAACAGTTATACCTACAACTCCTTCAGTTGTTGTAGATGAATTAAGAGTTATAGGGGGTAATACTAATAGTAATGTCGGAACAATGAATATTGGTATTGTGCCCAATGATACCGATACCCCATTTCAAAGTCAAACTTTAAGAGTAGCAGGTAATACCTCAATTACTTCTGCAATAACTTCAGGGAGAGATTTGTTTGTTAGAGAACCTTTAAGATTTTCTTCTATAAATATTGGTGAGGGTAATGTCTTCACGGATTTAGCAACTTTCCCCAATGTGGAAGGGGGAACCTTTAGAGCTAAAACTATTGGAACAAACAATCAGTCTAATGCAAGTTCTGTAAAAGTAAATACTCTTTCCGGTAAAGAAGTTAAAATTTTAAATGCCGTTGTTGAAGATCCTTTTGGAAGAGGTGCTACTATTGCTAAAAGAAAAAATGTGTATGTAGCAACAGAACAAACAAGTGCTAATCAAAACAAATATCACATATATAAACCTTGGGGTGCTCTTCAAACAACAGCTCCTACCAATACACCTAAATGTAATAATAGTGGTGCTCTTTGCACTAAAAATAATTGTTCTGCTTGCACATCAGGCAGTGCAACAGTTTGCTATGATGTAAGAGAAAGAACTTTTCCCTTACCTCACTATGATGCTGCCGGCGCTATTTATGAAAAAATTGGAACAGCAAAATTCTATTGTAAACCTTCTGATACTTTTAATGAAGCCGGTAATTTAAACAGCAGTTGCAGACATTATATGGTTTATTCTGGTAGAAATACTACTGCTTCTAATACCAATTCTTTTGAGCCGGGTGGTTTTACTTCCGGAACGGGTGCTATTGTTAATCCCTTTAATAATATTAATACTACAAATGCTATAAATAGCAATCTTTCACCGGCTGAAAAGTGCTCTGCAATGTGCTCTGCTAGCGGTTGCACCAATGCTCAAGCAGGAGATTATTTTGTTGCTGTCGATGCTGCAACTACACAAGTAGTAGATTTTACTGCTGTCTTTAATGAAAATTGCCAAAATGCTAATTCTAGCTGGCCTGCAGGTTCTGGTTTAAGTTGCCAAGCCGGGGAAAGAGTTATTGATATTTATGTTCTTAGATGTTATCAGGGTAGCGGTCGTTTAGCTAGACCTGCTGGAACTTATTATCAACAAAGACAAGTTGTATGCAGACAATATAGTAATGTTTATGGTCACGAATCTGGCAATGTTAATCAGATAAAAGATAGATATTTCTTCTATCCTGATTTTGCTTTATCTTTTTCTAATGCTTATGACAGAACAACCTTAGAAGATCTTGGTGCTGTTGCTGTTCAAGGTGGAACATCTAATTTCTAATTATGAATACGATAAAAAAAGATTCTAAAGTCGCAATACATTATACTTTGACTGTTGAAGGTCAAATTGCAGATACTTCAAACGGCAGAGGCCCCCTTGAATATACCCAAGGGGCAGGGCAAATCATAGTTGGCTTGGAAGAAGCCCTTGAAGGCCTTAAAGCAGGTGATAAAAAAGCTGTTGATATTGAGCCCAAAAAAGCTTACGGCGAAGTCCACCCTGAAGCTAAAAGACGCGTGCCTAAAACAGCTATTACCAATATTGAAACTTTGAAAGTTGGCGATATGGTAGGTGCTAGTGCAAACGGGCATACTTTTAGAGCTAAAATAAGTGAAATTACCGATAGTGAAGTGGAACTTGATTTTAACCATCCTCTTGCCGGTAAAACCTTACACTTTGATGTGGAAGTTGTAAGCGTAAATTAAAAACTTGAAATCTTAGAAATAAAAATCCGCAGGTTTATTTTTAAACTTGCGGATTTTTTATGGAAAAATGTTTTTATTTAAGTAAGTTTTTGTATAGAAATTCTTGTTTTTTAACCATAGTATTTATATCAAAATCTATAAGTAAGGAAGGGCCTTCTATAAATTTAAAATCATTTTGTAAAATTTTTATAATGCTTTTGGCAGCTTTTTGTGTATTGCCAGGGGGAATAAGAAAGCCATTTTTGCTGTCTTTCAAAATTTCTTTAATTCCGCCGACATTATAACAAACCGCCGGCACTTGCATAAAAAGGGCTTCTGCAAGGGCCATAGGCAAACCTTCGCGCACAGAAGTAAGCAAAAAGACATCTGCTAGGGCAAGCAAGTTGTAAATATCGGTTCTTTCGCCTATAAGTTTAAAATTGTTTTCAAGTTTATATTCTTTTATTAAACTTTCTGTTTTTGTTTTTAAAGGGCCAGCTCCGGTATATAAGAAAATAGCTTTTGGATATTTTTGGCAGACAATTTGGGCAATTTTAACGCTTTCCAGGGGGGCTTTTTCCGGCTTTAAATTAGCAACTTGTAAAATAATTTTTGTATCTTTTTTTAAATTAAATTCTTGTAAAAGAGCGGTTTTATTAAAAGATAAGTTTTCTTTAGTTTTTACTTCTACACCGGCTCTAATTAACAGGACTTTTTCTTTAGAGGTAATTTTGTATTTTAAAGCGGTTTTTAAATCTTCCTCTGATACAAAAACCATAGCATCGGCAAATTTTGCGGCAAACCTTTCAATAAAAATATAAAAATACTTTTTAAAAATATTTTGCCCTTCATAAAAGACAAAACCATGGGTGGTATGAATAACTTTTGCTTTTGTAAAAATTTTTGCCGCAATTCTGCCTAAAATACCGGCTTTGGGGCAGTTTGTATGCACGATAGCAGGGTTAATTTGTTTTAAAATCTTAATAATATTTATAAAAGCAAGAAAATCTTTTATAGGATTAATTCGTCTAACCAAAGAGGGAATAAAATATAAATTTTTTATATTTTTTTTGGCGTAATTATCTAAAGTGCCGCCTTGTCCACATAAAAGATAAGTTTCAAAATAATTTTTTGATAAGTGCTCAACACTATATAAAACGCTTTTTTGTGCTCCGCCAAGTTGTAGCTGCGTTATTATAAAAGCGATTTTTTGTTTTGCCATTTATCTGAAACCTTTAAATTAGGGTAATAATATTTGAGTGCTTCCATATAAGATTTATCTTGCTCTGTAAGACCTTTTAAACCATCAACACATAAACCTTCTCCAAGGCCGGTATCTGTTCCCAAGAATAGATATTCTTGCCCTTTATTAACAGGAATATAAAAGAAAAAGTCTGAACGTAAGGTTCCAAGAGCGAGAACTTGGTTTGCCTCTTTAAAAGGCAAAGTTTGCGCTTTATTTGATGTTTTAAAGCTTATTTCTTTAATCCTACCATAAATATCTGTTTGGGCCGGTAAAATGTTTTTAAAAGCAAAATTAATACGATTTTGCATTTCTTTTACAGGTATCATATAAATCCATTTGATATTAGCCCATTGGGTAGGATCTTGGGGGGCGCTTATTAAATCTTTTGGAGGATTAGAAATCATATATTTAAACAAATTAAGAGGGGAAAAAGTGTAATCAACTTTTTGTTCGGTATTTTTAATACCTTCTGCTGTTAAGTAAGAGCAAGATTGGTAGATTTTTGGTAAAGCAGGGATATTTGAATCCAGCTCTGTTAATATTTGATTTTCTGTATTCTTAACAGCTTCAATATTTCCGGCTGATTGCATGTTTATTCCGCCGTAATAAAAATCTTTTGTATTATCCGGTAAATCAAAAAGGGCATCTGTTGTTTGACTTAACATATTAGCAATTTGCGTTCTTAAAACAATTGCTAAGGCCTGCAAAGTATCGGGATTTTTTTGGCCTTTTGAAAATTGGGTTAAAATAGCCGGTAAGATATCTTCAAGAGTTGTATAGTTTATAAGCTTCATACCCTGATTTTCCGGGATAACAAGTAAAACACCTTTTAGTTCTTTATCACTTAAATTTGCCGTAAAAATATTATCGGTTATAGGATCTTTTACAAGAAAAGTAGAACCATTATTTTGCATTTTTAGAGCAAAAGGTCTTTTGGTAGAAAATTCTTTATGTCCCCATTTATTATTAATATCTATGGAATTTGTTTCAGGATTGAAAACTATGGTTTTAGGACTTAAGGCCTGTCCTGATAAGACAATACCAAGTTTTTCATCTTCTATTACAAAATCTTGCCCGGCATTAAACATAAACTCTTTTACTGATTGTAAAGAACCTTCTTTATCACTATATAAACCAATACGGACAAGTTCACTTTTTGAGGCGGAGGGTTCTTTGGTATAAATTTCATCAAGTTTAGTATAGAAAAGATAGGCATTAGGTCTGTTTTTTAAATATTTTGATAGTTGTTTTGTTTTATTTAAAGCAAATTTATCGTTTGAATCAAGTATTAAGATATTTGCAAAAGATTGCCAAGCGGGTATAAATTCTTTTAATTTTTCCTGGGTTAAACCATAATGAACGAGAGCCGGATAATTGTTGTTGTCGTGAACAAGAGCTTGAGATAAAAGGGTTTGGGCACTTTTATAAGATTTTTCGTTAAAAAGAACTCTTCCTATAAGATACGCCGCATGAGATATGGCATAAGGATTTGAACCATAAATATTCTCAAGTAAAGGGGCAATTTGTTTATATTTTTTAGCAAAGAAAGCAGCGGTTACCAAGGCAAGTTTAGCATTATAAATATATTCAAAATCTGCTGTTAAAAAAAGTAATTTTTGATATTCTTTTTCTGTTTGGGTATAGTTATTTTGGGCGGCATAAATCCAAATTTTTATTAATTGATAAATAGGTTCTTCCTGACTTTCCTCTGTAGCCATGGCTTTATTTATATAATTTAAAGATTTCTTAAAGTCACCCATTTGTAGATAAATTAAAGCGATATTGGCATTTGCTTCCGGCGAGGAGTTCGCTTCTAAAAGCAGTAAGCTTTTATCAATATCACCTTGTGTATAGGCCTCAAAAGCTTCTTGTAAATCAGGATTATTGTTATAAGATATAACAGATTTTTTTACAATATCTTCATTTAATTTTATATCAGGCAGTTTGTTAACTTGAAGCTGGGTGCCTTGTTGGGCTGTATTTTGTTCTTCTGCTGTATCAATTAAAGTTTCTTCTTGGGCGGGTTGTGGGGTGCGCATAACAAAGTCTTTTTGTGCAGTAATTTCCGCTAAACTTTGAGCTTGTAAGATAGAGCAAATAAATAAAAAAGTAAAAAATAGAGTTGTTTTTTTCATAAAATACTCCTTAAATTACATTTTAAAATCTTTACCAAGATATAAAGAACGGGCTTTTTCATCATTTAAAAGTTTTTCCGGGGCGCCTTCAACTAAGATTTTTCCGTCATAAATTAAATAGGCGCGTTGGGTTAAAGGTAAAGTTTCTCTAACATTGTGATCGGTAATTAAAATGCCTATACCTTTATCTCTTAATTTAAAAATCATTTGTCTAAGCTCGGAAACAGTTATCGGATCAATACCTACAAAAGGTTCATCTAATAGAATAATTTTTGGATTACTTATCATACAGCGGGCAATTTCCATACGGCGTTTTTCACCGCCGGATAAACTCCATGCTTTTTGTTTTGCAAGTTTAGTTAGGCCAAATTCTTCCAAGAGAGAGGCAACTTTTTCTTTTTGTTTTTGTTTATTTGGCTCAATTCTTTCCAATATGGCAAGGAGGTTGTTTTCTACACTGAGGCCTCTAAAAATTGTTGGCTCTTGGGCAAGATAACCAAGACCATATCTGGAGCGTTCATACATAGGCAAAGCGGTTACATCTTTTCCGTCTATAAACACTTTACCGCTGGAAGGTTTAATAAAACCTACCATCATATAAAAACTTGTTGTTTTTCCTGCTCCGTTAGGGCCAAGTAACCCTACAATTTCACCGGAGTTAACGGTAATATTGACCCCTTTTACAACTTTTCTTTCTTTATAAACTTTTTCTATATTTTCTGATTTAAGTTCCATAAATTTATCCTATTCTTTTGAAGTTGCCTGTTTTAATTTTTCAAAATCACTTGCCATAGTAAACCAACCTTGAATATTGCCCTGTGCCTTAAAAATAACTTTTTTCGTGTCAGCCGTAATTTTATCTGCCTGTAAAGCATAATCTCCGTCAACACCAAAACCCCATAAAACAGGTCTTTTACCAAAAGCTTCGAAAACGCCGTTTTGGGTATTAAAAGTTATTGTATCTGCGTAAAGGGTATTGTTTAAGTCATCAAGTTCGCTGTATCCCGTAATTTTTATAAAATTTGTATCTTTATTAAAATCTACTTTATTTCCGTAAAGATTAAAAGTATTGTTCGGCGTTTTATAAAGGACTTCAATTTGTTTATTTTTTTTGCCAAGAGCATAACCTTTTAAAGTTTTATTATTATAAAAAAACTCTTCTGCTTTTATTTGAGTAAAAATATCTTCTAATTTTTGACTTGCTGAAATATTGCCTTTTAAGAGATAGGTTTGCTCTTTTCTTTGGGATAATCCATAGTCTGCTTTTAGGGCGTAGATATCGTTTTGATAGCGAACATTGCCAATAAATTCTTCTTGTTCTTTTTCTCTGTTAATAAGCCATTTGTCACTTTGAACACTGCCCCCGAGTAAAGCACTTAAATCTTGTTCTGCTATTAAAACAAGCGGGGAAAAACAAAACAAAAGAGCCGTTAATAAGATTTTAATCTTCATTTAAGGCCTCCTGTAAAGTCAAAGGTGCAGGTTTAAAATCTTGCATATCTTTTGGTAAAGTTGTTTTTTGATTAAAAAGTTCTATTTGATTAAAATTATCTGTTGCTTTAAACCCTTTTGCATTAAGAGTTGTTTTGCCTCTTTTCATTTTAATAGGGGTTATAGACCAGGCCTCTTTTTTAGAAGTATCATAGAAAACTTCTGCGGTGTTTATTTTAAATCCTTCTGAAAGAGAAGAGATAAGAACATCCCCTTGCATTACAATTAAGTTTTTGGAAATATCAAACCATCCTTCTTTTGCTTTTAAAGTATTATCCTGCACTCCGTTTTTGTTATAGATAAGTATTGGCCAGTAAAGGCGCACTTGATTTTGAATGTCGTAAAATTCTGCTTTGGCAGCTTTTAAACTCCAATCGTTTTGGGCGCTTTGTGCTTGGCTTATTATTATTTTTGTTGCCTCTTGCTGGGGGCCTGTTTCCTGAGAAATTTGATTTTTATCACCGGAGCAGGCAACAAAAAAAGTAAGCAAAAGAATTAATAATGTTTTCATTTTTTATCAATAAGAGCAATAAACTCTATTAAATTATCCTTATCTAAAAAACCTACAACTTTGCCCTGTTTATTTACGACAGGAGCATTATCAAATTTTTTGTTTATAAAAATTTTTGCTGCTTCTACTGCCGAAGTGTCTTGACTTAAGGCAAAGGGGTTTTTTGTCATAACTTTTGTTATATTTAAAGACAAAATATCTTTTTTAGATTGTAGGGCTCTTCTTAAATCGCCATCTGTGAAATAGCCTTTTAAATTGCCTTTTTTATCAATAATGCTGGCGGCTCCGCTTTTATTTTTTGTCATAACTAAAAGAGTATCTTGCACGCTTGCTTCTTGCAAAACACAAGGATTCTTTTCTTTAAACATAATATCTGCCACCTTACAGGTTAAAAGTTTGCCAAGAGAACCGCCCGGGTGGAAAAAAGCAAAATCAGCTTTTTCAAAGTGTTTAACTTTCATTAAACAAATTGCCATAGCATCCCCAAGGGCAAGCATAGCTGTTGTAGAAGAAGTGGGCGCTAAGTTATAAGGGCAGGCCTCTCTTTGAACATCAACTTTAAGGAGAATATCAGACATCTTTGCTAGACTAGAGTTCTTATTACCTGTCATGGCAATAATTTTAACTTGTTCTTTTTTAAGGGGGGATAAAATTTTATTTAATTCTTCCGTCTGGCCGGAAAAAGATAAAGCAAGCACAATATCTTCTTTTGTAATCATACC
>JAFXVA010000040.1 GCA_017534965.1 Elusimicrobiaceae bacterium | reverse complement strand
CTCGGGACCTCTCGCACCCCAAGCGAGCGCTATACCACTAAGCCACTCCCCGAACAAAACACTTAAAATTATTTACGACTTAATTTTAAGCACATATATATTTTAGCATTATTTTACGATTTGTGAAAGGTCTTTTTGAATTTCTTTTAAAAATTTTAAATCGCGTATAGTATAAAATCCGTCTGACTTTTTTGGTTTTGCCCCTGTCTGCATAAAACGGCTTAAATGTTTTTTTGCACCCTCAAGGGTCATTTTGTGTTTTAAAGTTAATTCTTTAATTTTTAAAATTGTATCTAAATCTTGGCGGGTATATCGACGGTGTCCGCTTTCTTTACGAATGGGTTTTATAATGCCAAAAGCTTTTTCCCAATATCTTATAGTATATTTTGCGACATTGGTTAATTCTTCAATTTCACCGATAGTAAAATAGTTTTTATTTTGAAGTTCTTCCAAGTTCATGGTTATCTTCCAAAATATTTTTTGAGGCCTTAAAACGAACTTTCATTTTTGAAGGCACTTTAATTTCTTTGCCTGTTTTAGGGTTTTTTAAAGTTATGGGGCTGGTTTCTTTTGTCTTAAAAGTGCCAAAATTTGATAAGACAACTTTATCACCTTTTTTTAAAGCATCTTTTATAATTGAGAGGGTTTCTTCCACAGCAGTTTTAGCTTGTTTTCTATCAAAAAGACGGGTGGAAAGGGCCTGTATAATATCTTCTTTATTCATAACTACACCTTTTTATTTTTGTTTAAAGCCAAGGGCTTCAATTAAAAGTTTTGGACTTTGAGCATTTATAACAATTTGCCAAATTGCACTGATAATAGGACAATGAAGTTTATTTTTTTGTATAAGTTCCATTACACTTCTAACAGCAGTTGCACCCTCTGCAATAGTGCCGACTTGTTCTTTTGCCTGCTCTAAACTAAGCCCTTGGCCCAGTTTTTCGCCAAGTCTTCTGTTTCTTGATATAGCAGACATACCTGTTAAAACGGCATCGCCAAAGCCGCAAAGGCCGTAAACAGATTCGGTTGTGCAACCTTGGCTAAGCATAATAATATTCATTTCTTGCATAGATTTTGTGATTAGAGCAGCTTTTGTATTTGCTCCGTCGCCAAGGCCATCCAAGATGCCACAACCAATAGCAATAACATTTTTGATTGCTCCGCCATATTCTGCACCGCGTCTGTCAAAAGAAGTTTCAAGGAGTAAGGGTGGCTTGCTAAGTTGCCTTTTAAGTTCATTTAACATTAAACCATTATGACCGGCTAAAATAACTTTTGTCGGTACATTTTTTGCAACTTCTAAAGCAAAACTTGGTCCGCTTAAAGCAAAAACATTTGTTTCAAGATGGGGGAGTTCTTCTTCTATAACTTCACAAATTGTTTTAAAAGTGCCTTCTTCAAGGCCTTTAGAGGCACTTACAATAGGTAAAACCCTGCCGTTAATTATAGGTTTAATTTTTTTACAAAAAGAACGCACTGCTTTAGAGGCGATAACAAAAAGTATCATATCACTACCCTGCAGGGCTTCTTCTTCGCTACCGGTAAGGGTTATATTTTTATGAAACTCAAAATTTGGAATATTGGGGTGTTTCCCGCCGGATTTAATAATTTCCTCAAGCAGAGTTTTATTATATTCCCAAAGAGAAACTTTAAAACCTAAATTGGCACATTGCTGGGCAAGCACACTGCCCCAAACACCAGCGCCAAAAACACTTATTTTATTTATTTGCATTTTTCTTTGATCCGTCCTCAAAAGCAAGTTCTTTATTTTCTAGCATACGTTTAATATTAGGTATGTGTTTATAAATTACAATTGCGCCGATAACAACACTTAAAACGGAGTAGGATAAAGGATAATCACCTACAAAGAAACTAGAAATCGGCAAGACGATGGCTGCTAAAATTGATCCAGGGGAAATTCTGCCTGTTCTCCAAACCACTAAAGCAAAAGCACAAAAACCTATAATTGTTGGTATAGGAAGTAAAGCCCCAAAGACACCTGCTGAAGTAGCAACCCCTTTACCTCCGCGGAATTTTAAGAAGCAGGTCCACATATGACCGCAAATTGCAACAAAACCGCAAAGCATTGGCATATAAATATTTTCAGGCATAAAGTATTTTGCTAAAACAACAGCAATAGCACCTTTTAAAGCATCACAAAAGAAAGTTGCCCAACCGGCCCATTTACCTACGGTTCTATAAACATTAGCCGCCCCCGGATTGCCTGAGCCATGATCACGAATATCAAAACCTTTTAGCTTCTTGGTTATTAAGTAACCAGAAGGAATACCACCAATTACATAACTTACAAGTAATAATATTATTGTTTCCATATCTATATTATATTAAATTACAAGCCCCAAAAATACCTTTTTTAAGCATTTTTAGGGCTTGTTAAATTATTTGACTTTTATATAAAAACCGGCACTATGTGCGCCAAATTTAGGAGCAAATTGACTTTGTATAACGGCAGCACCGGCATTGTAAAGACCACTTGTTGTAGGCCTGATAGTATATTTCAATTCATAAGTGCCGTTTGGCAAATAGTCAAAATAGAAGTTTGTTTGGCTGTTTTGCATTTCCTGATAATAAGATAATCTTGTTTTATATTGCCAGGAAGAAAGCAAATTCTGATTTTCAAAAGCGGCAGGTTTTAAATCGCTTACAGAAACAAAGTCAAATTTATTATTACAAGTTATTGTAAGACGGACTTGTATTTCGCTACCGACTTCAACCTCATCACCTTCTTCAAGTAAAATGGCTTTTTTATCTTTAACAAGGTAGTATTCCTTTTTAATATTCATCATACCGGGTTTACTTTCCTGCTCTATCTTGCTTGAAGAATAAAGGGCTGTTAAGGATGCAAAATCTTCAAGACCGGAATCTTTTGATTTAACAATAAGCGCACTTAAACTTTTTGGAGTAGCTTCTTTTCCATAAGCACTTAAAGTAAATTTGCTTTCGTCAATATCAAAAGGTTTGGCCTCTAAAGAAATATTTTGATTATTCCAAGTAATATCAAAATTTTTTGTTTGGGCTAAAGCACCGGTTTTTTTCATAACTTCAAATATTGTCAAAACAGCGGTTGCTGCCTGTTCGCTATTACCCCAAAGAGTAGCACCTTTTTGGAAAAGTATCCATTTAGTTAAGTCCTTTATGCGACTATCTTGTGGGTTAAGTTCTAAAAGGGCTTTAATAGCAGCGCTATGCAAAGTTATAGAGTCATTAAACCATTGCCAAGATTTTGCTTCCGGCGCCCAATAGATCCCGTTCACATCGGCTTTTTCCGCACTATCCATAAGACTTGCAAAAATCTTTTGTGCGCGGCTTTTATTGCCAAGTCTAACCCATACCAAAGTGGAGTAAGCTTTACCAAGCGGTGTCATTTTATTTATGAAATTATTTGATTGTTCCATTAAAGTTTTAACGTCATAATTATACCAATCACTTGGAAAAGACGTTAAAATAACTGATAAATAAAGGGCCTGGGTTAAATTATATTCAGTGGGTTTTGTAAGATTAAGTTTAATTTCTTTTGTAACATAAGCCAGGGCTTTTTTTGTTATATTCTCATCAATATCAATATCCCAAGCTTTTGCCATAGCGACTTTTTCTAGGTATTGAAGCGTAATATAAACACTTCCTTGTCCGCCTTTTATCCAAGAGAAAGAGCCATCACTATTTTGATATTTTGTAAGTTCTTTATTTAATTCTTTTTGTTTTTTATTAACTAAAGAGTCGTCAAAAATATCAAGAGTATTCATATTGTTTTGTGCTTTATAACCTTTTGAAAGATTAAGCCATGGGCTTACTTCAAGCTGATTTAAAAGCAGATTCTCATCAACTTGCCAAGCAGGGGTGATAGTTTTGCGTTTTGGCAGTTTAGCGGCGGCTTCTTTAAATTCAGGGTAAGTTTGATATAACTTATTTAATACCGCCAAAGGATAATAGTTATTTAATTTACTCATCAAAGTCGGGTTTCTATATTCTACGAGTAAAGGCATAGCATTTAAAACCGGCATTATTAAAGAAGGGTCAATATTAAGTTGAACGGTTTCAAGTTCTAAAGATTTATCTTTTAAAAGACTTTCTAAAGAAAGTTTATTTATACCTTCTTTTAAAGAAATAGTATCGTTTTCAATTACTCTTTGTCTTGAGGGAAGTAAAGGCAAAGTTTTTTCTTCTCCGTCAAGCAAATCATTAGAGCGGGCAATAGCATTTATGGTTATATTGCCTGTTCCTTTTGGTGTTTCAAGCGGCCAAGTTAAAACTTTTTGTTCTTTTGGAGCAAGCGTAATTTCTTGAAGGCCATTACCAAGTTTAAATAATTCGTCTGCCTTTTGTCCGTCTAAAGTGATATAGAGCGAAACATTTGTATTTAAACTTTTTTCGGTATTATTAACAAGCATAGTTCTAAGTTCAATTTTATCGCCTTCTCTTAAAAAGCGCGGTGTTTGTAAAGTTAAAAATAAATCTTTTGTGGAAGTGATAGCAAACTCGGCCTTGCCTGTTTTTAAATCTTTTGTCCACAAAGCAGCAAGTATTTGCCAGCGGGTCAAAAGATCCGGGAGTTTAAACGAGAAATTGGCCTTACCTTGTTTTATATCTAAAGAGGGGTTCCAATAAGCCGTTGTCGCAAAATCTTGGCGTAAAGAATTTTTACTTGTTTCTTTTTGTGCGCTTGTGCCGTATTCTGCTTTAAAGTCCGCGCTTTCTTCCATTTCTATAGCATCTGCTGAAGTCAAAGTATTCATTTCCATTTGTGCAGCAGGGGCGGCTGTTTTTGCCATAGCAAGACTTTTTGTAGCCCTTATTCCGGAACTACCGCCTCTAGCCATAGCACCATCATATAACATCCTTACAGGGAAATAATTATAAGAGGAGAAATTCGCCGTCCACAAAGCACTACCAAACACATTTGAAGAATAAACATGAGGTAAATTCAAACTATGTTTTCTATAATAATCAAGGGCTTTATCATAAACGCTTATAATACCTTTTGCTTCAAGAGGTGTATTGTTCTCATCTTTTGCCGTTAAGGACATATAGGCATTTGTTCCCGGTTCAAGATTTTCGCTTCCTTTTATTTCAGCTTTTATAGCAGTATTCGGGAAAATAACAGGTATATTAAGGGTTTGGCTATGCACCTGATAATTTTTTGCTCCGAACCATCTTAAATATATACCGCCACTATAACTTGATTTTACGGGTATTTCCAAAAGGACAATACCCTTATCTTGAATATTTTTTTGCTCAATTAAGAAATTTTGTTTAAAAATTTCTACATATTTTGTATTGCTACTTGCGTTGCCTAGCAAAATTAAAGCAGTTTCGCCTAGCGCGTATTTATCATACTGGCTGATTGCAACACTTGGCAAATTAAGATTGGTATTTTTAGTATTAACTACTAAAAAGTTTAGTTTACCTTCATCTTTATCTTTACTAAATTTAAGCTGATAAACACCTTCTTCAAGTTTAGGTAAAGTTAAAGTGAAAGGTTCTTTTTTATTAAAAGAAACCTCAAAGGTCTTAATGGTTTTTTCTTCGCTAAAGAGTTCAGAGTTTTCTAAACTGAAATCTTGTTTGTCTTCTTTCAATTTTAATTTTAAGATAGTTGCTTTTGCTGTTCCTGATAGTGCTTCTTCATCAGCATTAACCATTTTTACGGAAATAGTGTTTTTGCCATCAGTAGTAAAGAAACCTTGCTCTCTCTTCATAGCAAAGAAATATTTTTGTTTACTGATTGTATAATTCTGCGCTCCCTGAATAGTATTGCCGGCTTGATCGGTAATAAAGACTTTAACTTCATAGCGGGCAGGCAAAATAATTTCTTTATTTTCTTGTTTCGGAGTCCAAGTTATACTGAAATTTCCGTCTTTATCTGTTTGGGTTGTGCCTTCAAGGGCTTTTTCTCTATCTGTTCTTTGTGGTAACCACCAGCAGAACCACGGGCGGAAATAAGTTTTTGTAATCATGTAAGATACTTTTGCTTTTGCCACTTTATCACCTCTAAAATAGGTGGCATGGCCGTTTATTGTAAGGGGGGTATCAAAAGTTGGAGTGCCTTGGTATTTGTCAAAGGTAATTTCAAATTCCGGTTGCTTGTATTCTTCTACGGAAAAAGAGGCGTTTGTATAATTGGTTGAAATTGTCCAATTACCAAGCATAGCATCTTTAGGCAAGGTAAAAGTAGCATTTGCCGAGCCAAACTCATCCAAAGTTACTTTTTGTTTTTCAATATCTTGCCAATTAGGAGACATTAAACGCACTTCAATAGTTTTATTAGCAAGAGGTTGCCAAACAGAATTTTCCTGAAAGGAAGCCATAATTTGCATTTTAACTTCTTGCCCGGGTTTATAAATTGCACTATCGGTATTTATTGTATATACTGGGTTTTTACCACCATTTCTATATACAAGTTGTAAATTATTAAGTAAAGCATAGTTGTTTTTATATTCACCGAGAGCTTTTTTATTATAAAGACCTTGGTTTATTTTAACTTTTACTTGTCCTACTTTATTTGTATTCAAGTCTAAGGTAGATAAGTTTGTTGTAATTTTTGTTTTTTCAAGGGGCTCACCTGTTTTAGCATTTAGGGCGTAAAATTGGGCGTAAGAACCTTTATTTTCCAACTGATAAAGATTATTTGTAGTGTTATAAGAAGTTTGAATAAGGGCTAAATCCGTAGCATTTATAATGGTGGAAAATAAATTTTCATTAAAATAATTTTTTGTTTTTGAGGCATCTGCCAAGATAATATAGTAAAAACCTGATTCAAGCGCAGGCAAATTAGTTTTAGAATCTAACTTTTGATATTTTTTTGTATAAGCAGGTTTGAAAGAAAAAGTTTTAGCAGGGGTTGCCTGTTTTAAGTTTTCCATTAATTTATCATTTAGATAATAGTCATTTTTGTATAAACTTTGAGGATCTAATTTATAGATATACCCGTTAATAGTTTCAATATTTGCAACTTTATAAGATACAGCGTAATCTTTATTTGGGGCAATATCTTGGGGCAAAGGGCTGGTTAAATAAAAGAAAGGTCTTGTTATATTTTCCTGGGCGTATTTGCAACTTTGCGTAAAATAATTTTTAGGAGTGTTGAGGCATACATTTAATCTTTCAAAAGCTAAAAATTCTTCCTGATTTTCTTCCAAAATTTTAGCACTTTCTAAAAGAGCATTTGCTTTTGCAAGAGGATACTGCGCTTTAAATAAATAAGGTTTTACTTTTTCCAAAGAACAGGTGTTGCCGTAGCTTGAAATATAATCAAGGCATTTTGCCATTTCTATTTGATTATCCTTATTTTTAAAAAGCATAATTCTTTTAATTTTGTAAAGTTCTCTAATATCATTTCTGTTAGGGCCTTCAAGTTTATAACTTTCTTCAAGTAATTGCTCGTAAGGCAAAATATTTTGATCGTGCCATTCTTCTAAAAGATAGTCATATACCGTCGGGGTAAGAGCATTGTTAATATTAGAGTAGTGGTTCAAAGTTAAATAAGGACTTGCGGCTTTGGTTTGTAAAAGAATAAGAGTTTCTCTCATATCCCAAAGTTTTTTGTAGATATTTTTTATTTCTTTTTCTTTTTGACCGGCGGTCCATTTTGTCGGGTCCTCTTTACTTTCAATTAAGTCAGGGCTTTGGTAAGCGTAAAGAGTTCTGTTTAATAATTGTGCCTGTAGTAAATAATATTCTGCTTTAACGATATTATCTTTCGGAAGGGGGAAAGAGTATAAAGTTTTAAGAGCTTCGTCGTATTTATATAGATAATTATAAGCGAGAATAGTTTTTAATTGTGCGGCATATCTTTCCTGCACTTTTTTAGATTTTAGGAAAGGTTCATATTCTTTTATTGCTTGTTTATATAACCCCCCGTTATAAGATTTTTCTGCTTGTTCAAAAGTGTTTTGTGCACTAGCAAAAACTGCGCAGCAAAGCACACTTAAAACTAAAAGTAAGTGTTTTTTCATAATAATTCTCCTTTATTATTTAAGAAACTACATTTCTGTTGGTGCGCTTACACCGATAAGTTCAAGGCCTTTTGCAATTCTTTCTTTAACAAGTTGGCAAGTAAATAATCTGGAGGCACTTAAACGGGGATTATCTTTGTCAATAACACGGCAAGCATCATAGAAAGAGTGGTAAAGCCCTGCAAGTTCTGTCAGATAAGTTGTTAAATGGTGTGGACTTAAATCTTTTATACAAGTAAGCAGAACTTTTTTGAACCAAAGCATTTTGCTTAAAAGAGCTCTTTCTTGCGGTGCAAGATTTTCAAAATTTGTTATATTGGTCGGTTCAATACCGGCTTCCTTTGCAGCTTTGAAAATAGAACAAACTCTTGCGTGAACGTATTGCACATAGAAAACAGGGTTTTCGTTAGTGCGTTTTTTAGCTAAACTTAAATCAAAATTTAAGTGGGCATTTGGGGTTCTGCTTGCAAAGAAGAAACGGCAAGCATCTTTACCGACATCTTCGGTTAACTCTCTTAAAGTTATAAAGGTGCCGGCTCTTTTTGACATCTTTACTTTTTCGCCGTTTTCAATTAAGTGGACAAGTTGGTGTATAACGGCAACAAAAGAATCTTCTTCTTTACCTAAATGTTTAATAGCAGCTTTCATACGCGGCACATAGCCGTGGTGGTCTGCTCCTAAAATATCAATTAGGTGGGTATAACCTCTGTCAAATTTGTTTTTATGATAAGCAATATCTGCTAAGAAATAAGTCGGTCTTCCATCCGCGCGGACAAGGACTCTATCTTTATCATCTTCATCTTTAGTTGTGCCAAGCCATAAAGCGCCGTCTTTTTCATAGACAAGTCCGCGTTCTTTTAAATATTCTAAAGTTTTATTTATGGCATTTTCTTTATGTAAAGAACTTTCTCTAAACCACTGAGTAAATTCAACGGCAAAGTTTTTCATATCTTCCTGTTGGGTTTTTATAAGTTCTTCCATAGCAAAACGGCCATATTCTTCTAGCGGTAAACCTTGCGGTATTTTTTTTGCCAGTTCAATTAAATATTCGCCGTGATAGCCGTTTTCGGGCGGTTCTTTCCCCTGAGCGCGCGCTTGAAGGGAAAGCCCTAAAAGTTCTGCTTGGTTACCGGCGTCATTGATATAATATTCCGCATCACAGGTAATACCGATAGCCCTATGGATTCTGACTAAACTATCACCTAAGCTTGCGCCACGTCCGCTGGCTACGTGCAACGGGCCAGTAGGGTTTGCGGAAACAAACTCTATTAAAATCTTTTCTTTTGAAATTTCATTGGGATTTATATCTCTGTTTTTTAATCTTCTGTCTCTTGCTGCCTGGACTAAATAGGAATCTTTAAGTTTAATATTGATAAAGCCGGGGGCTGTTACGCTAGCGGTTTGGACTTCGTCTAACTCCTCTATAACTTTAGTGGCTTTTTTGGCAATATCTAAAGGATTTTTTTTGATGATTTTTGCTGCACTTAAAGCCCAAGTGCTTGATAAATCTGCATCAATATGCGCAGGCGGCTCTGAAAAATCAATTCTAGGCAGATTTTCAAATTCAACAAAATTTTTATCTTTAAATAATACATCTTCAATTTTAAACTTTAATTTCGCTAACATTATTTACTTCCTTTTTTAGTAGTTTTTTTAGTAGATTTTTTTGCTGTTTTTTTAATCACTTTTTTAACAACTTTTTTTGCCACTTTTTTTACAGCTTTTTTAGTGGCTTTTTTAGTTACTTTCTTTGTTGTTTTTTTAGCAGTAGTTTTTACTTTTTTGACCGGTTTTAATTCTTGTTTTTCTTGCCAGGCAAGTTCTTTTGCAAAACTGAAAATTTTATCTAAAGCATAAAAGGCTCTTGCTTCCTCAGTCATAAGGTGCAACATAAAACCGCCGTAATCACTTACGCGCCAATTACCGCTTTGAGAGCCATCGCGGTTAGTTTTATATAAAGCAAATTCTTTTAGTTTGGTGGAAACCTCTTCTTCAATAGCTTCTAAATGTGGGGCAGAAGTTGCTGTTGCTATTATTACATAATCACATAAAGAAGAAAGTCCTTTTAAATCATAGACTTTAATTTCGTCACCTTTTTTATCATCAATTAAACGCGCACTTTTTATTACAAATTTTTTAATTTCTTTTTTATCCATATTTTTGCACCTCTATACAAGTTTATCATTTATTTTGGCATAATAAAATCTTTTCCTAGAATAATTTTGGCTTCCGATATGGGACTTTTGTCGCTAGAAGTGTTAATTTCCTTAGTATCTAGGCCTATTTTTAAGAGAAGTTCTTTTAAACTTTCCATGCGTCCGGCAGTGTCTATAACTTGGGTTTCTTCTAAGATAACAGGATAATTTTTATAATCTATAACATCTACCTTTAAGATGCCTTGGTTATTTAAGTCCCTTAAATAATTTGTTAAAGCTGCCGCAAGCCCTTTTTTGTCGGTTGCATTATAAATTTCTATTACTAAAATTTTATCTTCCTGTTTTTCTTTTGAGATATCTTTACCTAAAGTTATATTGTTTTGAATAGTTTTTGCTTTTCCTTTTTTATTTTTTGGCTTTTCCTGGTTTTTTAAAATAAAATCGGCCGGTGTCATAGAACTTAATTTCCAAGAAAACATAACAAAAGTTGCAAGATTTATATCAGTTTGTTTGTGAAATCTTAAATAGGCATAATCATAAAAATAGCCAAGTATAAGGTAAGGTCTATAAGTCCAGCTATATAATTTATTTTTAAAATCCTGCCAAAATAAAGTGCGGTCTGTTTGCCTTGGGGTAAGAATAAAATAGTCTTTTTTATCAAAAGGGGGATTGTTTAAAAATTTATTATCTTTTAAATCTTTTGGAGCAATGTTTAAATTGTTTACCACGGCCTTATTTAATTTGGGATTATAAGAAATAAAAAGCGGTTCTTTAGTTAAAACTAAAATATTTACAGAGGTATCAACATTATTGCTTAAAAGTTGAATTTGCGGAGTAAAAAAATAGGCAAAAACACCATATAAAAAAATAGCAATAATGGGATAGAAAACAAGGCGTAATTTTAATTGTTTTTTAAACATAACTCATTCCAAAATTCTATACCGGTTGGGGCAACCCATTTAGAATTTGCAATTGTCCACTCTAATTTTACTTTCATTGCGGCAAAAACACCTGCTTGAAGAGAAGTTAAAGCTGCTTGTTTAACTATTCTTGCATCTTTTATTTTTCTGTCTTTACTTGCCATATCGGAAATAAAAATAATTTGTTCAAGCAAACTCATATTTTTGCGTCCTAAAGTATGATGTCTGACAGCATTTAAAACTTCTGTATTTTTTATTTTAAATACATTTTTTGCTATATGATAAGATACTTCAGAGTGCAGTAAAGAGGGCGAAAATTTACATATATCTTTAAAATCACGCACTTTTAAATTGTTTTTTATAGCGTAATTTATAAGTTCTTCATTAGACATAGATTTACCGCTATCGTGTAAAACGGCCGCAAGAGCGCAATCTTCTAAATTAGCTCCGTAAAGACGGCCTAATTCCACGCTTGCTTGGGCTACCAGTTTAACATGCAAATATCTTTTTGGTTTTAAATGGGCCTCAAGCCATTTATGTAAATCTAAACCATACATTAAATCTTTTTCAATTCTTTCTTCCGTAGTGGAAAGCAAACTATTAGGTAAAAGCCCATTTGATAAAATTGCAAGACGGATATTTGTAGAAGAGATTAAAGGGAAATCTCCTTTAAGTAAAATATATTTAAAATCTTGCGTTTTAAAGGTAACCCCTTTTCTGATTCCTGCGACAATAATGGAATTTTGGAAAATATATTCTGAATTTTTCCATCTTGGCATATCATTTAAGCAATCGGTGCCAACAAGTAAGTAAATCTGACAACCTGGGTAAAGTTTTTTTACATATTTTATAGTTTCATAAGTGTAAACGACCCTTTTTTGCTCTAGTTCAAAATCGTCAAAAATTATATTTGAATAAATTGAAGAAAGCGCCTCTTGAGCCATTTGCTTACGTAAAGCAAACGGACGGGGGGATTTGTTCTTAAAAGGGGATTGATAAGCTGTAAAAATATGCACCTTATCCGGTTTTAAATAAGAACAAGCCGCTTTCAAAATTGAATAATGCCCTTTGTGAACAGGGTCAAAACTTCCGCCATAAATTAGAACTTTCATAAATTTCCTTAATAATTATAAAAAATACCCATTAATTAGTATAACTTTTAGTATTGCTTTTATGCAAGTGTTAAGGCATTTTTACCTTTATTTTTAGAAAAACACCGAAACCAATAAAAGTTATCAATGTTACTAAATAAACACAAATAGCCATATTTACACTTGCTGTTCTGGTTATTAAATAAGCCAAAATATTTAAGATTAAACTTACTGAAATAGAAAATAAAATAATATTTTTATTTTTAAATCCGAGTTTTTTTAATCTTAAGGGGAAATGGTCCGCCGAGCCTTTTAAAGGATTTATTCCTTTTGTTATACGTATAATAGAAACAAAAATAGTATCAAAAATAGGCAAAGCCAAAATCAAAAGAGGGACAAACACCCCTGCTTGATTAAGGGAAGAAAATCTTGTTCCTAAGGCAAGAGCGCTTAATAAAAAGCCAAGCAGCATGCTTCCGCTATCACCTAAAAAGATTTTTTTATTAGCATGATTTTGGGGCCAAAAAGCAAGTCCTGCTCCAAGTAAACTGACAGCGGCAAAATTTACATATATATATTCAAAAGGAAGGTTTATTAGTAAGAAAGCAAGAGAGGCAATAAGAGCTTGACTTATGGCTAGTCCATCCATAATATCAAGCAAATTAAAAGCATTTGTAAGCCCTACTACCCATAGTATCGTAAAAATATAATCCCAAGGGGTATTAAGAAAATTAATTTTTATATCGTAATGGATTAGCTGGTAGGCAGCCAAGGTTTGAAAGAGTAATTTTATATAAGGATTTAAGCCCTTTGGTTTTTTAAAATCATCAATTAAACCCAAAATAAAAATTATTATTCCGCCTAAGAAAAGGCCTCTTAAATTGTGTAAAGTCCCACTTGGAAAACTGGTAAGTAAACGCAAAATTATCAAACTGCCCAAAAAACCTGTGGCAATTATAGCACCACCGCAAAGGGGGATATTTCCTTTATGATTTTTTAATTTTGTAGGTTTATCCACTAAATACTTTTGTGCTAATTTTTTTAGAGGAGAAATAGAAAAATAACTTACCCCAAAAGCAAAAATAAAAGTAAAAAAATAAAGAAATAAGTTTGACATAATAATATAATATAAAATAAAGAGGTTTTTTAAAATATGTATAAAAAGATAGGTATTTTAATCGTTTGTTGTTTTATGTTTTGTGCCTGCTTGCTTAAAAATCAGCCAAAGGAACAAAATATAAATTTATATCCTGCCAAGGCGCAAAATTTTGCCAAAGTCGGCAGTGTTTTTAAGATAGATCTTGATGAAAAATTAGGGCAGGGTTCAAGTTTACTTTTGTTTATTGATTATGATAGCCAAACTTCTGTTTATATGGTAAAGATATTAGGGGCCTTTTCAAGTGTTTTGTTAAAAGCAAAATATGTTCAAGATTCTTTTACTTATGATTTTGAACCTCAACTTTTACAAAACAAACAGATAAAAGAGCTTTTTGAACAAACAATCAAAGTTTTGATAAGTAATGATTATAAAGATAAATATAAATGTTCTTTAAATAATTGTGAAGTCGCACTTGGCTCAGATATGTTTAGAAATAAATATATTTTTAATGCCTATAAAGAAGATGGCTTTGCGGGAAATGTTTTATGTTCTTATAGGCGCGGAGTTATAAAAATAAATCTTCATTTATTAAAGATAACAGAGAAGTAAATAATAAAAATTACTTGTAAAATATCTCAATCTTATGTAAATTATATCTATGAACAGATTTTTATGCATACACGGACATTTCTATCAACCTCCGCGGGAAAACCCTTGGATAGAAGAAATTCAAACACAGGAAAGTGCCTTTCCTTTTGATAATTGGAACGAGCGTATCAGCTCAGAGTGTTACCACCCCAACGCTTATGCTCGCATTTTAAATGGTAAAAGAGAAATCATAAATATTGTAAGCAACTATTCCAAAATTAGTTTTAATTTTGGACCGACACTCCTTTCCTGGATGGAAAAACACGATAAAGAAACCTATAAGGCAATTTTAGAAGCAGATAAACAAAGTCAAAAAAATTTTAATGGTCATGGCAGCGCAATTGCACAAGTTTATAATCATATCATTATGCCCCTTGCCACAGATGAAGATAAAAGAACGCAAATTATTTGGGGTATAGAAGATTTTAAAAAACGCTTCAATCGTATGCCGGAAGGTATGTGGCTTGCAGAAGCAGCCGTAGATACTAAAACCCTTGAAATTTTAGCAGAAGAAGGTATAAAATTTACTATTCTTGCGCCTAGCCAATGTGCTAAAACTCGCAAGATAGGCGATAAAAACTGGCATGATGAAGCCGGGGCAAAAGTTGACCCTAAAAAACCCTATCTTTGTAATTTGCCTAATGGCAAAAGTATAGTTTTATTTTTTTACGACGGCCCTATTTCCCAAGGTATTGCTTTTGGTGATACCCTTAAAAGTGGGGAAAGGTTCGCAGCCCGTCTTTTAAGTGCTTTTGATACCCGCCAAAGTGAGCAACTTGTTCATATCGCTACCGATGGGGAAACTTACGGACATCATCAAAAGTTTGCTGATATGGCACTTGCTTATTGCATAAATTATGTGGAAAAAAATAAACTTGCCAAAATAACAATTTATGGCGAGTATTTGGAAAAATTTCCACCGCAATATGAAGCCCAAATAAATGAAAATACTTCTTGGAGTTGTTGCCATGGGGTTGAACGTTGGCGTAATGATTGCGGTTGTAATTGTGCTATGGGTTCGGGTTGGCATCAAAAATGGCGTGCTCCTTTAAGAAAAGCCCTTGATTTTGTGCGCGACAATCTCTTAATTACTTTTAAAGAAAAAGGCCCTTTGTATTATAAAGATATATGGGCTGCCAGAAATGCTTATATCAAAGTTATTTTAGATAGAACAAAAGCAGAAGAATTTTTAAAAGAATATGGCACCGAACAGGCCTTTCAAGATAAGCCGACGGCTTTAAAATTAATGGAAATGCAGAGAAATGCTCTTCTTATGTATACCAGTTGCGGTTGGTTCTTTGATGAAATTTCCGGTATAGAAACGGTTCAAATTATGGCTTATGCAAAAAGAGCAATAGGTTATAACAGAGGTCTAACCGGTAAAGATATTGAAAGAGATTTTGCCTCTCTTCTTGCTCTTGCTCCAAGTAATATTCCAGATAATAAAGATGGTTCAACAACATATAGCAAATTTGTTTTACCTATGTCTATCGGTCTTAGAAAGGTAGCAATAAATTATGCTGTTTCTTATTTGTTGGATGATGTTTTGTTTGATAATAATATTTATTTTTATGAAGTGAGGGAACCTAAAGTTGAAGTTACAAGGCAGGAATCTGCCCGTTTAGTAACAGGACACGCTTTATTCTTTTCTAAGTTAACCTGTCAAACACGCAAAGTCAGTTTTGCTGTTTTGCACCTTGGCGGGCCGGATATTTTAGGGGGCGCAATTTACGGCCAGACAGATAATCTAGAACAAATAAAAGAACTTTTTACATTTAATGAAATTGAACAATGTAAAAAATTAATCAAGGGCTCTTTTGTTGATGTTCTTGATATTAGATTCTTGCTTAAAGATAAACAAAAACAAATTTTAGCTAATTCCATAGAAAAAGCAAAACGCAGAATACGCTCCAGCTTTATCAATGTGTTTGAAAAAGAGCATGCTGTTTTGGGCTATATACGGGATGTCGGTTTACATATGCCAAAACTCTTTTTAAACTTATCGGAATTTGCTTTAAATTTTGAATTAAAGGAAGAATTACAAAAAGATCCTTTAAATAAAGAAAAGATAGGCATAATTTTAAATCTTTTACAGCAAAATAAGGCCTCTCTTGAAACTGCAAGTATAGAAAATATTTTAACTAAACGCCTTGATTTGCTTTTAGATAATTTTGTTAATGATTTTTCTGATTTAGAAAGAGTTTCTGCTATAGTAGATTTATTAGGGTTTATTCAAATGTATAATTTGCCTGTTAAATTATATAAAGCCCAAAATATAGTGTTTACTAAATATCAACTTATGTCGGAAACTTTACAAAAACATCAGCTTATTCAAACTTTGTGTGCAAAATTAAATTTGAATTTGCTTGGATAATTTAGAGGTGAAAAATGCCAAATCCAGCTTTGCCTAAACAAGAAGGTCAACGTCAGGAACCTAAAGATAGAATTAAAAATTTTGAAGAAGTTGCCCAAGGGTTAACTTCCAAGCAAGCAGCTATTGAATCAAGCCGTTGTTTAAATTGCAAGGAACCACGCTGTCAAGCAGCTTGTCCGGTAAATGTAAAAATACCTAAGTTTATTGCGGCTTTAAATAAAGGCGATATCAAAGCCGCCATAGAAGCAATTATGACAACAAGTCTTTTACCGGCAATTTGTGGCAGAGTTTGCCCGCAAGAAAAATATTGTCAGGGGGCTTGTGTTTTAAAAGAAAAATTTGGTCCTGTTTCTATCGGCCTTTTGGAAAGATATACCGCCGATACAGCAAGAAAACAAGGCCTTTTAAAAGCCCCAAAACCAGAACAAGAAACTGGTTTTAAAATTGCTTGTGTTGGTTCTGGCCCCTCTTCTCTTGCCTGTGCGGCCCAACTTAGAAGACTTGGTCATAAAGTTGTTGTTTTTGAGGCCTTACATGCTTTTGGCGGCGTTTTAAGATATGGCATACCCTCTTTTCGTTTACCTAGAGAAGTCGTTAATAGTGAAATAAAAACAATAGAAGAAATGGGCGTTGAATTTAGACAAGATATTTTAATCGGTCCGTCAACAAGTGTTAAAGATTTACTTAAAGAATTTGACAGTGTTTATATCGGCAGTGGGGCTGGCCTTCCTACAATGGCCGGTATCCCCGGGGAAAATGCCGTCGGCGTTTACAGCGCAAATGAATTTTTAACAAGAGTTAATTTAATGCAGGCCTATAAATTTCCTGAATCCGACACACCTGTAAAAATTGGCAAACAGGTTATTGTTCTTGGTGGCGGAAACAGCGCAATGGATGCGGCAAGATGTGCAAAAAGACTTGGCCCTGAAAAAGTAAGCGTTGTTTATAGAAGAAGCCAGGAAGAAATGCCTGCAAGAAAAGAAGAAGTTTTAAACGCTATGGAAGAAGGTGTTGAGTTCCAATTTTTAACTATTCAAAAAGAAGTTATTACTGATGAAAAGGGCCATGTTAAAGCCCTTAAGTGTTTAAAAGCACGACTTGGCGAACCGGATGAAAAAGGTAGAAGAAGACCTGTTGCCATAGAAAATTCTGATTTTCTTATTCCTGCTGATAGTATTATTGTTGCTATCGGCCAAAAGCCAAACCCGATAATCGCCAAAACCACGCCGGATTTAAAAATGACTGAACGCGGAACTATGCAACTTGACGAAAACGGCAATAGCAGTATAAAAGGCGTTTTTGGTGGAGGGGATATTACCCGTGGCGGAGCCACCGTTCTTTTAGCTATGAAAGACGGGCTTGAAGCAGCCGGACGCATTGATAATTATTTAAAAACACAAACCCCCAAAGGAAAATAATATGGAAAAAAATTTAATTGTAAATAAAAAATCTCTTTCAAATGTTGTTTGCGAGTTTGAAATTTATGAACCACTTATTGCCGCCTCTGCTAAAGCAGGGCAATTTATAATTTTACGCTATGGCGAACTTGGCGAAAGAGTTCCCGTTACTTTGGTAGATTGGAATGAACAAAAAGGAACTATTACTGCTATTATTCAATCTATCGGTAAAAGCACAGCAGTTTTTAATAGTCTAAAAGTGGGGGATAAATTTACCTCTCTTGCTGGCCCTTTAGGCACGCCGGTTGAAATTAAAAATTACGGCACTTGCGTTGTCGTTGGCGGGGGGGTTGGTATAGCGGAAGTCTATCCTATTGCTAAAGCCCTCAAACAAGCCGGAAATAAAGTTATAAGCATACTTGGCGCACGCACAAAAGATCTTGTTATTTTGCAAGAAAAAATGCAACAGGTAAGTGATGAAATTATTATTACTACGGATGATGGCTCTCTTGGTCAAAAAGGACTTGTTACCGATGCTATAAAAACTTTGCACGATAAGGGTGTAAAAATTGATGTCGGTTTTATCATTGGCCCAATACCAATGATGAAGTGGACGGCTAAACTTATGACTCAACTTGGTATAAAACCTTATGCCAGCTTAAATCCTATTATGCTTGACGGAACGGGTATGTGCGGTTGCTGCCGCGTTGTT
This sequence comes from Elusimicrobiaceae bacterium, assembly GCA_017534965.1. Classification (GTDB taxonomy): domain Bacteria; phylum Elusimicrobiota; class Elusimicrobia; order Elusimicrobiales; family Elusimicrobiaceae; genus Proelusimicrobium. Next base: position 533 of record JAFXVA010000040.1, on the reverse strand, counting down.
GTAAACGGACAGACGAAATTTGCCTGTGTTGACGGCCCTATGTTTGAAGCAACAAATATTGATTTTGATAATTTAATTGCCCGCACAAGCGAATATAAAGAGCAAGAAAAAGAATCTTTTTTAAAGCACGAAAAAGACCATAAATGTAAAATCGGTTTACATTAAATCTGTCAATTATCTTCCTACAAAATTTTATATAGGACTTTAGACCTAATTTACGATAGGTCCAAAGACTCTTGTATGGCTGTTGAATAAATTCATACCATATAAAATATATCAAAGTCTATTAAGACTAAAAGAGGAATAAAAATGAAAAAAATATTTATTATATTTCTGAAGAAAAGCAGTTTTACTTTTTATAAAAGAACGCTTGCTTTAGTGCTTGCGTTTGTAATGATATTTAATTTAAGCAGCGAAGTTTTAGCACAAACCCTACCGAGCAAAAACTTTTTTCAAAATCAATTAGGCAAACAACAAGAAGGGGATCTTTTATCCAAAGAATTAGAAAAGAAGCACAAGATGCAAGAAGTAGT
>JAFXVA010000039.1 GCA_017534965.1 Elusimicrobiaceae bacterium | reverse complement strand
CTTCTATACCGATTAACATTTTACCCAAAGTTTTACCTATTTTATTAAAAAAGGTAAAGTAAACAAACATTAAAAAGTAAGCAAAATAGGTAAAGATTTTAAGGCCACTTTCAGAAGTGATAAGGCCGATTTTGGCAGCAAAAAAAGCCGGAACAATCAAAATTAAATTTAAAAAGAAAATATCAATTATAAAAGCAACAATTCTTTCAAAAAAAGAAGCAAGAACCAAATCTTGATTTTGGTTTTCGTTTTGTTCTTCAAGCATAAAATCCTCCCGATTCTTTATACCTTATTATACAAACTTTTAAGCAAAAAAAATTAATTTTTTATCATAAAAAACCCGCCGAATAAAAGGCGGGTTTTTAATACTATTATATGAACTAACTTAATCTAAGCATTGTCCGGTTGTCATATTAACATTTATACAATTGTTACTAACTGTTGTCACGCCGGAAGTGTTTTCTTTACCATTTTTATAGGGTGTTACTTTTATGGTCCAACCATTACAAGTTGTGCCTGTATAACTATTACAGGTAATATCTGTCTTAGAGGTTATGGTTGTGCCATTTTCGTCATAAGATCTATAACTTGCTCTTCCTGATGAGTATTTTGTGCAATTATTGTTTGAATCATAGGTAGAACAATTAACCACAACGTGAGAAGTTTCTTTGTTATTAGAATTATAAGTAAAAGTATTATCTGTTCCACTTTTATAAGCAATACAATTACCGCTTGAATCCCAAGATTTACAAGAACGCTGATAGCCGTTTAATTGCTGACCGGTGGTATTATAATCTTTGGTTGTAATACTATTACAATTGCCACTGGCAGTAGAAGCTTCGCAAGTGCTTTCTGTTCTGCCATTTGCATTATAATCATAAGTGGTTGTTTTATAGTTGCTGTAAGAAGAGCACTCTAAAGTATTGCTCATAGAATTACAGGTATTATCTCTGTAAACAAGGGTGTTGCCATTTTCATCATAGTCCCATTCTTCCACGCGTCCACCGGTATAAGAAAGGCAATTGCCTTCAGGATCAATAGATCCGCAATCTCCTCTAATCCAATATTTATGGTTTTCGTCAAAAATAGCCATATGGTCATTACCTTTATTTTGTTGATAAGCAATACATTTGCCAATGGAATCCCATTGAACGCAGTAGCGGTTTTTGGCAGAGATGTGTGTGCCATCGGCATCATAACCTTCTTCCCCTAAAGCATAACAACCGCTGCCGGAAGTGTAATTATTGCATAAAAGTTGGGTATAGTTTCCTTCAGCGTCATAATTGGTCCCATATTTACCATTACTCTCCGGTATACATTCCCCTTCTTGAGAAACCGCTTTATTTCCATAGCAAATTCTTTGGGCTCCGTCATCGGTATAAGTTGTGTAGGTGCAAGTGTTTTCATTTTTCTTATTATTGCAGGTCTTTTTGGTTATACTATGAGCATCGCTATGCGTTATTTGGCAAGATCTTTGGGCGGTAGTTTCGCTATCTTCACATTTGATATTTGATAAGTTTACGCGTACTGTTTGAATATTTCCGCTACCTGAACCTATCAATACATAAGTGTTATAATTGGGTGTTATACTGCCTGATACCGGTGTTCCGCCTAATTCTTGCGCACATAACCAAACAGCGCGTTCATTATTAGGGTCAGCTTCACAATGAATTTCATTTGGAAAATTGGAACTGTTTTTTTGATAAATAATATAAGTATTACCTGGTAAATCCGTTCTGCTGGTTAGAACATAACTTGCATCTTCTGTATTACCTAAAATAATATTTAATCCTTCTATATCATTACTTACGGTAACATCAAGATCCTGCATAGTTCCGGCATAAGAATTCTTTCTTAAATAATTGATTTCATTAGCACTTGCTACAGATTTTGTAACAGGAATTAATGTGCTATAACGATTCCTATATACTGTTTTTTGGTAAAAAGGAAAGGCAACTGCAGCTAAAATGCCTACGATAAGAACTACTACTAGTATTTCTACTAAAGTAAAACCTTTTTTATTGTGTTTCATAACTCTCCTAAATTTTATTAATATAAACTAAAAATAAGTCTAAAGTCATTATATATAAAACTAAAAGTGTTAGCAAATAGACTATATTTGTAGAGTATTTTTAAATGACTTAAAAATTTAATATACTAATAATATTAGGAGAATATTTTATGAAAATTTTATTTAACAGAAAAAAAGCTATTATTGCAACTGCAATTTTTGCACTAATTATTATTGTTTTAGGGGTTATCTTGCATAAATCGCAAAATAAATCCGTAGATTTAAGCAGAAATACCCCCATTGATAAAATATCTCTTGTGGCAGAAGAGTTAAGCCCAAGAAATATAAGAATTGAAGATAGTTCAAAAACAATTTTAGGTTCTATACCACAATTAAAGATTAATGCCGAAGTAATAGATGAAGAAGATTCTATAACCTCAGGTTTACCTGTATCTAATTCGGATTGGGGATATCAAAATAATTCCGGCAAAGAATTTATTGCTTTTGAATATCAGGATAAAGATGTTTCTTCCTTAGTAACTATATCCCCGGAAATGAGAGGCACTTGGCGCGCCAGAGGCGGAACAAGTCTTATTTTTACCCCTGAGAAAGATTGGTTGCCCGGTAAAAAATATACCGTTTCTGTTAAAAAAGAATTAATTTCTCCTGATGTAAATTTACAAAAAAATAAATTAGAATTTAGCACACCGGAAAATGTGATTTCTTTAAAAGATTTTTCTGTAAATAAAGATGCTACAGCACAAAGAAAATTTGATATTTTAGCTACTTTGCTTACTAGCTATCCGATGGATGAAAAAAAGTTTATTTCTAATGTTAATTTAACCTTAGACGGCAAAAAAATTAAACCGCAAATAACTTTTGACCAATTTAAAAGATATGCTTTTGTTAAATATGAAAATGTTGGTATTTTGCCAAAAGAACAAGTTTCCACTTTGGAAATTAAATATCCCCAAACAACTAAATATACTTTAAATATTCCTTCTGAAAGTAAATATTTTAAAATTAAAGATATTTCCGCTATAGTTGAAAAAGATAATAATAATACCCCCCACCAATTGCTTGTGCTTGATTTTTCTGATGAGGTTTCTTCAAAACAATTAGCAAATAAAGTTGAGGCCTATTTAGTAAAGAAAAATACTAAAGTTACCCCTAAAGTTTTAAATACAGCAAAGAAACTTGATTTAGAACAAATGCCAAGTGAAGAAGAAACAAAATTGCACTCCTTTAAATTTGATTTTAATGACGAAAAATCCGAATATAATATCTATGTAAAAGTAAGCCCTGTTATAGTATCGCAAAGCGGTTTTAAAATGTCGCAGGAGCAAACTTCCACTTTAAGAGTGCCAAGTTATCCAAGAGAAATTTCCTTTATGGGTGATGGTTCTATTGTCCCTTTAAGCGGAAGCAAAACTTTAAATATAGTCAGCTTGGGTGTTGATAAATTTGATATTACTTTAGCCCGTATTATACCAAGCCAAATAAATCACTTGATTTCTCAAACTTACGGCAACATGCAAAGGCCCGAATTTAGAGAAAGTTATATTTTTAATGAAGATAATATCAGCGAGAAATTTACAGAGAAAATTACCCTTAACTCTGATTATAAAACCCCTAATTATTCCTCTGTAGATTTATCAAAATATATGAAACAGGGCAAAGGTCTGTTTATGGTTGAAGCCAAAGCCGATTATGAAACCATGGATAACCGCTTAATACTTGTAAGTGATATAGGTATAATTTATAAAGAACAGGTTGATAATACGGCTAAATTATATGCTCTTTCCATGGAGCAGGAAAAACCTTTACCTAATGCCAAAGTTGAAGTTTTGGCCTTAAACGGCACAATTATTAAAACACTTTATACAAATGAAGAAGGTGTGGCTGTTATACCCAATTTATCTGATTATTCAAATGAAAAAAGACCGGTTGCTTTTGTAGTTAAAACAGATAATGATTTCAGTTATATTCCTTATAACAAAAGCGATAGACAGGTTAACTATTCTAAATTTAACGTAGATGGTGATAATGGCAGAAGAGATTTGGAAGTTTCCGCCTGGACGGACAGAGGCCTTTATTTACCCGGCGAAAAAGTAAATTTTGCTTTAATTGCTAAAAATAGAAACTGGACTACCACAGCCGGATTGCCTATTAAAGTTAAAATTACCGATCCTAAAGGAACAAAAATATTTGAAAAAGACCTTTCTTTAACTAAAGAGGGCTTACTTGAATTAGAATATCAATTAAAAGAAAGTGCAACAATGGGTTCTTATCAGATAGATATTTATACCTTTAGCGATGGCGAAAATAAATATTTAAAATACTTAAATGATATCTCCTTTAAAGTAGAAGAATTTGAAGAAGATAAATTAAAAGTATCTTCCGTAATAGAAAACAAACAGCCAAAGGGTTGGTTCTTAACAAAAGAGCCACTTAAACTGGCAGTTTCTGTTGAAAATCTTTACGGGGCAGCAGCCCAAGGCAATGAAGTTAAAGCAACAGCTAAACTAACCCCTAAAGTGTTTGATTTTAAAGATTTCAGCGAGTATAAATTTACGGATAATCTTTCCGCTGATACTTTAGAACTTTCTGCCCAAACAATTTCTTTACCTACTCAAAATACCGATGCTTTGGGTAAAGCAACTTTTGATATTGACTTAAATAAATATTCAAAAGGGACTTGTATGATAAGATTTACCGCAGAGGCCTTTGAACAGGAAAGTTCCAAATCTGTTTTAGATTATACTTCGGCTTTAATTTCCCCCTTGGAATATATTGTCGGTTATAAAACAAATAGCAATTTGGGCTTTTTAAACAAAGAGGAGCAAGTAAAAATAAACTTTATCGCCTTAAACAATAATCTTGATAAGATTGATTTAAACGGCCTTACTTTAGTTTTAAAGGAACAAAATTATATTTCTGTATTAACTAAACAATATGATGATTATTACCGCTATCAATCTGTTTTACAGGAAAAAGAAATAAGCAAACAAGATTTCTCTATTAACAAACAAGGTTCGGATTTTGATTTGCCTACAGATAAACCCGGTAAATATGCGCTTGTTTTATATGATGCAAACGGCCAGGCCTTAAGCAAAATAGAATTCTTTATTGCCGGTCAAAATAATACTTCCTTTAATTTGGAAAAAGACGGCGAACTTGTTATGTATCTTAACAAAACAACCTTTAAACCAGGTGAGGAAATAACTATTGATTTAATTACACCTTATGAAGGTATCGGTCTTATTACTTTGGAAAATGATAAAGTTTATGCTTCAAAATGGTTTACAACAAAGACAAACAGCACTATTCAAAAAATAAGAATACCTAATAATTTAGAGGGCGGTGCTTATATAAACATTTCTTTTGCTAGAAGCAGATCTTCCCAGCAGGTTTTTGTTTCCCCCTTTAGTTATGCCGTTAAATATATCAAAGTTGAACCGGAAAACAGAGTTTTAAATATAGATTTAAAAACTCCGCAGCTTGTTGAGCCGGGCCAAGATTTAAAGATAGAATATAAAACTTCTGCCCCGGCAAAGATAATTTTGTTTGGTTCAAGTGAAGGTATTTTGCAAGTTGCAAAATATCAAACACCAAATCCTTTGGGTTATTTCTTCCGCAAAAAAAGTTTGGAAGTCTATACCTATCAGATTTTTGATTTAATGTTGCCTGATTTTGCTTTGTTTAAAAACAAATTTTCTACCGGTGGTGATACGGGGGCGGAGTCTGCCCTTGATTTAATGTTTGCAAATGAATTTAAACGCAAACGCTTGGCACCGGTTACCTTCTGGTCTAAAATTTTAGATTCTAATACTACAGCCAAAACTTACAGCTATAAAGTGCCGGATTATTTTAACGGCAGTATTAGAGTTATGGCTGTTGCCGTAAATGATAGCAGAATCGGCACAAATTCCAAAATGGTTATGGTAAAAGCCCCGGTTATTTTAAATCCTTCTGCCCCACGCCTTGCTGCCCCGGGTGATGAATTTGAAGTCGGTTTAAGAATTGCCAATCAAAATGAAAAATTGACTAAAGGTGATTTTACCGCCCAAATCAGCACTACCAAAGGGTTAAAAGTTATTGGCGCAGATAAACAAGATATTTCTATAGATAAAAATGCCGAAAAGACAATATATTTTAAAGTTAAAGCTCTTGCCGAATTTGGTAATAATGAAATATATTTTAGTGTAAAGCCCAAAACTTTAAATGAAACTTATAAAACTTCATATAGTTTAAGTGTTCGCCCGGCAAGCCCCTATCAAGTCAGCGTAGATATGGGTAATAGTTTAGACAAAAGATTTGTCATTAAAGATTTCAAAGTTAGAGATTTGTATTCTTACAAGGCAAATAAGGAACTTGGTCTTTCCCAAAATCCTTTGGCTTTGTTCTTATCTCTTGAAACTTTCTTAAAACATTACCCCTATGGTTGCACGGAACAATTAACAAGCCAAGTATTCCCCCGCCTTGCTTATGGCGCAAGCAAAGGTAAAGCAGAAAAACAAGAAATTCAAGAAGAATTAAATACCTTGCTTGATAAACTTGTAGCAAGACAGAATACAGACGGCTCTTTTATGTTGTGGGATAATGGCTTTGGCGATGATGAGTTAACAATGTATGTCGTTGATATGCTTTTAACAGCTGAAGAATTAGATTATAAAATTCAAAGACCAATGTTAAATCGTGCTTTAGCCAGAATTAAAAATTATGTTTCCCGCACTCCTTACAGAGATTATCAGGCCAAATTAATGGCTTACGGGCACTATTTGCTTGCCCGTGATGGCGAAAGTTTGGGGTCTTATCTTGCTTCTCTTGAGAAATATTTAGAGGAAAAAATACCTTCTTATAAAAAGAATATAGAAGGCGCTTATCTTGCTGCTGCATATAAAATGTTGCAAGATAATAGCAAAGCACAAGGTTTAATAAAATCTTATGAAATACAAGATAAAGATAAATATACTTATTATAGCGATTATGATACATCTTTGACTAGAAATGCAAAATATCTTTATTTAGTTGCCAAATATTTCCCAGAGAAATTAAATGATAAGAAAGAAAAAGAACTTTTAAAATTAATGATTCGCGATATTGCTATGAATAACTATAATACTATGTCTGCAAATTATGCTATGCTTGCAATATCCGAATATGCCAAAAACTTTAAGGCCGAAGAAGCCGTATTTAAAGTTTCTTGCCAAGGTAAAGAGATAGAAGTAAAACAAGGTATGGTTGCTAAAGTAAACTCTTTCCCCGCAGAGTGTAAGACTTTTGATGTTTCCAGCGATAAGAATGCCCCTTTAGGCAATTTCTGGTTTATTGAACAAAGCGGTTATAACAGCAAACCTATAACAAAAACTTCTAATGGTTTAGAAGTGTATAAAGAACTTCAAAATGATAAAGGCGAAGTTGTTAAAGAAGTTAAAGCTGGGGATGATTTAACGGTTGTAATCAAAATTAAATCTCTTACCGGTAAGACTTTGACAAATGTAGCTATTACCGATATGTTTGCAAGCCCGTTTGTCTTTATAAGAGATTCTTTAGAGGGCTCTTATACATTTGCCGAACCTAAAGAAGATAGAATTGTTATCTTTGGTGATTATGGCGCAAATACAACTACCTTAACTTATAAAGTTAAAGTGGCAAATGTCGGCGATTTTATAGTGCCGGCCATAACGGCGCAGGCAATGTATAACAATGCTATCAGCGCAAGCGGAAGTGAAGGCAAATTAATTGTCCAAAAACGATAAAAAACATTCTATTTTTAATACGCATACTATCATAATAATGGTAGTATGCTTATTCTTAATTGGTTTTTTAGGTTTCAAAAAGAATCGCCCAAATTTGCTTAAAGATTATACCTTTTCAAAATCTTTCTTTTTTAAAGATAATACCCTTGCCCGTTTTACTACTTCTTACGATGATAAATACCGCCTTTTTATTCCACTTAAAGAAATACCTAAAGAAATGCAACAAGCCGTTATTTTATACGAAGATAAATATTTTTATAAACATTTCGGCGTAAATTTTATTTCTGTAGGAAGGGCCTTTGTTGAAACTTATTTAAAAAAAAGCCGCAGAATAGGAGCTTCCACAATAACCATGCAGACGGCAAGAATTTTGTTTAATTTAGATACCAAAACTTTAAGCGGTAAAATAAAACAGATTTTATATGCATTTTATTTGGAAATATTCTATTCAAAAGAGGAAATTTTAGAGGCGTATTTAAACACTGCGCCTTATGGTTATAATATTGAAGGTGTCGGGGCGGCCTCTTTGATTTATTTTCATAAAAGGGTGCAGGACCTTGTTTTAAGTGAAGAACTGACTTTAGCCGTTATTCCCCAAAACCCAAATGCAAGAAAACCTACCACTCAGACCGGCTATCAAAAAATGGCAAGTGTGCGCCAAAAATTATTTGAAAATTGGCTAAAGAAACATCCTCAAGATAAAAATCAGGAAACTTTTTTAAATATAAAAACGGCAATTTATACCCCCTCCGATTTACCTTTTTATATACCCCATGTGGTTGATTTTTTAAATCCTTCTGTATATGAAACGGAAATTTTTACCTCAATAGATCCTTCCATGCAAAAGAAAATTGAAAAGATTACAAGGAATTTTATAAATAAAAAGTCTTCCCTTAACTTAAATAATGCAGCTGTTCTTTTAGTCAATACAAAGACTATGCAGGTGGAGGCGGCTTTAGGTTCGGTCAATTTTTTTGATAATGCAATTTTAGGGCAAGTTAACGGCTTTGCTTCGCAAAGAATGTCCGGCTCTACCTTAAAACCTTTTATTTACGGGCTTGCTTTAGATAAAGGGCTTATTCACCCTTTAACCTTGTTAAAAGATACCCCGCATTATTTTGGTGTTTACGCGCCGGAAAACTCCGATAATCAATTTTTAGGGCCGGTTTTGGCTAAATATGCTTTAATTAACAGTCGTAATATTCCTGCTATGGATCTTGGTGTAAAAGTGGGTTTAGATAACTATATCAACCTCTTAAAAAAAGCAGGAGTGAGAAATTTAAAATCAGCAGAACATTATGGTATTAGTTCCGTTATAGGCAGTATAAATATTTCCTTACTTGAACTTGTCAAACTTTATAGCGCAATTAGTAATGGCGGAACTCTTAAAAATATTAGTTTTTTGAAGGAAGAACCTATTAAGGAAGAAGGCGAGATTCTTTCAAAAGAAGCAAGTTTTGTTTTGTTTGATATGCTTAGTTATAACCCTTTATTTAATAATAAAAAGATTTATAATTATCAAGGCGAGCAAGTAAAAGTTGCCTGGAAAACAGGCACCTCTTTTGCTTTTAAAGATGCTTGGGCGATAGGCAATTTCGGCGATTATGTTTTAGGGGTTTGGGTTGGCAATTTTGACGGAAAAAGCAATAATAATATTTTTGGTCGTGTTGCCGCAGGTGAACTTTTTGAAAATCTGCTTGAGGTTATAGTTAAAGAAACTAAAGCCGATTTTAAACCGCCTATTTATCCAAATAAAAATGTTGTAAAAACTACTTTTTGTGCTATAGACGGCGGACTGCCAAATAAATATTGCCCGAGTTTAACCGAAGATTATTTTATTTTAGGTAAATCCCCTATAAAAATGTCTAATATTTTTAGACCTGTTTTAATAAATAAAAAAACCGGCCTTCGCGCTTGTTTTGAGGAAGAAGGCAAAACTTACAGCCGTATTTATGAGTTTTGGCCCTCTGACCTTGAAGCCCTTTTTAATCAGGCAAAAATTTATCACTTAAAACCTCCCGTTTATGAAGAAGGGTGCGAAATTAAAGATACCAAAAAAGATAATAAGCCGGAAATCTTAACCCCAAAGCCAGATATTACTTATTATTCCAGCAGCGAAGATATCGCTCTTCGCGCTTCTGCCGGGGCGGATGCCTCTAATTTGTATTGGTTTGTTGATGATTCTTTTGTTTGTTCAAGTAAACCAAAAGAACCTTGCTTTATTTCAGCAGAACCGGGCAAACACAAATTAGTGGTGCTAGATGATTTAGATAGATACGGCATTTCTTCCTTTAATGTGTCGGTAAAATAATTTGTTATAATTGAAATAGAGAATTTCTATAAAGGAGATACTTTATGAAAAAGATTTTATTGTTTGTAATCGCTATAGCATTTTTTGCCGCTTGTAAAAATGCTGATAATACCAGTAAAATAGAAAATAAGAATTCAAAAAAAGAAGTTCAAAGTGTTAATATAACTAAAACAGAAGAAATTAAATACAATGCAAGCTCTGATATAGAACATCTTAAAAATGATTCTGCTACCTATACAACTATTGAAGAATAAGAAAAATCAATATGAAAATAGCAATGTTTACTGATGCCTATTTCCCAAGAGTGAACGGAGTGGGTGTTTCCGTAAAATGCTTTGGCCAGGCCCTTGCTAAAATGGGTAATGAGGTTTGTGTTGTTTGCCCGGCTTATGATAAGCAAAAAGAAATCCTAATAGAAAAAACCGAAGTAAAAGGGTTTTTTCTTATGAGAATCCCCTCTACAACCACTATTTTTTCAAAAGAAGACCGCTATATAAAAAATAAAAACTTTAAATCTATCACGCAAGAAATGGATAAATTTAAACCGGATGTGATACATATAAATTCTGAGTTTTCACTAGGGTTTATGGGTAAAAGATACGCCCAAAAAAGAAATATTGCTATAGTTTTTACCAGCCATACTATGTGGGAAAGTTATATTAAAAACTATGCGCCGCTTCTCCCTGCTTGCTTGGCAAAGAAAATTGGTAAGGAAATTGTCTGTTTTTACGCAAAACGCGCGCAAGTTGTTATTTCCCCCACAGATAGGATGTTTAAACTTTTACAATCCTACGGAATAAACCGCCCTATAGAAATTTTACCGACGGGTATTGATGATTCTATTTGTAAAGTTGATGATTCTGCCCTTGTATCTTTTAAAGAAGATATTTATAAGGAATTTCCTGTTTTAAAAAATAAAAAGATTTTGCTTTATGTCGGGCGTGTTGTTAAAGAAAAAAATTTATATATGCTTTTTGATGTCTTTTCCAAAGTAAAAGAAAAATTTGAAGATACCGCCTTATTCTTTATCGGTGGTGGGCCGGAACTTGATAATCTAAAAGCAAAGGCAAAAGAACATAAATATGCTTCTTCCATTTGTTTTGCCGGGTATAGAGATAGAAATGTTCTTTCCTATTTTTATCACTTAGCAGATGTTTTTGTTTTTCCAAGCTGCACCGAAACCCAAGGGCTTGTTACTATTGAAGCAATGCGTGCCGGTTTGCCGGTTGTAGCTATTGGTGAAATGGGCACGCTTGATGTTATGCAAGGCGATAATGGCTGTTTTATGGTTAAAAATGATACAGAAGAATTTGCCTTAAAAGTTATAACTTTATTATCTGATGAAACTTTACGCTTGCAAAAAGGTAAAGAAGCACGCAAGTGGAGCGCAAAATGGTCTATGGACTATCTTACCCCTAAACTTGAAAGTTTATACAAAGAAGCCATTAAAGCAAAAGAGTTGAAATAACCCTTCTATAAAAATGAAAAATTACCCCGGTAGTAAAATTTATACTACCGGGGCATTTTTTGAATATTCAAAATATTATTTGATTTTGAATTTTCTTGGTTTGGTAAACTTATATATCCTTTGCTTTGGTTGTTCCGTAAGTTCAGTTTTCTGAACTTTATTTTCGTAAGTAGTATCTTCTTGTTTAGGATATACTAAAGTTTCTTTAGCAACCGCTTCTTGTTGTTGCTGTAATTGCTGATACTGCACTTCGGGCAGAGCATGGTATTTTATTATGTATTTTCTTTGTTGAGAAGAAATTGTTTCTTTAATTTCTTCTTCTTTTTTCTTCTTTTTATCTCCACCGCCGAAGGCCGCTCTTATACCTGCATGTAAACCAAAACCATCAATTTTACTGCCTTTTTCATAAGAACCTAAGGCATATAGGTAAATATCTTTTGTAAGTTGAGCATTAACGCCGGCATCCACTTCAAGATATCCGCCTTTAAGAGAGGTTTCCGTTTCCGCTCCGCCATAACTTACTTTACCTTTGCCGTCAAATTCATAATTATAGGCAAGTTCTAAAAGCGGTTCAATTAATAGTTGATTAGACATTTGTGCCTGATAGCTAAACATAATTGCCGCTTTACCCGTAAGGTAGGTTTCGGCAGAGTATTTTAAATCTCCTGTGCCGTTAACGACATTTGTTGTATCGGCATTGGCTCTTATATAAGATAATTCTGCTTTTGGTTCTACTTTTAAGCCATTATCGGATAAGATAGTTTTACCTGCTTCAACACTAGCTGTAAATAAATTACGCTTAACATCAAAAGATAAGGTGTTAAGAGAGGTTTGAGTAGTGTTTTCTATCTTGCTCCAGAAGTTGCGGGCTGCAAAATCAATAAACCAGTTATTATCGTTAATTATAGTAGCATAAATACCGACACTTGGGGCATCGCCAGAGCCTTTATTATTACCGATATTTGTTTTTGTTTTAATATCATTTGCATTAACATAACCAAGCATTACACCGAGATATACTTTATTTGGTTCATCAGGGTTAATTAACCAATCATAACCGGCTTCTACGCCAAATAAGGACATATCTGTTTTAAGTAAATCGCTAACAGTCATATCTTTATAGTAAGTTCTTAACCAAATGCCTTGATTGCGGGCAGGATTATTCATATCTCTTAAATCACCCATACGTTTATTAAGAGAGTTCATACCTATTCTAGCAATAACGGCATTAAGCATAGGGATAT
>JAFXVA010000038.1 GCA_017534965.1 Elusimicrobiaceae bacterium | reverse complement strand
GGGCGTAAGCACGCCTACCCGCGTTATATACGACGAAAATATCGAAGCTCAAAAAGAATATTATAAACAAGAAGCAAAAGATCTTCAAAAAGAAATTAATGACGAATATTCTGCGGCAAAAAAATATACTAAAGAACAAGCTGACTTAGCTAGAGAACAAGCAACTTTAGCCAAAGAGCAAGCTAAAGAAGCCGTAAATCAAACAGAAGCCGATTTATTATATTTACAAGCTCAAGAAAAAAATAGACTTGCTCAAGAAGCAGCCCAAATTGATGCTTCCCTTAAACAATCTCAAGAAGATTTTGCTCAGCAAGTTGCAGATTCTACAATACCGGTTACAACCAGCACTGAAATAATTGTATCAGCCCCGGAAGAAAAACATGAAAGCGATTATTTTATTAGTTCTCCTTATAGCGATCAAGGTTCTGATAAGATTATTATTCAAGAGGGCGTATATAATTTAGAGCAAAGAGATAGCATTATTGCGGCCGATGTCTCTTCTATGCAAGAAAATATTGTATCCAGATTAAATAGTAAAGAAGGGGTAAATGTTTATTTCCGTAATGGCCAAATTGATGCTATTGATATAGATTCAAATGTTATATTCTTAGACGATAATATAACCTTCAGCAAAGAAGGCAAAGAAGTATTGCAAGATGTTTATACTTTAATGCTTCTTGCCAAAGATCCTACATTTGTTTTACTCCCGCCGGGTTCTTATACGGATGAAGTAAGTTTACAAGGGGTTCGTCAAACAGTTGCTTTAAACTCTTATTTAGTTAATATGGGTTTATCTCCTGCAAAAGTAGATTTTAATATGGGGTTAATAAATGAACAACCGCCTGCTAAATTTAGCAATTTAGAAGGTATTTCAATTGTTTTTGATTATGATAATACACCTACTCTTTATAATAAGGTAAGTGATAGCAATTCTTATCCTGTTTTAAGTTTGAGTATGTATCCTGATAAGATTACCCCTGCTTTAAATGAAGGTATGGTAATAGATTTTTCTGTTATAGAAACTTCTTCACCGATAGATAACTGGAAATTGCAGATAATTCAGCATGCTTCTGACGGGAAATATTATATAGTAAGACAGATTTCCGGCACTGGCAGTATTTATGACCAAGTTTTCTGGAACGGCAAAAAACAATTCTTTGGACCTATTTTGCCGGCAGGTAAATATACTTTACTCTTAAGAGCAACCGATAAGAAAGGCAGAGAAAAAATTGTCCGCCGCAAAGTTGAACTCTTAGCTGAAGTTAAAAAAGAAGAACCTTTAATAAAAGAAGTAAAAGAGGCAAAAACTTCTAAAACTACCTATAGCGGTGAGTTAGATTATACAACTCCGCGCTTATGGAAAAAACCTGCTAAAGTTTTAAAGAAACAATCCGCTTTGCAAGATTTTTATGAGGAAAGTGAGCAAAGTAACAGTTATACTCAAACTACCTATAATACCGGTGCTCCTGCCAATGCAACAACAACGACAACAACCACTACGGAAACTACAACTATGACAACGACTTCATCTTCATCAGCGCAAAACACAGTTGCTAATTACTCGGCAAATCCGGCGCAAGAAGGGGCTTATGATGCTTCTTTAGATGATCTTATATAATATAGGGTACTTATGAATAAGGGTTTGAAATCAAATATAGAGAAAATTTTAGGCATAGAAAAACCAAAGTATAAAAATTGTATAGGTATATATATATCATTAACTGATATATATGTTGCCCAAATTATGGAAAAATCCGGCGGTATAGAGGTTGACTCTTTAGTCAAACTTGCTTTAAAAGACATCAGAACAGATGTTTTACGTCCGGCGGATTTAAACGAAGGTTTTTTTGCTACTCCAAAACAATGGCTTGAACCGATAAAAAAGATTATAGATAGTAAAGAATGGCTAACTAAAGATGTTGTGATTTCTTTAGCTCCTAACTTTAGCGTGCATCGCCATTTCGTTATGCCGGATACTCCAAGACATTTTTGGAAGAGTGCCGTTCCTTTACAAGCAAGAAAATATATTCATTTCCCTTTTGAAAGAGCTGTTTATGATTTTTCTGTAAGACCTTTTGATGCAGAATTGACAAAAAACAGACAATTAGAGGTTGTTTTCTCTTTAACCTCTAAAATAATTGTAGGTTCTTTGGAAACAGGTATGAGAAGTATTGGCTTAAATCTTGTAGCTATTGAAACTTCTCCTGTTTCAGTAATGAGACTTTTCAACCAAACTGATAAAGAAGCGCAAAAAAATGTCGGGCAAATTTATGCTAATTTCTCTTCTTATGAAGGGCAATTCTTATTTGCCATAAATAATACCCCTGTTTTAATGCGTGAAGTTGAAGTTAATCCTTCTATGGGCACAAGAAACCGCCTAGAAGTTAATAATTGTATAGATTTTATATCCAAACAAATAGAAAAAAATGTATTTGAAGATATAGTTGTTATTTCTCAAACTTCACAAATGGATTGGGCACCCCTGCTTGAAATGGAAACTAAAAAGAATGTCCGCAAATGGAATATAGAAGATATTTTTGGTTTTAAAGTTAGTGGCTTTGCAGAAATTGCCGCTATGGGTGCTTGTTTGAAATTTATAAACACTAATGTCCCAGATATTGATATGGTAAAAAAGCATCGTTCTTCAAATGAAGAAATTAAAGGTACTTTCTCTGTATGGAAAGTAGCTTTAGTTATTTTGGCAATTTTGCTATTATGGGGCTTAATTGGTTTCTTCTCTTCTTTAAGGACATATAGTTCTTTCCAAAAGAAAAGTGTTACTAAAGAAGACGGAATTGAAGAATTTAAAAATTTATCGGCTTCTCAAATTAAAGAAAGGGTGTCTTCTATGAAGGAAAACACCAAAGATTTAACAGCTTTAATTGTTCAGCCGAAATATACAACCAAATTATCAACTTTACCTGATTTAATGCCGGATGAAATGTATTTAAGGGAAGTTCAAATATCTTATCCTATGGCAAATAAAGCAGGCCGTGGTAAAAATTCTCTTATCGTTTCCGGAATAATCCATTCTTTAGACGGCAGAAAAGTTGAATTAACCGAAGGTGGAAAATTTAATACAAAAGTTTCCAATGCTTCTTCAATGGCAGATTTGTGTAAGAATAATGTAGAATGGAATTATTCTACAGATGAGAAGAGTTTGGTTCTAGGCACAATCTTTACCATGAAATGTGAAAAGGAATAAAGAATTATGAATTTTGTTGATAAAATAAAAGAAGATTTAAACAATATAAAAGTTCTTATTCAAGACAGGAATTTTAAGCCGTTTTGGCGTCCTGCTTTAGCAATAATAGTTATGTTGTTCTTTGTGATATGGTTAAATGGCACCTATAAAGATAGAGTTTCTATTGTTAAGAAGAAAATAGAAGCCCAACAAGCGGAATCGGATAACGAAAAAGATTATAAGGTTAGTAAAACTAAATATCAAAATTTACTTGCCCAGTTACCGCCTTCCGGTCAAAAGAACGAATGGATTCTTTTGCAACTTGAAGCAATTTCCAATAAATTGCAACTTAAAGATAGTGTTAAATATGTAAAAGGTCAAAATACTACTTATGGTATATTTGAAATTTCAACGGCCATTATTTCCGGTGATTTAACCTATAACCAAATTGGCCGTTTAGTTGAAACAATAGAAAATAATCCTCAGTTTTTAAGGATAAATAAATTATCCCTTAACAGACAAGAAAATGCTTTAGGAAAAATTGCTGTAAGAATAGAAGTTTACACAGCCTTCTTAGAAGAGCATAAAGTTGTTTCAAAGAATACGGGGAGGAAGAAATGAGAAAGTTTTTTTCGCTTTATGCATGTTTAATGTTTGTTCTCTTGCCGGCATTTTGTTTTGCCCAAGAAGAGCCCAAGCAAGAAGATAAAAAAGAAGCAACAGAACAGCAAGAAGAAGCAAGAGTTAAATTTGCTCCTGCTAATAGACGCGATCCCTTTTTATCAAGAGATGAAGTTTCTACCATAGAAAGAAACCGCAGAGCTGAAATGGAAAGAATTGAAAAAGAAAGAAAAGCTAAAGAAGATGCTTTAATTGCAGCAAGAAAGGCAGAAGAAGAACGTCTTAAAAGAGAAGAATATTTAAAAGCGAACCCTCATTTAGCCGTTATGAGCAAAATAAAAATACAAGGTATGATGGGTGATGAAGTTCAAATAAATAATGATTTTAAAGGCGTCGGCGATAAAGTAGCCGGTGCTACAATAACAAGAATTACAGGGACTAAGATATACTTTAAGTATAAAGGTAAAGATTTTTCAATGTCTATCCCTAAACAAAAAGATTAATTTTGTTGTTTAAAAATTGAAAGAAGTATTTAGAAGTAAAAAATTAAGGAGGAAGTAATGAATAAAAAAATAGCGCTGTTTGTGGCTTATGTTTTTGTTTTTGGGCTTGTAGCCCCGGTAGTGGCAAATGCTCAAGACAATACATCTGACGCAAAAGTAGTTTTATCTAACGATTTACAAGCTCAAAGAGCAGGTAAATCAAGCCAAGAAACATCTTTGTATGAAGGGGCAGAGGATAATGAGGCCTTAAGCAAAATAGTTTCCGTAAATGTTAATAACATGCCTATTGGCACTTTCTTAACAAGTATCGCAAGGCAGACCAAAATTAACTTTATTATGGATGACAGCCAATATTCCGATAAAAAAGTTACTGCATCTTTAAAAGAGGTTACTGCTAAAGAAGCTTTGGATACTATTTTAAGAGTGCAAGGTTTAACTTACCAAAGAATTGGTAAAAGTGATAACTATGTTATTACCAAAAGATCCGATGAAATACCGGATTTGGTAACAAAAGTTTATACTTTAAACTATGTTTCTTTGCAACCTCAATCCAACTTGGCTAATGATATGAAAACTATCATGCCTGCAGATTCCACTTCTACAGCTTTAGGTAGCTATGGTGGTTCTACAACTACAAATATTTTTGATTCAGGTTCTTCTTCCGGCGGTCCTGGTTTTACCCTTGGTTCTAATAGTGGTAGCCAAGGCGGTTCAGGTTCCAATGACGGATCCGCAATTTTAGATGTTATTAAAAGTGTTCTTTCCCCACAAGGCAGAATTGCCGTTGATGCAAGAACAAACAAATTAATTGTTTCTGATGTGCCGGAAGTTTTCCCGCAAATTGAAGCAATTTTAGCAGAACTTGATATTAAAGCTCCTCAAATTTTGATTGAAGCCCAAATTGTTGAAGTTTCTAAATCAAGCGGTTTTGATGCCGGTTTTAAATGGAATGTTTCCGGAACCTTTACCGCAGGTAAAACAGATCTTCCTTGGGATTATTTTAAGAAAGGCACTTCCGGTAATTTCTTAAAATGGTTTGGTATTGATGGGACTGGTCAAGGCGAAGCTATGCAACTTGATTTTACCAGCTTATCTGTAGTCTTCTCTGCTTTAATGTCTAACGGCGAAGCAAGAAGCTTAGGTAAACCTAAAGTTATTACCATGAACAACAGCCCCGCAGTTATTACTTCTGCAAGAGAAGCTGCTGTCAGCAATGTTACCAAGAGCACCAATAATTCTTCCGATACCAGCTACAGCGGTGTTGAAAGAAAAACCGTCGGTCTTAAATTGACTGTTACACCTCAAGTTAACAAAGAAGGTTATGTAACTTTAGTGGTTGCTCCTTCTTATTCAGATCTTGTTCCTTCTGAAACAATCGCAAAAGATCAAGAATCTTACGATACTGTTACCCGCGCTGTTTCCACAATGGTCAGAGTAAAAAGCGGTCAAACAGTTGTTTTGGGTGGTTTACTCCAATCCAGCGAAAAAGAAACTATTACAAGAGTTCCTTTACTCGGTCAAATCCCGGTGCTTGGATGGTTATTCTCTAGCAAGACAAAAAGTAAATCAACAACAGATCTTGTTATTTTCTTAACACCTACGGTGCTTTCAGAATAACATAAAAATATAGGGGAAAAAAGAAGGTAAATAATATGCCAAAAACAGTTGTAGAAATTTTAACTGAACAAGGAAAACTTACACAAGATAACTTGCAAAAGGCGGAGTTGCATTCCAGACAAAATGATTCTTCTTTAGTAGAATCTTTGTTAGCCTTGGGTTTTGTTAAAGAAGAAGATGTAGCAATTGCTTCCTCTAAACAATTATCCGTTCCTTATGCGAGTTTTGAAAATGGCATATTGAATTCTGAAAAAGATCAGAATTTAAACGATATTATTGATGAAAAATTTGCAAGGGAAAATTTAGTCTTACCTCTGTTTATGGAGGAAGACTCCCTTGCAATTGCAACAATAGATCCTTCTAACGTTCTCTTACTAGACAATTTAAAAATGATGACAGGGCTGGAAATTCAGCCCTTCATCGCTCCAAAATCGCAACTTTTGGCGGCTTTGGATAAATTTTATTCTAAAAAAGACCAACTTTCTGATGTCGTTTCTGAAAAGATAGATGAAATAACTGATACGGAAGAAAGTGATGCCGCTTTAAATAATATCGGTTCAGCTACAGACAAACTGGACTTAGATAGAGAAGCCGGCGTTGGCGGAGGGGGCGGTCACTATGTCCGTATGGTTAACGCTATTCTTCGCCAGGCAATGTCTGAAAGAACTTCTGATATTCACTTGGAACTCTTTGATGAAAGAGTTTCCTTGCGTTTCAGAATAGACGGTTCTTTGTATGAAAGAACTCCGCCACCGAGGGAAGCTGTTTCTGCAATTATTTCTCGTATTAAAATTTTGTCAAGACTTGATATCGCAGAAAAACGTTTACCTCAAGACGGAAGCTTCGCAGTAAAATTTCACAACAGAACAATCGAGCTTCGTGTATCAGTGTGTCCTACAGTCTTTGGTGAAAAGCTCGTTCTTCGTATTTTGGATAAAGGAACCGGTGATTTGAATATTGATAAACTTGGTTTTGAACCAAGACAGAAAAGGGACTTCTTGGAGGCCTGCGCTATGCCTCACGGTCTTATTTTCTTAACCGGTCCTACAGGTTCTGGTAAAACCACAACCTTAAATGCTGTTTTAACAACAATTAAAACACCGGAATTAAACTATATGACCCTTGAAGACCCGGTAGAATACAAACTTGCGGGTATTTCTCAAGTGCAGGTTAAACCGCAAATAGGTTTAACTTTTGCTGCTGGTTTAAGATCTTTCTTGCGTCAAGACCCAGATGTTATTCTGGTCGGTGAAGTCCGCGACTCAGAAACTGCGGAAAGCTGCCTTAAAGCTGCTATGACAGGTCACTTGGTGCTTTCGACCTTGCACACTAACGAAGCAATCGGTGCTATTCCTCGTATGATAGATATGGGGGTGGAACCTTTCTTGCTTGCAAGTTCACTAGCTTTGGTCGCAGCCCAGCGTCTTGTCCGTGTTTTATGTCCCCATTGTAAAGTTCCTTATATACCTTCTCAGGAAGAATTGGATATGGCTTATAAAGAAGCAATGTTACCTGAAAGTGATAGACAAACTTGGACTTTCTTTAAACCGGTTGGTTGTCCGAAATGTAATAATATCGGTTACCAAGGCAGAAAGGCCATTTATGAAGTTTTTAAAATTAATGATGCAACAAGAAATACTATTTATAAAACAAAAGATTTAATAGAATTAAGAAAAGCGGCAACTTCTGGTGGTGCTTGGAATTTAAGAGCAAGTGCCTGGCGTAAAGCCGTAAGGGGTATTACCTCTATAGAAGAAGTTATGTCCGTTACAATGTCAGAGGAGTAAGACAATGGCTAAATTTACATATACGGTAAGAGATTTAGAAGGTAAAATTTTTAAAGGTTCTATAGATGCTCCTAATAAGAACCAAGCTATTGACTATTTGCAATCTAAAGGTGTAATGGTCATAGATGTTACGGCAGCAGTGATGTCTAAAGGTGTTTTTGGCTTTGGTGCTAGCAAAGCTGCTATAGGTAGTGTAAAACCTGCAGGACACGTTTTAGCATTCTTCGCGGAGCAGTTATCAACCCTTATTGCCGGTGGTGTTCCATTGGTTAGAGCTATTAAACTCTTAGGGGATTTCTCCTCTGATAAATATTTAGGGCCGGTTCTTGTGGCAGTTGCCCGTGATGTCGCTTCAGGTAATACTTTGCATGGTTCTTTGGCAAAATTTCCAAAAATATTTGATTATACTTGGATTGCTATGGTTCAAGCCGGTGAAGTCAGCGGCCAATTACCGGAATCTTTAATGCAAGTTGCAAACTATGTTAAATCTAATGAGGCCTTAAAGAGTAAAATTATTACAGCCATTACTTATCCGGGTGTATTGTTTGTTATGGCTATGGGTGTTTTGTTCTATTTCGTTGCAGGTATCGTGCCGACTTTCGCTGAAATCTTTAACGACTTTAATATTGATTTGCCACCTTTGACTTTAGCTATAGTTTCTATTTCAAAAGCTGTTAGAAACCATATTATCTTAATTATTTTCGGAGTAGCCGCTTTAATTACGGCCTTTGTATTTGCAATTAAAACTCCTACCGGTAAAAGACTTTGGCATAAATTCCATTTGACTATGCCTATATTTGGTAACTTTATAGCTAATATTTATTATGAAAGAATTTTATCTACTATGGCAACCCTTTTAAACAGCGGTGTCAGTATTATTAATGTTTTAGCTGTTATGGAAGATGCCTTTGCCGGCAATGTCTTAATACAAACGGCTATAGTTCAAGCCAAAAAAGAGGTCGCAAGCGGTAAAAGTACTTCTGAATCTTTTAGAAAAACAGGGATGTTCCCCGGTCTTATGACAGAAATGATGATGATGGGTGAAGAATCTGGCCGTTTACCCCATATTTTACAAACTTTGTCTAAGTTCTATACGGAACAAATTAACCAATTTATTGCTCGTTTTTCAGCCTTAATTGACCCTATTTTAATTGTTGGTATCGGTGCAATTATTGCTGTTATTGTGCTTTCAATCTTTATGCCGATCTTTAAAATGTCAGAAATCGGCAGTAATATGTAATGAGGAGTATTATATGAAGAAAAAAGGTTTTACATTAATGGAATTATTAGTGGTAATATTAATATTTTCTATAATAGTAGGACTCTCTAGCATATCGTATCGTAATGCAAGAGTAGTTAGGACAAATGAAAGAGCAAGATCTATGCTTGCAGAACTTGCCAATGCTGCTAAATTATTTAATGAAATGTATCCTAATACAAGAATATATGGTACTTTTGGGAATGAGACTATTCCGGCAGATTGTAATAATTGTATAGATCCATGCAATCTTATAGAAGGTTATGTGGAAGATGCCGAAGTTCAGAGAAATATCGCTTCTTTTGCTTTAAAACCGAGAGATTGGGGCGTGGATGTTTTATCCAATTGCGGAAATGGTAATAATAATTTCCAAGGATATACATTCTTTTTATGTAATCCAAGTCTTAATGCTGATGCAACGCAACCGCATGATAATTGCCATGATACTGAAAATAATGGCCAGCCCAAATTTGCTGTAATGATAACGCCAGCTTCTGTTACCAATTCTAAATATAGAGATAGATATGCTTGGATAACCGGCGGTTATCAAATGGGTAATAACTATCAATAAGGAGATAATTTTATGAATAAAAAAGCATTTACATTAATGGAGCTTATGGTTGTTGTTTTAATCATTGCTATACTTGCTGCTATTGCTTTACCTGTTTATAATGCTGCTGTTGATAGCCAAAATAATCAAAGAGCAAAAGCAATGTTAGAAACTATCAATAATGGCATGGAAAGATTTGCTAGAGAATATCCGGATGTTCAAATTCCTTTTGATGGTGATGTCTTTATTTTTACTCCGGCATCAACTGTTGTATGTAATTATAATGGCCAAAATTTAAGTGCTACGGATTTTGTCGCACAAATGGTTGCTTGCGGTTATATTCCCAGATATAATTATGGAAATGCTACCCATGAAGATGGGGATGGCTTTTTAGATTATAGATTCGGTCTTCAAGATCCAAGACACGTTGATGCTGCCCATCCGTTAGTTTGTAATGGTGATGGTTATGTTTATATGCAACCAAAACCGGGGGCTAATGTCGGTAATAGATTTTGTATGCCGGTGCAAGGCCAAGATAATACAACAACTTGTATTTATAGGGCTTGCATAGGGCCTAATGGAACAGCTGTAGATAATAATTAAGGAGTTTTTATGAGAAATACAAAAGGTTTTACTTTAATGGAGCTAATGGCAGTTGTAATTATAATTGGTATTTTGGCTTCTCTTTCAATACCTAACCTTATAGGTTATGCAAGAGATGCAAGAAACGATAGAGCCAAATCTAATTTATATACTATTGCACAAGGATATAAAAATTTTAGAAATGATTTTGCTTGGGTAGGTTTTAGTTCTTGGGGCCCTTTACAAAGACAGAATTTACAAGCGGAACAATCTTGTGATGAGGATACCATTGATAATTTAGTAGCAAATGGTGCAACTATCACTCCGGCAATATTGATACGATGTTCTTATATCAACAACATAGATTATGAAGGTTTAAGATATCATTTTTATTTAGGTAACGGAAATGGCGCTTGTGCTGCATGCAATAGCCCAACTCCTAATTCAGATTTAGCTTGTATGGTCGGTAATGATGGCGGTGCTTATAATAACACTTATTGCGCCTATATCGATATGAATAACACCTTACACGAAACAGCTATTTAATAAATAAGGAGATTTTGTTATGTCAAAACAAATTAATAAAAAAGGTTTTACATTAGCCGAAGCATTAATTGCTATGTTGTCAGTAGCAGTTATGGCGGCCGGTATCATTACGGCTCTTATGGCAACAAAAAGATCTATAGTTGCTCCAAGTAATAGAGAAGAAATGATTTTTGCTATTGAAGAAGCCACTAGTGTCTTACAAGGCGGCGGAACTATTTGCGGTATAAGCGAAGATGATAGACTCGCTCTCACACCAAATTGCAATCTTGATGCCCCCAATGCTTTAGACTGCCATGATATTTCTTGCTTAAGACCGAGATCTTGCACAGCTGCTAATGATGTTTTTGTGTATAGTGTCAGTGAGCCGTCAAATATTGAAAATGATACACAAGGGCGCAGAATTATTAAATTTAGAATCCAATGTGAGGGACAAACAATATGAGAAACAATAAAGGTTTTACTTTAATGGAACTTGTTGCCGCTATTTTTATTGGCGGTATGGTAACAGCTGCACTTGTTTTAGTATGGAGAACAGCTTCTACTCAAACAAGCCAAGGACAAAGGCAAACTATTATAAGAAACCAAGTATCCAGTTTCCAACGTCAACTATATAGAGATTTTTATAGTGCTGATGTAATTACATTTCCAAATGCTAGCCTTCCCACAGGCACTAATGTTCTTTTAGCCGGTCTTAAGAAAGCAAAACGTATAAGCACTACTCAGTTTGAAACTTTGCGCTTTGCTCCTCAAGGGCCAACTAGCTTTTTTGTCTATTGTTTAGATAATGGAAACATCAGAAGACTTGAAAACAATATTAACTATGATGTTGATAATCCTATAAAGAATTTTTCTTCCTATGGGGATAATCTTTTAACGGTTTGTCGAAATAATGGTGTTAGCGTTTTATCTAACTTTACATTGGTAAATGCTAGTGTTGATGTCTCTAATGGAAAATATTTTTTACAAGGCAGTGTTAGAAGAACCTTTAATGATGTCCAAAATACCACACCAATCTATATTGAAATTAATGAAACTTTGATAAGCCAAGGAGGTATTTAAAAATGAAAAAAATGAATTTTAAAGGTTCAGCTTTAGTTCAAGTTCTTGTTTTAGGTGCTTTAATAGCAACTATTGTTGTTGTATTGTTAAAATTTTCTATTACCAGAACTTCAAATATGGTACAAACAAGAAATATTGTTACCTCAAAATTAGCGGTTCAAGGCTGTTTTGCGCGTCTTAATGAGGAAGAAATAAGAAGAGCCACCGAAGGTTTGCCTCCTTATTTTGAAGAAGAAAGCACTTTCCCTTGTGCTTCTGATAATTATACGATTACGGTAACACGCGGTAATTATGAAAATAATAACCACCGGGATCATTCTACTGGGGTAGTTAGACCGCTTACTTTCACAATTACTTTGTTTAATCCTAACAACCAAGAGGAAGACACTATCTAATAAAATTATTTTAAAGGGGATAATTTTTTATCCCCTTTTTTTGTTGTCAAAATTAAATCATTAGAGGGGGAATAATGAAAAAAAGTTTATTTTCAGCAGTATTTTTTTGTTTATGCTCTTCTTTTATCTTTGCTCAAAATATTGTAGCTCAAAAGAGTTTAGTTAACAAAATAAATCAAGAACAAAGAAAAGAAGAACTTGCCATAAAAGAAGCTACTATAGCAAGAGAAGATGCCCTTCAAGAAAAAAACGCCATGACAAATGGCTTATCCCCTATTTTAAAATATCCTGAAAAGCAAGCCCCTAAAGTAGAACAAGCTTCACAAAATTTACCGGAAGCAATAAATAGTAAAACTGAAGTTCAAGAAGTAAAACCAGAAGACAAATCGGAAGCAAAACCGGAAGAAAAACAAAATGTAAAAACAAATAAAGAAAATCCTGATCCCCAAGGGGTTGATTGGATAGCCCTTTCTAATGGCAAGTTAAATGTTAAAATGCAAAGGCGCACAAATGGGATTTCCACGCCTAATCTTTCTATGAAATTTAATAATGTTTACCAATCTCTTTTTAGAAATATTCCTTGGCTTATGGGCGGACGCGCAAGAGTTTATGTTTATCAAAACAGAAAGAATTTTCTTGACCATGAACCTGTTGCAAGCGATTGGAGCGGGGCGTTTTTCTCTCCTGAAAATAACAGAATTGTTATGTATGATGAACCGGACAATAACAAAAAGATGTTAAGCCAGTTCCAGCATGAGTTAACCCACTTGTTTTTAGAAAATTATTACTCGCCTAAAGGTTCAAATAAGCCAGAACCTCCTGTTTGGTTAAATGAAGGCCTTGCTGTTAATATGGAAGATATTACAAATAATGCCAGTGGCGGTGTTTGGGCGCATGATTTAGTTGTTATGAATTTTATACCTGCCCCCAAAAGCCCTGCTGCTGATTTGAAAGCCCCAAGACCGATTACTAATGTAGATGTTCAATTTATAAAGTTTACAGATTTTATTAAAAATGATTCTTATGATAACGCCGTTGCCGCAGGCAAAGTGCAAGATTGGTATATGCAGGCCTATGCTATGGTGCGTTTTTTGTTTAAACCTTATAATAATCAATATCCGGAAAAGCGCATACAATTTGAACAATTTACAAAACTCTTAAACACTTATCAAAATAAAAGAAATGAAAAGGGCCGTCTGTTAAAAGACGAGCAGGGCCGCCAAATAAAAGCGCGTTTATCTGTGGCCGCTGCTTTAAAAAAGGCCTATGGTTATAATAATATAGACGATTTTGAGTTAAAATTTTGGCAATGGCTTTATCAATATCAGACAAATCAAAGGGCAAAATTAAATAATTAATTAACTCCCTTGTCAAAATTATAAATATCAATTATACTAATAGTAATGTTAAATAAGGTGAGAGATATTATTATGAAAAGAAATAAAAAAGGATTTACCCTTGTAGAAGTTCTGGTAGTGGTTTTAATTATCAGCATTTTAGCTGCAATAGCTGTTCCAAGTTATAACTTTGCTGTTGAAAGATCCCGCGCCTCTCAGGGGATAACTTCTCTTACGCAAATAGCAAGTGCTCAAAAAAATTATGTTGCCAAGAAAGGTAACTATTCCGAAACTATGCTTAATTTACCTTTACAAATGAATAACCAAGACGGAAGTGCTGTTGTAGGGGCGGAATTTTCCGATAAATTTTTTGATTATGAAATTTTTGGTGATGATGAAGAAGCTTCTGTTGCCAGAAGAAATAACGGAGAGTATGAACTTTCCATAGATTATAATACAGGAAAAATTTTCTGCCGTCCCATAGAACATAAAATTTGTAGGGATTTGAATCTTGATGAAGGCAGAAGTTTTGAACCGGTATGGGACGATTGTAATGGCGTTATGAATGAAATATGGGCTTTAGCCGGGATAACAAAAGACTATGAAGCTGATACAAATACTTGTAAGGTCCTTGTTAATAAAAGGCAAAATAGAACAGATTTTGAGTTTTGTTTTAATGATTATAAACATAGATTTATTGTAAGTACCACAGGGATCGGAACCAGCACGGCTTTAGAATGTGTCAAAGGATATACTACAAATTCTAACAGGTTAGTTTTAATGGAATGCAGACAGAATCATGATTTTTCACAATGTACCAGTAATTATACCCAAATTATTGAAAAAGATGAAAATGGAACCCTTTGGAGATTTACATGTACAAAATTTGATTATGAAACGGAAACTTGTGTTAATAAAAACCTCTTTTATTTCATGAGATATGAAAAACCTTTAATTTCCGGATACTGCACTAAATTTGACGAACAAAATAGATGCGTAAGTTGTAATCCTAGCAGCGCATGTAGCATAGTAGAAGGCAAGGATTTACCTATATAAAACAAAAGCCCCTGTTTAAAACAGGGGCTTTTGTCTTGTGCAACTAAATTATCAATATTCCGTTTTGGTAGTGTTTTGGGCCCACTCTTCAAAGGGGTCATTATCAGTGGGTAAATTAACTTTTGTGGTTTTTATTTTGCGTTTATTTTTGGGTAAAGCAATTTCTTTATAGATAAAAGAATCATCAAAACCGGCTTTTGCGGCAAGTTTTTTATCGGCGGCATAATAAATGGCTTTTGGCCTTGCCCAATAAATTGCGCCAAGGCACATAGGGCAAGGTTCTGCGCTTGCATAAATTATGCAATCTTTTAATTCAAAATTTTTAAGTTTTTTACAGGCCGCTCTTATTGCGTTAACTTCGGCATGGGCGGTTGGATCTTGGTTTGGCACAACACTATTGTGTGCTTTTGCAATAACTTTGCCGTTTTTAACAATTACCGCACCAAAAGGCCCGCCTTTTCCGCTTTTTGCACTTTTTTTGGCAAGGTTAATTGCCATAGTCAAAAATTTTTCGTGTTGATTCATATATCCCCCTTAGTCTATTCTGAAATGTGTTCCGCAACTTTCTTTATGTTTTAAGGCGGCGTAAGTTACCAAAAGGGCAACTTGGGTGCCGTTCCTTAAATTAAGTAATTGCGGGGTAAGTTTATAATCTTTATAAAAAATATCAATTTCGTTTTTAAGATGTCTTAAAATCTTTTCTGCTCTGTCTAAGCGGCTTTTACTGCGGACTAAACCCACATAATTCCACATAGTATTTTTTAAAGTTTGAATATCTTGTAAAATAAGATTTTCATCCGGTGCTTGAGCCGGACTTTGCCACTCTTTTGGACTAGGTATATAAAAATCTTTTTTCTTAATTTCTTTTATATCTTCCTTTGCGCAAATTAAAGCACTAGCGCAAGCTTCCAAAAGGGAAGTGCTTGCAAGGCGGTTTGCCCCGTGAAAGCCGTTACAGGCGCACTCGCCAATAGCATTTAAGTTAAAAATATTTGTTCTTGCCTTTTCATCAGTCCAAATACCGCCGCAAAAATAGTGCATAGCCGGCACAACGGGTATTGGTTCTTTTGTAATATCAACGCCGCCTTCAAGACAAGTTTTATAAATATGCGGAAAACGCTTTTTAATAAAATCGCCCGTCATAGAAGATAAATCTAAATAAACGCAATCTGAACCTGTTTTTAGGCGTTCTTCTTCAATGGCACGCGCCACAATATCTCTTGGTGCAAGGTCTTTTAAAGGGTGGTATTTTACCATAAAAGGTTCTTTTTTATTATTGATTAAAATTGCACCTTCACCGCGGACCGCTTCTGAAATTAAGGCACTTCTGCCTTTGGCAAAGGCCGTTGGGTGAAACTGGGTATATTCCATATTTATAACCCTTGCGCCTATTCTATAAGCCATAGCTATGCCGTGGCCAAAAGCTTGAAGGCAGTTTGTTGTGTGTTTGTAAATTTGCCCGATACCGCCCGTTGCAAGAATAGTCTTTTTGGCGGTAATGGCGCAAACTTGGCCTGTTTTATTGTTTAAGGCATAAGCGCCAAAACAAGAAAGCGGTTTATAAACATCGGTTTTTATGGTCGAGTTGTGGGATAAGGTTAGTAAATCAAGCGCAGTTGTATCTTCTAAAATAGTTAAATTTTTTTGTTTTTTAAGGGCGCGCTGCATAGCAAAAATTATTGCCCTACCTGTTGAATCATTACTATAAATAATTCTTTTTTTGCTGTGGGCGGCTTCTTTAGTAAAAAGAAGATTACCTTTTTCATCTCTGTTAAAATCGGTATTAAAAGCTTTGGTAAAATACTGCTCTATTGCTTCAAAACCGCTTTTACACATAATTTTTACAATATCTTCATTACAGATATTACAACCTGCTCTTTGAATATCTTTTACTAAATCGGAAAAATCTTTTTCTTTCTCGTAAACAATACCGCCTTGGGCAAGATTGCTGTTGCAATCATTAAGTTTACCTGCGCTTATAAGCACGCATTTAAGCCCGCTTGAAGCAATTTTATAGGCGTAAAGGGAACCGGCGATACCGCTGCCGATAACAAGGCAGTCTGTTTTAATTGTTTTCATTTAATATATTAAGAACGGCTTTTAAAGCGGCGTCCTCCTCCTTAAAAGGAATATTTAAAGACCAAGCAAGTTCTTCAATTAAAGAAGAACAGGTTTTAGCCAAATCATTATGTAAAGTTAAGGGGTCAATATTTTTATCAAATCTTATAAAATCTTCAGCAATTTGTTTTGTCTCTTTGGATGTTTTTACCATAGCACCGCGGGCATTTATTATATGCATTCTTTCTAAAAGCGGACTAATAAAACCAAGTTGTTTGTAAAAATTGCTTGCAAATTTAAAGAATAAAACAATATTTTTAAAAACGACTCTTAAATCTACCCCTTCATCCTGCGGATTTAAAAGTGTTCTGTAAGAAATTAAGCCATAAGAGTTTAATTCTATTGTGGAAAATTGCCCTTTTTTAACGATAATTCCATCTTGAACGGTGTTTATTTCATGATCTAAAGCAAAGTTTGGTAATTTAATTTTTTCAAGTAATTTTGGCAAATCTTTATAATTTACTGAGGGCGTTTGCGGGTATAAGGGAATTAAAGTAAAAGCGGCAGTTAACTGATTTGTTTTTAAATTTTGCGCAATTAAAAAATTATTAAAATGGGCTTGGGCTTTATCTAAAAGAATATGGCGCAAACTTTGGCTTTTTTTTCTGTTATCAAGAAGCCAGGGCAGTTTATCCGGGTGGACTATGGCTTCCGGTCTTGAAGCTTGGCCTGTTCTAACATAAGCCCTTTTTAAATCGCCCACCAAGTGCGGTGTTAAATTGCTTTGAGGAATATTTATTACCACATACATATTATTATTGTGCGGGTTTTTGCAAGTTGCGATATCAACAAAGACAACCGGATCAATATAATTTTGAATAATACTTTCAATC
The DNA here is from genome assembly GCA_017534965.1 of Elusimicrobiaceae bacterium. Classification (GTDB taxonomy): domain Bacteria; phylum Elusimicrobiota; class Elusimicrobia; order Elusimicrobiales; family Elusimicrobiaceae; genus Proelusimicrobium. Next base: position 63,466 of record JAFXVA010000038.1, on the reverse strand, counting down.
TGCGGTCTTATTTTTGCATGGAAGGGCTGTCCGTTAAAAGGGGGGATAGGTTTATCGTTTTCATCTTTAACCCCTATAATAATTGTGCCACCCATAGTGTTTGCAAAAGCGGCAATAGTTTTGGCAAATTTTTCATTATTTTTAGGTAGCATAAATTTATAGTCAAGCATAGTATTTTCGGCGATACCTTGCTTTAAAAAAGCAACCACATCTTCAAAAGTCAGTTCATTTATCGGTTTTGAAAAAAACATAAAATTGCCCTCCGCGCTTTACAATATACTATAATTTATTTATGAGGAAAACAATACAAGACCAAAATAATATAGCAAAAATATTTGAAAGTTTTGTTCTTAGTGCGCCAAAGCAAGCTGTGGAAGAGTTGCACAAAATGCCGCTTGGTCAAGCCCTTGATTTGCTTTGCACCTTGCCGGCAAAAAGTATTATTTTGTGTTTTGAAAATATGGCCCCGGCTAAAGCTGCCCCATTTTTAAGAAGGTTGCCTATCAAACAGGCCTGTTATATTTTAGGCCATTTAAAAACCTTACAGGCAGCACATATTTTTGCGGCTTTGCCTGTTCCTTTTAAGGCGCGTTTAAAACAAGTTTTAGATAAAAATTTATATGCCACTTTAACAACAATTTTGGCTTATTCTAAAGATAGCGTGGGTGCTTTTATTGACCAAGATTATCTTTCTTTTAAAACAGATAGTAAAGTGCGCGAAATTATTTTGCGCCTTAAAAATTTACCCAAAGAAAAATTTGCCCCGCAAGTTTTTATAAAAGATAAAAACGGCAAAATCGCCGGTCTTATAAGAACGCAAAATTTAGCTTTTTTTGATAGGGAAAGCGTCGCCGGTTCTCTTATGCAAAATATAGAATATAAACTTGCCCCTAAGGATAAAATAGAAAAAGCTTTAGATTTGTTTGAAAAGGGGCATTATCAAATACCTGTGGTTGATGAAAAAAACACAATGCTTGGCGTTTTAAATGCTTGCGAATTTATTAAAAAAGAAAGTTCTTTTTCTTCTAAAAAAGAAGGGCAAGATGCACGCGATAACCCAGGTAAAGTAATTAAACTTACAATAGGGGTTCTTTTAGTTTTATTTTTAATTTGGAAGGTCTTTTTATGCAAATAAAAGTTAAAAAACTTGAAAAAGATGCAAAACTTCCCGTTCGCGCTCATGCGACGGATTCGGGGGCTGATTTATTTGCCCTTGAAGAAACAACTTTACCTGCTCGCCAAATCAGCAAAGTGCGCACCGGTATTGCCCTTGAATTGCCGGAAAATACCAGCGGTTGCGTGTGGGGCAAAAGTTCTGTTGAAAGCAAAGGCATAAAAGTTATGGCCGGTTTAATTGATGCTCCTTACAGAGGGGAAGTTATCGTCTGTTTTTATAACTTAAATGATACTCCTTTTACTTTTGAAAAAGGCCAAAAAATAGCCCAACTTGTTGTTTTACCTACTTTATATCCTACTTTTGAAGAGGGCGAACTTTCCCAAACAGAACGCGCAGCAGGCGGTTTTGGTAGCACAGGCTCAAAATAATTTATGCAGGCACAAACAAATATTCATGATGTTATTGTTGTTGGCGGTGGGGCCAGCGGGCTTGTTTGTGCTTTAGAACTTGTACGCGGTGGTAAAAAAGTTTTACTTTTGGAAAAAGAAATAACTTGCGGTCGTAAAATTTTGGTAAGCGGTAACGGAGAGTGCAATTTCACCAATCGTTTAGTAGCACCAAATAAATATTACGGCGATCAGGATTTTGTTAAAACTGCTTTAGATAAATTTTCTTATCAAGATGCTCTTAATTATTTTGCTGATTTAGGTTTACTTTACAAAGAAGAAAACAACCGCTTTTTTACTTATACTTCCAAGGCCTCAAGTTTAGCTGCTTGCTTAACTTGTGCCTTAAAAGAAGCGGGAGCAGAAATAACTTTAAGAACGGAAGTATCTAAAATTATCCAAGATAATAAAACAAAAATTTTTAAGGTTTCTTCTAAACAAGGACAAAATTATTTTGCAAAAAATATTGTGCTTGCCTGTGGTTCGCTCGCTTATCCGCAGGTGGGGGGCAGTAAGGCAGGTTACGCCCTTGCGCAAAGTTTTGGCCATACAATAAAACCTTTAAGCCCTGCTTTATGCTCAATTAATTTGCAGGAAAAAACAGCCCTTACAAGAATTGCCGGAGTCAAAGTTTATGCTCTTGCTTCTTTAAAAGAAAACAGCAAACTAATTGCAAGTGAAGAAGGGGAAGTTCTATTTAACGCACAGGGCGTTTCCGGCAATAATATTTTCAGTTTAAGCCGAAACGCCAAAAAAGGGCAAGTTTTGGAGTTAAATTTATTTAGTAATTTTACAAAACAGGAATTTAGCGATTTTATAGATACGCGCGCACAAAAATATCCGCGTCGTAAATTAAAAGATTTTTTTGCCGGTATTTTAGCTGATAGTATTGCCAATTTGATGATAGATTTTCTTGGTTTTAAAAAGAATTTATTAATTTGTGATTTTAATAGCCAAAATTTTGCTAGAATAAAGGAAGTATTACAAGCATGGTCCTTTAGAGTGGAAGGTTTGCGCCCCTTTGAACAGGCATGTGCGGCAAAAGGCGGTGTGGATACAAAGGAAATTGAAAAAGGAACTTTTCGTTCTTTAAAAAATCCCAATCTCTATATTACGGGCGAACTGCTTGATATTGACGGCCGTTGTGGCGGCTTTAATTTGCATTTTGCCTGGACAAGCGCAATTTGCGCGGCAAAAACTTTACTTGGTAAAAAATAGGAGTTTTTATGGAAAATTTAATTATCAGAAAAACAAAATCTTTAACAGGAAAAGATAAAGGCAAGTTTTTGCGTTCTTATTTGTTTGAAGGTAAAGAAGTTTTTAAAGAAACTCTGGATGAGAATTTGGAAATAATTTCAAGTGAAGGTAATTTGCCAGACGGAATTGTGCGCGAATTTTTTGCAAACGGGCTTACCTATTTTGAGTGTCCTTTTAAAAAAGGCAAAAGACATGGCAAAAGCAGAATTTTTTACGAAACAGGTAAAATTAATGTTGAAAAAGAATATAAAAACGGCCTTTTAGACGGACGGGTTTTTGTTTTTTATCCCAATGGCCGTCTTAGAGAAGAATTTTTTTATAAAAATGATTTAGAAAACGGCCGCCGTTTAAAATATTATCCAAATGGCAAAATTTTGGAAGTTTCCTCTTATCATGATGGTCTTTTGGAAGGTATCAGCAAAACTTATGATGAAGATGGCAACTTAAAAACAGAATGTAATTACAGCAAAGATTTAATTATAGGGGATAAAATAACCTATCATAAAAACGGAACTATTGCCATGATTTCCCCTTATAAAAATGGGCGCGAACATGGCACAACAAAAAAATATTCTCAGACGGGCGAATTGTTGGAAGAGTGGCTTTTTGAAGAAGGCCATTTAAAGTCTAAAAAAGACTATTCTTTAAATTTAAAGTTATAAAAGTATTGACAAAATACAAAAAATGCCATATACTAGACTTTAGGAGAACATTTTATATATCATTAATGGAGAGAAATACAATGAACAAAATAATAAAAATATCTTTTGTTTGTGCTTCTTTATTTGCTTTTGTTAATGCTCAGGCACAAGTTATAGAATCAGTTTCTTATACTCCTGCTAAAACAGGAAATTACCAAACAGTTGCGACAAAAAGTGTTACTTCTTTTGCAGGTAACTTAAATGTAACTGATGAAATTCGTGGTTTGGGTTTTAAATTAAATTTAGATACCGGTTCAAATTTGCCTTTTGCTGCTAATACCACTTTAGGTGCTAGTAGAGATGTTTATATGTTAAGAACACCGGCTGTTACCGGCACAACAGCTTTGGGTATGGGCGGTAATCTTTATACAACAAATAATACTACAGTTACCAATTCCAAAGTTAATAGAATTTACGGCGGTGATACAAACTTTAGTAATGTTGGTGGCTTATTAACAAACAATGGTATATTAAAATTTAACGGGGTCGAAATGAAGAACCCGAAATGTAATATAAGATGGGTTAAATTGCCTGCCTATACGGAAAATAATGACTACCCCGATCAAAGCAATCCCACAGCGCATGATTATTGGTTTGCTTATTGTGGAACTGTTGACTCGGATCCAAACAATCCGGATGGCGGCGAATGGCATATAACAACTGAAAATGCTACCTTGCTTGGCACCTGCACAGCCGGTTGGGATGGCGCCGTTCAAGAAGCAGGGGAAAGTAACTCCGTTCCTAATAAATGTTTTTATAATGCAGGTGCAACAAAAAGTTCTTTTACTTGCTCTGCTCAAACGTTAAGAAAATGCACAGGAAGTGTCGTTTATGGTTGGCATCTTGCTACCACGACAGTGGCCGGCAAAGGTCTTGATTATCCGTGCAAATATAGAGAAGATAAAATGACTCAAACTTTAGTCGGTTATGAAGCAGATTGGAGTGATACTGCAAAATGTAATGGAGTAGATGGTAAACCTTTGGCAAAGCCTGTATATAATCAAAGTATTCCTGCTAGCGAATTAAAGGTAAAAGGGTCTTTAGGAACAATTCAATCTCAATGTTCAAGTTCTAATAGTGGGGGAAGTTATAGCGTAGCAGTAGCGAGAATGAAAATCGGTTGGCGTAAATTATTCTGCGGTTTCTGGGCAAATGACCCGGCAGAAGCGGAAACACAAATTAAAAGTATGAAACATGCAACTTGCGAAGGAACAAATATTACCACCCCCTATTGTGAAGATTTATATGGTGCCGGTTATGAAACTAGCGGGTTAAATGCTTTATCAAATGAGCAAATTTGCCAAGGTATAAAAGATAAAACCCCTGCCGGTATAAATGTAAACAATTTTACTTGTATCAAAATTGGTCCGGACCGCGATAAGTATAAAGCGATAAGAGCCAAAACTTGCAATAAATATATGCAAAGTAATTATAGAAGATGTAAAGATAATAGAATTAAATGTAACCCAGGAAGATGTGGAAAAAATAATAATAATATAAATTATGAGGATAGTTCTGTTCAACTAATAGATGAGCCATTTGCTTCAAATGTAACACAAGCGGTAGAATGCAACCCGGCTTCTAATATTTGGAAAGGATATAACCAACCACCTGCCTCAGATCTTACTATATATCTTGAACAACCGGCGGCTAGCACTTTATTAACCTGCCAATGGGTTGACTAGGAGGAAATAAAATAAAATGAAAAGAAACATACTTGCAGTAGTTGTATTGTTAACAGGTCTTACTTTATCAGGAAATTGTTTTAATTTAAAACAAGAAATATTAAACTCTAATCCTGAAATGTTAAAAGCTCTAAGAGTAAATTTAACAGAAATACATAAACAGAATAAAGAAAAAGGTTCTGTTTCTGTTGATTGGAATACAGAAGATAACTGGAATGTTGATGATAGCATTTTAAATGCTTGGCCTGTTATTCCAAGTAATTATTATATAGCGGATATTACCGCTCAAATGCCTATTAATGTTTATTTGTGTATTGATTATCAGTGCAATACCAGGATTGCCAAAATTAATACCCCTCAATACGAATCAGGTATGTTAATGATTGCCCCCCCGTTACCTTGGGTGATGGATAGCGAAAGAAACCTCGGTATTTACTATGAATTCCAATCAGAATCATATAGCTTAACTTTTAATCTCCCGCAAGAACTTTATTATACTAATACCGGTGTTTCCGTTGACGGCAGAGAATTGTTAGCAATTAACAGCGGTGATTATTATATCGGTGTTTTTCAAGATTATAATGGCTCTGAAGTTATCTATGATTCAAAAATGTTTAGTGTTTCTAACACCGTTGGAGTTAACAATTACCTTAATGACAAAGTTAAAGTTAACTATGTAAATGACAGAATTGAAGTTGATAACCAAATTGATAATGCTGATTTTAACTTATATAGTTTGGAAGGTAAACTTCTTAACAAAGGTAAACTTGTTGTAGGTAAAACTTATATTAATGTTTCCAATAAAGCAACAGGTGTTTATCTTGTTAATATTAAAGGTAAAAACTTTAACTTTACTAAGAAAGTTTTAGTTAAATAAACTTTATAAAGTTGTTTTTAAACCCCCGTTTATTAATTATTAAGCGGGGGTTTTTTATGCCATTTCCCCTTTTTTGTATTGGCAGTTTGCTCTTAAAATAGTAAAATATAAATATATGATAAAACATACGAATCTTTATAGCGTTCTAGCAGATAGCGCTTATAGAAAGCCAGAAGCTCCCGCAGTTATTAGCGAAGGTAAAACCTGGAGCTATCATCAACTTTTAATGAGTGTTGACAGAGCAAGCGATATGCTTTGGCAACACGGCGTTCGCGCCAATGATAAAGTAGCTTTAGCCCTTAGAAATGGGGTGGAAGTCATTATAACTAATTTTGCTCTTTATAAGATAGGTGCTGTAGGCGTTCCTATAAACTTTATGATTTCTAAAGCAGAAGAAATAAAGTTTATTTTAAAAGATTGTAAGGCAAAAGCCGTTGTTACTCAGGCGGAGTTTTTGCGCCACTATGCTAAAGTTAAAAAAGAATTACCCGATTTGAATTATATTTTTTCAACGGATGAAATATCTTCAAGTGTAAAAGAATTAAACGACCCCGATATTAAACTTTTCTGGCCGGCTATAGAAGAAAGTAAGTTTAACCCTCAAACTCTTTCCGTAAAGCCCGCCGCCGAAGATATTGCTATGATTTTATATACTTCGGGCACAACAGGTATGCCAAAAGGGGTAATGCTTACTCATAATAATTTTCTATCAGATGTGTATTCTTTGGTAATCTCTTTTAAAATTAATGATGATGACTCAATGCTTTGTATTTTGCCGATGTTCCATACTCTTGCGTGGACGGCAAATGTCATAACCCCTCTTTATCTAGGTTTAAAAATAGTTGTTATGGCAAATATTACGCCTGCTTCTGCTTGGCTTCACTTAATGGGTAAAGAAAAAATTACCATTATGACTGCTGTTCCGCAACTATATAGTGTTTTGTCAAAAGAAGCAAAAGGTCTTAAAAGACTTTATTTGCAATATTGGGCTTTTAGAAAGGTCCGTTTTTGTATTTCCGGCGCAGCTCCTTTAAGTCAGGAAACAAAAGACCACTTTGAAAAACAACTGGGGCTTCCTATTTTGGAAGGTTATGGCTTAACCGAAACAAGCCCTGTTGTAAGCGTCAATACGGAAGAAAACAAAAAAGCCGGCTCAGTAGGTATCAATTTGCCTTATGTTAATGTTAAAATCATTGATGATAACGGCAAAGAACTTGGTCGCAACGAAGAAGGGGAAATCTGCGTAAAAGGCGACAATGTTTTTAAAGGGTATTACAATAATCCTGCCGCTACTGCAGAGGTTTTTGATTCTGAAGGTTGGTTTAAAACAGGAGATATCGGCGTTGTTGATGATGAGGGCTTTATCTTTATCCGCGATAGAAAGAAAGACATGATTATTATTAAGGGGTTAAAAGTCTTCTCTGCTCAGGTGGAACACGTGATAAACGATTACCCCGGTATTGAAGAATGCGCTGTTATCGGCGTGCCTGATGGCCATGGTGGCGAAATCATTAAACTTTATGCAGTCAAAAGAAAAGGTTATGATTTTGACGAAGCCGATTTTAGAAAATATCTAAAAAATAATTTAGATAACTATAAACGCCCTAGAGAAGTGGAATTTAGAGATTCCTTACCTAAAAATTCTCTTAGAAAAATTCTTAAAAAAGATCTTCGTAAAGAGGCCGTTGAAAAGATGAAAGAACGCCTTGCCACGATGACAGCTGAAAATTAAGAGTTATATAAAAATGGAAAATCTTGCCAAAATTATACAGGACTTAGCGCCCATGGCTTATTATGTCGGCGGGGCAGTTCGCAATAGTTTGCTTAAAAAATATAGCACAGATATTGATATTGCTTTGCCTAAACAAGATTTGCTAAAAGTTTCAAAATCTTTGGCCAGTAAATTAAAAGCCACTGCTTTTGAAATGGACGCCGAGTTTGGAGTATGGCGTATTTCTTCCAAAAATGGCTTACAAATTGATGTTTGCGCAATTATAGGCAAAGATATTAAGCAAGATTTAAAAAGGCGGGATTTTACAATAAATGCTTTTGCCTGCCCGGTTTCAAAAGTCAAAAAGATAAAAGTTAAAGATAAATCTTATCTTTTGGTTTTAAATCCTAAAGATATTTTAGATTTGAACAAAGGCCAGCAAGATTTAAAAGCAAAAGTTATCCGCGCAAATAATACTCTTGTCTTTAAAGAAGATCCTTTGCGTTTATTTAGAGCTTTTAGAACAGCGGCTCAACTTAATTTTAAGATTTCTCCTGCCACTTTAACTTTAATAAAGAAATATTCAAAACTTGCCGCTAATCCGGCCGGCGAGCGTATTCAAGAAGAATTTAAGAAGATTTTTAAAGAAAAAAATACCGCTTTTTATCTTAAAGAAATGCAGTCTGCCGGTTTGTTTAAAATTTTACTGCCCGAACTTGAAAAGCAAAAAGCTTGCGCTAAATGTTATTACGGTGAGGGCGGAGTGTGGACTCATACTCTGCTTGTTGTTGAGCGTATGGAGTTTTTGCTTGATAAAGTAAGCGAAATTTTTAAACCTTATGGCAAGAAAATGGCAAATATCGCCCAGGATAAAGCCCTTTATAAAATGGCCGCCTTCTTGCATGATATTGCAAAGCCGGCTACTGCTAAAATGATGAAAGGCCGCCTTAGATTTTTTTATCACGAAGAAAAAGGCGCAGCTATGGCAAAAGAGTTCCTTAAAAAACTAAAATATTCTAATGACGAAATTAAAATGATTTGTAAAATGATAGAGTTTCATTTGCGCCCCAGCAATCTTGCAAGTAATGAAATTGTAACCGATAAAGGTATTTATAAATTTTTTAAAGAGTTAGGGCCGGCAGGTTTGCCAATGCTTCTTTTGTGCTGGTCTGATTATACAAGTTATGTTAGTGTCTCCCAGACAAAAGCCCTTATCAAAAAAGCCCACGCCCCTGTTATGACTATTGAAGAAGCCCGCAAAAAGGAAAATGTAGGCAAAACTTTGCGTCATATGCAAATGCTCAATTTTTTAATTTCCAAATACTTTACGGAAAAACAAAAAATTGTTTTGCCTCCTAAACTTCTTGACGGCAAACAGGTTATGGAAATTTTAAATATTCAGCCAAGTCCGCTTGTCGGTGATATTTTGGAAAAACTTACCCTTGCTCAAGTGGAAGGTAAAATAACTGACGAAAAAACTGCTAAAAATTGGCTTTTAACCCACATAAAGCCAACCTTAAAATAAATAAGGGCTTGTATCTGTTTTAAAAAAGATATATAATTTGCCCCATTTCTCAAATTTTGGTAAAATATATATAAGGTAAGGGTCTATGCAAGAGGAAACTAAAATCGCCCTGGCTTATGATAAAGTTTTAGCTAAAGTTAAAGAAATCTGCCTTAAAAATAAGAGAGATTTTTCTAAAGTTAATATTTTAGTAGTAACAAAATATGCAACTAAAGAACAAATTTGGCAGCTTTTAAGTAAAAGAGAAGTCTTTGCAATCGGGCAAAGCCAACTTAAAGATACTTTAGAGAAATTTTCAAGTCCTGAGTTAAAAGATTTTAAAGTTAAAAAATTTTTTATAGGCCACCTGCAAACAAATAAGGCAGCCAAAGTTTTAGAAAATTTTGATTTAATTTGTTCTCTTGATAGTTTACATTTGGCAGAGGTTTTAAATAAACAAGCCCAAAAGCAAAATAAAACGGCACTTTGCCTGTTGCAGCTTAAATTAACAAACAGGCAAACGCAAGGTGGTTTAAATATTGAAGAAGTGCCCGCTTTTATTAAACAAGTTAAAACACTTTACCCCGGTATTAAACTTAAAGGGCTTATGGCAATAGCCCCGCAAGGTAGTAATGAAGAAATAAGATCTGCTTTTAAAAAAGCAAAAAATATTTTTGATTGCTATTTTACAAAAGAAGATTACCTTTCACTCGGTATGAGCAGTGATTTTGAAATTGCTTTGGAAGAAGGCAGCAATTTGATAAGAATAGGCAGTGCTGTTTTTGATTAGTTTTAGGAGGATGTAATGATAATTAAAGTTCGCGCTATATCAACCAAAGGGGATAATGAAGTCGTCAGCAGAATTGGCAGCGTGTTAAGAGTAAAAGTCCGCACGGAAAAAATCGATACAGAAGCAAATGATATTTTAAAAGATTTTTTAGCGGAATTTTTTGAAGTTGACTCCAACTTGGTTAATATTGTAAAAGGCAATAAAGGTAAGGAAAAAACTATTGAAATACGCGGACCGGATGAACAGGCCTTGCGTAAAATAATGGATGCTATTCCGTAAACTTAGTTTGTTTATTAAGATAAAAAGCCGCTTCTTGAGTTTTCTTGAGAGGCGGCTTTTTTGCTATACTATAAGTATAACTTTATTGGAGGTTTTATATGAAAGCATTTAAAATTTTAGTAGGAGTTATCGTATTTTTTATTCTTGCCGCTTTAATCGGCCTTGCTTGGCAATGGCTCTTTGCCCAATTTATGCCTAGCGATTTATATGCCACTTTAACAGAACTTCACACCTTTGGTGTTAGATCTTTGAAATTAAGCTTAAGCGTTTGTGGCTTACTAGGGATGATTTGTTCCTACGGCCTTTGCACTTATACAATTAAGTTATAATGCGTATAATACTTGCTTCTGGCTCGCCAAGAAGGCAGGATATTTTAAAAAGATTGGGCTATAAGTTTGATGTTATTGCTTCTTCAATAAAGGAAACAACAACAAAAAAGCGCCCTTTTGCCGTGGTTAAAGATCTTGCTTTAAAAAAGGCCTTTAGCGTGGCGGCTTTATATCCTGATGCTTTGGTTATTGCCGGTGATACTCTTGTTTATTGTAAAGGCGAAATTTTAGGAAAGCCAAAAAATCAAAAGGATGCCTTGCGCTTGTTAAATAAAGAAAACGGCTCTTGGCAGCGTGTTTACAGCGGGCTTGCTTTAGTTTGCAAAAACAAAAGGCAAATACTTTGCGGTTATGATGTAAGTTGGTGCAAAGCGCGCAAATTAAGCGCGGAAGTTTTAAAAATTTTATCTTATAAACATCTTGATAAAGCCGGTGCTTATGCCATGCAGGATAAAAATGATATGTTTATAGAAAAAGTGCTTGGCTCTAAAGATAATGTTGTTGGCTTTCCAAGTGAACTTTTTAAGGAGATGATTAAGAAATTATGAAGACAGATATTTTAATAATCGGTTGCGGGCCAAGTGCTTTGAGCGCGGCTTTATATACTCTTAGAGCTGGTTTAAAAACAACAATTTTGTCAGGTTCTGCGCCGGGCGGTCAACTTTTGCAGACAAATGATATAGAAAACTATGCCGGTTTTGTTAATCCTATCAGCGGTTTTGAACTTATGGATAATATGCAAAAACAGGCCAAACGGCTCGGTGCTGAAATTATTACCGAAACAGCCGCAAAAGTAGATACCAAAAATAAAAAAGTTCTTTGCCAAAACGGCTCTGAATATGAATATCTTTCTTTAATTATTGCAACAGGGGCAAGTGCCAGATGGCTAAATATTGCAGGCGAAGATAAATTTAAAGGTAAAGGCGTTAGTGCGTGTGCTACTTGCGATGGTTTCTTTTTTAAAGGCAAAGAAGTTTGCGTTGTAGGCGGGGGAAATACCGCTTTTGAAGATGCTTTATTTCTTACCAATTTCTGCCCAAAAGTTTATTTAGTCCATAGACGCGACGGCTTTAGAGCAGATGCCAAAAATATTGCCGCTGCCAAAGCAAACCCTAAAATTCAAATGATTATTCCTGCCGTCGTTGACACTCTTGAAGGAAGTGAAAACGGGCTTGAAGCCGTTATCTTAAAAAATCCACAAACAGGTGAAAAACAAACAATAAAAGTGCAAGGTGTTTTTGTGGCAATAGGTTCTGTTCCGCAAACTGCTTTCTTAAAGGATAGTGGTGTTTTGCTTAATGAGGCCGGCCAAGTTCTTGTAAACGAAAGAGCCCAGACTAATATTGAAGGCGTTTTTGCTTCCGGCGATTGCACTAACACCCTTTACCGCCAAGCAATAGTGGCTGCAGGCACAGGCGCAAATGCCGGCATAGAAGCTGCCGCCCACGCTAATCTTCTAAAATAGTTTTTGCTTCGGCTTTTGGGCTATTTTTAATTTTTTAGAAATTTCGGATACGCGGGCTTGCCAGCCGCTCTAGGTATACCTCATTTCTAAAATCGTTTTTCTTTATTTATATAAAGAAAAACTAATTAAAAATAGCTCCAAAATCCTCGCAAAAACAATGTGCTCTATTTTAGCAAATTTGACACAAAACTTTCCGCAAAAACATTTGCTCTGTTTAGCATTTAAACGCAAAATCCTTGCAAAAAAGCACTCTGCTTGATTTTAGAAGTTTAAAATTACAGATAAAAAATAACCCTCTTTAAAAAAGAGGGTTATTTTCTGTTGAAAGCATGGAGAAAATAATTCTTTCGCTTTCATTTATGCAAATATCATAATACTATCCGGGAAAATATGATATTTGCAATATCTTTTTCTACTGGCATTCTGCCGGTGCTACAGTAGGAATATTTAAACCAGTGCACGTTTGGTCTGCTGCTTGTCCTGGGCCAGAGCAAACAGGTGTAGTGCATCCTTCATTAAAGCTGTAATCGAAGTCAACACCATGGGTTCTATCTACAGCTTCTGCATGGACAGAACCATCTTCAAGTGTGTATACATAGGTAGTTGTAGTTGGTTCAATGGTGATATCAAGCTCATCAAAGGTTGCTGGAAAAGCATTATTGTGCGACAACATGAATCTTTGAGCAGCATCTCTGACATTTTTGGTGATCATCATAGCTTCAGTAGCTCTGGATCTTGCAACAGCTTTAAAGTATTGAGGCAATGCGATAGCAGCCAAAATACCGATAATTAACACGACAACTAATAATTCAATTAAGGTGAAACCTTTATTGTTTTTCATTTTAATTCTCCATTATTTTAATTAGCTTTTTTGCAATAAAAAAACGGCTGCTATGTTTGAGCTCTTTTCCCTGACCCAAACATAACAGCCGTAGTCCGCCAGCAGTTAGCTGGCAGACATTTGGCGCAAAGCAAACGGGTAATTAAGCCGTCCACTTCGCGCCTTCATAACGGACTGTTTTTGGAGGGAAAAGATGCCTTTGAATTTCAAAAGCTCTCCTTGCTCTTCGCAAGGTTCCAAAATCAGATTCAAATTTTTTTACGGGCATTTCTACCCGTCATAACAAACCTTATTCTCCTTAGAGAATTACCGCAAAAGTTCTAAAACCTTTGCAATATTTTTATTACACTTATAGTATATTGTAAATTTGTAAAATTGTCAAGCCCTTTTTTAATATTGCTTTTTCTCTATCCGTTTGCTTGGTATTTGGCGATATGGAGTGTTTGCAAAATTGAAATATTTTTCTGTTCTAACAAGCCGTCTATGTCCGAGTAAGAAAGCAATAGTTTTTACCTTTACAAAATTGCTTTCTTACGAGTTAGTGGCTTAGATAGAAAAATATAATTTTGCACGAGTTTGAGCCAAAACCAAGCAAACAAAAAAACTGACAAACAATAAAGCCCAAACAAAGCAAATAAGATAATATTAGAATATAAGATAAAACGGAACAAACACCCCTTAAGGCAAAAAGGGGTGGGGGAATATTTACTCAAATCTTAAGGCATCAATCGGATTAAGCATAGAGGCCTTATAGGCCAGGTAAAAACCAAAGAAGATACCGACTAAACCTGAAAAACCAAAAGCAAGCAGCATTGGCGTAAAAGTTATTGCTATTGGCAAAGTATCAGGAAAGAAATTTTTGATAATCAAAGCTGCCCCAATACCAAGAATAATTCCAAAAATACCGCCACTTAAAGAAAGAACTAAGGCCTCAATTAAAAATTGTAAGCGGATATCCCAACTTTTTGCACCGATTGCCATTCTTATACCGATTTCCCTTGTCCTTTCCGTAACAGAAACAAGCATAATATTCATAATACCGATACCGCCAACAAGTAAGGAAATTGAGGCAATAGCCGCAAGCAAAAGGGATAAAGTTTGACTCATTTCCATAGCACTTTCCATCATTTGGGTTAGATTTCTAATCATAAAATCGTCAGTTTTTCTGCCGGTTATGTTGTGGCGTTGGCGCAAAAGTATAGAAATATCTTCTTCTGCTTTTTCCAAATCTTCCGTTGAAGCAGTCTGCACCATAATATTATTAACTGTGCCGGGAAATTGCGAGCCGATAAGTTTTTTCATTGCGGTTGTAACAGGCACAATAATTGTATCATCTTGGTCAGAGCCCATGGCCGATTGGCCCATACTTTTTAAAACGCCCACAACTTTAAAGGGAATATTTTTGATACGCACTGTTTGCCCGACCGGGTCAACTGTGCCAAAAAGATTTTCAACAACGGTTTGACCGAGTATTGCTACATTTGAACCCTGGCGTATTTCTTCAGAAGTAAATAAAGAGCCGTTTTCCACTTCCCAAGAGCGAATATGAAATAAAGCCGTAGTTGTGCCTGTAATTTGTGTGGACCAGTTTTGATTGCCATAAACAATTTGACCCATACCATTAACACTTGGCGCAACTTGGGTTACTAAAGGCACACTTTCTTCAATAGCGTAAGCATCTTTTAAGGTAAGCGTTGGTTGTGCGCCCATGCCGGCCCGCGCCCCGCTTGAAGTGGTTGAGCCGGAGCGTATCATCAAAAGATTACTACCCATAGAAGCCATTTGCTTTTCAATTTTTGCTTTAGAACCTTCGCCAACGGCAAGCATAACAATAACCGCCGCTACGCCGATAATTATACCCAAACTTGTTAGGGCAGAGCGCATTTTATTTATCCAAATGGCTTTAATTGCAATTTTGAAAATAGTTAAAATATCTTTCATTTGACGACCACCCTATTTTTATTTATTTCGTCAAGAACTATTTTGCCGTCTTTAAAACGCACTATTCTTTTAGCATACTCTGCAATATCGGGTTCGTGCGTGACAAGGATAATAGTTTTATTATTATCTCTGTTTAAGCGGTAAAAAGTTTCCATAACTTCAATACTTGTTTTTGTATCAAGGTTGCCGGTTGGCTCATCGGCAAAAATTATGGGGGCATCGTTTACTATTGCACGCGCAATAGCCACGCGTTGTTGTTGCCCGCCGGAAAGTTGATTGGGCATGTGGTAAAGTCTTTGCCCAAGGCCAACGCTTTCAAGCGCAGCTTTTGCTTTTTGGTAGCGTTCACCTGTTGGGGTATGAGCGTAAATCATAGGCAGTTCAACATTTTCCATAGCAGTTGTTCTTGAAAGCAAATTAAAACCCTGGAAAACAAAACCAATTTTACGGCAGCGGATATCGGCAAGCTTGCTAAGGGTGGAGTTTGTTATATCTTGCCCATCTAAAATATATTTGCCTTTTGTCGGTTTATCAAGGCAACCAAGCATATTCATAAATGTGCTTTTACCACTACCGCTTGGGCCCATAATAGCAACAAATTCGCCGGCATTGATTTCAAGACTGACATCTTTTAAAACTTCAAGGTCAATATCGCCAAGTTTATAAATTTTCCAAATATGCTCAACTTTAATAAGTGCCATTTTTTATTCCTTATTTTTTAACTAAAGGCGCATACCCGGTCTTCTTTGATTTTTTTGTTTAACTTCGTTAGAAGAAACAATAATTTCTGTTTGGGGCGTAATTTCTTTGCTGATAATTTGCGTTCTGTTGCCGTCTGTAATACCGGTTTTTACATCAATGCGTTTAAGGCCACCTTTGGTTTGAGTCCAAAGGCCTTGGTTTTTATAGAATTTTTGATTTTCGCCATCAATTTTTGCATTTGTCGGCGGAACAAATCTTAAAGCTTGGTTTGGAACGGTCAAGCAATCTTCGCATTTTGCGCTGATGATAGAAACATTTGCCGTCATACCGGGTTTAAGTTTTAAATCGTCATTATCAAAAGCAACGACTACGGTGTAAGTAACAACATTGGAAATGGTGGTTGCGCTGTTTCTTACCTGTTTTACAATGGCTTTAAAAGTAGTTGTAGGGTAGGCGTCAACGGAAAATTCCACTTCTTGGCCTTCTTTTATTTTGCTGATATCTGCTTCTGAAATATTAACTTCAATTTGCATTTTTTTAAGGTTTTCGGCAACTAAAAACAAAGTTGGCGTTTGGAAACTTGCTGCAACCGTTTGGCCCTGCTCTACTTCTTTTGAAATTACTATTCCGTCAACGGGAGAAATAATTTTTGTGTAATCAAGGTCAATTTTTGCTTTATCAAGAGCGGCTTGTGCTTGCACCACTTGAGCATAAGCGGAAAGATAATTTGTTTGGGCGTCATCAAGTTCGCTTTTGGCAACAAGGTCTTGTTTATAAAGGGTTTTATATCTTTCTAAATTGCGTTTTGAGTTATCTGCCACACTTTTAACTTTTTGAAGATTGGCTTCTTGCCGTTTTACATTTGATTCATAAGTGGAAGGGTCAATAACGGCAAGCAAATCACCCTTTTTTACTTAAGAGTTATAATCAACTAAAAGTTTTTCTACTCGGCCGGAAACTTGCGTGCCGACACTAGTTTGGGTAACAGGGTTAATTGTGCCTGAGGCCTCAACCTGTTCCACAATAGTTGCTTTTTGGGGCGTTTCGGTTTTATACTGCACCCCTTTTGAACTTTTGCAACCTTTTAAAACAAAAATTGCAAGGACTAAACAAATACAACTTATAATTATTATTTTTTTATTTTTCATAATTTTTCCTTTTATCTTTTGCCCATAGCACGCTCAAGATTAGCTATGGCTAAATTATAATCAAATACTGCACTGATGTAAGAAAGTTTTGCATTACTTAAAGTTATTTCCGCATCTTTAACTTCAATATAATTTCCCACGCCTACTTTATAACGACCGACGGCAAGGTCATAGTTTTCCTGTGCTTGTTTGCGCGAAAGTTCTGTAAGGGGTATCCTTGTTTTTGCTTCTTCAAGGTTAAAATAGCAAGTTTTTATATCAAGTAAAATGGCCTGTTCTTTTGCCGTTAAATTAGCATAGGCAACTTGCATATTATTTTTTGCTTCTTTAACTTGGTTAACTGTGCTAAGTCCGCTAAATATCGGCACATTTATCCCGGCCCCTACGCTCCAGCGGTCATAAAGGGGGAAATCCTGCCCACTCCAACCATAAGAGCCGTTTGCCGTAAGTGATGGCGCAAAACCTGTTTTTGCCAAGTCAACATTCTTTTTGGCATTTTCAAGTTTATATTGAAGCGAAAGTAAATCCGGTCTGTTTTTTTGCGCTTCTTTTAAAGCTTCATCAATGGTTATATTATATTCGGGAATAGTGTTTTTCTTTACTAAAGTAAAAGAAGGGTTTTGATCGTAAACGCCCATAACATTTGTTAAGTTGTAATAAGCGGTTTTTAAAGCATTTTCGCCTTTGATTAAATTAAGTTTTGCATTGTTTAAGTTAACTTCCGCTGTTGTTACGTCAATTTTTGGGCGTGTACCGACATCATAAAATGCCTTGGCTCTTTTTAATTGTTCTTGGTATTGTTCTACCGACCCGGCGTAAACATTACGGCTTTCTTCGGCATTTAAAACACCATAATAGGCCTGTTTTAATTTATAAATAACGTCATTAATTGTGCTTTGTTCATCCTGCTGGGAAGAATAAACATTATTTTTTTGTATTTTATTTGATAAACCCGTTTTACCGAAATCATAAATCAGTTGCGAGGCCGAAATAGAAGAAGAATAGCCGTCTTTTGCATCACTCCAACCGCTAGCGCCTTCCTGATTAGAACGAGAATAAGAAGCATTGCCGTTAACTTGCGGTAAATAGTTAGCACGAGTTTGCGCTAGTCTGTTTTGCTGGACTTGCGTGTTTAAAGAGGCCGCCTGTAAAGTTGGGTTATGTTTTAAAGTTAAATTTATGCAGTCTTCTAAAGAAAGTTTGGCCCCTGTTGGTATTTCACCTGCCTTAATAGGTAAAGCTATTAAGGTTAAAATGATAAATAAGGTAAATTTTTTCATAATTATATTTTACCAATTAGTTTTATTTTGTGTAGGGGTTTTTAAAAAGGTAAAAGAGCCGGGAAAATCTTCAGACGAAAGAAAAGAAAAAATGCAATAAAATAGTAAGTTTTTGCGTTTAGGGCTTTTTGTTAAAATTAACCCAAAATTTTTTGTGCTGCTTCAAAGACTTCCTGCGGGGTAATAGCGTTTTTGCAGATATAATTTTTATCACAGGTATCTTTTCTGCAAGGGGAGCAAGGGGTGTGTGCTTGAATACCAATATGTTTTTTATTAAATACAGGCGTCCAATCTTTTACTCTTGTAATAAAGTGCAAAGTAATTGTAGGAACAGCGACACTTAAAGCAAGATGTTTTGTTCCGCCGCAACAACTGATTAAAAGATTTAGGCGTTTTAAGATAGGATAGATATCTTCTATTTTTTCAGTAGAAGAAGCTATGTGTATCCAAGGGGTATTTTGTTTAATTTTTAAGGCATAATCTTTTTCCCAAGGGGCGCAAATTATCATTATTTGGCAGTTATATTTTTGGTGTAAAAGTTCTGCTGTCTTTTGGAAATTTTGTATAGACCATTCCCGGCTATAAACTTTCGTGGTGGCATAGAAACCTATGACTTTTTCTGTAGGCAAAATATTTAATTCTTTGTAAATTTGTAAAGATTTTTCTTCTTGTTCTTTACTCAATTTATATACGGGCAGCGGCGCGTGTTCGCCTTTCCATTTTACGCCTAATTGTTTTAACATTTCAAGTTTAAAATCACAGGAATAAGTGTTTGCCTCAGGCCTTTTAAGATAAAAATTATAAGCATAAAATTTGTGGATATTTGTTGTAAGGCCGGCTTTAAGTTTTGCCCCGCTTAAAGCACATATCATTGCGCTTCTTGGATTATTTAAAAAATCTATGACCCAATCGTATTTTAAAGAACGGATTTTCAAAATTTCTTTAAAAGATTGTTTTTTGTCATAAGTAATAATGTTGTCTATATAAGGGGAATGTTTTACCACATCAATTAAAGAGTTGAGAACTAAAATATCTACTTGAGCGTTTGGATAGTTATATTTTAAAACTTCAGCCATAGGCGTAGTTAAAATAACATCGCCCATATCTTTAATGATTACCAGCAGAATTTTATTTGGTGTTTTTATTTTCACGAGATAAATCCCAAAGTTTAGTGTATTTTACAACTTTATACCAGGCATTAAATAAAGCCCATAAAAAGCCCTGAAAACCATCTAAAAAGCCAAGTCTTAAAAAATAAATTTTTATAAACTCAAACGGGGCGCGGGTAAGTTGAAAAATACTAAATTTTTTGTGTTTTTGCTGCATAGTTAAAGCGGCGAGGGTAGAGTAGCGGTTAAACTTTTCAAAGTATTGATCTATACTTGTGTAAGTGTTATGCATAAAAGTATTTTTTAAAGTTGCGGTTTTGCCTTCAACAACAAGTTCTTCGTGCACTAGTCCGCCCACATATTTTGCTTTTGCTGTTTTAACAAGGCGAAGGCGGGCTTCAGCGGCAATACCGCTATGCTTCATTTGACGACCTAGGAAAATATTGTTTCTTATTAAAAAGTATCCGTCAATATCGGTTTTTTTACTTAAAGTTTTTTTAATTTCTGTTGCTAAGGCAGGGGTTAAATATTCGTCGGCATCTAAATTTAAAGCCCAAGGTAAAGAGCATTTACTTAAAGAAAAGTTTTTTTGTTCTGTAAAAGAAACAAAATCTTTATGAAAAATCTTTGCGCCATATTTTTTGGCAATTTCCAAAGTATTATCGCTTGAGCCGCTGTCAACGATAATAATTTCGCCGGCAATATCTTTTATGCTGGCAAGACATTTATCTAAATTTTTGCCTTCCTGTTTTGTTATTAAAAAAACTGATAAATTATTTTCCATATTTTTTATTTTAACAAAATTTGCTATAGTATTCAAAAAGGAGGATGTAATGAAAAAAGGATATATTTTACTTGCAGTTTTATTTTTAGCCGGTTGTGCCTCTATGGGCGCAAAAAGTGCCAATGATTATTTGGCAGAAAGTGATATGTATTATAGAAAAGGCAATTTAAAAGCTGCTTGGGATAGTGCAGAGAAAGCCCTAAAAGCAGATCCAAATGCCGTCAGTGCTTATGGCACTATGGGGGCAGTTTTATATGAACAAGGTAATTATGATGAAGCAATAAAATATTTTGAATTACTTTATAAAGCCGGAGATAAGAGAAGCGAAATTATTTCTGCTTTGGGTGCCTCTTATGCAGCCAAAGGTGATTATAATAAAGCTTTAAATTATGTTAATGAAGCTCTTAAAGTAAATCCTTCAAATGTTGCTGCTCTTACGACTTTAGGTGGCATTTATTATTCTAAGAAAGAATATCAAAAAGCCGTTGATACTTATACAAAAGCTTTAAAGATTTTGCCTTCTGCCGCAGTTTACAGCCAAAGAGCCGGTGCTTATGCCGAACTTGGTAGAGAAGACCTCGCTATGAAAGATTATAAAGCAGCCGGTATAGAAGTTGCTTTAACCGACGCAGGCGAAGGAAAATAACTAATCTTAAATAAAACTTATTTGAGCAACATGCCCTTGATGTGTTTTATGCGTATATAAGCCGTAGCGCAAAGCATCAAGGGCATGATCATTATATTTTATAGGGTCTTCGGTAAGCTGCCCGTTTAGAGTCGTTTTCCAAGAATAACTTTGTATTTCTTTTATTAAATTTGGCGATACTTTTATAATATTTAAAGCGCAACTTTTAACAAACATAATTCCGTCTAAAACGCTTTTTAAAGCAGGTTTTATATTAAATCCGGCGGAAGAGATTTCGGCAATTCTATCTGGCTCTGCACTATCGGCATAAATTATTTGGCTTCGTTCCTGCTCGGGGATTATAGTTTTTAATTCTTCTATAAGTAAAGTATTTGTTAAATGGGTTTTATAAAGTTTTTCCTCTATAAAATAAATTTTGTCTTTTACAAAAATTTTAACTAAAGCCGTTGGATTATTAAAGCCAAAATCAAGCCCCCAAAAAATTTCGTCGTAAGAATTGGGTGCTTGCTCGGCCATTTGCCAATTTGTATAAATTAAAGTTTCGCTTGAGCCCCACTCTCCAAGAGCAAAGATTTTATAGGCCTGCTTATTATAATCTTTTAAAGAAAGTAAAGTTTCGATATAATCTTTAGATAAAAATTTATTATCTTTATAAGTACTTTTTATAAGGCAAACATCTTTTTGATTTAAAAGATATTTTGCTATCCAGCAATTTATATCTGTTGGATTAAGAGTTAGAAATATTTGATTTTTAAGGTATTCTTTCGTCGGTGCGGAAAGTCTGGTTAAAAGCACTAAATAATCTTGATAAGTAAAATCGGTTGCTTCTTCAAGCCATAAATAATTAAACTCGGTTGATTTAATTTTTTCCGGGTCATCAAGAGAAAAAAATTGCAAACGACTTTTGTTTAACTGATAATAATTTTCCGTCTTATTAAAAGCAGAAGTTTGATAAAGGCCGTATTGTTTAAGTAAATCTAAAACAAGACGACGGGCCGTCATTTTTAAAGCGGGCATAGTTTTGCGCGCAATACCTATATTAAGGCCTGGATAATTTAGGGCTTTCATTATCAAAAGTTGGGCCATAGCATAACTTTTACCGCTTCTTGCCCCGCCGATATTTAATACAATTTTGCTTTTTGCTTTTATTGTTTGGCTAAAAACTTTGCTTACTTTTATTTTGAGTAAGTTAGACATTTTTATCCTCGGAAAAAGTGCCTTCTTCAAAATAAATTATTTTTGTTGGTGTAGCGTTTGTGTTTGAAAGTTTTTCTTCTTTTTTTGTTTTATTGTATTTTTTAGGCAGACGATTTATTAAGGAAAAAGATAAAATACCCGCTGCTTTAGATTTTAAGGCACTTTCCAGCAAGGCAAGTTCTAATTTTAAATTGATAATTTTATCAAAATTTTTTTGGAAAGTTTTATCTTCAATTAAAAAACGGCAAAGGTCGCCTTGATCTAAGGCACTTTCTTCTAAAGCTTGGGTTAAAGTTAAAGATTTTTGTAAGATTTTTAAAAAGTTTTCTTTGGCAAGTTTTTCTATTTGCATAGAGCGTTTAATTTTATTTTTAAACGGCCCTCTACTTAAAATATAGCAAATTCCAGACGATAAAGTCAATTTTTACAAATAAATAAGCCCGCCTTTCAGCGGGCTTTCTTGGAGGTTGTAATAAATAGTTTAGTCTTCGTAAACTATATATTCGGGACATCTGCAATCAGGATTTGTTTTGCAGGCATCCGTTTCTATTACAAAACTGACTTTAGCCGGGAAGTAAGGCATTCTGGTTGCTGAGACTGATCTGGGGCAAGAACAATGATTATGGTCTTTACAATCGGGGGTATGGTGCACGATAACTTGAGTTTCAAAAGGAGGAACAACAGTTTTAGCCCCGCTAATATCATATTGAGCGCCACAAGTGTTTGGTTCTTTATCTAAAACATAGAATTTATTCATTGCATAAAAAGCATTAACGGCTAAATTGGTATAGAAATCGCCTTCATCTGCTAAGCCGGCATTATCAAGTTCAATAACACCCATAGATTGTTCTTTTACGAGAACTTTATCTTTATAAAATCTAAATACTACATTATAAATATTGGTTCTATGGGGGTCTTGAGTAGAATTAATTTTATCATCTATAATTTCAATAGTATATCTATTAAAACTATTATTTGTGCGTAAACTATAAGTTATATAGCCCTTTTTCTGTATTAAAGAAAGATCCTTTGAATTATTTGTTCTTACTAATTTAGCTGAACCTGTATAAAGTAAACCAACAATAGTATAGTTATTTTGTGCTTGGTTAAGACTAGTTTGTAAGGTGTTTTGTATTTCTTTTGCTAAGGTTTTATCTTCTAAAATGGTTTCTAAATTTAAAGCATTAAGCGGCATTAAAGATAAAAGTGCAAAAATTAAAATAAGTATTTTTTTCATATTACAATCCTCCGTTCTTATACATATATTATAGGTGTATATTTAAAGATTCACAAGGGTCAATAGGCCTAGATGAATCTAGGTCTATTGGCCCATTTTTTTATATTTAGTTTTTGTTTAATTCTTTTAACCAAGAATTAATTTCTTCCTTCAAAGCAGTTTGATTTACTTTTTCTTCCGTCGGTGAAGCGAGACTTCTTGGGTCAGCCGGTATTGCAACTAAACTGATTTCATAGATTTGCGCCAAAGTTAACTGGTTTGGGTTTTGCGGGTTTTCATAATGAAAGCGTCCTGCAATACTGATACCTTTTGCATGTCCTTCTTTATAAATTTGTCTTGCATGGGCAATAGTCGGGTGATTAGAGGCGGAAAACAGCGCTTTAAAATAAAGGCCTTTTTCGTCTTCGTAAATTTCCACAACAGAGCCGGCAAGATGGTCTAATTTATTTACATGGTCAATTAGTAAAACAGGGTTTTGTTTGAATTCTGTTAAGTCATAAACATAATCTCTTTTTTGTGGATATACAGCAGGAATATCACCATATCTATCGGCGATATTTTTTGTATTTGCATAACCTTCTATAAAAAGAAATTCATCTTGTTGTTTTATTTGAGCATCTTTTAAAGCAAGTATTTTAAACGCAGGTTTTTTAGGGCTGCCTTTTATAAGATAATTCATTTTATTTTTTCTCCTTTTTTATTTTTTGTCGGCGAAAGTGGCAAGCCAAGGGCAAGGGCAATTTCATTTTTATTAAAACCCATTTCAAAGTAAATTTTTGCTGCTTGGGCTCTTTGTAATTCATCTTCTTTTAAGGCGGAAATATTACTGATATCTTTATCAAAATACATAGTGCAGGTTGTATCAAAATGGGGTAGCAAAAATTCCGTTAAAGTTTCAAGCATTAAAGTTTGTTTAGGATGAATACAAGTTTGCCAGAAAATTCTTTGTTGTTCTTTTGTCGTAAATTGCGGCGAGTGCTCAAATACGCCGACAAGAGCCGGTGGCACGTGAAAGACGGCAAGGATAGTTTCTCTGCTTAGTTGCATAGAAGAAATAAAATCCATATCTTTTTGACTAAGAGCGGTATTTTGCCATTTTAAACCGCCTTCTAAAAGTGCAACCTGATGGGCTTTTGCAGCAGAGCGGTATTTGCTGTTCCAGGCATTTATTATACGGGTGCGGCTTTGTTCGTCAAGTTTGCCTTCCGTATATAAAATACCACTTAAAGTGCCACAATTATCAAAAAAAGCGCGGTTATAAGTTTCGGCTTTATCCAAATTTTCAATACTTTTTCTTGCTGCAGCAAGGGGGGAAAGTCCGTAGAAAAAATCAAAAGGATTAAAGTATTTAAAATGGATAATATCGCTTGCTTTATAATAGGCAGTTTTGGCCCCTGCTCTATATTTATAACCGGCGATAGGTTCCTGCGAAGATTTACCGGGAATAACTTCAACAAGTTGGCTAAGCAGGGGGAAAAGTTCGCGCGGTTCTCCTCGGGAATTTAATTTATCTTTTAAGATATAAGCATTACCTGTTAATTCTAAACTTGCAATTATCCATTGGCGCAAACTTCTGCCACTCATAAAACGATTAGGCCTATAGAGCAAATCTAAAACAGGATGTTTTGGTATAACTTGGCCCTCTTCGTTTTTTAACACGAAATCAGCGGTTGAAGTTGTTTCTGCAATAACATTTACACAGGCATAAACCCAGGCCTTATCGCCGTAAGTTTCGGTGTAAGGGGCATAATTATGAGAACTTGGCGAAGGCAAAATATTATCACCTAAACGTGGCAAGTTCATAAACATATTTAAGTTAGTTGGGGCAGCTAGGTTTTTTTTGTCGGTTTTTTGGAAGATTTTTTGTATTAAGTTCATTGTTTTTTTATTTTTGGCAGGCAGGTTTTATAAAGAAAGTAAGATAAATATAAATAAAAAAACGCGACCGGCCAAATTGCTGGCTAAACGCGCTCTCCCGACGGAAAAAGTATAGCAAATTATATAAAAAAAAGTCAAATTTTTCTTAGGGGTATATTAAGGTATGTATTAATAAATAATATATCTATTAAAATATTTATTATAATAATAAATATACACTTGACAAATTTACTTTTATAAGCAATAATATGTTTATAAGTATAATTGTGCCTATTTATTGACAAATGTAGTATAATTCATATTATACGGCACTATAGTTTTTATAAATATTTAAGATTAAGTTTTATATTACCAAAAGAGGTATAAAGTATGAAAATAAGTAATAAAAAAGGTTTCTCTTTAGTTGAACTTCTTGCTGTAGTTTTAATATTGGCAATCATAACGATGATTGCTATTCCGATGTATCAAAGATCTATATTAAGATCTCACACGGCAGAAGTTAATAATTTGCTCGTTATGGTTCGCACCAGACAAGCCAGAAGATTTGCCCAAACTCATGAATATGCAACTGCTTTTACAGATAGTGCCGTATCAAAAATAGCCCTTGGACCTCAAGACTATGAACAAAACAATGGAAGATTTAAAACCGTAAATACTGATTATGAACTTGAATTAAGAACCGGAGACGCGGGTAATTGTGTTATCGGTAGATATAAACCTAATGGCGGGAATGAAAGATTTGCTCTTGCTATTGCTTATACCAAAAATGGTCTTGCTTGCCAAGATGGCCCCGATGAAACCTGGTCTGTGTGTAATAGTTTAGGAACTGCTGTTGTCGGTGATATAGATGAAGTTTGCGCCGGAGAAGCCCCCGATCCTAATCCGTGCACATTACAATGTGGCGAATGCCAATATCTTGATATAGATTCCTGCAGATGTGTGGATAATCCGCCTTTGAACTTTATAAATAGTAATTATGAATTTAATCCTAATGTTACGGGCTGTCAGTCTTGCAGATACTGCACAGGAGAAGATTGTCCTGCAAATAAACGCGTTAGCAAGACGATAGATACAGCAAGTCATACTGTTACATCTTTTCCTACAGTAAGTGATACAATATTCCCATGTACGAATATTGATCTTACTTTAGGCGATCCTGTAATAGAAGGTTGTGCCGAAGATATTTACGAGGGGGAAACTTGCAATACACCTATTTACAAAAATTGTCATAGTGCTTATTATAAAGAGTGGAATCAAAATGATTGTAATTGGTTTTGCAATAATACAGGCAGTAATGAAATTTGCTTAGGTGATCAAATTTGGAGCAATAATGTTTGCGGTTGCACTTGCAGACCGGGTTCAACTTGTTTCTGCCATGCTTCACAAATATTTGAAAATGGTTCTTGTAAATGTTCCGCACAGGAGGCGGTCTTTATTTCCCAAGATACCGACCCCGGTTGTGAATGTGCTGCAAGATCTCAATTCGGTGAAGATCAAGGCGATAGACCTTTAACTGCCGATTATACCCATTGTCGCTGTGGCGACAGCAGACAACCTGTTTTCTTTGGAACAGTTACAGATAAAAGAGGGGGCGAACACGAGGTTCATATTGCTGATGCTACCACTTTGATTGAAGAAAACAGATATTGGGAAGCGGCCTGTTGTTTAAATGAGGATGTTTGGAAAAAAGAAGAATTAAATGGTTTTGATTATGATGCCTGTTGTCCTTATCCTACTGAAAATAATTATAAACAAGATAATTCCGAATCAAGAATCCATGTGGCATTTAATATCTCTCAACAACAATGCTGTCCTTCTGATGAGATGTTCTATAATGATGCTGATACAAATCAAGTTGTAAATGATCTAAAGACTCAGTATTCAAATAGACCTGCAGGAATTTACGCTACGCAAATATGCCATCAATGTAGAGAATGGTTCCATGCCTATAATGACGAAATCGGTTGTCATGCTTGCCCGGGTAAAACCTTTACTACTTGGAATAGTTCTGAGAAAATTTCAGAATGTTCCTGCCCGACAGGTACAGAAGGTCAAGCAGTTGTTATACAAAGTGGTATTGCTACTGAAACTTGCCAATGCACAAAAGCAAATACCCATTGGGATACTTCTGTTGCTTGGATAGCTGATGCTACTACAAGAACTGCCTGGCACGTAAATAACGGCGCTTGTAAGTGTAACACCGGTTTCTTTGATACCTATTATGGTTTGGAAATAACTAGCGATACTGCTGATAGTAGAGAAAGAGCGCAAAATTTAGGATCGAATACTATACAGGATCCTTTTGCAAGAACTTCTAACGACGGGAATAAAACTACCGGCAAAGAAGTTACTAAACCAATAACTAATTTAGGCAGTGTAAATATTGGTGGAACAATTTCTTATGATAATGGTTTCTGTTGTCCTAAGGATTTTAGAGCAGATGTCTTAAACGATAATAATGCTTCTACGGGAGAATTAGCTTGCTGTCCTACTAATAAGCCCTTCTTCCACAAGACGAATTTTGCTCGTAACACTTGCGGTGTTTGTCAAAATCAAACGCATACTTATGTAAACGGAAATTGCCAACCTTGCCCAGGTAAAATGGTTCCTGTATATAATGAGGATCTTGGTTATGCTTTATGTACCTGCCCTACAGGAACAGAATCAACCGGTGCTAGCACACCTCTTGCTACTACAACAGATATTTGTGAATGCACTTTAACCCATTCAACCTGGCAAGCTCCCAGCAGTGATTGGCTTACACCTTATATAAATAACCATACCGTTATTCCCAGCTCTAGCAATGGTGGTAATGGTGCCAATGGAAATGTAAGTAATACCCAAATATATCTTCCTATGCCTGGAAATTGGAGTGATATTAACGGCTATTGTGATTGTAGTAGCGGTTTTGAATTTGCAGATCATGGTTTTGTAGATAATACTACAATTGGTGATAGTGGTTATTGTTGTCAAACTGAAGCTTCTAGCGGGATGTCAAGTAGCAGGTTTGATGAACATTTCTGGACTTCTAATGCAAATCCTGCGGAAAGATTCTGTTGTAATAGTAATGTCGCATTTAACCCGGAATCACCAAATGCGCAGTGCTGTTCAACAAAATACTATTATTCTTTATCAACCTTGAGCAGTGATTTTAGTAATTTACAGGCAGAAATTGGCGGTTGCGGTGCTTGTTCTAATCCACAACAAACTTGGACTCAAGAAGATCAATGCCAAGATTGCGAATACCCGAAAGTCCCTAAATGGAACAATGATCCCTCTTTTGGTTATTCTAATTGTTCTTGCCCTGTAGGGTCTCAAGAAGTTCAAGATCCTGAACCGCCTTCTTGGTGGCAGAGCTTCCTTGAATTGTTAGGTTTAGGCACTTCTTCAGGTCCGGAAACTCGAATTTCTGCAGTTTTAGGTCATTGTCAGTGCACCGATCCTAACAGCGTTTGGGTAAATGGTATTTGCCAATGTCCTGATGGATTTAAGATTGATAGTGAAAGCGGATATTGCTGTCCTACAAATAAACCTCATTATTGGGGAAATACATGTCATCTTTGTCTTTCTACAGAATATGAATACGGCGGTGCTTGCCATGCTTGCCCAGAAGGTCAATATTCTGTTGCCGGACAATGTTGTCCCAATGAAGTTAATGAAGATTTTATTATAGATAATCAAATTCACTTCATAAATACACCTGCCGGCCCAAGATGTTCTGTTTGTCCGGAAGGCCTAATTTATAGTGGCGGTGAATGTATCGTAGCCCCTTCATCAGAAGTTTGTGATAATATAAGCGTAAACCTCCTTGGACAAACTATTTGTACTTGTGACAATGGTGCTATTTGGTCACAGCAACAGGGTTGTGCTTGTGAAAGTAATGATTATGAAAAGGATCCGTGTGCTTGCAATCAATGTGAAAGTGAACATCATACTTCAGACTCACGTCAACATTTTCAGTGGTCTCCACTTTGGAATCCAAATAAATGTTCTTGCGAAGCAGGTAGAATTTTTAATCCCAGTTGCTGCACAACACAAGGGGTGGAATGTTGTTTATGCGCTCCTGGAATGGTAGAAACGTTTTATGGTTCTGCAAGTTCACTAGTAAACGGATGTTGCCCTGCCGGAGATATTGCTCCAAACAACTCTCAAGCTTGTTGCGGTAAAACAACAAACGGTATTAATATTGCTTATAATACAGCAGATCAAACATGCTGTCCGTCTTCAGCACCTTATTGGTCTGAAGCTCTTGGCAAATGTTCTAAATGTCCTAACCCGGATGTTCAATGGTATGATACGGAAGATAGTCAATGTAAGTCCTGCCCTAGCCCTAAAGAAATAGGTTCTTGGAATGATTATTATTATGCTTACACAACTTGTGCCTGCCCTGTAGGCACTGCTCCAAACGGTCTAGGGGATCCTTTGTCTGCTGACGGACAAGAGTCAAGAGTAACACAAGGTTCTCTAAGTCTGAGAGAAGATGTGTGTAAATGTCTTACAGCCGGGACAGAATGGAGTGTCATAGATAATAAATGCGTATGTAAATCTGGCACGACACTTTATGCGCAAGATGGCGCAACAGTTTCTGCTTGCTGCCCTAACGGAGTAGATCTTAATAATAATACCTGCTGCCCGTCCGGCACCACTTGGAACGCAAGTATAGAAGGTGGCAAATGTGTAAAATGCCCTCAACCGACCTCACAAATTGTTCCTAACTGTAATGGTTGTAGTGATATTATGCGAGTTGATATGACTTCTTGGAATGATAATGCCGGTGGTTATACATCTTGTAAATGTCCTGTAGGTGCAGTTGATAATACAGGTGATGTTATTAGATATTTAGTTAAATTAGTTGGCGGAGAGCAGATAATGAATTCATCTTGTAAATGTCCGTATAACCAGCATTTTGTAGATAGTAATTTTGAGCAAGCTTATTATCAAAACGTAGATGGAAGAACTACAGAGGGATTAGCTTCCTGTCAACAATGCCCTCCGGGATCTGTATGGCTATTTGATAATAAAACAAATAAATCTAGATGCCAATGTCAAAATGGTTTTGTTATGGTTAATGGCTCATGTCAATGCACAGGTGTTGCCTTTAGCTTAAGCACTTTACAAGGGTGTGATCCTTCCACTTCAGGTGGAAAAGGTATAAATGATTGTGTTTGCAAACCTACCTGCCCGACAAATACCTTCTGGTGTAATGATGCTTGTAGATGCGAATATAAAGATACCCTCTCTAATCATCCAATGTTTGCTGGAACTGCTGGAGGGGACACAAATTATGGTGTTAAAGCAACATTCTCTACTACCCAAAATTCTGGAAATGCAATAATAATTAATTCAAACAATCAAGAAACGGCCGTTACTTTAAGCAATGAAGTTTGGTTAGGTGGAAGCAGAATAGGTTATTGTAACTTCTATTGTGAAGGCGGGGATGGCAGGCCTGTATTGAATAGTCAGAATATATGGCTTTGTGGTAGTTACACTACGGGATCTACCTGCTCTGCCCATGGAGAAACGCAATGTTATACAGTTACTGCTAGCGACCCGCAGTATTGCCCAGGTAACTAAATAAAGTATTTAATTAAAGCTCAAGAACCCCATGTTAATTAACATGGGGTTCTTAATTTTTACGAGAGAGGCTAGGTCTAAAGTCCTATATCTGATATAGGCACAAAATACTATTGCAAAAATTGCTTAGTAAAGTTAGAATATTTGTATATTGTTTCTAATGGAGGAAGTATGAAAAAAACTATTGCTGTATTGGCACTTGTTTCTTTTGCAGTTGGTTTAAATGCAACACTTACTAAAGAAGAACTTTATAAAGTAAATCCAACGCAGTTTAAACAACTAAAACAAGAATTAAGCACACTTAATACTAATCAAACAGAACAACAAAAACAAGCTTTTATAAACAAACAAATTACAGAAGCTGTTAAAGCTGTTCTTCTAAATAAAGAAATTTTAAAAAATTCTAATTATGCTCTTGTTAAAAACGGACAGATTATCAAAACAGGTAAAGCAGCCGATGCCCAAGGCGTATATTTCTGGCATGAGTTTAGCTCTGATTTAGAAAATCCCCCGGCTGAAAATACTTGCGTAATCAATAATGGAACTTGGGAAGAGGGCTATGCTAATAGCACTTGCGGTATGATTAAATACAGAATGGATTCTAATTCTCCATTTGCAAGTGTTACAGAACAATTAAATGTTCCCGGTCTTTATCTTTTGCCTGATTTAGAATTTACAGATGTGGAAAATATTATTCCTAACGATATTGTTTATCAAGAAGACCAAAGTGCTTTAGCAGCATTGGCTATCAATATAAGTAGCGATCCTAGTGCTAATCCTGCAAGAGAGGTGGAATTTGAATCTTTCCAAACGGTAACGGATTCTCCTGCTGCAATAGGCTATATTAACACTTCCTATACAGATACTTTAGTTAAACCAATCCTTCCTTGGCATAAATTTTATGATATGGATAAGTTTACCACTTATTATAAAGATACAGAAAATGTAAACGCCGGCGGTAATACTCTTTATACTCTTAAAAGCGGTAATTACTTACAATTATTAGTCCTTACTTATAATGTCAGTGAATATTGGTGGGAAGGACAATATATCTTCTTTAAATGGTTCAAATTAAAAGTAGAAAATAATTATTTAGATGTCGCTGTAGATGATTATACTTTAAATAATGCAGCCAAAATCACTTGGAACAATAATTTAATTAATATTGAACTTGAAGATTCCATAAATCCCGCCCAAACTACTTATGAACTCTATGATATTTCCGGCAAAATGATTCAGAGAAGAAATCTCAATTCCAATAATACTACTATTTATGTTCCTTCTGTTTCAAACGGAATTTATTTCGTAAGACTTTTGGGTAAAAATCTTAATTTAAGCAAAAAGATTGTTATCAAAAAATAAATCCTTTAGAAAACAAAATACCCCTACTTTTATAGTAGGGGTATTTTTTTACTACGGCTTTTGGGCTATCTTTTAATATCTTTTCCTTCCCTTTTGTGAGAGGAGCGCAGATAAATAAAAAGAATTTTCCTAAAAGACTATAATTATGGCCTTTAAAATAGTAAAATAGAAAGTAGCCCCTTTTGGGTGCTAAAAGATTTTTTGTATTAAATTTATAGGAGGATATTATATGCCCGCAGACCAAAAATTACCCCCACAAGCCCTAGATGCGGAAATGGCCGTTCTTGGCTCTATGCTAATTGAGGCCGAAGCTCTTGAAAAAGCAATGGATATTTTACAGCCGGAGCATTTTTATAAATCCGCCCATAAACAAATTTTTTCGGCAATGACGGCACTTGCTTCGCGCGGGCAGGCCGTTGACCTTATTACCGTAATAGAAGAACTTAAAAGAACCGGGCTTCTTGCACAAGTCGGTGCAGAAAAATATTTAAGCGAACTTATGGATAAAGTTTCCACCGCAGCCCATGTGGAACATTATGCAAATATTGTGCGCCAAACAGCTTTAGTAAGAGAGTTAATAAATATTTCCACTAATACTATTGAAAAATGTTATAACCAGGAAGAAGAACCTTATTCTCTTATAGATGATGCCCAATCTAAACTTTTTGCTTTGAGTCAAAAAAGAGAAATAAAAGGTTTTGTTTCTTCCAAAGTTCTTGCCGAAGAAGTCAGTGAACAAATTGAAAAATTAATCAGAGATAAAAACCCCGTTAAAGGTGTGCCAACCGGTTTTACTCAATTTGATATGAAAACAGGCGGTCTTAGAAAATCAGATTTAATTGTTTTAGCGGCCCGTCCTTCCCAGGGTAAAACTGCCATGGCTTTAAATATTGCTTATCACGCAGCGGTTAATGCTCATGTGCCGGTTGCTATATTCTCTCTTGAAATGGGCCGTCATAGTATCTATCAAAGAATGGTGTGTTCTGCTGCTATGGCGGAACTGCACTTGGTAAATTCCGGTATGTTTAAAAAGGAACGCTGGAAAGATTTAGCAAGCGAAATTGAACGTTTGAGCCAGGCCTCTTTATATATTGATGATACTCCGGCTTTAAGCATAACCGATATCCGCGTGCGTTCGCGCCGTCTTGCAAATGAACTTGCAAAACAAGGCAAGGAACTTGGCCTTATAATTATTGACTATATGCAACTTATCCGCGGGGCAAGCAAAAAAGTGGAAAGCCGCCAACAAGAAGTTTCCGAAATTTCAAGAATGTTAAAAGAACTTGCCAGAAACTTAAATGTTCCCGTAATGGCTTTATCCCAACTTAACAGAAAAACAGAAGATAGAGGCAGAACAGATAACAGGCCGCAACTTTCTGACTTAAGAGAGTCCGGCTCTATTGAACAAGATGCCGATGTCGTTGCTTTGATACACAGAGAAGGTTATTATAAACGTGATGATGAAGCTTTAAAGAGAAAAGCCACTCTTATTATTGCAAAGCAACGCAACGGCCCTGTCGGTGATGTGGACTTGAATTGGATAAGCGAATATACTTTGTTTACCAATCCCCAACCTGAAAATGTGAATATTCCTATAGAGGAGGGGGAAGTTATACCTCTTTAAACTATGCTTAAACAAGAACCCCTGCCGCTTTTGCGACCGACTTATGCCAAAATTAATTTAACAGCTTTAAAAGAGAATCTTTTAAAAGCAAAAGCAATTTGTGAGCACAAAACTATTGTCCCCAAAATTATGCTTCTAGTTAAAGCCAATGCTTATGGCCATGGGGCAGATTTAATTAGCACTTACGCACAAAAGAATAATCTTTGTGATGCCTTTGCCGTTTCTTCTATTGAAGAAGGTATTTCCCTTAGAAATATCGGTATAACAATGCCTATTTTGGTGCTTGGTTCTATTTATCCTTTTGAGTGTTTTGAATATGCTTTAAAAAATAATTTATCTGTTACGGTGGCAAGTGTGCGGGCAGCAAAATTTATTGTTAATCTTGCAACAAAATTAAAAATTACCGCCAAATGCCATGTTAAACAGGAAACAGGTATGGGGCGTATTGGCTCAAGACGTCCGGCTGCCCTTGAAATTTTGCGTGTATTAAATAAAGGCGGTAAATATGTTTGTGTGGAAGGTTGCTTTTCCCATTTTTCAAGTGCAGACGGCAAAAGTGCCGAGGATAGAAAATATACTAAACAACAGCTTGAATATTTTAAAGAATTTCTTTCCCAAGCAAAAGCCGAAGGGCTTAACACAGGGCTTGCCCATATAAGTGCTTCAAGCGGTTTTGTAAATTATCCAAATTTCTCTTTTGATATGGTGCGCCTTGGCCACCTTGCTTATGGGCTTGAAAAGGGTTATAAACCTCTTTTTTCCTTACACTCAAGAATTGTTTTTATTAAAGATGTAAGAAAAGGGGCTTGTATCAGTTATTCCCGCAAGCATTGTTGCAAAAAGCCCTCAAAAATTGCCACAATACCTATAGGGTATGGGGATGGCTTTTTAAGATGCCTTGGCAACAAAACAAAGGTCTTAATAGAAGGTAAAAAATGCCCTGTTGTAGGCAATATCACTATGGATATGTTAATGGTGGATATAACTAAACTTGGCGATATTAAAGTTGGCAGTCCGGTGGTTTTAATTGGCGAGCAAAAAGGACAAAAAATTTCTGCCTTGGACCACGCTAAAATTGCCGGCACTATTGATTATGAAATTTTAACATTACTTAATACAAGGATACCCAGAATAGCAAATGTTTAAAGCACTTGGTAGATTACTTATAAAATTTTTTACACAACTTGGGCAGGCCTCAAGTATGGTTTCTTCTTGCGTGTTTTGGCTGTTTAAATCACCCTTGGAATTTAGCCAAACAATGCAGCAGACAACAAAAATCGGTGTAGAATCTTTGGTGGTTGCTACTTTAACAAGTTTATTTACGGGTATGGTTCTTGCTTTACAGGCAGGAACAACAATGCGTAATATTTTAAGCGAACCTCTGTATATTGGCACACTCGTCGGCTTTTCTTTAGTTAGAGAACTTGGCCCTGTTTTAACAGCGTTTGTAGTGGCAGGGCGTGCGGGTGCTGCTGTTACGGCAGAAATCGGCACCATGCAGGTAACAGAACAAATTGATGCTTTGCACACTCTTGGCACAGATCCTATCAGATATCTTGTTATTCCGCGTATAATTGCTTTTATGATTGCTATACCGGTTTTAACTTTATGTGCTAATTTTTCAGGTATGTTTGGTGGCTTTTTGGTTAGTGTTAATTCTCTTGGGGTTGCAAGCAATGTTTATATAAGCGATATAACAACTTATATTGGGGTTGATGATTTAATGCATGGTTTTATTAAGTCTTGTTTCTTTGCTTTTATGATAGGTGTTGTTTGTTGTTATAAAGGTTTATGGACGCGTGGCGGGGCCGAAGGGGTGGGTAAAAGCACAACCCAAGCGGTTGTTACTAGTATGGTTTTAATTTTGGTTATGGATTATTTCTTAACGGCAATTTTAAATTCAATCGGGTTATAAAAATGATAGAAATTATTGATTTAAAAAAACATTTCGGGCCAAAACATATTTTAAGGGGCGTAAATCTTAAAATAGAAGAAGGCAAAACTTTGGCTGTTATCGGTGGCAGCGGAACAGGCAAAAGCACTTTAATTAAGTGCATTATCCGTTTGCTTGAACCTGACGGCGGGAAAATTTTATTTAATAATAAAGATATAACCCATATTAAAAAACAAATGGAATTAGCAAAACTTAGAAGGAGTTTTGGTTATCTTTTTCAGGAAGGGGCTTTATTTGATTCTTTAAGTGTTGGGGAAAATGTTGTTTTCGGCCTAAAATATTTAACTGATACACCAAAATCGGAATATGCCAGAATTGCAAAAGAAAAACTTGCTTTAGTCGGTTTAAAGGGTATAGAGCATTTACGCCCTTCGGAACTTTCCGGAGGTATGAAAAAACGCGTTAGTCTTGCGCGCGTTCTTGCTACCGAACCAAAAGTTATTTTATATGATGAACCAACCAGCGGGCTAGACCCGATTATGTCAGAAATCATCAATGAACTTATTATAGATTTGAAAAATAAACTAGGGGTAACTTCTGTCGTTATTACGCACGATATGAAGTCCGCCTTTGAAATATCGGATAATATGGCAATGCTTTATGAAGGTAAAGTGTAACTTTGCGCACCCACACCGGAGTTTAAGAAAAGCCAAAATCCATATGTTAAGCAATTCGTTGAAGGACGTTCAAAAGGTCCTATACAAATGCAAATTAGAAATTAAGAGGTTAAAAAATGACAGCAGAAACAAAAGTCGGTCTTTTTACATTTTTAGGGGTGGTTCTTTTAGGGGCTTCCATCTTTATGCTTGGTAATTTTACAATTTCAAGCGGCTATGATGTTAAAGTTTATTTTAATGATGTTTCCGGTTTGCCGGCAAAATCAAATGTCCGTTTAAACGGCGTTGAAGTCGGTAAAGTTAAAGAACTTAAAATAATTGATGGCAAAGTTTTAGCAATAGTTCGTATCAATGAAGGGGTTATAATTTATAAAGACGCCCAGTTTGTTATTGCGGCTTCAAGTCTAATCGGCACAAATTATCTTCAAATTAAACAGGGGCATGCTTCTAGCGGTATTATTAAAGAAGGCGACACTATACAAGGTATCAGCATGTTATCTGTTTCCGATATGATAACACAGACTTTAGGTTCTCTTCAAGATTTTACACAAACTATTAGTGATAATGGCCACTTTGGTGAAGATCTAAATGCTACTTTAGCAAATTTAAGGCAACTTTCCGGCAATATAAATGAACTTGTTTTATCTTTAAGGCCTTATCTTGCTTCTTCTATGGAAAATGTTAGCGAACTTACGCAAACATCCAAAGAGTTTATGAGCCAACTTGATAGCGAGGATGGTCTTTTTAAAGCACTTACTCAAGATAAACAAATGGCTCAAGATGTTAAAGATACTCTTGCCAATGTCCGCCAAGTTAGCGAAGACGCCAAACAATTTATCGGTAGAATTGCAAGATTTCGTTTATTCTGGATGTATGAAGCAAGACTCCAGCCAAACGGCGGGCTTGTGGAATCAGATTTAGGTATTAAATTTTTACCGCGCAATAGTTTTATGTATTATCGTGCCGGTATTGCCGATATGGGCAATCGCGATAATATGCCTAAAAATGACAAAGATTACCGCGGTAAACCAAATAAACTTGATTTTCGTTTAGGGTTCTTTAATAAATGGGCTGATCTTAATGTCGGTATGATACGCGGTTCCGGCGGTGCTGTTTTATCTTTAAAACCTTTTTATATGGCTGATGCTTACGCTCTTAAAAATTTCTATATTTACGGCGAAGGCACTGATTTCGGCCGCAATAGAGTTATAAATGGCAGACTTTTTGATAAACCGGATGTATCTATCGGTGCGGGCACTTGGGCTACAAAGAATCTTGGCTTTGGTGTCAGATATGATGATATGCTTGAAACAGGCACCTTCCAAGCGACAATGAGTTTATCTTTTGAAGATAAAGAACTTGCCGGTTTACTTGGGCTAGCCAGTTTAGCAAAATAGGTAGAGGCGTGTGTGAAGTTTAGAACAATTTTTACTTGTCAAAAATGTGGTTTTAATTCGCCAAAGTGGCTTGGGCAATGCCCGGATTGCGGTGCGTGGAACTCTCTTACAGAAGAAGTTATTGCAGAAGAAGGCAAAAAAAGTAAAAGTGCAAAATCTTTTACGGAGTTTTCTTCACCGATAACACCTTTAAAAGAGGCCTCTTTAAAAGATTATCAAAGAATTGCCACTGATATACCAGAACTTGACCGTTTGCTTGGCGGAGGCCTTGTTAAAGGGCAGCTTGTTTTACTTGCCGGGGCACCGGGTATCGGTAAAAGCACTTTAATGATGCAAACGGCTGCAAAACTAGCCAAAACGCAAAAAGTTTTATATGTTTCGGGCGAAGAATCCGTAGAGCAAATTGCGCTTCGCGCAAAACGCTTAAAATGCGAGAGTGATAATATCTTTCTTGTTTCTCAAACCAATGTCCAGCAAATTATAGAAGCCGTTAAAGAAGTTAAACCGCAAGTTTTAATTGTTGATTCGGTGCAGACTATTTATCATCCGGAATTTTCTTCAACAAGCGGTTCTCTTAGTCAGGTGCGTGAAAGTGCAGGCGAAATTTTGCGCCTTACAAAACCGCTTGGCATAATAACTTTTCTTTTGGGTCATATTACAAAAGAAGGCTCGCTTGCCGGGCCTAAAGTTTTAGAGCATATGGTTGATAGTGTTTTATATTTTGAGACGGAAAAAGATAATGTTTTGCGTCTTTTGCGCGCACATAAAAACCGCTTTGGCTCTACTGCTGAAATTGCTTTATTTAAAATGGGCCAAGAAGGCCTTGAAGAGGTGCCTGATGCAAGTTTATATTTTGCTTCAACTTCCAGAAATAAAGATATTGCAGGGCGTGCTTTAGCTATTGCGCTAGAAGGTTCAAGACCGATTTTAAGTGAAGTCCAAGCCCTTGTCAGTCCAACGCATTATCCCTTCCCCAAAAGAATAACAACAGGGTTAGACTTAAATCGCACGCAAATTTTACTTGCCGCTTTAGAGCGCCATGTCGGGCTTAGTTTAGATACAAAAGATGTTTGTGTTAGTCTTGGCGGAGGGGTAAAAATAAGTGATAGCGGTTTAGATATGGCACTTTGCGCAGCCGTAATCAGTTCCCTTAGGGATAAACCTTTAAGCGGAGCGAGTGTTTTTATAGGGGAGATGGGTATTTTAGGACAAAGTGCTCCTGTATCTCATTTAGATAAAAGAATTGCCGAAGCAAGACGCCTTGGCTTTAAAAAAATCTATACTCCGCTTATAAAAGATAAAAGCATAAAGAAAGGTCCTGATATTATAGAAATTGAGGATTTATTTACTTTATCTAGCAAAATATAGTTTTTATTTGTATAAATTTAGTAAAATATATGTAGCAGTTTTAGAGAGGATTTATGAACAAAACTAAAAAAGTTGTTTCCAAAAAAACAACAACCAAAACTAGTAACCCCGCTTTATCTCAAATAAAAGAAATTTATAAATTTATGCAAGATAATGATCTTGGCACTATTGACTTTGAAGATAAGGGCACCCATGTTCGTCTTGTGCGCAGTGCTCCGGCCCAAATAGCAGTGCCGGTAGTTGATAATTCTGTAGCAATAAATAATACCCCCGGTCAAAAAAGTGTGCCGGTTCAATACCCTAACACAATTAAATCACCTTTAATGGGTATCTTTTTTAGGGGTGCTTCCCCCAGTGCACCGCCTTTTGTAAGAGAAGGCGAAAAGGTTAAAGCAGGCGACCCAATTTGTCTAATAGAAGCAATGAAAGTCTTTAACGAAGTCAAAGCAACCCAAAATTGCATTATTAAAAAAGTGCTTGTTGATAATGGGCAACCCGTTAAACCCGGTGATGCTCTTTTTGCCATTGAAAAAATATAAGGAGAAATTTTATGTCTTTTAAAGAAAATATTAATACAGCAGCAGATAGAATTTTTGAATTTGTTAAAGAAAAGCAGGAAGTTTCTTCTTGGCAAATCAAAATTAATTTGCATTTATCTGCTTCCGTTATGTATATGGCCTTAGGCCAACTTTTAGAGCAAGGCAAAATTACTCTTGAAGCAGACGGAATAAATTATCAAATTAAAATCGCTTCCGTTCAATAAGAGGGGGCGTTGTGCGTCGTCATAGCAATCTATATAAAAAATCTGGTAAAAAACAAAAAAACACAAGCGGGGGAGTTCCGAAACTTGCTTTTGTGTGGGTAATTTCTTTTGCTTTAATTGTATGGATTAGCTGCACGCTTTACGGCTTAAAAGCTATGTCCGGTACAGCAGGTAAAGAAACCTATAATTTCCTTTTAAAATATTTTGGTTCTACGGCTTATTTTATTCCCTTATTTTTATTTTATTGGCTTTACCGCAGTATAAAAAATAGAACACTTGCTATATTTACTTTGCTGCTTGGTGTTTTTTTAACCCTTGGCTCCCTTGGCGGGGAAATTGCTTTTATAAAAACTATTTTTGTTGAAAGTCATTTAAGTTCTGGCGTTATTGGTCAGATGTTTTTTGATTTTATTGCCCGCTTTTTTGGTAAAGCAGGAGGGGCAATTTTCTGTTTTGCCGGTATGATACTTGGTATTCATATTTTATTTGCTATTCCTTGGCGTGCAACTATTAATAAAATTATTGAATTATTGAGAAATGACTTTACTTCTTGGATGGAAGCAAGAGCCCAGTTTAAAACTCAAGTAGAAGAAGCCAAAGAAGAAGAAAAAGAGAAAGAAGAAAAAGCCGCAAAAAATGCTCCAAGAAGGGTTGTCGCAGAAGAAGAACAAGAAGAGGTTGAAGAAGAATCTAAACCTATGCCAAAAATCAGCCGCCCTGTTGCGCAGATGATTACGCTTCCTCGTAAGCAAGAACAACCCAAAGAAGATATTAAAGAAAAATCCGAAGAGAAAAAAGAAGCCAAAGAATTTGTTTTACCGCCTCTTGATTTACTTAGAGAGCCGGCCCAAAATAATATAATCGGCCCCAGTGATAGTGAGATTGCCGCCTCCACCAAAAAATTAGAAGAAACTTTAAAAAGTTTTGATATTGATGCTTCCGTTACAGGCGTTGCTCCCGGCCCTGTTGTTACCCGTTATGAAATTAAACCCGGCCCCGGTGTAAAAATAAGTTCTATTGTTTCTATTTCAAATGATATTGCCCTAGCGATGAAAGCGCGCGGTATTCGTGTGGAAGCTCCTATTCCGGGTAAAGATGCCGTCGGTTTTGAAATACCTAATGATAAACCTGTTATGGTAACAATGCGCGAAATTTTACAAGACCCTGCTTTTATAAATTCAAAATATAAAACAACGGTTGCGCTTGGTCGTTATGCACAAGGGGATACGGCTGTTTCCGTAATTGAAAAAATGCCCCATGTGCTTATTGCCGGTGCTACAAACAGCGGTAAGAGTATTTGTGTTCACTCAATGATAGTTTCTTTGTTATATCGCGCCAAACCAGACGAAATTAAATTTTTACTTATTGACCCTAAAAGAGTTGAATTAACTTTATATGAAGGCATACCTCATCTTTACGACCCTAAAGTGCCTTGCGAAGATGTTAACGTAGTTAAAGATGCTCAAGGCGCAGTAAAGAGTTTGCAGGCCTTAGTAAAGGTTATGGAAAAGCGCATGAAGATTTTTGAAATTGCAAAAGTCAAAAATATAGAATCCTACAATGCTTGGGCCGAGCAAAATAATGAAGAAAAGGCCTTCTATATTATCGTAATTATTGATGAAATGGCCGACTTAATGCTTCAAACCAAAGCCGCAATAGAAGATTCTATTCAGCGTCTTGCGCAAATGGGGCGCGCTTTAGGTATTCATTTAATTTTATGCACGCAAAGGCCTTCCACCAATGTTATTACGGGTGTTATTAAAGCAAACTTACCTTCAAGAATTGCCTTACAAGTTACCTCTAAAATTGATTCAAGAGTGGTGCTTGATGCAAACGGCGCAGATACTTTGCTTGGTAAAGGTGATATGCTTTATTTAGGTATTAGTGATCCTAAGCCAAAACGCATACAAGGGGCTTATATTTCAGAAGAAGAAATAACAAAAGTTGCAGATTTCTTGCGTGCTCAGGGTGCGCCTGATTATCCTGTCCAAGTGCCACCGGAACAAACACAAGATGGTATGCGCCCCGTGCAAGGTATTGGCACTTCCCGCGAGGAAATGCTCCAAGCCCTTAATTTGATTTTACAAAGACGCAGAGTTTCCCAAGATATTTTGAAAGCTAATTTCGGTTCAAGCGCGCGTGCTTCAAATATTTTAAGCGTGCTTGAAATGAAGGGTTTTATATCTAAACCGGAAGGCTCTAACAGATGGGAAATTCATTATGATCTTATTGAACAGCAAATTCAAGCTCTTCAAAATTCTCCGGCGGAGGAAGAATATGAAAGTGTCTATAAATAAACTTTTACTGACTTCTTTTTTATGCTTTTTTACTTTAACTGCTTTAGCTAAAACGCAAGAAGAAGTGTTAAAAGATTTTAGTGCTTGGGATAAGAAAACAAATAATTTATTTATTGCTTTTGACCAAAATACTTCTTTTGAAGATATTTTGATTTCTTCCAGCACAGGCACTCTTACAAAAGAAGGACAAAATTTAATTTTGGATACTTATGAAAACGGCAAACTTATTCAGCGTGCTTTTACCGATAAGAAAATAATTAAAATCTTTGACCCGGAAGGCAATTTAATTACCACAAGTGATTGGCAAACTTGGCAACAAGCCCAAACAAATAAAGCTCTTTTTGATTTTGGTAATTATGCTCAAGTTTTAAAAGACCATAAAATAAAAAATTTTACACAAGAGGAAAAAAATTATCAGTTAGTTTTAGAAGGCCAAAATGAAAATGATACTTATGAATTAACCTTTTTACTTGACGAAAAAAGTTTTCCTATTCAAATAACTTTGCAAAGCCAAGGGGTTAAAACAACAACAAATTTAAGTGAAATTAAAATAAACCAACCTAAAGTAAAAGAGAGTAAAAAATGAAAAGAAAAATGACTTTACCCAATAAAATAACCCTCACAAGAGCGGCCCTTGCAATTATAATGTTTTTGCTTATGATATGGCAAACGCCGGTTGCTTTAATCTGTGCTTCTTTAATATTTGCTTTTGCTTCTTCTACCGATTGGGTTGATGGTAAAATAGCAAGAAGCACCAATTCTTATACTCCTTTTGGGGCAATAGTTGATCCTTTTGTAGATAAAATACTTGTCGGTGCGGCCTTTTTTGCTTTTACCGAAATTTCCTATTTAGATGTTCCTGTTTGGGCGGTATTTTTTATAATTTTAAGGGAGTTGATGGTTTCCACTTTGCGTGTTTTAGCTGCTTTAAACAATAAAGTTTTAGCGGCTGAACGCTGGGGTAAATTTAAAACGGCGTTTCAACTTATTGCTCTTGGGGTAATATTTTTCATAGTTGATATCCATGCTTTAATACAACTAACCAGCGGTAATTTTAAACATTGTCTTGAAAATATTTATTATGTTTTAAAAATTTTACCTTATCCTGTAACTGTTATTACGGCAGCTATAACTTGTTTAAGTGCTATAACTTATCTTAAAAATAATTGGGATATGTTAAAAGAATCTTGGAGTTTACCCATAGATGAATAATAAATTTTTAAAATTTTTTGCTACCGGGGCCTATATCAGTTATTTACCGACGGCAATTTTAAAAGGTAAAAAAAATACCGGGGCCGGTTTGCTTGGCACTTTTGAAGGTTTATTTTTATTTTTATTATTTATGCCGGTAAATAAATTTTATTTTTTTATTTGTTGGGCAATTTTTGTTTGGTTTAGTATTTATGTTTCGCAACATGTTGATTTTGGGGAAGGGGTAAAAGATAATCCCAAAATTATTATAGATGAAATTGCCGGTTTTTTTACGGCAATGGCTTTTTTACCCAGAACAGGTTTTATAATTTTGCTCTCTTTTATAATTTTTAGGGTTTTTGATACTATAAAACCGGCCTTTATTAAAAGGGCCGAAAGTATCGGCCAAAATTTGCCTTTGGCCTTAAAAGAAAAGTATTATATAGATGGAACGGCTATTGTGCTTGATGATATTTTAGCCGGAGTTATTA
Source organism: Elusimicrobiaceae bacterium (assembly GCA_017534965.1). Classification (GTDB taxonomy): domain Bacteria; phylum Elusimicrobiota; class Elusimicrobia; order Elusimicrobiales; family Elusimicrobiaceae; genus Proelusimicrobium. The sequence goes on along the minus strand of JAFXVA010000038.1, from coordinate 19,904 downwards.
CAAATATAATTTTGTGGATTTTTTTATTATTAAAAATTATTTAGGAGGGAGGATTTTATGGATTTTACACAAATGGGTAGTTTAAAAGCTTTGCTAAAAGCGGGGGGACCGGTCTTAATTTTATTACTTTGTTTATCTATTTATTCTATTTCTGTTATGATAGATAGATTCATTAGATACAGAAAAAATATTAATCGTTCCCGCAGATTAATGGAATATGTTCGTTATCAATTACCGACTCGCAGTTTTGGCAAAATTTTAGAAGCCTGCCGTAAAAAAGGTTATAATAATACGCCTGCAGCAAAATTAATTACAAATCTTATTAAATCTGATAAAAATGATATAGCCCAACTTAATGATTTGGCTGATTCTATTATTGATTGGGAAACAGCAGTTTTATCCCGCAAATTATCTGTTTTGGCAACCCTTGCCAGCACAACCCCGTTTATCGGTTTATTTGGAACGGTGCTTGGCGTTATGCGTGCTTTTAGTGATCTTGCCAGCATTAGCGGGGCAGGGCCTTCTGTTGTGGCAAAAGGTATTGCGGAAGCTCTTGTTAATACAGCAGCAGGTTTATTTGTGGCTGTTCCTGCTTTGATTGCTTATAACTATTTTTTAAGTAAAGTAAATTTCTTTGCAAAAAATATGCAATATATGGCACAAGAAGTTATTTCTGCTAAATTATATGTTCCGCAGGAAGAACCTTCAAAAGATGATATTACTGATTTAGTAAAGGGAAAAGCAAAATGAAAAATCGCCTTGAAACAAAAGGTATAATGGGTGAAATTAATATGGTGCCTTTTATAGACATCACTTTAATTTTGCTTATAATTTTTATGGTTATGACACCTTTTATCGTTCAAAGTCAGCTAAATGTTGATTTGCCTTCTGCAACTTCTGTTAATAAAATAAGCGAAGATAATGTTATACGTATAGAAATAAATAAAGACGGCAGAATTTTTGTTGAAGATAGACAAGTGCCTCTGCAGGGCTTAACGGAAGAATTAACTTTACGTCTTGGCCGCTCCCGCGAGAAGACAATACTTGTTCAAGCCGATAAGGCCGTTTCCATAGAAAAAGTGGTAGCAGTTTTTGATACAGCAAAAAAACTTGGCGCTGCTAAACTTGGTATAGGGGTTTTGGAAAAGAGATAAAATTTATGCCTTTATCTTTAATATATTCCAGTCTTTTGCATATTTTAGTTTTTTCTCTATTATTCTTTTGTATGCAGGGACAAAGTCAAGATAATAAAAAACCAGCAACTTATACTATTGATTTTATAGGTTCTTCGGCTACGCCCATGCGTTATGGCACGCCGCAAGAGCAAGCCGGGGCATCTGCTCAGCAAGCAGTGCAAGCAACCCCGGCAGAACAACCTAAAGCGGAAGTTAAAGAAGAAACTCAAATAAAAACAGCTAAACCTAAAGAAACAAAAAAACCGGCTTATAATTCCGAAGCACAAATAACAAAAGAAAAACAAAAAGATTCTGCTAAAACACCGGAAGCGTCCCCCGCAACGGAAGAAAAAGTTGTTCTTGCTAAACCAAGTATTTTAAAAGAAGTTCAAACCGGCAATATTGATGTTGTCGGAGAGCATAATCTTGTTGGAGAATCCAGTGTTCCTGGGGAAAGGGCCGTTCAGGCAAGTTTTACAAATTTTCCTTATCCCTGGTATATAACACAAGTCAGAAATAATTTATGGACTTCCTGGCAAAAACTTATGCCTAAAAAAACAATTGGGTTAAGTGTGCTTGTCTCTTTTAATATTGATAAAAACGGCGCAATTTACGGCGTGCAAATTGATAAATCTTCTAAAAATGATGATTTTGATTATAAAGGAAAAGTAGCAGTTTTAAATTCTGCTCCGTATCCGCCTTTGCCACAAGATTACGGCAAAGAAATTTTAACAGTTACTGTTGAATTTAAAAACGAAGAATAAAACATTTGCTATAATAAAATTAGGATTAATACAAAGGAGGATTGTATGATTATTTTAAGAAGAGCAATACTTTTAGCTTTAGTTTGTGTTGCGGTGCCGGTTTGTTTCCCGGATTTTCCGTTTTCCGCAGGGCCGATGATTTTTGGTCTTTATATTGCTATCTTACTTGGTATAGTTTTTGTTAGCGCTATATTAAGCGTTTTACCTTTTGCAAAAAGCAAAATAATAAATGCTTTTATGGATATTGTTTTTATGATTATTGCGGCTATTATTATTATGATGTTTATGCCACAATATGATGGTGTTCATCCTTGGACAAAAGTTAAACAGGGCCGTTATCCTACAAAAGCTCAAGTTTACAGAGGTTTATCTAGACTTGGTATTGGCTCACCCCAAGAATGGAAAGATGATTTTAAAGACAATGTTGGCACTATAAAACAAGGTGTTAAAAAAGCAGAAAATGTTGTCGTAAAAGAGCATAAGCAATGAAAACAGCCGTTATAACAGGCGGGCTTGGCTTTGTTGGACAAAGACTCTGCGAAAAACTTTTGAAAGAAGGTTATAAAGTCAGAATTTTTTCAAGAGGAACTTACAAAGGCCCTAAACGCAAAAATGTAGAAGTTGTTAAAGTTGACTATTCTAATATTGCTGCTTTGCGTGCAAATTTGGAAGGGGTTAATGTTGTTTTTCATTTAGCGGCCTGCCTTTTTGGTTATAATTATCAAGATTTTTACAAAGCAAATGTCGGTGTTAGCAAAAATTTATGTGCTGCTGCGCAAGGTGTTTTGGGGCTTGAAAGTTTTGTTTATTTATCAAGTCAGGCAGCGGCAGGGCCTGCAAAAGATAAAAATCACCCAATAGATGAAACTTGCAAGCCAGATCCTGTTTCAGATTATGGCAGAACAAAACTTGGCGCGGAAGAATATGTTTTAGCCCTGCAGGATATACATAGAGTTATTTTACGCGCTCCTGTTGTGTTTGGCAAAAATGATTCCGGAGTTTCCAAAATTGCCTCTTGGGTTAAACGCGGATTAATGGTTAATACTTCTAGCGGAGAAACTTACTTCAATTTTATCTATGTAGAAGATTTGGTTAATGCTCTTTTTCAAGCCAGCACTTTAAGCATGGCAAACGGGCAAGTGTTTTTTGTAGGTGAAGATAAAAGTTATAGTTGGACTTATTTTATTACCACTATGGCCGAAAAAATGGGTGTTTCTAAACCTTTTATGTTTACTTTACCTTTATGGGCTCTTAAGATTGTTGCCTGGTGCTATGAAAATTTAGCAAAGATTTTTAAATTTACGCCTGCCCTAAATTATGATAAAGTGCGCGAAGCCGCTATTAAAGGCGATTGGGTTTTTACCTCTAAAAAGTGGAATACTTTGACTCATCAAAAATTTACCCCGCTTGAGCAAGCTTTAGAAGAAAGTTTTAAATAACTTTTTATTTTTTCGTGTAATTTTGCTATAATTAGTAAGTAAGGTAAAAACTTTTACCTTTAAAAATTTGAGTAATTGGAGAGGTGGCCGAGTGGCTGAAGGCAACGGTTTGCTAAACCGTCATACGGGGGATTTCCCGTACCGAGGGTTCGAATCCCTCCCTCTCCGTATAAATTTAAACCCCGCACTAGCGGGGTTTTTAATTTATACGGAGGGAGTGAAGCAAACTGCTTTGCTTCACGTCGGGATTCGAAAGCCGGAGCCTTATCCGAGTTTGAACGAAGTGAAAGGCGAGGATGGCGAGGCGGGGTCGCGAGCGCCGAACGTCAGTAAGGCGACTTGTGACCGAATCTCTCCCTTAAAAAATTGCGTGGTTTTTAAATTTATGGAGAGTGGAACAACGGCAACTGCTTGCCGTTGTGCCGGGATTCGAAGCCCGCAGTGTTATGCGAGTTTGAGCGAAGCGAAAGGCGAGCATCACGAGGGCCGGCCTGAAAGAAAAATCCGTCAGGATTTTTACTGGGATGGCGAATCCCTCCCTCTCCGAAAATTAAAAAGCACCCAAAAGGGTGCTTTTTAATTTTCTTTTGCTACAAAAAATAAAAAAATATACAATGTAAAAATGAATCAAGATCAAGCAGAAAAACAATCCTTTGTATCAAAAAATCTTGCTTTTGGCGAGAAACTTATTTACCGCTGTAAAGTGCATAAAGGGGTATGGATTGTTCCTTTAATGGTGATAATGGGTTGCTATGCTTTTATTATCAGTTATCCTGATAGCGAAAGTGTTTCTTCTGCCTGGATAATTTTTGCATTATTTTTTATTTTCTTTTTATATACTCTTTGGATATATAATGGCACTGAAATAATATTAACAAATCAAAGACTTATAATAAAAAAATCTTTTGGAATTGACTATATAGAACTTCAAAATATAGGTATCTTAAAGTGTAAAGATGCAATTACCCGTATGCAAGATAATGTAGATAGGGCATATACAATGGATCCCTATAAACAGAAAAGAGATTATCTTCTCCTAGCTTTTGCGTTTTATTTAGATATCGTTAAAGTTATTATTATAGATAAAAACGGCGTAATTTATTCCACGATAGATTATATCGGGCTATATAATTATAAACAGCTTTATAAACTATATTTGGCCGAATGCGAAAAACGCGAAAATCTTAATTAAAGTATATTTTCATTAAATATTTTTTTGTTATAATAAAGTTATAATTCATTAATAGCAATAATACTGATAATTATTTTATTTAAGGACCAATTAGGTATTACAAATATTTTGCAACATAATTTATAATTTAAGGAGATAATAAATGAATTGTCCAAAATGTGGCGAAGAAATAAATCCCGAGCAAGTTTTATGTGTAAATTGTGGCTATAAACTAAAGGAAAATAAAAATAGCTGGGGCAAAGGATGTCTTATTGCCTTAGGGGTTAGCTTTATTGTAATTTTATTGCTTATTTTGGCAGGTGTTTTATTCGCTCGTAAAATATTTTTTGGTTTTTCTGAATCAATAAATTTAATGGATGCCGTTTCTAATGTCCAAAGTATAGCCGAGTCCGAAGCTAAGTATTATGCGCAAAATAATAACTATGCTACAGATTTTTATCAATTAAGTGTTGATATACCTAATTCGCAAATTTCAGGTAATAAAGCAGATACTGAAAATTTTGTTTATGAAATTGCTTTGCCTTATATTAAAGCGACTAGAAAAGACAATTCCAAGTTTAAATATACTTTTACTCGCAATATCCAAACCAATGAGGTTAAATGCGAAGGTAATGAAAATATTTGCGACTTCCTTGCTAATGGCAATATAACAGTAACAAAGGAATTTGACGGCCATACTACAAAATATGAATATCATAGTAAATATGAATATCACTTTGGAGAAAAAGATTTAAGTAATGTAAAACAGAAAGAAGAATCTTTGTCTAATACAGAAATTTAGTAGATAAGCAAACAGCTGTTTTTTGTAATGTTGTTAGTCGGATGGATTTATATTATATGTACGTATGTCAAGACAGAATTGTTATTAACAAATAAGAGAGTTATAATAAAAAATCCTTATTTGAATGCTCCATTAGATATGGGATATATAAACTTAGAAGAAATTAGAATCGTAGATAGTAATGACCTACCAAATGAATTTACCCCTGTTATGTATGACCTAATTATAGGAAGCAAAAGCCCATATATGATTTCTGTTAGTATCAGAAATAACAAAGGAAAAGAATTAACAGTGCAGCATATCGGTCGATCAGACTACAACCAATTTAAAAAGTTATTAACTGAAGAATGTAAGAAACACGGCAATAAGATTTCCTAACCCAAAATATTTCCACTTCTCACGCGCCTCTTAATATTATATAATTAATATATATATCTAAATGAGGCAAAAGTATCTTTTAGTGAGAAATTGAAATAAAAATGACAGAAAATAAGCAACAAAATCAACAAAAAAACAATCAAAATAAAAACAAATATTCATCCACTGTTTTACTTCCTAAAACAAATTTTCCGATGCGTGCAGGCCTTGCCGCAAAAGAACCCACTTTGCTTAAGTTTTGGCAAGATTTAGAACTCTATAAAAAAATGCTTGCAAAAGCCAGCAAAAAAGAAAAATTTATTCTTGCCGATGGTCCCCCTTATGCTAACGGCCGTATTCACATGGGCCATGCTTTAAACAAAGTGCTAAAAGATATTATTATTAAATCTCATGCCTTAATGGGTTATTATACGCCCTATGTTCCCGGTTGGGATTGCCACGGCCTTCCGATAGAACAAGCCCTCATTAAAGAAATGAAAATAGACAAAAAGGAAATTACCGATATTCCCGCTTTTAGAAAAAAAGCCCGTGCTTTTGCCCAAAATTTCGTCAATATTCAAAGGGAAGGTTTTAAACGCCTTGGTGTGCTTGGCGACTGGGATAATCCTTATCTTACTATGTCGCCTATATACGAAGGTCTTACAGCTGAAGCTTTCTTTGATGCCCTTTTAAAAGGTTATGTCTATAAAGGCAAAAAGGCAATTTATTGGTGCCCCACTTGCGAAACCGCGCTAGCCGATGCCGAAACCGAATATCACGATAAAGTTTCCACCTCAATTTACTTACGCTTTAAAATCAAAGAATATAAAAAGGAAATTTTTAAAGATATTGATACCTCTAAAGATATTTATTTAACTATTTGGACCACAACTCCTTGGACTATTCCTGCCAATATGGCAGCAGCCGTCAATGCAGATGAAGATTACAGAGTAATGCTCCAAGAAGAAGGTTCTTATATTATCGCTGCTGATAAACTTGCCGATGCTTTTATTAAAGATTGCGATTTAAAAGTTGTTTCTTCTACAAAAGTTGCAGGTAAAGACCTTGTCGGTATTAAATACGAACATCCTTTAAACAAAAAATTAAACCCCGTTATCAATACTGATTTTGTTACAATGGATAGCGGTGTGGGTATCGTTCACATAGCTCCCGGCCACGGCGAAGACGACTTTTATGCCGGCCTTAAATGGAATCTTGATATCTTCTGCCCTGTCAACGAAAAAGGTGTTTTTACCAAAGAGGCAGGCGAGTTTGAGGGCTTACACATTTTTAAAGCAAATCCTATCATTATTGAACGTCTTAAGGAACTTGGCTCACTTATCAAACAGCAAGATATTACGCACAGCTACCCGCATTGCTGGCGCTGTAAAAAGCCAATCATTTTCCGCGCCACAGAACAATGGTTTATGTCCGTTGATAAAGATAATTTACGCAAAAAACTTGTAAGTGAAATTGAAAAAGTGCAGTGGTATCCGGCCGGCGGTCAAAAAAGAATTACCTCTATGGTTGAACTCCGCCCTGATTGGTGCTTAAGCCGCCAACGCTTCTGGGGTGTGCCATTGATGGTATTTTACTGCAAGAAATGCGGCAAAGTGCAAATTGACGCAAACCTATTCAAACATGTTGCCGATAGAGCCAAAAAAGAAGGTAGCGATTTTTGGTTTACCGATACTTGCGAGCAAATTTTACCAAAAGATTATACCTGCTCTTGCGGCAGTAAAGAATTTACTAAAGAAAAAGATATTTTGGATGTCTGGTTTGACTCCGGTGTATCTTGGAAGGAAACTTTAAAATATAGAGAACTCGGCCACCCGGCTGATGTTTATCTTGAAGGTTCCGACCAGCACCGCGGTTGGTTCCAAACTTCCTTAATTGCCTCTACCGTATTAGAAGATAAAGCCCCTTTCAAAAAGGTTATTACCCATGGTATGATTTTGGATCAAGAAGGTCGCGCCATGCATAAAAGCGCCGGCAATGCTATATCACCGGACCAAATTATTAATAAAAACGGCGCAGATATTTTAAGATTATGGGTAAGTTTTACTGATTATTCCGATGATGTCCGCCTTTCTGAAAAGATTTTAGAAGGCCCTATTGATAGTTATAGAAAAATCAGAAATACTATCCGCTATGCTCTTGGCAATTTATCAGATTATGAACCAAGCAAACACCAAGTTGCCTATGAAAACTTAAACGATCTTGATAAATATATGCTCGGCAGATTAGATGATTTAATCAAAGAAGTCCGCCAAGATTATAAAACTTTTGAGTTAAGAAAAGCTATCAGAGCAATAACTGATTTTTGCATCCTTGACCTTTCCTCTTTAATGCTTGATGCTTCTAAAGACAGACTTTATACTTTGGGCGAAAACTCTGCCTCAAGAAGAAGCGCGCAAACCGCTCTTTGCCAAATTGTTATTACAATTTTAAAATTGCTTGCGCCAATTCTTTCCTTCACGGCCGAAGAGGCCTGGCAGGAAATTAAAAAATTGCCTCTTGGCAAAACTTTAGAAGAAAGTATTTTCCTCAGCGATATGCCGGAAAATACGGGCTACAAAGTAAGCACTGAAATTGTTGAAAAATGGACAAAAATGCGCGAAATCCGCAGCCAAGTTTTAAAAGCTCTTGAAGAAGCCCGCCAAAAAGGTTTAATCGGCTCTTCATTAGAAGCAAAAGTTATTTTTAAAACTTTAGAGCCAAAAATGAAAGAATTTTTAACAAATACTCTTAATTTATGGCCGGAAGCGGCAATAGTTTCCCAAGTGGCTTTGGCCGATGGTCTTGCTGACACGCTTGAAATTGCTATAGAACACGCAAAAGGTTCAAAATGCCCGCGCTGCTGGCAATGGCGGGAAGATATCGGCACTGATGCTAAACACTCTGATTTATGTTCCAGATGCGCCAAAGTTTTAGAGGAAGAAAAAATAAGTGTCCCAGTTTAAGAACTATAAAAAGCCCCTTTTATATATCTTGCTTATTTTTGCCTTCGACAGAATAAGCAAGATATGGGCTTTAGCTAAATTAAAAGAAGTCGCTAATATTGATGTTTTACCTTTCTTTAAATTAACTTTTGTTCAAAACACAGGGGCGGCTTTTGGTTCTTTTCAAAACGGAAATACGGGACTAATTTTTGTCAGTATTCTTGTGCTTATAGCGTTGATAAAATACCGCAAAGATATTTTTGAACTAGGTAAACTGGCAAGTTATGGTTGGGTGTTTATTATCGGCGGAGCTTTAGGTAATTTATATGACAGAATTTTTATCGGTTATGTTATAGATTATTTTAATTTTATTGTATGGCCTGTTTTTAATGTTGCAGATAGTTTTATTACAATTGGCGCGATAATGCTTGCAGGTTGTATTTTAAAAGATGAGTATAAAAAATTTAAACAAAAAAGAGAGGTAAAAAAATGAGATATTTTTTAATGATTTTAACTATTTCAACTCTATTTTTTAGTGCTTGTTCAAATAATGCCGGTAAATTTTATAAGGCAACCCAATATGTAAAAGCAAATAAGTTAGAAAAAGCTTTAAAACTTTATAACGATATTTTAAGAAAAGACCCAAACTATACTTCCGCTATAATTAACCGCGCTCTTGTTTATGAAAAACTCGGCGAAAAAGATATGGCCGCCAATGATTATAAAAAGGCCTTAAAACTTGCTCCTAAACAAGTGGACCTTTTAAATAATGTAGCAGTTTTTTACCTTGATCAAAAACGCCCTCAAGTTGCTAAAGAATATTTAAGTAAGGCAATAGAGATACAACCTGAATATACTATTGCTTATGTAAATCGTGCCAAAGCAAATCAAATGTTAGGTAATAATGAAGAGGCCTTACAAGATTTAGAAAACGCTTTAGGCCTTGAACCAAACAATATAGAAATTATCTTAAACAAAGCCATAGTAAATTATAAAATGACTAATTTTAAAAAAGCTATTGATGGTTATAGCGAAGTTTTAAATTCCCGCCCCAAAGATTATAAAACTTATTATAGAAGAGGCCTTGCCTTTTATATGTTAAATACTTTTCAAAATGCTTTTAATGATTATAATACGGCTTTAGCTATAAATAATGCTTATGTGCCAGCAATTTTTGAAAGAGCCAAATTGCTTTTTGAACAAGGCGATTATGAAGCCGCCTTGGCAGATCTTGATGTTTTAAAAACAATAGATAATCAATATGCTCCCGCTTATGATTTTACCGGGGATATTTATGCTATTGAAGACCCTATTAAAGCAGTTTCTAATTATATTGTTGCTAAGAAATTAGACCCGGCTAATACAAAACGTTATGATGCTAAAATTAAGTTAATGACTTCAGAAAGAGGACGTAAGACCGTAATTAATAAACGGCTTCAAAGGATATAATTTATGCCCAAAGTTTTTGCTAGTTCTTCTTATAATCTTAGAGGTTGGCTTTGTATATTAGGCCTAATTATTATTTTAATTGGTTATTTGTTTGATTTTTCAGGGGCAACCTTGCTGATTTTGAGTTTTGTTTTTTTCTTTATCGGCGGTGATTTGTTTTTGAGAAATGCTTATAGAGAGTTTGCCACTTCGCATTTTGGCTTTAATTTTTTTATTTCCTTAAATACTTTTGCTTTACTTATTTTTGCAATTATCAATAATATTTTGGAAAATAACGGCTATAAAATTTCCGGTTTATTTTTGCTTATTCCGTTAACTTTTTGTTTAGCTAACTTCTTAAAAGCAAGAGAGGTTGGCAGTATAACTTGTTCTTTTAACTTTATAAAAAGTTTAGATAATTTTATTTCCAAATCAGCTATTTTAGTTGAAGGGGAAAAACAAACAAAAGTTTTTACTTCGGAAATTAAAGCCGGTCAAAAGATTTTAATAAATGTAGCCCAAAGAGTTCCTTTAGATTGTATCGTTTTAGAAGGCACAACCCTTGCCGATGAACATTTATTAACCGGTAATATTACCCTTGCCGCAAAAGAACCCGGAGATTTACTTCTTGCCGGCAGTATTAATAAAGGCAGTCCTGTTATTGCCGAAGTAAAAAGTTCTATAAGAAATTCTAAACTTGCCAGGGTTTTAAATGCTCTTAAAATAAGTGAACAAAAAAAGATAACTTCAAAAAGTTTTTTGGATTTATATAGTTCTTTTATCACGATATTTTTTATTATTTTTGCTTTTATTAATGCTTTTTTAAGTTTGTATGTCTTTAAAGATAAAAATTTTCTTGAGGCCTTTAATATCTTTTTGCTTACGCTTGCTTTAAGCGGGCCGGTTATTTATATGGCTTGTTTGCTTTTGCCTTTAAGATATATGAGAAAAGGGGCTTTAAAAAATAAAATAGTTATTAATAATCCTAATTCTTTACAGATGATTACGGATAGTAATATTATTTATATAGATAAAACAGGCACCCTTACAACCGGTAATTTGGAAGTGGACCAAATTTTGCCTGCTAAAGGATATACGGAAGAAGAAGTTGCCTTAGCGGCAGCAACATCACAGCAAGGCAGCACTACAATTTTTGCTAAAGCGCTAAAAGAATATTGTCGCACGCATAATATTGTTCCGGAGCAAATTGTTTCAACGGAACTTCACCCTAGTTACGGCACTGTCGTAAGGACAGAAAAAGATGTTATTTTCGCAGGAAGAAAGGCCTGGCTTGAAGGTAAAGGTATAAAAGTTGTGCTTGCTAGTAATACCCAGGAACTTAGAAAAACTATTTTTTATCTTTCTAAAAACAATAAATTTATGGGCTGTGTTTGTTTTACCGATAAATTAAGAGCAAATGTAAAAAGTGTTGTTTCCTATTTACAGGAAAATGGCAAAGAATTATGTTTGCTTTCCGGCGATAATACCCCTGCTTTACAAATTGTTGCAAACAGAGCGGGAATAAAAAATTATATCGGGGATATGTATCCGCGCGATAAAGCAGCCCGTATTGCCGCTACTAATAATTTAGGCAAAAAAACCACAATGATAGGGGATAGTTTTAACGATATTTTAGCCCTTTTGGAAGCATCCGGTGCAATTGCCTTTTCAAGGGAAGACAGCCCTTTTATCAGTTGGGTTGATATTGCCCTTGAAACCCGCGATTTTGGCGCAGTAAAAAAGATTTTTGAAATGTATAACAAAATGCGACGTATTATAAAACAAAATATCTTGCTTGCTATTTTGATAGGAGTAGGTTTATTTTTCTTTTTAACTGCTTCCGGTCAAATAATATCTTGGTATCAATTTGTTATTTGTGTTCTAATTGCTTTATTTATAATTTTTATAAATTCTGTGAGGTTAAAATATGAATGATATAGATTTTGGTTACACCAAAGATCATGCCCGTAAAGGTGCAAATACGGTTTTGCCGGCTATTCAATGTTGGGAAAATCAATATAACAGAGATTATTTAGTAAAAATTGTTCTGCCGGAGTTTACTTCCGTGTGCCCTAAAACAGGTTTGCCTGATTTTGGTATTATAACAATTGAATATATTCCAAACAAACTCTGTTTGGAACTAAAATCTTTAAAATATTATCTTTTGGAATATAGAGATATGGGTATTTTTATGGAAAATATCGCAAATAAGATTTTGGATGATGTTGTTAAAGCCTGCCAACCTAAATGTGCAAGAGTTATAGGTGAATTTACCCCTAGAGGCGGTTTAAAATCTATTATAACGGCAGAATTTGGAACTTGGAAAAATGAAAACAAATAATTTAATTATTTTTGTTGCAGGGGTAATCTGTGCCGGTTTGCTTTGGCAATATTATCTTTACCCTAAATATACAAAGAAGGTTCAAGATCCGCAGACTATGAGTGATCTTTTAGAGGCAGATAGAGCTGCTATGGATGCAGAACTTGCCAATATCCAGGGGGAACTTTTGTATAGAACTGATATACCCGAGCAACCTTCTTATGATAATTCTCAAATTAATTATCAAGAAGATCCCACTATTGCAAAAGAAAAGATTACTATGATAAAAGCCCCTGCAAAATATCAGATTATCAATAATGCCAAAGATTATCAGAAAATAAAAAATACTATTTCTTTAGAAAATGAAAAGATAGATTTTTCAAAAGAAATGTTAGTTTTAGTTCAAAGTGATGGCAATCTAAACGACGGATTTTTTCAAATAAAAAATATTGAAAATAACGGCCAAGAAATTATTGTTTCCTATACTTTTAACATTATAGGAGCTAAGGACAGAGTTGATAAAATTTCTGCGCAAAAAACCGCAAAAAGCAGTTTGCCTGTAGTTTTACAACAAGTATTATAATGATAGACATTTCCGCACTCAGTTATCATATCGGTAAAAGAAGCATCTTTGAAGATGCTTCTTGTTTCATTGATAAAGGGCACAAAGTCGGCCTTGTTGGCTTAAACGGGTGTGGCAAAACAACTTTATTTAAACTTATTTTGGGGCAATTATATCCTGATGGCGGGCAAATAAATATTTCAAAAGATATTCGTATTGCTTCCGTAGAACAGGATATAAAGGATATTAACCAAACAATTTTAAACCATGTTTTAAATTCCGATAAGCAAATGAAGGCGCTTTACGACGAACTTGAAAAGAACCCAACAGGCGTTCGTTTGGCTGAAATTTATGATAAACTTGACACGCTTGGCGCGCACAGCGCACCAGCAAGAGCAAGTGCCATCCTTGGCGGGCTTGGCTTTAGTGAGCAAGATTTAAACCGCCCTTTAAAAGAATTTTCAGGCGGTTGGCGTATGCGTGCAGCACTGGCGGCTGCTTTATTTATGCCTTCAGATTGTTTACTTCTTGACGAACCCACAAACCACTTGGATTTGGAAACTTCTATCTGGCTTGAAGACGCCCTAGAAAAACTTGATAAAACTTTAATTATTATCAGCCACGATAGAAATATTTTAAATAAAATTTGCGACAAAATTATTTTAGTTGATGAATGTAAACTAAAAGTTTTTAACGGCAATTATGATTCTTATGAACGCCAACGCCACGAGCAAACCGAGCAAATTATAAAAGATGCCAAAAAATACGAAGAAACCCGCCGTCATTTGCAGTCCTTTGTTGATAGATTTAGAGCAAAAGCTACCAAAGCAAAACAGGCGCAAAGCCGTTTAAAAATGCTTGAACGCCTTGGCGACGCTCCAAAAATACCGATAGAGCGCAGTGTTCGCTTTACCTTCCCTGAGGCACAGATTTTAGATTCTTATTTATTTACTCTTGAAAATGTTTCCTGCGGATATGGCGATAAAATCGTTTTAAAAGATATCAATTTAAGTATTTCCCAAGATGATAAAATTGCACTTCTTGGTGCCAACGGCAACGGAAAATCAACTTTTGCAAAACTTTTAAGCGGTCAAATTGCTTCTCAAAGTGGCAAAATGACTTATGCCCGTAAATTAAAAATTGCTTATTTTGCCCAGCATCAAACCGAACTTTTAGATATTGAAAAAACGCCCTATGAACTTGCCCGCGAAAAAATGCTTGAAGCAAAAGAAGCGCAAGTTTACACGCATCTTGCTTCTTTTGGTCTTGAAAAGTCTAAAGCAGATACGCTTATAGAAAAACTTTCCGGGGGGGAAAAGAGCCGCCTTTTACTTTCTTTAATAACTATTGATAATCCTCATATTTTAATTCTTGACGAGCCCACAAACCACCTTGATATTGTTTCGCGCAGGGCTTTGATAGAAGCTTTAAATAATTATAACGGCGCAGTTATTTTGGTAACGCACGATTTTCATATTATTGAAGCCGTCTGCGATAGACTTTTACTCGTGGAAAATCATCAAATATCTTCTTATGACGGCGATATGGAAGATTATAAAAATTATATTCTTAGAAATTGGGGCAAGGCCTCTTCAAAGGAAAAGGCGCAAGGGGGCGCGCAAGCACAAAAACGCCGCGCAGCAGCCCAACTTCGCGCGCAGGCAGCCCCTATTAAAAAAGAAATGAAAATTCTTGAAAAGAAGCTTGAAAACTTAACTAAGCAAAAAGAAATGCTTGAGAAAAGTTTAATTCAAAATTACGATAGTCAACTTAGTATAGAACTTGCCTTTTTAAATAAGGAGATTAGCGAAACGGAAAACAAATGGCTTGATTTATCAAGCATGCTCGAACCTTTGCTATAATATATTTATGAGAATAAATACCACTAAACTAAAAAATTTAAGAAATTTACTTAAAAAAAATAAACTTGAAGGTCTTATAATAACTGATTTTACGGATACAAAATATTTCCTTGGGGATTTTTTTCACGAGGATGAATCTGTTTTACTTATCACCTTAAAACAAATAATTGTTTTTTCCCGCAGTTTATACGAAAATTCTTTTAAAAGCAAATATAAAGAGGCCCTTTTTATCAGCGAAGATAAAAACCGCCCCGCAGCTCTTGTAAAAGAAGCAAAAAAATTAAATCTTAAAAAACTTGCCTTTGATGAAAATAAAGAATTATATTCTGCAGGAAAACTCTATTTAAAAGCCGGTTTTAAAGAATCTTCTTCCTTAATTTCCCTTCTAAGAACAACAAAAACAGAAGAAGAACTTAAACTTATGCGTAAAGCTACCCAAATTTCAATGCAGGCCTATAAAAATATTCAAAAATATGTAAAGGTAGGCATTACGGAAATTGAGTTAAAACGCAAACTTGAAGATGAAATGAATAGACTTGGCGGGCAAGGTTATTCTTTTGAATTGATGGTTTCTTTTGGCGCAAATACGGCCAATCCCCATCACCTTTGTGACAATACAAAATTAACTAACAATACCGCAGTTTTATTTGATTGGGGCGCAAAATATCAAGAATATTGCGCCGATATGACGCGTTGTTTTTGGTTTGGTCCTAAAGCCCCTAAAGAATATAAAACAATTTTATCTATAGTAAAATATGCCCACGATGAAGTAGTAAAAAAAGCAAAAATCAAAATGAGTGGCGCTCAAATTGATAATATTTCAAGAAGTATTATAGAAAAAGCCGGATACGGCAAATATTTTACCCATAGAACAGGCCATGGTATCGGTATGCAAGATCACGAGCTTTCCGATATCAGTCAAATCAATGAGGATAAGATTTTAGAAAATTATTGTTTCAGTGTAGAACCGGGCATTTATCTTGAAGGTAAATACGGCGTCCGCTGGGAAGATTGTTTTTATATGACAAAAAGAGGTATTAAACAAATAAAATGAACGAGAAATTAAAACAATTCCAAAAATTACTTAAAAAGGAAAATATACAGGCTTTTTGCGTCTTGGATAATGACTCAATAAGATATCTTACCGATTTCTTTTTTTATAGTTCCGGTGATGCCTATTTGTTAATTACCCAAACAAAAGCTTATTGCTTTACCAAAAAAATGTATGCAGGCGATTTAAAGCGCAAAGCCCCTTATTTAACTTTAGTTGATAGTCTTGATATTGAAGATGTTTGTAAGAAAGCAAGCAAATTTAAAAATAAGGCCTTTGATTCCACTTTAGCGCCTTATATTCAAGGCACGACACTTGCCGAGTCAGGTTTTAAAACCTTGCCTAATTTTTTGGAGCAAGCCCAAGATGTTAAAACACAAAGTGAGTTAAAATTAATTACCAAAGCTTGTCATATTTCCGCAAGCGCTTTTAAAATATTTCAAAAACAATTAAAAGCCGGTATGACGGAAAAACAAGGGGCTGCCCTTCTTGAAAGTATTATGCAAAAACTCGGCGGGCAAGGCCTTGCTTTTGATACAATTTTAGCTTTTGGCGAAAATACCGCAAACCCACACCACCATAATAGCGATAGAAAATTAAAACAAAACGAACCTGTTTTAGTTGATTTCGGTTGTCGTTATAAAGGTTATTGCTCTGATATTACAAGAAGTTGGTGGTATGGAAGTAAAGTCAGTAAAGAGTGGCAGAAACTTTTTGATTTAATGAAAGATACTCACGATTATTGTGCAACGCTTGCTAAAGATAAGGTAAAAGCAACAACTCTTGATAATGCCGCTCGCGATTTTATGGATAAAGCCGGTTCTTACAGCAAGGCCTTTATCCATAGTTTAGGTCATGGCCTCGGGCTAAAAATACACCAAAAACCCTATTTAAGCCCTAAAAGCCAAGATTTGCTTAAAAATAACAGCGTCTTTACCATAGAACCGGGTGTATATTACGACGGAAAATTTGGTATTAGGTATGAAGATACTTTTGTTTTAACCCCAAAAGGCGCAAAAATCTTAACAAAATAAAAAGGAGAAATTATGATTGGAACACCAGACTTTAGAGAAGGTTTAATCTTTGAAAACGAAAACGGCGAAATGGTAGAAATTATTGAATATCAACACCACCGCAAAAGCCAAGCAAGAGCGGTTGTCCGTGTTAAACTTCGCAATTTAAACACAGGTTCTATTATTGAAACCAGCTACCGCCCCGAAGATAAATTTAAAGAAATTGAAATTGAAAAACGCCCTCACAGCTATCTTTATAAAGAAGGCGATATGGTCTATTTTATGGACTCTGCCACCTATGAACAAATTGCAGTTCCGGCGGAAAAACTTAAACAACAACTCAAATATTTAATTGACAATATGGAAGTTATGGGCCTTTTTATTGAAGGGCAACTTTTCAATATTGAACTTCCGATAAAAGTTGATTTAAAAGTCGTTTCCACCGTCCCGGGTGTTAAAGGCGATACCGTTGCCAATATGACAAAACCCGCTACCCTTGAATCCGGTCTTGAAATTAAAGTGCCTTTATTTATTAACGAAGGCGATAAAATCCGCATAGATACCCGCACCGATTCTTATGTGGAAAGGGTTAATGACTAAACTTTTAATCTTTGTCTTGCTGTTTTTGCCGTCGCTTGCTTTTTCTTTAGAAATAAGCGGTGTTCAAAAACAGCAAGATGGCGATTATAAAATAATTTTTTGTAAGTTATTTAAAATAGAAAATATTGCTCTAGTTAAAAAATCTTTTGGTTCTGTTTTACAAATGCCGCGCGAAGTCAGCGGTTATAAAAATCTTGCCATAACTTCTAAGGAACTTGACTCAAAAATCAAAAATACTATTGAAGGGATAGCAAAAGTAAATACAAAAACTATTTGTCAAAAGCCAATTTTAAAAATAGTTTCTGCTCGTAAAATAAAAGAATCTTCTAGTGTTCTTTGCCAAGTAAGTTTTGATAATAGTTTAGATATTATTGTTTTTGCTTCAAAGTATAAAAAGGGCAAAAAAGATATTTACAGGGTTTCTTTTCCGCAAGATTTAAAATTTTTAGATAAAAATTATAAAGCCGAAGTTCGCACTTTTATCTTAAAGAACACAAAAGAACTTATAGATAATAAAATATGAAGTGTATAAATGCCAAAACAGGCAAAATTATTGCTGATAATTTGGAAATGAAGGATAGTTATCTTGGCCGTCTTATCGGGCTTCTTGGCAAGAAAGGGCTAAAAAAAGGGCAAGGTATCGTCTTAAAACCTTGCTCGCAAATACACACTTGTTTTATGCGTTTTGCTATTGATGTTGTCTTTATATCCAAAGATTTAAAAGTTTTAAAAATTATAAAAAATATGGGGGCTTGGCATTTTAGTCCAATAGTGCTAAAATCTTTATATACGCTTGAAGTTGCCGCTGGGGCAATAAAAGATTTAAACGAAGGGGATTTTATTAAATTTACCGACTGAGGATTTTATGAAAAAATTAATTTTATTTATTTGTTTTATTTCTTGTGCTTTTATTCTTAACGCAAAAGAACTTGATTTTGATGCTTTTTCCACTTATGCAACACCGCAAAATGTGCGCCATTTTGCTAAAGATATAAGTGGTCTTTTGGGTTCTTCCAGTTATACTACGGGGCGCATTTTGGGATGGGGCGGTTTTCAGCTCGCAGCCCATGGCGTTTATATGCCACGCCCAAACAAATATAATACCGCTTTTGGCCGTGATGATGCAGGCAAGTTTATGCCTTTAATTCAAGGGGAAATTGGCCTTCCTTTCCGTATAGATGGCTTTGTCCGCGCAACTTCTTGGGATGGCCTGACTATTGCCGGTGGCGGTTTAAAATGGGGTATAACAAAGCCTACAGAGATTTTATATACTTTCCAACCTATGCTTGTTATTATGGCCCAAAACGGCGTGCATAGAGATTTTTCTATTACTCAATATAGCGCAAGTTTGGCTTTATCTTTTAAAACGCCTTATGTTGTGCCTTATATCGGTGCCGGTGTTGATTATGCTAAACTTACCGTTGAAAGTGCCGATGATGCTTCTTTAATCGGTCGCAGGGAATTTGTTACCACCCCCAAAGGTGTCGTCGGTTTTAATTTTAAATTACCTTCTTATCTTGATTTAAGTTTGGCGGCAAATTATAATCACTATGGGCTTGGCGCCGAGGCCTCTTTGGGAGTAAGGTTCTAATCTTTTTTTACAGCAGCTTTTGTGTTTATATTGCGTTGCTCGTCGCTCACATATACGGGGCTACCGCCCGCTCGGGATATGCTTCGCTCCTTGCGCCTTATCTAAACACAAAATCTTTGCAAAAAATTGCGCTCTGTTTGATCTGATGTTTTTGTTCTAAAATCCTTGCTAAAAATTATATGCTCTATTTTGCAAATTTCTAAACGCAAAATACTCGCTAAAAAAATTTGCTCTGTTTAGCTTAATATTTTTGTAAAAAAACTATTAAATGTTATAATAAAATGAAAAGGAGAAAAGAAAATGGATGCCATATATATTCTTCCGCTAGTTATTATAGGTTTTGTATTTTTATGTTTTATAATGGCTAAAACATTTTCCGCTACTTTTTTACCAGATAAATATTCTGAATTAAAACAGAAATATCCTTATCCTTTACATAATTATAGTTGGTTATCAGGAAATTTTAAATTTGGACTGCTATCATTCCGAATGAGGCCATTAAAAATAGAGGTTTATGAAAAAATGATAATTATAAGTGCTATAGGGCAAGGCTTGTGTTTGCCTTATAATAAATTTATATTTGAACAAAAACAAATTTTATTTAGTCATGTTTTAGTCGTTAAAACTTTACCAGAATCTAGTGAATATCAAGAAAAATCTAAAACTATTTTAGAGATAGCTTTTTTATCAGAAGATAAAATAAATACAATTTTAAGTTTAGTACACAAATAAACTTTTCAAATCCCGATACGATACCAAGCAGTTGGTATCGCTCCATTCTCTATAAATTTAAACCCCGCAAAAGCGGGATTTAAAATTTATCGGAG
>JAFXVA010000037.1 GCA_017534965.1 Elusimicrobiaceae bacterium | reverse complement strand
ATTACCGTCTTAGAAAACGGAATAGTTGATGTTCTCAAAGATAATGCAAATGGAGTTAACAAAAAATGAATAAACTAGCAGTAAAGTGGATGATAATAATTATTGCCCTTGTTGGCTCAGTTGTTTTGCTTTACCCAAGTTATGAGTGGTATTCAAAGACACCTGAGGAAAGGGAAACGCTGGAATCCTCCGGCGATAGACCTAAAAGAATTATTAATTTAGGTTTGGACTTAAGAGGGGGTTCTTCCTTACTTTTGGAACTTGATGTTTCCAAATTAGAAGGTAATGAATCTTTAAATGAGTCTATGCAACGCGCCATTGAAATTGTCAGAAACAGAATTGACCAATATGGCGTTGGTGAAATCCCCATAACCAAACAAGGGGAAAAATGGATTTCAGTTCAACTTCCGGGTATTGCTAATCCCGAACAAGCAGAAGCCCTTATCGGTAAAACAGCTATGCTTGAATTTAGAATTGTTGATGAATCTGCTAGAGCAAAAGAAGCCCTTCAAAAAGTAAGCGAACTTGAAGAGCCCTTTAATTCCGATGGAACTTTAACAGCAGAAGCACAAGCTCTCGTTCCGGAAGATATAACTATTATGAGAAGTAAAGACGGCGGTTTTTATCCTGTCTCTGCAAAAGCAGAAGTTACCGGTGCTGATTTAGAAGATGCCCGCGTATCTACAGGAGAATATGGCTATCCTGCTGTTTCCTTTACTTTTAACGGAGCAGGTGCTAAAAAATTCGGTGATTTAACAGGTCATAACTTGCATAAACAACTTGCTATCGTGTTAGATAATACAATTCAAAGTGCCCCTTCAATCAATGCCAGAATTACAAGAGATGGTCAAATTACCGGTAGATTTACCATGAACGAAGCAAAACAACTTGCTATCGTTTTACGTGCCGGTGCTTTGCCTGCTCCTGTTAAAATTATTGAAAAAAGAGTTATTGGTCCTGGCCTTGGTGAAGACTCTATTAAAAGCGGTTTAAAAGCTTCTTTAATAGGTTTTATCTTTATCGTATTATTTATGACAATTTACTACAGAGCTTCCGGTTTTATTTCCAGCGTAGCTTTGGTATTAAATATTGTTTTCTTAATTGCAACAATGGCTTATTTTTCTGCAACACTTACCTTGCCGGGTATCGCAGGTATTATTTTATCCTTGGCAATGGCAGTTGATGCAAACGTTCTTATTTTGGAACGTATGCGCGAAGAATATGATAAAGGCCAGCCTTTATATCTTGTTGTTAAAGAAGGTTATGAAAAAGCTTGGAGCGCAATTTTCGACTCTAACTTTACAACCTGGATCGCTTCTATCTTGCTTTTCAACTTCGGAACAGGTCCTGTTAAAGGTTTTGCTTTAACCTTAACTTTGGGTCTTTTAGTGGGTGTGTTTACTTCAGTATTTGTGACCCGCGCAATTTATGAGACATTGCTTACGGCAAATCCCAAGGAGATTAGTATATAATTATGAAATATTTTAGAATTTTGCCAAAAACGCATATTGATATTTTAGGAGCAAGAAAAACTTTCTTTGTCCTTTCCGGTTTAATTATGATTGCTTGTTTAATCTCTGTCGTTACAAAGGGTTTAAACTTCGGTATTGATTTTACCGGCGGAACAATGGTTCAAGTTCAGTTTAAAGATAATATCAATATTGATCAAGTAAGATCTGCCCTTAATCAAAAAGGTATTAAGGCAGATATTCAATCCTTTATCGGCACAAATGCTTTTGCCGTTAAAGTAAAAGGTGCCCAAGAAAATGTTAACGAAGTTTCTGTTAATATTCAAGAAGGGTTAAAAAATACCGGTGTTGAATTTGAAATCGAACAAACAGATTTCGTTGGCCCGGCTGTCGGTAATGACTTAGCAAAAAAAGCATTTTTTGCTTTTACTATTGCAATGTTTGCTATGATTCTTTACATTGCATTTAGATTCCAAAGTGTTATTTGGGGCGCTATGGCTGTTGCTGCCTTGTTCCACGATGTGTTTTTAACCGTGGGCGTATTTTCTTTCTTTCAATTGGAAGTTGACTTGGTTATCGTAGCTGCCTTTATGACAATAGCAGGTTTCTCTATAAACGATACTATTGTTATTTTTGACAGAGTGCGCGAAAATATGAAATTAAATCCGAAATGGCATATAAGAGAATGGTTAAATGTCAGTGTTAACGAAACACTTTCAAGAACCATTATAACTTCTATTACTGTTATCGGTGCAACAGCTATTTTGTATTTCATGGGCGGAAAAGTGCTTAATAACTTCTGTCTTGCTATTTTAGTCGGTTTAACTTCCGGTATGTATACAAGTGCTCTTTTGGTTCCCGGTCTTGTTTACCAATGGACTAAGAATGGACAATTTAGTCTTTCTGCCGAAAAAGCACCTTCAAATAATGGTTATCAAGAACCACATTTGAAAAGTAAGAAAAGAAACAGATAATGCGTAAAATCCGTAAGTTCAAAATCACTTTGCATTACAAGGAAATCCTGCGCCGTTTGCGCGGCGCAGGTATTGACTTGCGTGCAGCAGGTTTTAAGGATGAAAGTGAACTTGCGGTTTTTTTAACTTCTTTACATAGTGCTTTGGAACCGGGCGTTGTTTATGAATTTCTTGAAGGAAAAAATATGGAAACAAACGCCCTTTCTATTGATTATGAAATGGCAAGTTTATGCGCTTTAACTTTAGGCGAAAAGATTGATCAGGAAGTTTCCCAAATTATTAATCCCCAAGCCCTTGTTATTGCCAATATTGCCTTAATGGAATTTTTGAGAACAGCAATAATGTTTATGGCAGATGTCGTCAGTGATGATGCCAAAAAAGAAGAATATGAAACAGAAAATTATACAATTATTGCTGTTCCTCAATTTAATTATTCAAACCAGCCAAAATTTATAAGAGAGGCAAAACAGATAGAAGTTGCTCAAGCAAGAGAACTTCTGCCTGTTTTGCTTGATAGACTTAACGGCGCAAAAGTCGGTATAAAATATCAAGAAGGGCAGCTTTTACCTAAAAACACTATTGTTTTTATTATCCCTTGGAAAAAGAAAAAAGGTAAAAAATAAATGAGTAAAAAAGTAAAAAATAAAAATAAATCTTGGCATTACGCCATAGTCGCTTATTTAATAGCTGGCTATGTGTATTTTGTCGGGCTTTTTACAAAATTTATTTATAAGAAAGATAAACAAGCTCAAGAATTAGATGATAAACAACAAGTGATTTATGCTTTTTGGCATAATCAGCAGTCTTTCTTACTTTTTCCGTATAGGAAAAAAGGTAAAATTTCTGTTTTAGTCAGTATGAGTTCTGACGGCGAATATATCGCAAGCAGCTTGCCTAAATTTAATATGAAGGCAACCCGCGGTTCAAGCACGCGGGGTGGTTTTGCCGCTTTAAGAGGTTTAATAGAAGATGCCAAAAAAGGTTTTAATCCGGCCCTTACTCCCGATGGCCCAAGAGGTCCTATTTATAAAGCGAGCCCCGGTATTATTTATTTAGCAAGAAAAACCCGTTTACCAATTATTCCTGCCGGTGTTGATTGTAGCCATAAATTCCATGTAAATTCATGGGATAAATTCCAAATTCCATTACCTTTTGGTCGCTTGGCTATTGTTTACGGAGAACCTCTTTATTTTAATCCTGAACAAGATACTCAGGTTCTTTGTGATATTTTAACGGAAAGATTAAATAAGGCAACTAAAGAAGCTGCTAAATTATGTAAAAAGGGTAAATAATATGGGATATATTTTACTTGTTTTGATAAATATTCTTTTTCCTATTGCCGGACTTGGTTTTTTAGTCTATTTTTTTCTTTCTCCAAGAAGAAATTTACTCAAAAATCTTAGAGCGGAAATTTCGGAACGTTTTACTCTTTGTGCTACTAAAAACACACCCAAAGGGGCTTTATGGATACACGCAGCAAGCGTTGGCGAAGTCAAAAGTGTTGTTTTAGTAGCCGAAAAATTAAAAGAACTTTATAAAAAACCTCTTATTATCACCACAACAACCCAAGCTGGCCGTCAGGCAGCTTTAAAAAATGAGGTTTTTGATAAAGCCCTTTTGATGCCTTTAGATTTTTATTTCTTTATTAAACGTTTTTTAAAATTTTATAAACCTTGTAAACTTTTTATTGTGGAAGCAGATTTATGGCCTAATACTATTGTTGCTTGTTCTAATAATAATGTCCCCGTTTGCGTTATAAATGGCCGTCTTTCACAAAGAAGTGCAAAACGCTATAACTGGGCTAGGCCTTTGGCAAACCTTGTTATAAGCAAAATTTGCTTAATATGTGCCCAAACGGAAGATATTGCTAAAAGATATATTAAACTTGGTGCTGAAAAAGAAAAAGTTTTTAATACCGGCAATGTAAAATATGACTTACTTAATCAAAATCCTGCCCGCCAAGAAGAAGCCGCAGAAATAATTAAAAAACTTACTTGGAAAAATGACTTTATTTTAACTTGTGGCAGCACTCATGGTGAAGAAGAGGACCTTCTTATCAAAACGGCTAAAAAATTAAAACAAGTCAAATTTATTATTGCTCCAAGACATTTGGAAAGAACTTCTGCTATAATAGAAAATCTTAAAAAATCCAAAATACCTTTTGCTGTTTATAGCACTATTAAAGAATCTTTAAAAAATGAAACGCAAATTTTACTGGTTGATACTATGGGTATGCTTGGTGCTTTTTATACAATGGGGGATTTGGCTTTTATCGGAGGCACAATTAGCAAAAAAGGGGGGCACAATTTTTTGGAAGCAGCAATACTTGGCAAAGCAATTTTAAGCGGGCCTTATTTCTATAATACGCCGGAGGTTGCTACAAAATTATTTAAAGAAGGGGGGGCAGTAAAAGTAAGTAAAAATACTTTTGTTACTGAACTTGAAAAATTTGTAAGTAATAAAACTTTAACTAAAAAGGCAGGTGCAGATGCACTTAGGGTTGCCTTATCTTTTAAAGGAGCTACTGAAAAAACTATCAGTATAATCAAAACTTATGGAAAATAATAATAAAAATAAAATTCTTGTTTTACGTTTATCTTCTCTTGGTGATATTATGCTTGCATCTCCTGTGTTTAAAAATATTAAGGCAAAATGGCCGAACTGCCATATTGCTTTAATGGTAAAACCGCAATTTGCACAAGTTTTTAGCGGACATCCGGATATTGATGAGATTATAATTTTTAAGAGATGGCACTTTTTCTCTACTTTAAGAAAAATAAGAAAAGCAAAATTTACCCATTTGCTTGACTTGCACTCTACCGGCCGAACCAGACTTTTAAGTTTGCTTTCCGGCATACCTAAAAAACAGCGCTATAACAAAAATTCCGTTGAAAGAAGACTTTTTGTTAAATTTAAAATTAACAGCCCTTCTTTAGAAAAGCATACTCTTGAAAAATATTTAGAGGCCCTTAAACCCTGGGATATACCGATAAAATATACAACACCGCAATTAAATGATTGGTCTTTTAAGCCGGCTAAAGTTAATGTAAAAGAAGTGGAAAACATTTGTATTTTTCAAACTTCATTTATCGGGGATTCTGTTTTAACAACTCCGCTTGTTAAAAAGACGGCTCATCTTTTTCCAAAAGCAAAAATTATTGTTGTAACCCGCCCTCAAACAAGGGAAATTTTTGCCAACTTAAAAGAAGTTTCCAAAATTATTATTGATGATAAAAAAGGGCTTGGAAAGATTTTTGGTGTTTTTAAAACAGCCCGTCAAATAAAAGAAGCCAATGTTGATGTTATTTTGGTTCCTCATAGAAGTTTTAGAAGTGCCTTTATTGCTTGGCTTAGCGGTGTTAAGATACGTATTGGCTTTTCTAATAGCGAAGGCAGATTTTTATATACAAGAACTTTGCCGTTTTCTTGGCTTATTCATGATGCAGAAAGGAATTTATCACTCTTGCAAGGTATTGTTAATGAAAACTTTGCCAATGCCGAATTAAAAATGGATGACTCAACCGAAGATGCCCAGGCAAATGTCTTGAAAATGCTTAAAGATGCAGGGCTTGAGGGCAAAAATATTATTGGTGTTCACCCCGGTTCTGTTTGGCCGACAAAATGCTGGCCGGCAGAAAATTATGCTAAATTTATTGAAAGAGTGGAAAAAGAACTTGGCCTTAGGGCTGTAATCGTAGGCGGTCCTAAAGATGTTGACTTGGGCGAGCAAGTCTGCCGTCTTTCCAAAGTTCACCCTGTTAATTTGGCAAGCAAAACAACACTTTCTGAATTAATGGCTATAATGAAATATTTTAAATTGTTTGTAACAAACGATTCCGGCCCGATGCACATTGCAACTGCCTTTGACGTTCCTACCCTTGCAATATTTGGTCCTACAACAAAAGAACTTGGCTTTTTCCCCTATGGTAAAGGCCATAGGGTAATTGAAGTTAAAGGTTTGCCTTGTCGCCCTTGTGCTTTGCACGGCGGTAAAAAATGCCCTCAAGGTCATTTTAAATGTATGAAAGATATCAGCGTAGATGAAGTTTTTAATAATGCTAAGGAGATGCTAAATATTCATTAAGTGCTTGACTTTAAGTGCTACAATAGCTAAAATTTTATTATGAGTAAATTTTTAAATTCATTTAAAGTTTCTTTCAGTAAAGGTATTCATATAGGAATACTTGATATTATCTTTAGAATAGTAATAGCTGTAATTTGGGTTTTAGTCGTTAAACTTTTGATTTCTTTTGTTTGGGAAGCTATTACTTTACCGCAATTAACAGGGCAAAGATTATGGTGGCTTGCTTATAGCGCGCTAGCTTTTGTGATTGTTTCCGTATTAGGTTATAGTGCTGTTATTAACAGAGAATAATATTTCATTAAAACTAAAAACCGCCTAAAAATTTAGGCGGTTTTTTTATTGGATTTTTATTTTAACAGAAGATGTAAAAGTTTTAGAAACATTTCTTTATAAGGCGCATAGCGCACGGGGAAATCTATCCAATTTTTCTTATCTACAATACTTTTTGTGTGGCAGAAAGTTCTAAAACCTTGCGCCCCGTGATAAGAGCCCATGCCACTTTCTCCAACGCCACCAAAAGCCATTTGTGTTGTGGCAAGGTGGATAATAGTATCATTTATACACCCACCGCCATATTGCACGCGCGAAGTTATTTGTTTGATATTTTCTTTATTGTTTGAAAACAAATATAAAGCAAGAGGTTTTGGTTTTTGATTTAAAATATTAATAATTTCTTCAATTTTATCAAAAGTTAAAATCGGCAAAATAGGACCAAAAATTTCTTCTTGCATAATTTTATCTTGCCAAGAAACATTTGTCATAATTGTCGGCTCAATTTGTAAAGTCTTTTTATTAGAATTACCGCCGATAATAACTTTATCTTTTTCTATTAAACCAAGTAAACGCTCAAATTGTTTTTGATTTATAATTTTGCCGTAGTTTGCATTTTTAAGCGGTTTTATAGAATATTGTTTTTCTATTTGAACGCAAAGCTCGCGTTGTAAATCTTTTAACACGCTTTTTTGGCATAAAATATAATCCGGCGCAACGCAAGTTTGCCCGCAGTTCAAAAATTTGCCAAACACAATTCTTTTTGCGGCAAGGTTGATATTTGCTGCTTTATCAACGATACAGGGGCTTTTGCCCCCAAGTTCCAAAACAACCGGTGTTAAATGTTCTGCTGCATTTCTTAGCACTTCTTTACCAACAGAGGAACTGCCCGTAAAGAAAATAAAATCAAATTTTTGTTTTATTAAATCTCTTGCTGTATCAATATCTTTATCAACCAAAAAAACATAGTCTTCTTTAAAACAGGTTTTTATAATTTTGCTCATAATTTGTGTCGTTGCGGGCGAGTTTTTGCTTGGTTTTATCATAGCGGTATTTCCTGCAGCAATACTATCAACCAAAGGCCCCATAGTAAGTAAAAAGGGATAATTCCACGGGCTTATAATTAAAGTGTTTCCGTAAGGGGTAGGTTTTGTATAACTTCTTGAAGCAAAATTTACTAAAGGAGTCGGAACCTTTTTTTCGGCGGAAAGTTTTTTTATGTTTTTTATCATAAAACTAATTTCTTCTAAAACAAGGCCGATTTCGCACATAAAACTTTCAAAAGAACTTTTTCCTAAATCTTGTTTAAGGGCGGCAGAAAGTTCTGTTTCGTGGCCTTTGATAACTTCTTTTAAAAGTTTAAGTCTTTCTATGCGAAAATTAATATCTAAAGTTGCCCCGGTTTGAAAAAATTTTTTTTGGCTTTCTAAAATTTTATTTAGTTCCATTTTTATTACCTCTCACCTGATAATAGAACTTTTCAAGTTCTTTTGCGTTCATAAGTTGCGGCACAGGGTATAAGGGGTTTGCTTCTTTTGCGGCGTAGCGTGCCATCTTTTTGATATCTTTTTCTTCAATAATATCAAAAGTTGAGGGGATATTCATTTGTTTATTTAAATTTTTTATCGCACTAATAAATTTTTGAGTGGCAACTTTGCTTGATTCTTCTTTTGTGCTGATACCGGCGCTAATAGCCAAATTGTGAAGTTTTTTATAAATCGTTTTGCCATAACCTTCTAAAACATAAGGCATTAAAACGGCATTTGCAAGTCCGTGGGGTATATTATATTGTCCGCCGAGCGAGTGGGCAATAGCGTGAATATAACCCACATAAGATTTTGAAAACGCAATCCCTGCTTTATAAGCGGCAAGCAGCATATTTGCGCGCGCATTGATATTTAATCCGTCTTTATAAGCAGTTAAAATATTTTCAAAAACAAGTTTGGTAGCTTCAAGGGCAAGGGTGCGCGTTTCTTTTGTTGTAGAGCGTCCGATATAGGCCTCTACGGCGTGGGTTAGCGCGTCCATACCTGTTGTGGCAGTTAAAGCAGGGGGGAGTGTGATAGTTAATTTCGGGTCTAAAATTGCATAATAAGGAATAAATGTAAAATTATTAAGTGTATATTTATGTTTTTTATCACTATCGGTTATTACGGCGGTTACTGTTACCTCGCTGCCTGTTCCGGCGGTGGTGGGAATAGTAATCAAAGTCGGAATCTTTTTTAAAACATGCATAAGGCCTTTCATTTGTTCTATAGATTTTTTAGGATAAGCCACACGCGCGCCGATTGCTTTTGCACAGTCCATAGAAGAACCGCCCCCAACGGCAATAAGTGCGTCGCATTTATTTTGATTATAAATTTTTAGGCCGTCTTCAATATTATAGATTGTAGGGTTTGCCTGTGTTTTATCATAGATGGCATATTTGATTTTTGCTTCTTTTAAAATTTTGGTTAAAATATCAATTATTCCGCTTTGGCGGATACCTTGATCGCTAACGATTAAGGCACAAGTTTTATTTTCTTTATTTAAAATATCTGTGATATTTGTAATAGAATTATAAACTTTTGGTTCGTGATAAGGCAAAACAGGCATAGCGGCCTTAAAGCCAAATTGATAAGTGCGGCAGAAAGTTCTTTCAAATATATTCATTTTTTATTTCCTTATTTTTATGTATTTAGGTTTTATAGGTGTTTATCTTTTCGGCCTGATTTTATGTAGCCAAAAAATAACAAAATACCCCCTAATTCTATTGTAGCATATAGTGTGCTAGGAGTGCAATTTAAGGTTTTTTATGATAGGGAAATAATTTAGACATAAAAAAACAACAGCCCCCGTTCTAAAAGAACGAGGGCTGCTGTTTTAAATATTTATTTTCTTTTGGTAGCTTTTTTTGCTGGTTTTTTTACAGCTTTTTTTGCTACTTTTTTTACTGCTTTCTTAGCACAGGCTTTTTTAGCGCAGGCTTTTTTTGCACAAGCTTTTTTTGTGCAGGTTTTTTTTGCAGCTTTTTTAACTGCAACTTTCTTTACTACTTTTTTTGCAACTTTTTTTGTTGCTGTTTTTTTCTTTACAGGCATTTTGTTCTCCTAAGTTAAGGATATATGTCTTCAAAAACATAATAGCACATAAACACAAAAAATGCAAGTGTTTTTTTAAAAAATATTGAAAATTATTTTTTAAAATTTTTATAATGCTTTAAAAAATATTTTTTAATTTTAATGTTTTACGACGGAGAATTTGCTGTTTTATAAAAAAATATTTTTTGTTTTTTGTTAAAAATTTTTTATAAAATTTTATTTTTTGAAAATAAAAAAAGCTGCAATTATTAAAAATAAAAAACCAATATAATGATTCCAGCGCAAATTTTCTTTTAAATATAAGATGCTAAAAAATGCAAAAACAACAAGCGTTATAACTTCTTGCATTCCTTTTAATTGTGCGGTGGAATAATAATTATGACCTATCCTGTTTGCAGGAATTAAAAAACAATATTCCATTAAAGCAATACACCAACTTGTTAAAATAACAAGCCACATTGCTTTATCTTTAAACTTTAGATGGCCATACCAAGCAAAAGTCATAAAAATATTAGAAATAGTAAGTAATATTATAGGTTTATACATATATATATTTTACAATTATATGAGCAAATTGATAAAATTTAATTAATGAATCCAAAACTTTCTTTATTTATATTTTGGCTTATTTTGGGATTTTCCCCGATAATAGGCGGACTATCAGTCAATCTTATCAGCTCTGTTTTTTTAGTTTTGCTTGCAAGTGTAATGGGCTTTATTTATTTTTTATTTCCTGTAATAAAAAATAAACAATTTACTAAAATTTTTGAAAGAAAATATTGGCTTAAATATTTCTTAATTTCAAATTTTGGTAATGCTTTGCCCTTCTGTGCGATGCTTTATGCTCTAAAATGGACGACTCCTGCTAATATCGCAATTTTAAACCAGGTAGAGATGTTATATTCTTTACTTTTCTGTGCGATATTTTTGAAAGAAAGAATTACTTTAAAACAAATTATTGCTTCTTTTTTGATAATTGCCGGTGCAACAATTTTAATGTTTCAAAATGGCCTTTCGCCCCATTTAAAAGGGGATTTAATTGTTGTTTTTTGTGTGTGGATGTTCCAAGCAAGCCATATTTTAATTAAAAAATTGCCGAGGGAAATTAACGATAGTTTAATTTGTGCGACTAAAAACTTTTATTCTATACCTGTTTTGATTGTTTTGATGTTGTTGTTTGAGCCAGAGCCTATTTTTAATTTTAATTTTTCTTTAATAATTGTGCTTGTTTATATGGGCGTTATAAGATATGGCCTTTCTTATAATTTATGGGTTTACGCCATTAGGAATTTAGAACTTTCCAAAACAACGGCGGTTGCTTTATCTTTCCCTGCTTTAACTTTAGTTCTATCGGTAATTTTCGGCTATGATAAGTTTAGTTTGTTTAATGTTTCCGGTTTAATTTTAACTATGGCCGGTGCCTTGTGGTTAAATAAACTGATGAATAAAAAACTATGAAAATTTTTGATATTGCTATACTTGGGGCCGGCGCAAGCGGGCTTTATGCAGCAAGTTTACTTGGGCAAAAAAATAAAATTATTATTGAAGCAGGAAAAAACCCGGGCAGAAAGTTACTTGCTTCAGGTGGCGGGCTTTGTAATTTTTCAAATAAAAATATGGGCGCGGAGTATTATTTTAGCCAGAACCCACATTTTATAAAGTCTGCTCTTGCAGGTTTTAAATTACAAGAATTTTTAGAGTTTTTAGAAGAGAATAATATTTCTTATGACTTACGCCCAAGCGGTCAATATTTTGCCAAATCTTCAAAAGCTATTTTAGATTTAATTTTATCTAAAATAGATAAACAAAGCACAACTTTTGCTTTTGAAAACAAAATAATTTCAGTAGTAAAAAAAGATATTTTTGAAATTAAAACAGATAAAAATGTTTTTTACGCAAAAAAAGTTATCTGCGCGCTTGGTGGGCCAACCTATAAAAAATTAGGGGGGAGTTTTAGCGCTTTTAAACTTGCGCAAAGTTTCGGACACAATATTATTACCCCTTACCCTGCCTTGTGCGGTATTTTGTGGAATAAAAAACAAAAAGAATTTTTTAAAGATTTAGCAGGGCTAACTATAAAAGCGCAACTATCTTGCCAAAATAAAACTTTTACAGAAGATATTTTATTTACTCACGAGGGTTTAAGCGGGCCTGCCGTTTTTAAACTTTCGCTTTATGGCCTACAAAATAAAGAAATTTTAATTAATTTTTTGCCATCAGTAGATTTTAAAGATTTTATTTTAAAAAATAAAAATAATACAAAACTGCCCTCAAATATTTTTGGCGAAATTATGCCAAAACATTTAGCACAAACTCTCTTAAAAGACTTTAACAAAACCTTGCCTGATGCTAGTAAACAAGATTTAAAATATTTGGAAGGTTTATTTTGTGCTTTTAAAATAAAGGTGCAAAACACCTATGATTATGATAAAAGCGAAGTTTGCGCCGGCGGTATAGATACAAAAGAAATATCTTCCAAAACATTTGAATCTTTAAAGGGTAAAGATTTATATTTTATTGGTGAGAATCTTGACATTACAGGTCAACTTGGCGGTTATAACTTGCACTTTGCCTGGGCCAGCGCAAAAGCGTGCACAAATGCAATTTTAAAAAAATTATAATAAAGAGATAAAAAAGGGCATAAAAAAACACCTTTGCAAAATAACAAAGGTGTTTTTTAAAATGAGCTTTACCACTCTTTAGATAGTCTTTCTAGTTCTTCTTGAACTTTTGCTTGGTCTTTGGGTTGAACTCTTTCAATAAAAACTTTGCCGTTTAAGTGGTCAATCTCGTGCTGTAAAATAATGGCTAAAAAGCCATCAGCATTAAGTTCTACAGGTAAGCCCTTTTCGTTAAGATATTTAACTTTAACTTTTTTTGCCCGCGGCACTTGGATACTTAAACCGGGGAAAGATAAGCATCCTTCGGTGCTCATAATAGATCCTTCTTTATTCGTAATTTCAGGGTTGATTAAAACATATTTTTTATAGTGGCCTTCTTCTTCCTGTGGCAAAAGAACAACAGCAAGAGCAATATCAAGCCCAACCTGTGTTGCAGCAAGCCCTACGCCATTATAAGCAAGGCAAGTTTGCGTCATATCATTTATGATTTTAGGTAACTTTTTCTCAAGAATATTAAAATTTATTCTTTTTGTTTTTTGTTTTAAAATTTCTTTACCATATCTGCAAATAGTTAAAATAGCCATTTTAGAACTTGTAGGAAACTTCCCTACCCTCCCATATAATTTTTGCGACTATTGAAGTCTTTTCATTATCTTGTTCTGATTGCACCGCTCCCCAAGCCATAACAAGTCTTTCAAGTTGATCATTTGCGCCAAAAGAGCCGGAGACACCCATAATAATTTCTTTTACTTTTGCCGCTAAAGCGACCTGGGCAACAGCATAAGAATAGTCATTACATCTAACTAAAAGAGGATGCACGCTAAGGCCGTATTTTTCTGCAATTAAGATAACTTTAGTAAAGAGTTCTTGCTCATCAACTGCTGTTGCCTGGCGGGTTTTACCTACGCTCCAAGTATCAAGCGGCTTTGCATAGAGGACAATAATTTCAGTATCGTCGTCATTTACATTTTTCAAAACTTCTTCTAAATGATAAAGATTTTCCGGATTTTTAACCGGCACCAAAATTCTTTTTTCTCCTTTAATATCTTCAAGTGCTTTAGAAATATTTTCAACTTCTGTTTGATTTAACTTTTCTCTGTGTCCTTCTTCAAAAATATCATTTGCCTTTTTAGCATTTAATCTTTGTGAAATATGGAAAACTAAGAAAAATAAAGCAGCAAAAGAAAAACCGGAAACGGTTGCAATTTTCTTTGTAAAAAGATTAACAACCGCCAGCATAATTACCGCTATAACTACAAAAGCACCGCCAATAGGAATATAATAGTGATCAAATTTTATATTAAAAGGCATCATAAAGTCGCGTTTCTGCTCGCGGTTTTTAAAACGTAAAATTACAAGAGAAGTCATTTCCAAAACGAAACTCCACAAAACACCGAAAGCATAGGCCTGACCGATTAAATATAGTTTACCGCCGGATAATAAAATGACACCCACTTGCATAAGGCAAATCATATTTATTATATGGTAAGTTGTGCCGTATCTTTTGTGGATTTTTCTAAACCAATCAGTCAAAATACCTGTTTCAGCCACACGGTTCATAATGCCATTTGCACCGATAATTGAGGTATTAACAGCTCCTGAAAGCATTGCAACACCGGCAAGCACCACAGCGCCTTGCATAATAAGTTTTAAGAAATTAGGTCCGCTTAAGTGCATTGCTAAGCCGGCAAGCAAATTATCGTGATATTCGCTTGCAATCAAATCAGGGGGGATAATTAAAGATGAAAGGAAAGTTAAACCTCCTGTAAAAAGTAAAGCAAATAAGAAAACAATTAAAGCAGCTTTTTTTAAATTTTGAATTTTAGGGTATTCAATTTCCCTAAACACTTGGGCAAAAGTTTCAAGACCGCTTAAAGCAAGAACAGAGTGCCCTAAAGCCACTAAAACGCCCAAGAAACCGATTTTTTGCATAAAGGTAAAGTTGCTGGCCAAACCTAAAGAAACCTCGTTTAATTGTGGTTTAAACGGCGGAAGGTTTATATGGCCTCTCATTATCAAAGTAATAATTGCCCAGACAAATAAAATAAGACAAATTACCATTGAAAAACGGATAATTTTGCGACTTTTATCGCTGGAATCTTCAATACCTTTTACATTTTGATACCAAAAATATAGGGTAACAAGCAAAGCAAAGATAACGGCAACAGTTTCATTTGGTAATTCAAAAGGAATATGTATTGCCCTTAAAACAGAATTAATTAAGCCGGATAAATAATGTCCTGCGGAAAGGCCGCTGATAGGGCCTGTTAAAGTAAAATCAAATAAAATAGCAGCAGCGGCAGCTTTTGCGGCATTTTCGCCAAGGCCGGCATTGACTACAGGAAAGACTCCTCCACGCGTAAACATAGAACAAGATTCTATATACATCATCATCAAAAGCCCGGCAAAGAGCATTACCCCTAAAATATACCAAGGGAAAGCCGGACCGAAAGCACTCATTGCTATACCTCCGGCATAAAAAGCGCTTGAAGCAAAGTCGCACAAAACAATAGAGGCGGCCTGCCAAGCGGTAATAAAAGTGAGCATAGCGGTAGTTATTACCACAACTCCTTTAACTTTAAATTGTGTTTTTAATGGGTCTTGTATCATATTTTATAAATTAACTTTTTTAGCAATTTCTTGCGGTGTTGTGCAAGTTGTAAGTTCCTGCACAAATTCCGGTGTGAACTTTTCTGATAAGCTGGCAAGTAATTTTAGATGTTTTACAAAATAAGGTTGCCCTGCCGGTGAAAAGAAAAGGAACATAACTTTTATAGGTAAGCCATAATCATCTTCTATAGGTTTTGGCATAACGGCCAAAGCCCCGACAAAAGTATCAAGATCCTCCACTCTTGCGTGGGGGATACTTAAAGCACTTTCCAAAGTTGTGCTTATGCCTTCTTCTCTTTTTAATACAGCGGCAAGAAGTTCTTCTACATTAAGAGAAGGGTTCTTTTCACAAATACAACGAACTAATTTTTCAACAAGTGCTTTTTTGGTAATATTTTCTTTTATAAGTAGAATATTATCAAGTTCAATTTTCACTTTTATATCTGAAATGTCTGTCATACCTATACTTAAATAGTAGCAAATCCCTAACATCAGGGTCAATAGTTTAGTAAATTACCTAGATTGTAGTAATGTGGCTATTTTAGATAAATCTTTTGTAAAGCC
This sequence comes from Elusimicrobiaceae bacterium, assembly GCA_017534965.1. Lineage (GTDB taxonomy): Bacteria > Elusimicrobiota > Elusimicrobia > Elusimicrobiales > Elusimicrobiaceae > Proelusimicrobium. Next base: position 6,851 of record JAFXVA010000037.1, on the reverse strand, counting down.
ATTATTGTTTTGCTTAAAGTAGCAAATGTTTTGCCCGGCACTATTTAACATAATTAGTTTTGTATCGCCAAGGGCTAGAAGGAATTTTAAATTACTTTTCATTTTACTTGTATCCTTAATTTGATCTTAATATAATTGTATAACTATTTGTGTAATATTAACAGGGTCAAAAGACCTATTTTCCCTATAGGTCTTTTTATTTGCTTCAGCTTTTTGGTAAATTTTAATTTTTTTCAAACTTCGGATACATGGGGTTGCCACCCCGCGAGGTATACCTCGTTCGAAAGAAACGCTTTTTCTGTTAGAAAAAGCTAATTAAAATTTCCTCAAAAATCCTCGCAAAATATCGTGCTATGTTGGGGTATTATAGATTTGAAATAAAAAGTCAGCCGAGTGCACGCCTTTTAGAGCATGTTAAAATCTCAGCTGACACTAATAGTATAGCTAATCAAGTCGGAATTATCAATCTTTATAGGATAAAAAAACACTCACGAAAGTGAGTGTTAGTCTTTTAAATTGAAATCTTCCGGGCTAGGACTCGAACCTAGAAATTCTCCTCCAAAGGGAGATGTGTTACCATTACACCACCCGGAAATATTTTTGTTCGCCTTTCCTTGGCGATTACTACTTAAAATTTTAGTTGCCTTAAACAAAGGTTGTCAAATCTTATGTATATATTATATCTTTTTTATTTGTTTAAGGCAACTATTTTAAAACTTTACTCGGCTTTAGCAGGTTCTTCTGCGGCGGCTTCCGTGGTAGGTTTTGCAGCGCCGTTAGGATTCTTTGCTAATTCTTCGTTATAAGCTTTAAGAATATTTTCTTCCAAATATTGTCTAAATTCTTGATTGATCGGGTGGACCATATCTTTGTGTGTGCCATCCGGCAATTTTCTTGACGGCATGCAAAGGAACACCCCTTTTGCTCCTTCAACAACTTTCATATTGCGCACAACAAAAGAATCATCAAATGTTACGCTTGCAAATGCTTTAAGACGTTCTTCCCCCATAAGGTGGATTCTGATTTCTGTTATTTTCATACTTTAAGCCCTCCAAAAATGTGCTAAAAATACATCTTTGTCTTTTATTTTCTTTGCTATTTCCTGTGCTTTAGATTCGTCTTGAACAAAACCTATTACACTTGACCCTGAACCGGACATCAAAACGAAATCCGCCCCAAGAGCTTTTAGTTGTTCCTTTGTTTCCTTTATAACATCTAAACGGGAAAGGACACCATCTTCAAGCTTATTATAAATAAGTCCGCCCCAAATAGCCATCGGGCAGGCTTTTTTTACATCCTCTACTATTTTATTAAGATTGGAAATATTTGTCAACTTCTTTTTGTCGGAGTTTATTTTTGCCTCTTTATATGCGGTTGCGGTATCACTTGATATTTTAGGATAAACAATAACAAGAGCGGGGGATTTTATATCACTTTTAATTAAAGTTAATTTTTCCCCAATGCCTTGGGCTCTAAAGAAAGTTCCTTTTTCCAAGAAGACCGGCACATCGGCCCCAAGTTTTGCCCCTATTTTGTTTAAGTCTTTCATTCTTTTTGAGTTTAACTCAATAGAATAAAGGGAACATAAACCAAGCAAAACAGAAGCCGCGTCGCTTGAACCACCGCCAAGCCCTGCCCCAAGCGGGATATTTTTTTCTACTCTTATTTCGCATTTTGCTTTTATTTCAAAATAGTCAAAAAAAGCAAGAGCAGCTTTATAAACAAGATTTGTTTTATCTTCTTTTAAATTTGCGCCGTAAGGCCCACGCATTTTTAAAGAAATTTTAATTTCATTTGCCGGTTCAACGCTTATTTTAATATCGTCGCCTAAAGAAATTTTTGCAAACAAAGTATCAATTTCGTGGTAACCATCGGGTCTTTTGCCGAGAACTTCTAAAAATAAATTTACTTTTGCCGGGGCAAAAACAGTTATCTCGCTGTTCATTTTATTAATTTACCATCCTTATAATTTTCTTGAATATCTATTTGTCCGTTTTTATGGAAAACAACTCTTTTACCTTCTAAAAGGCCTTTAGAATAATTTTCTTGTAAAAACAAAGAACCATCTTCAAAATAACCTTTTCTTTGGCCTTGAAGTTTTCCGTTTACATAAAATTCTTCGTAAAGAATTTGTCCGCTTTCATAATAAAGCTGGCGGGTTCCTTCAAGTTTATCATCTTTATAATTTTCTTTGGAAGCAGGCCTTCCGTTTTGAAAGAAGATTTCTCTTGTGCCGTTTAATTTATCACCTTTATATTCTTCTATAAGAATCAATTTGCCATTAGGTCCAAAAAGTTGATGCTTGCCTTCTACTAAACCATTTTTATAATCAATTCTTTCTTCTGATAAGACATTTTGGACAAAGTTATATAAAAGGGTTTGTCCGTTTTTTAAACCTTTTTCGTAATGTTCAATAGCAATAAGGCGGCCGTTTTGGTCGTAAATATTAACTTTACCTTGCGGTAAACCTTTTTCAAAATAAGCTTCTCTTTTCAAACTGCCGTTGCTGTAGAATTCTTTTGCTTCCCCGGTATAAACTTTACCGGTTTGTTGCATTACTTTACCTTGCTGATTTAAGATTTGGCGGGCAACTTCTTTTTCATTTTCATAAAAAACTCTTTCAAACACGGAACGGGAGAAAGTTTTACCGCTACTTACATTATTATCTTTTGTTTCAACCTTTATACTTGTTTCTTTTTTAGATTGTAAAACACCATTTTGGTAAACTTCTTTTAAAATAATTTCGTTTGACTGCACATCCCGCACTAAAAGTTGGCCATGAAGCTTGCCGTTTTTATAATGCTTTGTGCATTTAAAGGCGGAATAGTATTCGCTAACTTCGCCGTCTGGAATAATCCCTTTGGTAACAACAAGATTTTTATTTTGTTTTTCCGTTGCAACAAGTTGGGCTTCGTAAAAATATTTAGTGTCACCAAGGACAATGGAAATAAATTCTTTCTTTTTTGTTTTCATTAATATCATTGTATCAAAAAAAGTGGCCTAAAAATCAAGAGTTTGATTTTAGAGTCTTAATTTAATAAAATAATATTATATTTTTAATAAAATGGAGACTAAGATATGCCAGCTAAAAAGAAAGCTGTAAAAACTAATTATGTTTACCATTTCGGCTGCGGTAAAGCAGACGGAAATGGCGCTATGAAAGAACTTTTGGGCGGTAAAGGGGCAAACCTTGCCGAAATGGCCGGCCACCCGAAACTTAAATTGCCGGTTCCTCCCGGTTTTACTATTACTACCGAAGTTTGCACATACTATTGGAACAATAAAAGAACTTATCCTAAAACTTTAAAAGCTGCTGTTGAAGCAAACCTTAAAAAAGTTGAAAAAGAAACAGGTAAAGTATTTGGTTCAAAAACAAATCCGCTTTTGGTTTCAGTCCGCTCCGGTGCAAGAAGCTCAATGCCCGGTATGATGGAAACAATTTTAAACGTCGGTTTAACTTTGGATACTATCCCCGGTATGATTGCCAAAACAGGTGATGAAAGATTTGTCTATGATGCTTACAGAAGACTTATTATGATGTATTCTGATGTCGTTATGGAAAAAGCCGCCGGTATTGAACCTAAAGATGATAAAGGTATCCGCAAAATCTTAGATGAAATGCTTTGCGAAGTTAAAGCAAAAAATCACTATAAATCTGATACCGAACTTACCGCAACTCAATTAAAAGAACTTTGCGAAAGATTTAAAAAAGAAGTTAAAAAAGTTTTGGGCAAAGAATTTCCTGATAATCCTCAAGAACAACTTTGGGGTGCAATTGGTGCGGTTTTTGCCTCTTGGAACGGAAAAAGAGCCGTTGCTTACAGAAACATTGAAAAAATCCCTCATGATTGGGGCACAGCCGTAAACGTTCAAACAATGGTTTTCGGTAATATGGGTGAAACAAGCGCAACCGGTGTTGCCTTTACAAGAAACCCCGGTAATGGTGATAGCCACTTCTACGGAGAATATCTTGTTAACGCACAGGGTGAAGACGTCGTTGCCGGTATCAGAACCCCTAGCCCAATTAACAAATGGTCTGTTTCCGGTCACGGAAATGACGATAAATTTTTAGCCGTTGTAATGCCTAAAGCCTATAAAGAGCTTGACGCTATCCAAAAACGTCTTGAAAAACACTTTAGAGATATGCTTGATATCGAATTTACCATTGAAGACGGCAGACTTTGGCTTTTACAATGCCGCGTCGGTAAGAGAAATGGTATTGCAGCAGTCCAAATGGCACTTGATATGGTTAAAGAAAAACTTATCAACAAAAACCAAGCTGTTTTACGCGTTAGCCCTGCCCAACTTGACGAACTTTTGCACCCTATCGTAGATCCTAAAGCCGAAAAAGCAGCCAAACCTTTAGCCAAAGGTCTTCCTGCCGGCCCCGGCGGTGCTTGCGGTTATATCGTTTTTGATACCCAAACTGCTATTGAAGCAAAAAAAGCTGGCAAAGAAGTTATCTTAGTCCGCGAAGAAACCAACCCCGAAGATGTTGAAGGTATGCGCGCTGCTGCTGCTATCTTAACAGCCCGTGGCGGTATGACTTCCCACGCTGCCTTAGTTGCAAGAGGTTGGGGTAAATGCTGCATCGTTGGTTGCAGTGAAATTTCCGTTAACCTCGCAAAACGCACAATGAGTGTTGCCGGTAAAACTTTTAAAGAAGGCGACTTTTTAACTTTAAACGGAACCCGCGGCCTTGTTTACGAAGGTAAACTTGCTATGCTTGATGGCGGAACCTCTAATAAAAACTTAGCTGCCTTCTTAAAAATTTGCGACAGCGTTAGAACTTTAGGTGTCCGCGCCAATGCCGATAACCCGGCCGATGCACAAAAAGCACGCGATTTCGGTGCAGAAGGTATTGGACTTTTCAGAATTGAACATATGTTCTATGGTGCCAATTCCGAAAAACCGCTTTTTGCTTTACGCAAAATGATTTTATCTAGCACAAAAGAAGAACGCGTTAAAGCTTTAAACGAAATCTTCCCTTATATGAAGAACGATATTAAAGCAACTTTAAAAGCAATGGCAGGTTTCCCTGTAACAATTCGTTTAATGGATCCGCCTTTACACGAATTCGTTCCGCACAGCAAAGATGCCGTTGCCGCAATTTGCAAAGCTTTAAATATCAGCGAAGTTGAATTTAAAAAACGCGCCGATGCTTTAGCCGAAGTTAACCCGATGATGGGCCACCGCGGTATCCGCCTTGGTGTAACTTATCCGGAAATTACTTCTATGCAAGCACGTGCCATTTTTGAAGCCGCCGCTGAACTTATTAAAGAAGGCTTAAAGGTTAAACCGGAAATTATGATTCCTGTTGTCTGTATTGATAAAGAAATCATTTCCCAAAAACCTTTAATTGAAGAAGCTTACAAACAAGTCGTCGCCAAAACCGGCAAAAAGATGGAATATAAAGTCGGCACGATGATTGAAATTCCAAGAGCAGCAATTACTTCAGCAAAAATTGCCGCTGTGGCAGATTTCTATTCCTTTGGAACTAACGACTTAACCCAAATGTCTTTTGGCTTCTCCAGAGATGATATAGGTGCTTTTGTTCCTTCTTATATTGAACAAGGCGTTTTGAAGAACGATCCTTTCCAAATCTTAGATCAGGAAGGCGTTGGTTTCTTAATTAAACATGCAGTTAAAGCCGGTCGCGAAGTTAAACCGAACCTCAAAATCGGTATTTGCGGTGAACACGGCGGCGAACCCTCAAGCGTAGAGTTCTGCCACAGAGAAGGTTTTAACTATGTTTCCTGCTCACCTTTCCGTGTGCCTATAGCAAGACTTGCCGCTGCTCAAGCAGCTGCAAAAGGGAAAAAATAGTTTTTTCTCAAGCAATAAAAAAGGTCTCCGTTTAAAGCGGAGGCCTTTTTTATTGTGCTTCAGCTTTTTGGTAAATTTTAATTTTTTTCAAACTTCGGATACATGGGGTTGCCACCCCGCGAGGTATACCTCGTTTGAAAGAACCGCTTTTTTCTAAATAGAAAAAAGCTAATTAAAATTTCCTCCAAAATCCTTGCAAAAACACGCGCTCTGTTTATGTGAAATTTTAACGCAAAATCCTTGCAAAAATATTTACTTTATTTTTATTGTTTTTATATAAAATTATCTTTTTATATATCATAAGAACTTGACTTGTATTTTTTTTTTTTTGATAAAATTTTTTCATAGTTTTAGTCAAAATAAGAGGAAAAAATATGAAAAATCGTGGCTTTACACTTATAGAATTATTAGTAGTTATCTTGATAATAGGTATCTTGGCAGCTATTGCTTTACCTAAGTATCAAAAATCCGTGGAAAAAAGTAAAGCTGTGCAAGCTTTTAGTATTATGAAATCTTTTGCAGAGTCAATTAGAGTTTATAATTTAGCACGAGGTCAATTCCCTACAAGTTTTAATGACCTTGATGTTAATTTGGCAGGATGGGCAGGCCATGAAAGATGGGATGCCTATACAGGAGTTGATAGAACAATATCTAATGGGGAATGGTCTTTGCAATTATATAAAAACTCTTATGGACAATTAAATTTATATTGCGGACGTATTAGCGGTCCTTATAAAGGCGGGGGATTTATGATGACTGTTCTTCATAGTGATGGAGATCCAAGAGATTATAGAATTTTCTGTGCTGAAAAAAGATCTGCCGGAACTATTTTCAAAAAAAATAATGGAGATTATTGTATTAAAATTTTTAATGGAACTTTAGGCAGTGTCCCCGGAAGTCAGTCTTTTGATTGGTATTCCTTACCTTAAATTTTCTTACTTAGTTATTTTTATAAAAAAACGCTCTCTAGTTTTAGAGAGCGTTTTTTTGTGTCAAAAATAAAAGAAATTATTTATCTTCTTTCT
>JAFXVA010000006.1 GCA_017534965.1 Elusimicrobiaceae bacterium | reverse complement strand
GTTTTGGAAAGGGCTTTTCTGCCGTTATAAAGTATTTTTTCTAGTATAGGTTTTTCTTTTACAATTAAAGTAATTGCATGGCAAGGATAAGTTTTTGCATCTTCTTCGTCGTCTTTATTTATTCTTGACCCTTCTTTAGAGGAAATATCAATTTCAATATCATCAAAATTGCCAAGAGCCATTAAAGAAGCAACATCATCAGATATAGAAGATTTTTCGTATAAATGGCCTACTTTAGCAGAAATATTTTTTGTAATAGTTCTTTTACGAATATTTTTTAAGCCGTCCACTTTTATTTCACAAATCATCCAAGGGCCGTTAGGGTCAATATCAGCTTGGTCGTTATTTTGAGCTGGTTGTTCCTCTTTAGGGGCTACATAATTATCTCTTGCCCAATTAACAGAGGTTTTTGGGGCCAAACTATCGCCGGAAAGTTTGGTTCCTTGTGCAAAAGCAAGGGGGGAAAAAAGCATAGTAGAAATTAAACAATAAAAAATTGGATATAGTTTTCTTTTCATATAAATATATTATATTAAATATAAGGGCATAAGAATAGTTTAAATAAAAAAGCCCTCTATAAAAATAGAGGGCTTTTGGATAAAGAAATAATTATTTTTCTTTTACTTCCGGTTTTATAGGCAAAGTTTCCTTCATACAAGGGCAAGTTTTAGCTTCTTTATTTTTACCTTTCATGCAAGGACAATCTTTATGTTTTTTTGCTCCTTCTTTCATGCAAGGGCAACCTTCACCTTTATCTTGATCTTTGGCAAAAGGGCAAGTTTTATCGCCTTTAAAATGCCCTTTCATAGCAGGCCAATTTTTATGTGTTCCTCTAATGCCTTTTTCTCCCCCTTTAAAATGGTTAGGAGGAACGCCAAACATAGGTTTATTTTTGCCGGAAATGATACCTTCGGTAATTTCGGAAATATGTTTTGTTTTATATTCCGGAGTTTTGCTTTGGGCAAGTTTGGCATTGGCTTCATCAAGTTTCTTTTGAGAATCTTTCAAGCGTTCTTCCATTCTTTCAATATGTTTATCATAGTTGGCGGCGACTTTTGCTTGAATTTTTGCCTTGATATCAGCTTTGCTTTTATCACTTGTAGCTTTATTATATTTTTCTACAAGCTGGGTCATTTCCTGTTGTTCTTTTTTCATTTTTTCCATTTCTTTTTTATCCGGTTGGGCAAAAGCCATAACAGATAAACCTAAAAGAAAGGAAAAAGACATTAACATAATTTTTTTCATACGATTTCTCCTTTTATAAATAACTATCTATATCCTCAAGCAGGGTGTCAATATCCGATTCAATATTGCCAACTTGGGCATAAATTGAATCGTTAAAATACATGTAGCCCTCGTCTGCGGGTTGTCTTAGCCCTATAAAACTTACTAATACAGCCACACAGCATGCCGCCGCAGATCCCCATAAAACAGGGCGGGAAAGATTTTTTATTTTATTAAACAAATCTTTAAAACTCCAAGCCGGTTTAACGGCTTCTTGCCAATTTATTACAGGGGCTTCTTGCGGGGGCAAAGCAGCGCTTGTTAAAGCTGTTATTTTTATAATATTTTGGCACTTTTTACAAGTTTTAAGATGTTCTAAAAAGGCCTTTTCTTTGGAGTCGTCAAGTTCGCCGTAAGCATAAAGCAAGGCCTGATTTTCAAAAGTTTTATTATGCGGCATAGTCTTCTCCTAAAGATTTTTGAATTTTTTTAATGGCCCTATTTAAGCGGGCAAGCACTGTGCCAAGTGGGCACTCAAGCACAGAAGCAATTTCCTTAAAACTTAAATATTGGCGCATTAAAATAACTTCTTTTTGCTCAGGGGGCAAATTTTCAATTAAACTTTTTATATGGCTCAGTTCAATTTGACCAAGTGCTTTTTTGGAAGTTTCATCCTCTTGTTTAAGGGTTTCTTCTTCCAAGGGGACTATTTTGCTTGATTTTCTGTAAAAATCCATTAGTTTATTTCTTGCAATAGTCCAAAGCCACGCTTTAAATTTGCCTTCCTCTTTATATTTGCTAATTTCTTTAAGGGCTTTTATAAAAGTTTCCTGTAAGATATCCCTTGCCGTGCCTTCATCTTTTACGCTGTAAAAAATAAAGGTAAAAAGAGAATCTTGGTATTTTTCCACAAGTTCGCCAAACTTTTCTGTATGCCCTTCTTTTATTTCTTTTATAATTATTTCGTCTTGCATATTTCTAGCCCTCAAATATACAACGCAGAAGGTTTCAAATTTATTGCATGTATTTTTGCATCTTTTTTATTTTATAAAATTTCGTAATAAAAAACCCCTCTTTTAAAGAGGGGTATAAAAAGTTTTTTACTCGCTAACTTATTTTGTCGGCTTTACAACTTTGCCGGATTTCATGCATTTAGAACAAACATAAGCTGTTTGAGTTTTACCTTCAAGCACAACTTTTTGTTTATGAAGGTTGGGCTTAAAAGTTCTTTTTGTTTTCATGTGGGAATGGCTGTAAGAATTACCTGTAACAGAACCTTTCCCGCAAATAGAGCATTTATATGACATAGTATTTCTTCCTAAACTTGAATTTTAAATATTGTAGCAAATTAAGAAAAAAGTTGCAAACCTAATTAAAAATAAAATTAAATTGTTCTTTTAATATTTCCCAGGCAGTTTTTATATGATTTATTATCTTTTGTGTTAAGGAAAATTCTTTTTCTTCTGCCGGTTTATCTTGGTTATTAAAGGGGATTTTATTCTCGTTTAATAAATCAAATAAATAGTTAGAGGGAATGGCAAAATTGATATTTTGGATATCTTCCCCTTTTAAAGAAGACAGGGCAATAGCTATGACTTTGCCTTCTTTGTTAAAAACCGGGCTTCCGCTGGAACTTGGCGAAATGGGAGCACTTATCTGAAACCAAATAACTTCCGGGGAGATTTGCCTAACTTGTGAAATAAGCCCGTTTGTTATAGTATTTTGTAAACGATGGGGGCAGCCGATAACACTTATTTTTTGTCCAGCGATAACTTGGCTTGAATCACCTAAAATTACATAGGGTAAATTTTTATTTGGTATTTGTAAAACGGCAAGATCAATATTTTCATCTGGACTTACAGCCAATAAAGTTGCTTCTTTAGAAATAGAGCCATTTTTAAAAGTAAAATTTATTAAAGCGGCATCTTTTACTACGTGCCCGGCCGTTGCCACAAGCCCGTTTTTATCAATAATAAAACCTGTCCCGTTATAAGTGGTGCCATCTTTTCTTAAAACATTTACGCTTACAATACTATCGCCGTAAAGTTCTACAACCTGGCTATAACTTATTTTTTGGGCAAAAGAAGCAGTAGCAATTAAAAGCAAAGATATAAAGATTAAAATTTTTTTCATAAAGATTTAGACTGAATAGAGCGAATCTATTTTGTATTATTTTTTAAGGTTTGCTAAAGCAAACCGACTATTTTTTTATTTTATTTAAGACGAGGTATAGTAGGGAACCACGACCGAAGGGCGGTGCTATCCGAAGTCTTAAAAAAATAAAAAAGAGCAAAAAATAATACAAAAGAGAAAGCCGAGGATGGGATTTGAACCCACAACCTACGGTTTACAAAACCGTTGCTCAACCATTGAGCTACCTCGGCATAATAAATCAAACTTATACTAAATTATATCAAATTTTAACTTTTTATGGCAAATAACTATTTATTATAAGGTGCGCTGAAAGAACGAAACTCCAAACTTTCATTGATATTTTTAAACAACCAGCCTTTTTGGCTATCATCATATAAGGAATCAAAATCTTTAAAATTATTTTTTAAGGCGGATTGTAGGTATTTATACATATTCTTTTTGTCTTTTTTAGTTGTCCAATAATATCCCGCCGTATTTATTAAAGTTGTTGGTGCTTTTGGGGCAAGTTTTAAAGCAGTATCTAAATCTTTTTTTGCCTCTTTAAAACTTTTTAATTTCATATAGCAGTAAGCTCTGTTATTATAAGGAACAGCCCATTTGGGACTTAATTCTATTGCTTTATCATAATCTTTTATTGCAGCGGGCCAGTCTTTTAATCTTTCATAAGCAATACCGCGCCTGTTATAAGCGGCGCTATCGGGGGAAAGTTCTATTAAAGTATTGTAATCTTTAATAACTTCTTCGTTTAAATCAATTTCTTTAAAGGCATTGGCCCTAGCACGAAGGGCTTGTTTATTGTTGGGCTCAATATTTAAAATTTTGCTAAAGTAACCAATAGCTTCATCATAAAATTCTATATTACTATTTATTTTGCCAAGATAAAGCAAGGCCTGAATATCGTGCGGGTTTTGTTCTAAAATCTCTTCAAGTAAATTAGTTGCGGGGCGGTATTCGTGCAATTCATAATGGGCTTTTGCCTGTAAAAATTTTGTATCGATTTTTTTAACTTTTTGAAGATCATTTAAAGCAAGTTTATACTTGTTTGTTTCCATATAGCATTGGGCGCGTTTTAGGTAAAAATCTTCATAATTATTTTTTAAACTGATGGCTTTGGTTAAATCTTCCATAGCAGGAGAATAACTGCCTTGGTCCATATAAACCAAAGCTCTTGCATAATATTTGAAAGGATCTTTGGGGCTAAAATTAATGGCGCTAGTATAATCTTCAATAGCTTTTTTATAGCGTTTTTGTTTTTTATAGGCATCTGCTCTTTGATGATAGGCCAAACCCCAACGCGGAGATTTTTCTATAGCTTTGCTGTAAAGTTCAATTTTTTTCTGTAAAGAATTTTCTTTTGCTGCTTGGTCATAAAAATATCTTGCGCTTTGGGCAAAAAGCGTAGGGGCAAGAAAAATTAAAAACAGAAATAAATATTTTTTCATTTTATCCTACATATAATACAAAAAGTGCTTGTAAAAGCAAAATAAATATGCCTAAAAAGACACCAAGCCATAAAACAATTTTTGTAAATAAAGTTAAATTTAAAACTATAGCTACAAGCAAACTTGTTCTTGCGGAAATTAAGGCAAAAGCATCAGCTTTGTTTTTTATTATACCGATACTTCTTACTATAAAGTGTTTTGCGAAAAATAAGATGGAACTGATTATTCCTATAGCAACAAAGCCAAGAGCGGTTTTTTGAGCATATTTTTTGATTTTATAGTTAAAATCAGTAAAAGTCTGATGGATTATATTTGAAAGTTCTTTTTTGGAGAACATTTCAAAAGATAAACTATTTATTTTATTTTCAATAGCTCCTTTTAAACTATTCATGGCTTGGCGTATAAGCATGCCAAAATGCTCGGAAAATACCTTTAAACTTGATACAAGGCCCATAAAAAGCCCGTATATAAAACCTAAAGCTAGGAAAAGACCGAAATTAATAATTCCAAAAACTATTTTAAACCAAAGTGGCGTATAAGTGCAAAACACAACTTTTTTAAAAACAAAATAGGCCCCTATTAAAAATAAGGTTGTTGGTATTATCAGCCAAGGCAACATAATTTTGACACTTTTTGAAAGCATATTTGTAAAATCTTTAGCTACTTTTTCTTCTTGCGGGTGGGCTTTTTTATAATAATGTCTTCTGCGGAAAAATCTTTTTACGGCAATGGATTTCTTTTGTTCTTGCGTTGTAGCAAGGGCTTTATTTTCTTCTGTTTTAATTTTTTTTGTATTATTTTTTTGTTCTTCTTTTTTCATAAAACCTCTATTCTTTTTGTGTAGCAAAGTCTAAAACAATTGCTAAGGTTAATTTTAATTGCTGATAAAAATCTTCTAAAGAAATATTTTCATTACTTTGGTGGGGGCCGCCGTCTTCTTCGGAATTAATACGGGGACCAATGCCGTAAGTTTTAATGTTGTGACGTCTTAAAATTTCGCTTTCGCTTGAAGCCGGACTCATTGCCTGCAAAATAATAGTATTAGGCAAAACTTTTTCTATAGAAGTTTTTATGGATTTAAAAAAGTCATCTTCCTCTGCAATTGGTTGGGGAAAGGGCAATTCCGGTTTTTCAATAACAGAAAGGATTATAGTTTCATCATCTTTAAAGAGATTATTTAATTCTTCAAAAAAAGTATCCGGGGAAGTCCAAGGCAAAAGGCGGCAGTTTAAAACAGCACTTGCTTTGCTTTCAACGGAATTTGCTTCATTGCCGCTATTTAAAACACTTGGCGTAATAGTGTTTACAAGTTGGGTTTTTAAAAAATCATCTTCCATAATAATTTGGGCTGCTTGGGCGGAAATTTTTTCATCAGAGCCAAGTAACATATCAATAGTTGTTTTGGCATCATCATCTTGAAGGGGATAGATTTGTTTAAAAAAGTTTTTTGTCCAAGCGGTTATTTGCGGTTTTTGTTTGTGGTTTTCTATTTTTTGCAGAGCTTGGGATAATTTATAAATTGCGTTTTCTGTATTAGAAGCGGTCGCGCTGTGGCCTTCTTCTCCTAAAGCGCTTACCAAAATATCCATATACATTTTTGAAGCACTTTCAATAAAAAATAAATCTTTATCATTAGCACCTTTTATAAGCCCGCCTCCTTCATTTAAGGCATAAGCAGCTTTTATTTTGCCGGGGTATTTATCAAAAAGGAATTTAAGCCCTTTTTCGCCGGAGGCCTCTTCATCAGCGGTAAACAGGAAAATAATATCTCTGTTTAAAGCAATATCATTTTGTTTAAGCCAAGTTAAAATTGTTAAATTAATTGCGGCATAATTTTTGGCATCACTTGCCCCAAGGCCATAAACTTTATCCTCTTTTATAAGTGCCTGGGTCGGCGGAGTTTGCCAATTATCCGCAATAGCGGCAGTATCTAAATGAGAAATTAAAATAAGCGGTTCTTTTGGATTTGGAGTTTGAGCTTTTAAAACGGCAATTAAATTTGCCCTTGGTTTTTCCATGCGGTAAATTTGCCAGTCTATTTTATTTGTGATAAGATTTTTGTAAATATAGCGTTGGGCTAAAGTTTCATTTGGATTTGGTTGGGCGGTATCAAGGTTAATAAGATTTATAAGATGGTTTAAAGCCATTTTATTTAGGGCATCATAATTGATATCCTGCTCCTGAGCAAAGAGAGCAGAATTAAAAATAAAGAAAATTAAAATAAAAAGAATCTTTCTCATTTTACATTAATAATTAATTTATCGCCCTGATGTAAATTGTGTTTAATGGCAAAACCGGCATTTACTTCTAAAACATATTTCCCAAAACCGCCGGCTGTGGCAATTTCTTCTTCCGGTGCGTCAATATAAGAGTGGGGCACTTTATCTGCAATATTTGTTATTTTGCCGGTGCTGTCAATAAATATCATATCTAAGTCTATAAGAGTATTTTTCATCCAAAAAAGACGAATATCATTTTGTGGAAAAATAAATAACATCCCCTCCTTTTCGCCTAGACTTTCCCTATACATAAGACCGCGCTCGGTTTCTTCCTGGGTTTGGGCCAGCTCTACCTGTATAGCAGAACCATCCGGTAAAATTACTTCATTTTTACCGCATCCCAACAAGCAAAAAATACTAATAAAGATAAATATTAGAACTTTATTCATAATTATAGTTTACTAAAAATTTACTAAAAAAATGAAAAAGGGGCTTGATTTTTCTTAATAAATTAATAAAATATAAGTATTGGAGGATTTTAATATATGAAAATAAGTAAGTTGTATTTTTTGTCTTTTTTATTTTTATTTGCCTTAGCAGTTTCCGCTTATTCCCAAACTGTTAGATATGTAGCATATTTCCCGGTACCTTACATTTCTCATATGACGCTTAATGCCGATACAGCATATTTTGCCGGTAAAGATAATGCTTCTGTTTCAGTAACCGGCAATTTATCCGCCGAAAATTTAAGAACAGAAAAAGATTTAGAATTAAACAGCACTACCAACACTGCAGGGAATGTTCAAGCGTTAAATGTTAATACAGGGGCAGATATTAGAGATGGTTCTCTTGTTGTAAACAGAGTAAGCGGGCAATTAGCTCTTACAAATGTTCCTACCCCAGAATCTACAGGTGCTGTTAATGCAGATACAATAGAAGCAGATGATAGTTTGCAAATCGGTGAAGTTAAATGGGTAAAAAATAATACGGAAAATTATAATGGCTTTGTTGCCAGCACCTCTACCAGTTTTGGCTCTGCAGAATTTACGGAAGCTCCCGGTATGCCTTTAAATACAAAAAGATTATGCTGGAAGCCCTTAAGATTAAAAGGTAGTTATGAATATCAATATTATTTAATTGCTGTTGATACTACCACTTGCCCTTAATCAAAAATCTTAGATATATAAAAAACCTGTCTTTTATAAGACAGGTTTTTTTGTTCGTATATCTTGAATATCTATATCGGTATAATAATGTTTTAATATTTCTTTATAATCTTGGCCGGCACTAGCCCTGCCGCCACTGCCTGTTTGGCAAAGCCCAACCCCGTGCCCCCAACCACCGCCATAGAAAATAAAAGATTTTATTTCGCCTTTTTCATAATTAGGTTGAACGATAAAATAGGTGCTTCTCAGCATGCCGGTAGCAAGATATTTTTTTATTTCATGTTCTTTGGTTAGGGTTAAAGTTCCTTTTTTACCTACAATTTTTACTCCGTGGACATAGCCGGAGCGCCCCCTTTTTAAAGGAATAATAGCTGTTATTTGTCCGATATCTTTTTTTTGTTTAATTACTTCACGTAATTGTTTTTCTTCAAGAACTCTGGTCCATCTAAAAGTGGCAGGACTTATATTTTTAAAAAATCTGCTATAAGCCGGGCGGCTATGCTCTAAGAGTTCTTTGAAATGATAAGGCTGCAAATTATTTTCATCTAAATCTTGATAGTCTGAAACAGGTTTTAAATATTCCTGCCTGGACCAACCGGCTTCGCTACTGCTTTGGGTATAACCACCGCAGTTAGAAGAAAAGACAGCTTCAATAGGGGAATCTTGATAAGTTAAAATTTGTCCGCAAGTAGCATCTGTTGCGCTGTTTGTTTTTTCTTGTTCGGCTTTTACTCCGCCATAAACTTGGCAGTTTTGTGTGTCGCATACATCATAACCCCATTTTTTATGTTTACCCAAAGCTTTTATTCCGTAAGTTCTGGCAATAACTGCTTGGGTTTTTAAGGCTTCAAGAGGGAAAGTTTTTGGCATTTCGGAAGCAACAACCCCATAAACATATTCTTCAATATTAACTATGTTTACAGGAATAATACCATTTATTTTTTTATTATAAATAAATTCTATTTCTCCGCGATATTCATTATCTTGAAGGGTTATCCAAGTGGTGCCATGGCCTACAAGTAAATCTTTTATTATAGTCGTATGGCCTTCATATTCTTGTGATTGAGGGGCAATTTTTACGGACACAGGGATATAGGTTTTCTTATTTTCCGGGGAAACAAGATACATTTTATTGTTTTCTATAATAATTTGCCACCAAGTTTTTGCTTTTCCGTTTACTAATATTTTGCCTTTATTATCAGTTATTTTAAAATCGTGCGAGGGGGAAAATTTTATCTCTTTTAAACCAATAGGCGCACCGCTTATTTTAGCCCCAAGGCCAACGCGGATAGTAGGCAGAGGGCCTTCAAAAGAAATTGGTTTTTGAACATTTGTATGACGATTAATAGTAGTTTCTTTTTCTGTAGGTAAATTAAGATCACTTGCTTTTTTTAAATAAGGGTGTATTTTTTCTATCATTTGATTTGTATATTTATCATTTGGCTCTACAGAGCGGATACTTAAATAATTTTTATAGGCCTGTTTGTAATCTTTTAATTGGAAAAGAACTTCTGCATATTTCTTCTTTGCTTCAATAAATTGATTATCATAGTCTAAAACTTTTTTATAAGCTGTGCGGGCTTTTTTATAATCTTTTTGGGCAAAATAGAGTTCTCCTAATAAAAAATTAGCAAGGGCGGTGTGATCTTCCGATTTGGCCGCAAATTGAAGATTTTTAATTGCTAGTTTTGGCATATTAAGTCCGATTTGCGCTCTGGCTAAATTTATATAATAGAAATCTGTTTTAGTTTTTTGTCCTACAAGGCGTGTGAAAATATTTTCGGCATTAAGATAATAGCCGGCATTTAAGTAGGCTTGCCCTGTAAATTCCAAAATAGTTGGATCTTGCGGGAAATTTTTTAAAGCGGCAGAAGCCGTATCAATAGCAAGTTTATTTTGCCCAAGTTCTAGGGCGATATAAATGGCATTTAAAAAAGCTTCTCTATCGCCTTCGGTTTTAGAAATTTTTATAAACTCATTTAGGGCTTCTTGTTGCTTGCCTTCAAAATATAAATCAGACGCTTTTTGTAAACTATTTGCCTTTACAAAAAGTGTTAATGATATAAAAAATAAACAAAATAAAAGTGATTTTAATCTTTGCATTTACTATAATTATACTATTATGAGAGAAATTCCAAAATGGTTAAAAGATTTGGCAGCTCAAAAAAAAGCTGCTTTTCATACTCAAAAGGCCCAGTTGCTTAAGCAAACTTTAGACGATAATTTTTGCACTGTTTGTAAAGAAGCAAAATGTCCAAACCGCGGGGAATGTTTTTGTAGCGGGGAAGCAACAATTATGATACTTGGCTCAATTTGCACGCGTTCTTGCCGTTTTTGTTCTGTTCCAAAACATATAAAACCAAAAGAGCCGGATGCTAATGAACCATATAAAATAGCAACTTTTGTTAAACAAAGAAATTTAAAATATTTAGTTTTAACAATGCCTACCCGGGATGATTTAAAAGATGGCGGGGCTAGCCATATAGCAGAGGTTCTAAGAGAAGTAAAAAGACAAAATCCGGATTGCTTGCTTGAACCGCTAATTTCAGATTTACAGGGTAATATGGAAGCCCTTAAAATTGTTCTTGAAGCAAAACCTGAAGTCTTGGGGCATAATATGGAAACGGTGCCTTCCCTTTATCAAAAAGTTCGGGTGGGTGCTTCTTACGAGCGTTCTTTAAATTTATTAAAAAAAGCAAAAGAATTTGCTCCGAATATTTTAACTAAAAGCAGTTTGATGCTTGGTCTTGGCGAAACTAAGGAAGAGTTAAAAGAGGTTTTTAGAGATTTACGCAAAGTTAATTGTGATATTTTAACTTTAGGCCAATATTTAGCCCCTTCAAAAGAGCATCTTGAAGTGCAGAGTTATCCAACACAAGATTATTATGATGAAATGGCTGCTTATGCTTATTCTATTGGTTTTAAAGCGGTTTTAGCAGGGCCTTTTGTTCGCAGTTCTTATAAGGCCGGTTCTCTTTACCACCAAATAAAAAAGCGTGCTGTTTAATAAAAGCAGCACGCTTTTTTAAATAAGGGTTATTCTATTCTATAATTTCTAAACAAGAGCTGTTTTGGGGAAGAGTTCCTTGGGCCAAGTTATCTTCATTTGATAAGCTTCTGCATACTTTTTCAGCAGCTGCAGGTCTAACATCACCCCAGCAACAATACATATGAGTATCTGTTGCAAATATAGAAAATAAATTATTACGTCTGGTGCATAAAATGGAGTTATTGCTCACATCATTAACGTTAGCGCATTGGAAGTAATTAGTGTCCCCTATAGGAGCTATTTGTAATCTGGTTGCAGATTGAGCAGCGCTTTCTTCTATATTATTATTTTCTTCTGCAAAATAAATTGCTCTGGCTGCTTGCCATTGGCGTAAAATATCGATAGCTTCTCTTGCTCTGGTTGTTTCAAGATTTGAAAAGTAGCTTGGAGCAGCGATAGCTGTTAAAATACCAATAATTACAACTACCGTTAATAATTCTATTAAGGTAAAACCTTTTTTTAATTTTTTATTTGACATAATTTCTCCTTATTTAATTTGTAATTTACTTAAATCTGCTATCTGCTTGGATAATAAAGATTGAATTGCATCAAGCAAAGCTAAGCGATTATTTTTTATTTCAATTTGTGGAACATTAACCATAACTTCTTTAAAAAAGTCTTCTAGCGGTCCGGCCAAAGTAGAAAAGAGATTAAATACTTCTTTATAATCTTTTTCCTGTTCAAGTTTTTGACCGATCATTTGCGCATTAATGTCCTTTAAGGTATTATATAAAACTTTTTCCTGATTGCAAGAGAAAAGATTTTCTTTTATATCACCAAAAGTTTTTTCTTCTACCTTTTTTAAAATATTAGAAATTCTTTTTGTTGCTTGAGCGGCTTGCATTAAAGCTTGGCTGTTTTTTGCATTATTTAGTGCTTTTGCAATAATTACAAGCTGATTTAGAGTTTTATTTTTTAAAGGTTTAATAGCTTCTATAACATCCGGGGTAATTTGCTCTTGTTCAAGTAAAAGGGCAAATCTTTGCCACATAAAATCAAAGAGTTCAGCAGTTCTTGAATTTTCAATTTTAGGTAAAAGTTCTATTGCTTTATCTATAAGTTCGTTTAATGGTATAGCAATATTTTTATCTAAAATAATTCTAACTGCACCCATGGCCTGCCTGCGTAAAGCAAAAGGATCTTGGCTACCGCTTGGCACTTGGCCTGCTGCAAAATTGGCCGATAAGGAATCAAGCTTTCCTGCCAAACTTACAATAGCACCGCACAAGGTTTTAGGTAAAGCGGAAGAGGCACTTAAAGGTAAATAAAACTCTCCAATACCTACGGCACTATCTTTAGGAAAGTTTTCTTTTCCGGCATAAACACCGCCCATATAACCTTGAAGTTCGCTAAATTCATAAACAACACTGCTGGCTAAATCGGCATAGCAATATTTGGCGGCTTTTTGGATATTTTCTTTAGCTTCTTTCGGTTGATTTGCGGCAATAAACAAAGAAAGTTCTTCAACTCTTTTTGTTTTCTGGGCCATATTGCCAAGGCCATCAATAAAATTGATAGTGGCAAGTTTTTCTGCCATTTTATCAAGACCGGTTTTGATATCATTTTCAAAGAAGAAAACAGCATCGGTTAAGCGGGCTGTCATAACATTTTTAAATCCGTGGCGCACTTCATCTTGATTTACGCTGATACCATCTCTGACAGCTAAAAAGTGCGGTTGTAAATTGCCTTTATTATCAACCACAGGGAACATTCTTAATTGTTTTTTAAAAACATTGGTAATAAGTTCTTTAGGTAATTTTAAAAACTTGATATCCATATCACCGCTTAAAACAACGGGATGTTCGGTAAAAGAAATAGTTTCATTTATCAAATCTTCATCTAAATCTGCCTGATAACCAAGTTTTGAAGCAACGCTATTTAAAGCTTTTATTAAAGTTTGCTTTCTTTCTTCAATATCGGCAAGTATCGGTTGCTCAAGATTTCTTAAAGCGGGGATATAATCTTCCGGTTTATCTATTTTAACCGGTTTTGCGCCGAAAGAAAGCATAGGCAAACTTGTCTTTGTGCTTTTTACGCCGGCAATTTCAAACTTAACAAGTTTATCGCCGTATAAAGCAACGATGTTTCTGATAGGGCGGGCAAAATGCAGGCAAGAATCTTCCCACACCATATTTTTGGGGAAAACTAAACTTCTGATAATATTTTCAAAAATTTGCGGTAAAAGATTTTTAGTTTCTTGTCCTTTTACTACGCATTTTGCATAAAGAAAAGGCCCTTTAGGTGTTTCAACAATAACTAAATCTTGTGCTTTTAAGCCATTTTTTTGGGCAAAGCCCTCGGCTTGTTTTGTATAGTTGCCTTCTTTATCTTTAAGTAAAGCGGCAGGCGGGCCTTTAACTTCTTTTTGTATATCTGCGGCTTTTGCTGTAAGTTCTTTAATTTCTACAACAAGACGCCTATAAGTGCCAAAGGTATTTACGGCAGAATATTCTAAATTATGTTCTTTTAAAATATTTTCCGTATTATTTTTTAACTGCTCAAGCGCGCCAAATAAAAAGCGTGCGGGTAAATGTTCTGTTTCAATTGCTAAAAGGGCTGTTTTGTTCATAGTTTTTCTTCCGGAGTATTGGCTTTTACATATTCTTGCGCGCAAAGTTTGGCTAGGGAGCGGATTTTCGTTATAATATTCGTTCTGTCTGAAACGGAAATTGCCCCGCGCGCTTCTAAGATATTAAAATAGTGGGAAACTTTCATAGCGCAGTCATAAGCCGGTAAATAAAGACCGAGTTTACAAAGTTTTTTACATTCTTCTTCATTTTCGGCTACATAACGGCGTAAGTTTTCAATATCGGCCTGTTCAAAATGATAATGGGAAAATTGCCTTTCGCTTTCTTTTACCATTTCGCCATAAGTTGTAGTATCGTTCCACATAACATCAAAGACATTATCTTTCTTTTGGCTGAACATGGCAATCCTTTCAAGGCCGTAAGTAATTTCTGCAGTAATAGGTTTTAAAGTATATCCTGCCATAATTTGAAAATAGGTAAATTGTGTGATTTCCATGCCATCAAGCCACACTTCCCAGCCGACACCGCTTGCCCCTAAAGTGGGGGATTGCCAGTCATCTTCAATCCAGCGGACATCATGTTTTTTGGGGTCTAAATCAAGGGCTTTTAAAGAGTCTAAATAAAGTTTTTGGACATTGGCCGGTGCCGGTTTTAAAATAACTTGAAACTGGTGGAATTTGCCAAGGCGGTTTGGGTTATCACCATATCTGCCGTCGGCAGGTCTTCTGCTGGGTTCAACATAACAGCAGCTTGTCGGCTTTTCTGTAAGAGAGCCGAAAAAAGTTGCAGGGTTAAAAGTGCCTGCCCCTTTTTCCAAATCATAGGGTTGCACAATAAGGCAACCTTGTTTTTTCCAATAGTTTTCTAATGTATGGATAATATCTTGAAAGTTCATATATATATATTATATTAAATTAAAAATTAAATGTTTAGACTAAGCGCCAAAGCGTCTTTGGCGGATGGAGAAATCTTTTATTGCTTCAAGTAGTTCTTTTTCCCTAAAATCAGGCCAAAGGGTTTTGGTAAAATAGAATTCGCTATAGGCAGCTTGCCATAAAAGGAAGTTTGATAAACGTTGCTCGCCGGAGGTTCTTATAATTAAATCCGGGTCCGGCAGATTATTATAAAGGCATTTTTCAAAATTAGCTTTAGTTGGTTTTAAGTTCTTTTTTTGTAATTTTGAAATTGCTTCCAAAATTTCCTGTCTTGAACCGTAATCTATGGCAAGGTTTAGAGTGAGCCCTTTATTTTTAGCAGATTCTTTTTCCACCTGCTGCATTTTTTTAAGTATTTTAGCGGGCAGTTTTTTTCGGCTTGAGCTAAAAATAATTTTTATATTTTTATCCGGATTATTTAAAAATTTATCTAAAGTTTCTTCAAGCAAATTCATTAAAGCAATAATTTCGGTTTTAGGTCTTGCCCAATTTTCCGTAGAAAAAGCATAAAGGGTTAAATATTTAACACCTAATTTATTCGCTTCTTTGGTAATTATTTCAACGGAAGCGGCACCTTCTTTGTGGCCTTTTGTGCGGGGCAGGTTTTTTGCTTTTGCCCAACGGCCGTTTCCGTCCATAATTATTGCAATATGCTGTGGTATTTTCATAAATTAAAAAAGGGTTTAGTTTATCTTTTTAAAAAGGCAAACTAAACCCTTATAAATAAAGACTAAATTGTCATTATTTCTTTTTCTTTAGCGGAGACGATTTTTTCAATTTCTGCGATAGTATTATCCGTATCTTTTTGGATTTGGACTTCGTATCTCTTTAAATCATCTTCGGTGATTTCGCCTGCTTTTTGAGCTTTTTTAAGTTTTTCCAAAATATCGCGTCTTTCATTGCGGACGGAAACTTTATAATCTTCGCTCATTTTAGAAATTGTTTTTGTAAGCATTTTGCGTCTATCTTCTGTCATAGGGGGCAAGATAATTCTGATGATTTTGCCATCGTTCATCGGGGTGACGCCTAAATCTGCTTGTTGAAGGGCTTTTTCCACTTCTTTAATTGCGCTGATATCATAAGGTTGAATTTCCAAAGTTTTAGCATCGGCAACATTTAAAAGAGCCATATTTTTTAAAGGAGTGGGAACGCCGTAATATTCCACGCGGACATTTTCTACCATTTGTGGATTTGCGCGGCCTGTTCTTAAAGTGCCTAAATCTTTACTTAATTTTTGGGCCACTTGTGCCATATTTTGTTTTGTCTTGTTTAAAAGTTCATTAATACTTTCCATTTTTAAAATACCTCGTTTAATTTTAGTAAATTATTGTTCCTATTTTTTTGCCTTGTGCGGCAAGTTTAATATTGCCTTTCTTATGTAAATTGAATACACAAAGTTTAAATTTATTTTCTAAGCATAAAGCAAGGGCTGCTGTATCCATAAATTTAAGACCTTTTTTAATAGCATCTGCATAAGTGATTTTTGTAATCAATTTAGCTTTAGGATTGGTTTTGGGGTCGCTGTCATAAACGCCGTCAACTTGGGTTGCTTTTAAAATTGTGTCGGCCTTAATTTCGGCTGCTCTTAAAGCTGCTGCGGTATCGGTTGTAAAGAAAGGGCTGCCAGTGCCACCGGCAAAAATTACTACTCTGCCTTTTTCTAAATGGCGGATAGCTCTTCTTCTTATAAAAGGTTCGGCCAGTTTATCCATATTAATAGAGGTTAAAACTCTTGTCGGCACTCCAATATCTTCTAAGGCAGATTGCAAAGCAATAGCATTTATTACGGTTGCAAGCATACCCATATTATCGGAGTTTACACGGCTTATAATACCGCCGCCGTCTCTAACACCTCTCCAGATATTACCGCCGCCCATAACAATAGCAAGTTGGCATTTTGTTTTAAGAGCCTCTTTAATTTCGGCGGAAATAGAGCGCATTTCTTTTGGGTCAAGACCTCTGGCATTAGAGGAACAGAGCGCTTCCCCAGACAATTTTAAAAGTATTCTTTTTGGCATATTAAAATTCTCCCAGTTTCCTTTATGATACAAAATATTGATATAATATGTATATAGCAATTTTAAATTGTTTGCATAAATTTAATAAAAAAGATAAAATATAGTAACATATTTATTGAGGTATTAAAAATGGCAAAATTAAAAACAGGACGTCATACAAGTGCTTTAAAAGCACAACGCCAAGCAATTAAAAGAACTTCTGCAAATAAAGGTTTAAAGAAAACTATTCACCTTGCTGCAAAAGAAGTTGCTACTACAAAATCTGCAAAAAGCTTATCAAAGGCATCTTCTGCTTTAGATAAAGCCGCAAAAAAAGGTGTTATTCACTGGAAAACAGCCGGCAGAAAGAAATCCCGCTTGGCTAAACTCACAAATAAAGCAACAAAAAAAGCTAAATAACTTTTAGTTATAAAAAATCCGCCTTACTTAGTAAGGCGGATTTTTTTATTCATTTAAAATTAGTCATCCCGACTTAATGGTGGAAAGAATTTAAGTTGTATTTTTACAAATTTAAAACCGGCAAGTTCAAGTTTATTTCTATCAATATCCCAGTAGTGAACTTTAAGAATTTTCCCTAGTTCTTCTATTCCTATTTTAAAAGATTGGCAGACAATTTGCGGTGTTACATCTTTGGTCTTATAGTTTTGGGGAAGGGTTGTATCCCCCAAATAAAAACCAAAAGCTTTATAAATTCTGCCTCTGTAAATAAATTCAAAATCACATAAAATTTTTCTTAACATATATAGTAAAGTATAGCAAAAATATTATCCTAAATCTATAAAGGACCAATATTTTTGATATAGTTCTTGCAGTCTTTTTTTGAAAGGTTGGTGTTCTTCTTTTAATAGCATAGGATCTTGTTTAAATAATTCTTCTTTATCTTGGACTACTTCTTCAAGAACATCTTTATCTTTTATTAAATCTGCGCTTTTTAGTTCAATCTCGCCGCTTTGGCGTGTGCCTAGGATTTCGCCGGGGCCTCTTAAAGCCAAATCTTTTTGCCCTATTTTAAAGCCGTCATTTGTTTGGCATAGAATATCAAGGCGTTCTTTGGCAAGAGTACTTGTGTGTCCGGCAACTAAAACACAGATAGATTTTGCTTCTCCCCTGCCGACGCGTCCTCTTAATTGGTGCAAACTCGCAAGGCCAAAACGCTCTGCATTTTGAATAATCATAATAGTTGCATTTTTTACATCTATACCCACTTCAATAACCGGGGTTGCCACAAGCACTTGGCTTTTTTTATTTAAAAAATCTTCCATTACTTTTTGTTTTTCCTGCCCGCCCATTTGGCCGTGTATCATGGCAAATTTTATATCAGGCAGGGCAAGTTGTAATTTTTCAAATTCTTCTTTGGCAGCTTTAAGTTCAAGTTTATCACTTTCGTCAATTAAGGGGAAAACGATATAACCCTGATGGTCTTTTTTTACTTCTTCTTTTAAAAGTTCCAAAGCGGCATTTTGATTTAATTGTAAAGTTTCAACAGGTTTTCTGTTAGGGGGCATTTCATCAATGGTGGAAACAGATAAATCGCCATATAAAGCAAGAGCAAAAGTTCTAGGTATTGGAGTAGCCGTCATGGAAAGCATATCAATATGCCGTGCTTTAGAGCGTAGTTTTGCACGCTGTTTTACACCGAAGCGGTGTTGTTCATCAATAACAATAAAGCGTAAATTCTTAAATTTAACTTTATCTTCAATAAGGGCGTGGGTGCCTACAAGTATATCAATTTTGCCTTCCTGTAAATCTTTTAAAATTTTGTCTTTATTTTTTTTAGTTGTTTTGGATGTTAAAATTTCTACATTTACTTTTAAATTTTTAAGTTGGTTTTTTAAAGTTATAAAGTGTTGGGTCGCTAGAATTTCAGTCGGTGCCATAAAGGCAGATTGAAAGTTGTTTTCCGTCGCCAAAAGTAAGGCGCTTAAAGCAACAATAGTTTTACCGGAGCCGACATCCCCTTGTAAAAGTCTAGTCATAGGTTTAGGGCTAAGCATATCTTTAAAAATTTCATTTATTACGCGGGTTTGCGCTTTAGTAAAAGTAAAAGGCAAATTTTCTTTAAACGGAGTTAAAAGATGTTTTTTTAACTCGTAGCGGTGTTGTTTCTCGTCAATTTTTTCTTGTTTTTGTTTGATGGCCCAGGCCATACTCATAAGTAAAAATTCTTCATAGACCATACGCTTTCTTGCGTTTTCAAGTTCGGCAATGCTGGAGGGAAAATGCACGCCTTTTAGGGCCTGTTTAATGGTTAAAAGTTGGCGTTTTTTTAAAAGTTCAGGGGGCAAAATTTCTTTTTCTTCTTCAAGATAAGTGCCAAGGGCACGAGCCATTGTTTGACGGAAAAATTTATTTGTAAGCCCTTGTGTTAAAGCGTATATGGGGACAATAGCATCAGCGTGCAAATGCAGTTCCGGATCAGTTGGTTTATAATATTCATCTACAATTATTTTATTTGAAAGAAAAGAATTTTTATCTTCTCTTTTAGCAACTAACCAAACATAAGAACCTATAGAAAAATCTTTTTTAATTTGAGCAAAAACATCATAACCGCGTGCTCTTCTTTTAAACCAAGTGGCTTCAAAAACATTATTTTTTTCATCTTGAACGAAAGCCTTAAAAATACCGATAGTTCTTGCCGGTATAACTTGTGTTCTTAAAACTTGCGCTTTAAAACAAACACTTTGGGCATCTTTAAAATCGTTTAGATTTTTGTTTGGCCTTCTGTCCTGATAGGTGCGGGCATAATAATGAAGTAAATCACTTGTTGTAAAGATATCCAAGCGGTTAAACATTGCACTTTTGGCCGGTCCTATACCTTTAATATATTTGATATCTGCCATAGGCATATTTTATCAAATTGTGGTGGGGGGCTTGCAAAAAAACTCTGCTAATGCTTTAATAAAATTATTAACACCTTGGAGGTTTTATGAAAAAGATATATATTTTAGATACAAATGTTTTACTTCACGACCCTGCTGCTATTACGCGTTTTGATGATAATGAAATTATTATACCTATGATAGTTATTGAAGAACTTGATAATTTTAAAACAGCAGCTGATGAACGGGGCAAAAGTGCTAGAGTAGTATCCCGCTATATTGATGCTTTAAGAGCAAAAGGCAAGATCGCTCAAGGTGTTAAGACGGAAAGTGGTGGTTCTGTAAAAGTTGAATTTTCGCGTGATAATGTTTTACCGGGCGGTTTTACTTTTAATAAATCTGATAATGATATTTTAAATATTGGCTATTATTATCATAAAGAACAATCAAATAAATCAAATAAAAAGCCGGTTATAATTGTTACTAAAGATACAAATTTGCGTATCAAGGCAGAAGCCCTTGGTATTGAAGCGCAAGATTATAACAACGATAAAATTAAATATGATGAACTTTATTTAGGTAGTGCGGAAGTTGAAATTGACGGCGCAAAAATTGACGAATTTTACCAAAATAAACAAATTTCTTTGGAAAAAGGCAAATATTATCCAAACCAATTTTTAATTTTAAAAGCATCAGATGGCAGTAAAAAATCTGCTGTCGGGCGGGTAAATGGTTCCGGTGAAATTTTAAAAGCCTTAAACCCTCAAGAGCCAACAGCTTGGGGTATTAAACCTTTAAATAAAGAACAACGTTTTGCCATGGAGCTTTTACTTGATGATAATATTGATTTGGTAACGCTTGTCGGCTCGGCCGGAACAGGCAAAACTTTAATTACCTTGGCAACAGGCCTTAGAAGAACTTTCGACGATGAAACTTTTAGAAGACTTCTTGTTTGCCGTCCTATAGTTCCTGTAGGTAGAGATCTTGGTTTCTTGCCCGGCACTATGGAAGAAAAACTTGATGCTTGGATGGGGGCAATTTATGATAATTTAAGTTTTCTTGCTAACAAGAAAAACCCCGAAGACGGCGAAGAAGAAGTTCGTTATTTAACCACCAGTGGCAAACTTGAGATTGCTTCTGTTTCCCATATTCGCGGTAGAACATTACCAAAACAATATATGATTGTTGACGATGCCCAAAACTTAAGCCCCCATGAAATTAAAACAATTTTATCGCGTGCAGGCCAAGGGACCAAAGTGGTTGTGACCGGCGATCCCTATCAAATAGATACACCTTATCTGGATATTGAATCAAATGGTTTAACTTACTTGGTGGAAAGGTTTAAAGGTCAAAAGACTTACGGACATATAACCTTTACCAAGACAGAAAGAAGTTCTCTTGCTGATCTTGCCGGCAAACTGCTTTAAGAGTTTGTTTTAAATTATAAAAATCCCTCAGTATAAACTGTGGGATTTTTATTTCAAATTAACAGTGGCTTGGCCTTTTGCTTCAATATTGCCAAGGATAATATTGGCCGCTGCTTTAGAAGAAAATTTGCTTATGCCATACATGGCAATTACATTTTTAATTTCCGGATAATTTTTGATGTCATAAGGACTCATTAACGAAAGCAAAACAATATCAGGGTTTATTTTGGAAAGTTGTTTAATTGCAGCTTTTTGGCTTACTAAAGATTTATCTGCCCATTGAAGCGAGCCCACTACAACTAAATCTGCCTCTTTCATACATTCTTTTGCTCTTTGCATATCTTTTGTTTGTGGACGCATGGAGGCATTGTAATACTTAACTTGCCAGCCCTTGTCAATAAACGGGGCGGAAAAATCTATTAATTGATCGGTAAAGCGAGTGGGGGAAAATAAAATTGTGCAAAGTTTTGGACTTTGTTTTTCAGTTTTAAAGGGAATAAAATCTTTTTCCGCTTTGATTACGGAAACTCCTTGGTTTGATAATTTTTGTGCGAAATAATTATAGGCCTCAAGGGAAGATTTTATCGGCATACTTGGTTTGTTTTCTTCAAAAAGGCCAAGTTGTTTCTTTAAGTTAAAAACTTTTTGGGCGGATTCTTCCACTCTGCTTTTAGGCAGAGTTTTATTTATTTGTTTTAAAAGCTCGGCATTTGTTATAGCAGGGTTTTGGCGGCTTGTTAAAACAATATCAACACCGCTTATTAAAGATTGAAGGGCTGCATTTGTTATATTGCCGGTTTTGGAGGCCCCTTGCATATCAAGACTATCGGAAATTATTATTCCTTTAAAACCAAGTTTCTTTTTTAATAAATCATTCATAATAATAGGACTAAAAGTAGCAGGGTTTTTATCATCTAAAAAATCATAAATTATATGGGCACTCATTATACCCATAACACCATTTTTTATGGCTTCTTTAAATGGGGGTAAATGTATTTTTTTAAAAGAATCTTTATCTTGCGCAAAACGCGGGGTTGCGTAGTGGCTATCTAAAGCGGTTTCGCCATGTCCTGGAAAATGTTTTGCAACAGCCATTACGCCGGCTTTTTGCATACCGGTTATTACGGCTACCCCCATATCAGAAACAATTTTTGGATTAGAGCCGAAACTTCTAACGCCGATGATTGGATTAGAAGGATTATTGTTTACATCTATTACCGGGGAAAAGTTTATATTTATTCCGGCGTTTTTAAGTTCGGTAGCAACGATATAAAAAAGAGTTGTCGTATCCATAGGATTATTGGCGGCTGCAAGGAGCATATTTGTGGGTAAATAAGGAAAGCCCAAAGTTACAGGTGTGTAAACGGTTCCGCCTTCATAATCAATAGCAATAAGCAAAGGCAGTCCGCTTGGACTTTTTTTGGCCCAGCCCTGCATTTTATCAATAAGTTCTCTTGTTTCTTCTAAGGAATAGTTGCCCCATTGTATTAAAACACCGCCCACAAGCCCTTTTTCTATAGCACTTTGATATTTATAAGCAGTATCAATATCTGTAGCAATAAATATTGTTTGGGCAAGTTTTTCTTGTAAAGATAAATCTTGAAAAGTAATTTGATTTAAAGGTTTCTTTTCATTATTCGTTTGCGCAAAAAGAGGAGATAAAAAACAAAAACAAAATATAAATAAAATAAGTTTATTTTTCATTTAATTTTATTAAAGTAATTTCATTATTTGTAAATAAACGCATTGTCGGCCCCCAATAAAAAGTGCCGGAATTTACATATAAATTACTTTCTCCGTATTTATAAAACCCTTTTGTATAAGGATATCTTAAAGCAACTAAATAATTAAAAGGCCAAATTTGCCCTGCATGAGTATGCCCACTTAACATTAAATCAATTTTGGGGGAAAGCTCCTTAAAATTATTTGGCTGATGGCTAAGTAAAATAGAAAATTTCTCTTGTTTTTCAAGCTTATTTAAAAAGTTCTTATCCGGTGTATCACTTACGCCGTTTATTATTAGTCCGCAAGTTTCAATAGTTTTATTATCAAGGTCAATTAAACCTGCTTGCTTAAAAAGTTCTCTGCTTGCAGCAAGGCCGGTATAATATTCGTGATTGCCGCTTATCACATATTTACCGCAAGGTGCGTTTAAATTTTTAATTAAGTCTATATAAGGTTGCATGTTTTTTGTTTCTTCAAAAATATCACCTGTAAAAACAACAATATCCGGGTTATAAGAGCTTAGTTCTTTTAGGGCTTTTTCAAGACGTTTTGGATTAATATTTTTACCTAAATGAGTATCGGAAATTTGAGCAAGTATAAGAGGCCTTTGTAATTTATTACTAGTAATTTCAATTTGTTTTATAACCGGTTCTTTAAAAGCTGTCCATGTGGAAATTAAAGTTAAGATAACAGCAATAATTAAAGGTAAATAAGAGGGCAAATTTAAGTGGAATATTTTAAGAAAAATGAAAACAAAACTAAAACAGAACCAGAGAAAAATAAATCCCAGCCAATTATGAACAAGTATATGTAAGATTGAGGCCCCAAAACCATTATATTTTGATACTGCAAAAAGTAAAAAAATAAAAGTTATTCCTAAGGTTAAGGGTAAGTATTTTAATAATGGGGAAGACAAGGCAAAACACTGCAAAAAGCAAATGTAATGCATTAAAATAATTATGAAAGCAAAAACTAAAAAAAATACAATCATTTTTTATTTTCAAAAACTCCCAACTTTCTGTTTTTTGTTACATTATCAAAGGGAAAAAGTTTACCATTCATGGCAACAAAAGTGCCATAAGGCAAGGCCTGCGCAAAGGATAAAGCACTTGATAAATTAAAAATTCCGTCTGAAGAACCAAATTTATAAGGTATCATAGCCCCTGTTAAAACAACGGTTTTATTTTTTATTTTACCGCCTAAAAACATAGCGGTTTTTTCCATAGTATCGGTGCCATGGGTTATAACAATTTCCGTTTCGGGACAATTTTGAACGGCTTTTAAAATAACTTTTCTATCAGCTTCGGTCATAAAAAGACTATCTTTTAACATTAAAGTTGTTATTTTAACAGATAAACGGCAACGGCCTTGTTTTAAAATTTCCTGTAAATGAGTTTTTTTAAAAAACAACTCGCCTGTAAGTTCATTATATTCTTTATCAAAAGTTCCACCGGTAACAAAAATTCTAAGGGCCATAAAATAATCTCCTTAAAAAATGCCTCTAATTTAAGTATAATATATTTATATAAAATATTGAGAGGAAAATAAAATGAGTATCAGAGTTCGTTTTGCCCCCTCGCCGACAGGGCACTTACATATTGGCGGCCTTAGAACAGCACTTTTTAATTATCTTTTTGCCAAAAAAGAAGGTGGCACTTTTATTTTAAGAATAGAAGATACCGACGAAGAAAGATCTACTCAGGAATCCGTAAAAGCAATTTATGATGGGCTTATGTGGGCCGGTTTAACATGGGATGAAGGCCCCATGCCTGATGGCACAATTAAAGGCCCGCACTCACCTTACTATCAAGCTCAAAGAGCAGATCAAGGTTTATATAAAAAATATATTGATGATCTTTTGGCAAGAGGGCTTGCTTATAAATGTTATTGCACCGAAGAAGAACTTGAAGCAATGCGTAAAGATGCTCTTGCAAATCACCGCCCGCCCAGATATGATGGCAGATGCCGTAATTTAACCAAAGAACAGCAAGCCGAACTTGAAGCCAAGGGCAGAAAATATGTTATTCGTTTTAAAATGCCAAAAGAAGGCACAACTGCTTTTGATGATTTAATCAGAGGTCACGTTTCCTTTGAAAATAAAGATTTGTATGATTTGGTTATCCAAAAAACAAGCGGTTATCCAACCTACAATTTTGCTTGCGTAATTGATGATCATTTGATGGGTATGACCCATGTTATCAGAGGCGATGACCATATTTCAAATACTCCGGCCCAAATTCAAATTTATAAAGCATTTGGCTGGCAACATCCGATAATGGCCCACCTTTCAATGATACACGGACCGGACGGCACAAAACTTTCTAAAAGGCATGGTGATACCAGCGTTATTGAATATAAAAAACAAGGTTTCTTGCCGGCAGCTTTAATTAACTATCTTGCTTTACTTGGTTGGAGCACTTCTGATTCCCAACAACTTTTTGCCCCGGGAGAACTTGAAAAGAAATTTGATATTAAAGGTTGCCAAAAAAGCCCTGCCGTTTTTGATAATGCAAAATTAACTTGGATGAACGGCGAATATATCCGCCAAATGAGTATTGATGCTTTATATGAAGCGGCAAAACCTTTCTTAAAAGAAGCAAATGTTGCCCAAGGTATAGACGAACAAAAACTTAAAAACATTATTGCTCTTGAGCAAGAAAAATATAAAACTTTAAAAGAAATTCCTGGTTTGATAAACTTTTTCTTTACAGATAATGTAGAATATGAAGAGGATGTAATTGAAAAAGTTTTAAAGTCTGATACAGCAAAGGCCTCTCTTAAATTAATTGAGAGTGCTTATAGCTCTTTAGATAATTGGACGGAAAGTGCTTTAGAAGAAATCGCCCGCAAAACAGCCAAAGATAATGGCTTAAAAGCAGGGCAGGTTTTCCATCCGTTAAGAGCGGCTGTTTCCGGCAGAAGCCATGGCCCGACTTTATTTAAAATGCTTGAATATATGGGCAAAGATATGGTATTAAAAAGAGTAGGGGCCGCAATTAATTATAGCGGGAACTAAATGAAATATTGGTATCTAAAAGAAGGCGATATTCTTGGTCCTTGGACTGCAGAAGAAATAGCAAAAGATAACCTTTTTACAGGGGAATCTTTAGTTTGTCCTGAAGACAAAGCAGAGCAGGCAGAATTTTGGAAACCGGCACAAACTTACGGGCAAGATTTTGCTGCTATTATATCAGGCGATATTGAAATGGAAATACCGCAGGAAATTGCTTTGGATGATATTGAAGTAGATTATTCCTCTTCAGATAATTCAAAAGAAAACTCCGAAGAGATAAAAGAAAATAAAGACCAAGAACCTAAAGAAGAAGTAAAAGAATATACCCAAGAGATAGCTAAAGAAGAACCGATCTTTAATCCTGCAGAAGAAACAAAAGAAGAAACACTAACTGCACCTATAGAACAGGATATAAAAGAAGAAGAGGTGCCTTCTATTTTAGAAACTAAACCGGAAGATTCTGAAAAAACAGAGGAAAAAAATCCTTTTGAAACAGATAGACCGGAAATTGCCCCTAATATTGAAGAAACAATTTCAGATCATACAATAGCCCCGCGCTTAGATGCTGATGGAGATACTTTGCTTGAAGATATCCCGGCTAAAGCAATTTTAAGTGAAGAAGAAGAACCCTCTACAGAACAGATTGATAATGTTACACCGGAAGATACTTTGCCTACGGAAGATACTTTAGAAGATACCCCAATTCTTAATATTTTTGAAAGAACACAACAAAAAACAAAGGAACTTAAAGATATTACCGAAGATATTTACGATACTTACGGCCAAGATAAAGAACAAAGAGAAAATATAAAAATAAAAAATATTGATAAAGATTCTGATTTAGAAAAGCAAACAAGAAATAATAAAATATATCTTTTACTTATTGTTATGTTTGTGCTGGTGGTAGTTGCTTTAGTTTTAGCTTTTATGGGCGGAAGTGAAAATGAAAAAGCTCACGCAGTTGCTGCTCCGGTGCCTTTGACAAATACTAATATACCTTTAAGAGAAGAACCTGTAAGAAAACCGCAATCTATTGCGGAAATTCCGCCGACAACGGATACTTCCGCTTATGTAAATAATACACAAGCCAGTGCTACGGATAAACAAAGAGCTTTGGCAAAAGTAAAAAGATTTGTTCTTCCAAGTGGTAAAACTTTGGAAGAATACTTAAATAATAAGTATGCTTCTTATCAAACTAACTGGGTAGCTGATATTTTGAGTGGCAGAAATTATTATGTCCATTTTAATGCTAGTAAGATTCGTCAAGAACCGATGATTTATTCTTTCAGCATAGATTTGGATAAAAATGAAATTAATGGCTTAAATAATTTAGGGATAGATTTATTAATGAAAGGAGAATAAAAAATGTTGATTGACGAGTTGTTTTATCTGATGAAAAATAAAGGGGCTTCAGACTTACATTTAACAGTCGGTGTGCCACCTATCTTGCGTATTAACGGGGAACTTTTTGCTACACCTTTTGATCCTTTAACTCCGGAACAAACGCAGGCCTTAATTTACTCTATTATGACTGATGAACAAAAGAGTAGATTTGAAACCCATAATGAACTTGACTTCGCATTTTCTATTAAAGATGTCGGTCGTATAAGAGTTAACGTCTTTAGACAGAGAGGAAATGTCGGCGTTGCCATAAGAGCAATACCTACAGGTTTTAAGACATTTAGAGAACTCGGCCTTCCTGCTGCTGTTGATAGAATTGTCAACTTAAATAAAGGTTTAATTTTGGTTACAGGGCCTACAGGTTCCGGTAAATCTACTTCACTTGCAAGTATGATTAACTATATCAATGAAAATTATGGTTATCATATTATGACGGTTGAAGACCCGGTGGAATTCGTTCATAAGCATAAAAGAAGTATCGTCAATCAAAGAGAAGTCGGCTATGATACAGAAAGTTTCGCCACTGCTCTTAAATATGTTTTAAGACAAGACCCTGATGTTATCTTGGTCGGTGAGTTAAGAGACCTTGAAACAACCCAGCAAGCCCTTAACGCTGCTGAAACAGGCCACTTGGTTTTTGCAACCTTGCACACTAACGATGCTATGCAAACAATCAACCGTATTATTGATATGTATCCGCCGAACCAACAAGTGCAGGCAAGAACCCAATTATCATTCGTGCTTGAAGCCGTTTTCTCACAACAATTATTACTTACGGCTGATGGCAAAAGCCGCGTGCTTGCAACGGAAGTTTTACTTGCAACTTCCGCAGCAAGAGCTATCATCCGCGATGAAAAGACCGAGCAGCTTATTCACGTTATGCAAACGGGCACCCAATTTGGTATGTCCACAATGAACCGCAGTTTAGCCGAACTTTATTTGAGTAAGAAAATTTCTTATGAAGATGCCTTAACCCACTCTACTGATGTTAACGACTTTAAGGCATATATGGTCCAAATCAGCGGCAAAGAAAAATAGTTTTGCGAAGACTTTTTTAGGGGTAATATTATTGCCCCTAAAAAGTCTTATAAAACTTCTGTGTTAGACTAGATTTAAAATCCCTTTCCTTATATAATCAAGGAAAGGGATTTTTATTATATAGAATAAATTATTTGCCGATTTTGATGTACCAAAGATATTCTTGGTTGCCGTGAACACCCGTGATGGGAGAAGGGCAAAGGCCGGCTTCTTTGGCGTTAAATTTTTCTTTAATATTCTCGTTAAAAAATTCTTTTAAAGAGGAAATTGCTTTTTGGCGGTTTTCTTCGGTCTTAACAATGCCGTGGGGTACTTCTTTTGGGGTTAGTTCAAATTGCGGTTTAATTAAAAAAACAATTTGCGCTTTTTTTGCCATACAATTAAACAAAGCCGGCATTATCATTTTGAGGGAAATAAAAGAAACATCCACGGCGGCAAATTCAAATTTATCTTCAAACATATCAGGCGTAATATAGCGAGCATTGGTGTTAGGACGAAAAATAAAATTTGGGTATTTTAAAATTTCACTTGCAATTTGCCCTTTACCTACATCAACGCCATAAACTTTTTTTGCACCTTCCATTAGCATACAATGCGAAAAGCCGCCTGTAGCAACACCAATATCAACGCAAATTTTATCTTTTAAAACGATATTAAAATTGTTTAAGGCGCCTTTTAATTTAAGGCCCCCGCGTGAAACATAAGGGCAAGATTTTTCTTTTAAAGTAATAAGGTCTTCTTCTTTTATATTTCTATCGGCACGGGTTTCAACTTGATTATTTACCAAAACTTCGCCGGCCATAATTAGGGCTTGGGCTTTATTGCGGCTTGGCGCAAGTCCCTTTTCTACAAGGGCATTATCAAGACGGAGTTTTGGCATATTTTTATTCTTCCTCAAAACTTTCAAGTTTAAGTTCGGCACCTTGTTTTTTTAAGATTTCAACTTTATTTTTAACTTCGCCAAGTTGCGCGCTTAATTCTTTAGATAAAGTTAGGCCTTCTTCAAAAAGTTTGGCACTTTGCTCTAGTTCTAAAGAAGGATCTTCAAGTTTGGAAATAATTTCTTCAAGTTTATCAAGTTTCTTTTCAAAAGTTAATTTCATATAGTTTCTACCTCGTAAATATCTTGCGAACTTTGTATTTTTAAGCGTTCGCCTTTTAAGGATGATTTGACAACCTTATTATCGCTTTTGCGCCTGACAATAGAATAACCGCGCTTTAAAACATTAAACGGGCTTAAATCTTTTAAGCGGTTTTGTGCGATATCAAGCCGTTGTTCTTTTTGATTAAAAATTATAGAAGGATTTTTGAAAATTTTATTTTCCACCGCCATTTTAAGACGGCCAAAAAGCCGCTCATATTTAATTGTTATGGTTTGTAAAAGATTTTTGTTTAATTGATTCACGCGTTCTATAAGACTTGAAGAAGTTTCAACTACAAGCTCGGCAGCAGCAGAAGGCGTTGGTGCGCGAAGGGAAGCGGCAAAATCTGTCAAAGTAAAATCAACCTCGTGGCCCACGCAGGAAATTACAGGTATTTTGCTTGCAGCTACTGCTCGCACGACGATTTCTTCATTAAAAGCCCAAAGATCTTCCATACTGCCACCGCCACGGCCAACTAAAATAACATCAATTTTTGGTTTTAAATTATTAAGATTTTTAATCGCTTGGACAATTTCCTGTTTTGCCTGCTCGCCTTGAACGGCGCAAGGAGCAATAATAATTTCTAGTCCGGTTGCACGGCGGTTTAAGACTGATAAAATATCTCTTATTGCAGCGCCTGTCGGCGAAGTGGCAACGCCTATTCTTTTTGGAAATTTCGGCAAAGGCAATTTTTTATCTTCATCGAAAAGGCCTTCTTTGGTAAGTTTTTCTTTTAATTTTTCAAATTCAAGATAGAGATTTCCTTTGCTTTGTGTTTGGACGGAGTGGGCAATTATTTGATAGCGGCCTTGTTTAATATAGCAGGAAATTTCGCCATCAATTTGCACTTTTAGGCCTTCTTCAAGTTTAACTCCTCGTGCATATCCCCTAAATAAAACAACGGAAATTAAAGCATTTTCATCTTTTAAATCAAAATAAATATGCCCGCTGGAAGCGGTTTTTAAATTGGAAATCTCGCCTTCAATTTTAATATCACCGAAAACGCCTTCAAGCATTTCTTTGATTATTTGGCTGATTTCAGAAACAGAAAAAATTTTTTCCGGGTCAAAGGGCAAGTTCATTTCTTCTTCCTCAAAAGTTCTTGGCGTTCTTTAAGCACTTTTTCTTTGCCTTGGGTAGTAAGTTTTAAAAACTTTTTGGGGTTTGGCATATATTCTTGCTCTACATAATGATTAGGAAAATCGTGCGCATATTTATAGCCGATATTTTTGGCCCCGTTTCTTAAATGATCGGGAACTGCTCTATAAGGTCCGTTTTTAACTTCGTCTAAGGCAGCGTCAATGGCAAGGTATGCGCTGTTTGATTTTGGCGCACAGGCGACATAAATTGCCGCTTGGGAGAGGGGAATTCTGACTTCCGGCATACCAAGAACTTGCGCACTAAAGAAAGCGGCTTGTGCTACCACTAAAGCCGTTGGCTCGGCAAGGCCCACATCTTCGCTTGCACAAATTAAAATACGGCGCGCTATAAAGCGCGGGTCTTCGCCGGAGTTTAGCATTTTAGCCAGCCAATAAACAGCGGCATCCGGGTCTGACCCGCGCATAGATTTAATAAAAGCGGAAATTATATCATAGTGATTATCGCCCTTTTTATCATAATTTAAGTGGCGCACTTGGATACATTCTTTGGCAATATCTAAAGTAATTTCCTTTTGTCCGCCTTCGTAAGGTGTAGTTAAAATGGCAAGTTCAAGAGCATTAAGTAATCTTCTTGCGTCGCCGTTGGCCTGGGTAATTAAAAAAGTCTTTGCCTCTTTTTTTATTTTAAAATTTTCACTTTTGGCGGCTTTTTTAATAATTTTATCAAGGGCGTCATCATCAAGGGCTTTAAATTCAAAGACGGAAAATCTTGATAAAAGGGCATTATTTATATAAAAATAAGGGTTTTCGGTTGTTAAGCCAATTAGGGTAATTAAACCGCTTTCAACAGAAGGGAGCAAAACATCCTGTTGGGTTTTGTTAAAGTGGTGTATTTCATCTAAAATTAAAAGAGTTTTTTGCGCGCCTGATAAATTATTTTCCTGTTTAAATTTGGCTTCTTCTATAATTTGTTTTAACTCGCCAACACCGCAAGCGGCGGCATTTAATTCGCGCACGACCGCCTTAGTATTTTTGGCAATTAAACGCGCAAGGGCCGTTTTGCCAACGCCCGGAGGGCCAAAGAAAACGGCTGACCTTATTTTATCTGCTTCAATTAAACGGCGTAGCATTTTGCCTTTATCAAGAATATCTTGCTGGCCGGCAAATTCTTCTAAAGTTTGCGGTGCCATACGTGCGGCAAGGGGCATATTTTTTTGTTTAGCGGCGTTTAATTCTTCTTCAAAAAAATCGGACATATCTTTTTACTCCCCAAACTACTCTAAAGGCAACCTGCTTAAAGCGGAAGAAAGTTTATCAATAGCAATATCAAGCTGTTCTTGTTCATCTTGCTTTTTAGAGGAAGCTGTTTCGTTTTTGGAATAGGCCTGAGCTGCAAAATGTAAAGCTGTATATAAAAAAAGTTTAAAGACATCAAGGGTTTTCTTTTCTACAGAAATTTTGTTTATTTGATTCTCAACGGTAGCAGCAAGGGCGTTTATTTCCAAAGGACCAAGATTTTCAAAATAAACATCATCTAATTCTACCCCTTTTATAGTAAGGGTCATACTTTCATTTTTATTCATCTTTGTCTCCCAGATAAGGTTTGCTTGACTGCTCTTCTATCTTTTTTATTTCTTTTGCAATTTTTGTTTGCACTTGTTTGATAATGGCGGTAGTTTGCTGTTGCCACTCGCGCAAAGTTTTATATTTTTCCTGTTCTTTTTTTAGGAAATTGATATCTTCGCGAGCTTTTCTTAAATCGGCAAGCAGGGCGCTTCTTTCCTTTTCTAAAAGGGAAAGGCGTTTGACTACCCTATCGGTTAAGTTAACTAATTTTTTATATCTATCGTCCATTATCTAAGTGTTGCGCCAAGCTGTTCTTTGAGTATATTTAATATATTTTCAACAGCCGCGTTGACTTCTTTATCGGTTAAAGTTTTTTCTTTAGCCGCAAACTCAAAGTGCAGGGTCATACTTTTTTTGCCTTCAGCAAGATTTTCGCCTTGGTAAAGGTCAATTAAATTATACTTTACTTCAAGCGGGTTTAATACCTGCTGAATTTTTGCGTAAGGAATAGTTTTATCTATGATAAAAGATAAATCCCTTTCGCTTGTCGGCAAATTGGAAACATCTTTTGCCTTTTTGAAAGTTTGGGCGTCAAAATGTTTTTCAAGATTCTTTAAATTAAACTCAAAAGCCCAAACATCATTTTTAACATCAAAAGCTTTTAAAGTTAAAGGGTGCACCTGGCCTAAAATACCGATAACTTTATTATCAAGCATAATATCCATACAGATTTTTGGGTGCATATAAACCGGTGCTTTTTGAGAAGGCACAAGTTTAATTTCATAATCTGAGAGCAAAGTTTCAATAATACCTTTTAAACCAAAAATACCATAATGGCATTGCGGAGTTAAAAAGAATTTTTGGGTTGGTGTTTTGCCTGTTAAAACGCCACTAATTGTAAAGTTTTCAACAGGATACCCTTTTTGTAAACTAAAGGTTTTGCCACTTTCAAAAAGTCTTAAATTATCTCTTGAAAAGTTTTGATTGTGATGAATATTCTTAAGAAGACTCATTAAAAGGGAAGGTCTTAAAAACTCCATACCTTGAGCAAGCGGGTTTTGAATTTCAAGACAATTTTTCGTGTCAAAACCGAGGGTTTCAATTTCCTTTTGGGAAACAAAATCATAGTTCTTACACTCAAAGAAACCTTGCCCGATAAGTTTATCAATCAAAATATTTTCAATATCAACATTTTTAGGGTTTTCGGCAAAGTATAAGTGAGCATAAGAAGAATCTGCTTTTTCGGCAAGTTTATCAAAGCCGATAAAGCGTGCTGCTTCTTCGGCTAGATCCCATTTGTGGTTAAGGTCGCGCCTATGTGTCGGCGGGGTAAAGAGCCATTTTTCAGCGGAAACTTCAAGTTTGCCAAGGCGATTAAAAATATCTTTTAATTTTTGTTCTTCAATTTCCATACCCAAGATTTTTTCAATATCTTTAGGCGTAAAGGCAACGGCTTGCGGTGTGTAAGGTTTTGGGTAAACATCATTTACTTTGCTAACTTCTCCGCCGCAAATTTCAACTATAAGCTGTGTGGCAAGGTCCATTGCTTTGGTGCAGTTTTCAATATCAACACCGCGTTCAAATCTTTGGGAAGATTCCGTTGAAATTGCCATTTTTTTGGAAGTTTTGTTTATGCAAGGCGGGTAAAAATAGGCCGCTTCCAAAAAGATATCTTTTGTTTCGGGTAAAATACTATCGTTTTCACCACCGATTACACCGGCAAGGGCAACGGGTTTTTGTCCGTCGGCAATAACAAGGTTTTGCGGGTTTAAAGTTCTTTTTACTCCGTCAAGGCCTAAAAATTCTTCGCCTTCATTAGCCCAGCGCACATTGATTTTGCCTTCTTTTAAATGGTTTAAATCAAAGGCATGTAAAGGATGGCCGATTTCGTAAAGAACATAATTTGTTATATCAACAATAGCGTTTTTGGGGTTAACATCCATGGCTTGTAATCTTTCAGCAAGCCATTTTGGAGAAGGGCAGTTTTTAACATTTCTTATAATTCTGCCATTATATCTTTGACAGCCTTCTTCGCCCGTTAAAATATTAACTTCAAGACTATCTCCCGCGCCTTCAATATGCTTAATTTCTTTATTTTTTAAAGGAATATTTAGTAAAACGGATAATTCGCGCGCAACGCCAAGGTGGCTCATCAAATCCGGTCTGTTGGGGGTAAGTTCTAAGTTAAAAATAATATCGGGCTTGCCGTAAAGTTCTTTAATATTTGTGCCGATAGGGGTATTTTTATCAAGCAGCATAATACCGCTTGCTTCAGCAGTTAAGCCAAGTTCTTTTGAAGAACAAAGCATACCTTCCGAGGCAACCCCTCTTATTACGGCAGGTTTTAAATATTCTTTACCAAGTCTTGCACCAACTCTTGCTAGGGGCACAATTTGGCCTTCTTCAATATTTTTGGCACCGCAGACGACTCTTAAAGCGCCGTCTTTAGTTTCCAAATCAACTAAATGTAGTTTATCAGCATTTGGGTGGGGGTTGATTTTAACAATTTTAGCTGCGTAAATATCATCAAAATCCGCACCTGTTTTTGTTATTTCTTCCACTTCCATACCAAGCGAAGTTAAATGTTTTTCTAACTCACTTGCCGTTAAATCAATATCAATAAAATCTTTTAACCAAGAATATAATATTTTCATTTAAAATTGCTCCAAAATACGAACATCATTATCGTAGAAATTTCTAATATCTTTTATGTTAAGCGAGAACATAGCCAAGCGTTCAACGCCCATACCAAAAGCATAACCGCTGTAAATTTCGGGGTCAATGCCGCAGTTTCTAAGCACATTAGGGTGCACGATACCCGCACCTAACATTTCCTTCCAACCGGAACCTTTACAAACAGGGCAGTTTTGGTCTTTGCCTTCGCAGAAGACGCATTTTACATCAACTTCAACACTAGGTTCTGTAAACGGGAAGAAAGAAGATCTAAAGCGAACTTGCGCTTTAGGCCCAAAAAGCCCTTTCATAAATAAAGTTAAATCTCTTTTAAGATCAGCTAAAGATACATTCTTATCTACATATAACCCTTCAATTTGATTAAATACAGGGCTGTGGGTTGCATCTAAAGCGTCTTTTCTAAACACTCTGCCGGGGGCAATAATTCTTATCGGCGGTTTTTGTTTTTGCATAGTTCTTATTTGCACGCCGGAAGTGTGTGTTCTTAAAACAAAATCTTTCTTTTGTGTGTTTTTGATAAAGAAGGTATCTTGCATATCTCTTGCCGGGTGGTGTGCGGGAATATTTAAAGCGTCAAAATTGTGGTATTCATCTTCCACCAGCGGACCTTGCGCCCACACAAAGCCAAGGCCTTTTAAAATATCTGTCATTCTTTTTTTGGCAATTTCAAGGGGGTGTCTTTTGCCTTTTTCAAAGGGAAAAGAGGGCAAAGTTAAATCTATATCTGTTGCGTTTAAAGTTTTATTGATTTCTTCAATTTCAAGAGTGGCGGCCTTTTCTTCAAAAAGGGCGGTTAATTTATTTTTTGCCTCATTACTTAAAGGGCCAAAGGCCTTTTTTTCTTCTAAAGATAAATCTTTTAAACTTTTTAAAAGTTCGGTTAGAGCGCCTTTTCTGCCAAGGGCTTCAACTTGCAAATCTTGTAATTCTTTTAAAGAAGCGCAATTTTGCAGTTTGGTTGTATAGTTGTTTTCAATTTCATTAAGTTTTGTTTTAAGTTGTTCTATCATATTATATATTATATAAAAATCTAATAAACATTGTTAGATTTTTTGCTTCGGCTTTTTTCCTCTTTTTTATTTTTTTAAGACTTTGGATAGTTCCGCCCTAGCGGGCGTGGTTCCCTACTATACCTTGTCTTAAAGAAAATAAAAAATAGGTCGGCACAATATCATTGTGCCTAAAAAATCCTTGCAAAAATATTTGTGCTGTTTTAGATAAAATTTATACAAAAATATGCGCAAAAACACTTTATCCGTCGTAAAAAATTTTTTAAAAAGGGCCTTGACAAATCAAAAAAAAGGCGTATATTATTGGTATGGGCGGAAGTTAGGGCTTGTGGTAAAGCAAGCATTTCCTACTCCTAAAAAAGGAGACCGCCCGTAAATATTGTGTTCTTTGATAAACAGATTTCTCTTGTGGCCGGGGTTTCTAAGATGGGTGTTATGAAGGTAGATGCCTGTTTTGAGAGACTTGGGTTCAAGCGTGAAAGTTCCCGCAAGGGTGCTTGGGCTTAAAAAGCGGCTAGTGATGCAGGACATGGAGAAGTGCCGGGGTTTTTAGTTTTTCCTTGGTGCTTTTGCTAAAGCCGGTTGCTTTAGTGTCTGTGTTCGTGCGAAGAGGGGATGCCTTGCTTCTGCCGGTGTTTTGGCGGGGGTGGGGTTATAAGTAAACCATAGCCGTTTGGCTGTGGTCTTGCCGGTTGTTTTGGCGGGCTAGGTTGCGGTGATGTTTGTTGTGGTGGCCGCAGGCGTTGCCAGGGTGGCTGGCAAGGTTAAAGTACAATGCTAGACTGAAAGGAGTGTAGTATATGGAGGAAAACTCCAGTAATGCGGGTTGATAAGTTTGAACTATGATGGATAATCAGGTTTAATTTATCAGCCCGCTTTTTTTATGCCTAAATTCTTATTGTAAAAATATTTCTTATTAAAAATAATTAAAATTTCTCGTCTAAAAAATAAAAAAATAAAAAAAATCCTTGCAAGGAAAGTCCTTTTTTTATTATAATATTGTCATAGCGATTTTGGCGCGATGGCCAAGTGGTAAGGCGGCAGTCTGCAAAACTGCTATTCGTGGGTTCGATTCCCGCTCGCGCCTAATAAGGTTTTCCCATTGCGGGCGTAGTTCAATGGTAGAACCTCAGTTTTCCAAACTGATGACGAGGGTTCGATTCCCTTCGCCCGCTTATAAAAATTGCTGGGATAGCTCAGCTGGTAGAGCATCTCCATGGTAAGGAGAAGGTCGTGGGTTCAAGTCCCATTCCCAGCTTATAGATTTTTTTAAAATAAAAAAAGTAACAGGAGTAAAAAATTATGGCAAAAGAGAAGTTTTCAAGAAGCAAACCGCACGTTAACGTCGGCACAATCGGTCACGTTGACCACGGTAAGACAACCCTTACAGCTGCTTTAACAAAAGTTTTGGCAAGCGAAGGTAAATCAAAAGAAATGGCATATAGCGATATCGCAAAAGGCGGTGTTGTTAGAGACGCAAGCAAAATCGTAACCGTAGCCGTTTCCCACGTTGAATATGAAAGTGATAAAAGACACTATGCCCACATTGACTGCCCGGGCCACGCAGACTATATTAAGAACATGATTACCGGTGCTGCCCAAATGGACGGCGCAATCTTGGTCGTTTCCGCAGTTGACGGTGCAATGCCTCAAACAAAAGAACACGTCTTGCTCGCAAAACAAGTTAACGTTCCGAAGCTCGTCGTATTCTTAAACAAAGTAGATTTAGTTGATGATAAAGATATGTTGGACTTAGTTGAAGAAGAAGTCCGCGATT
This sequence comes from Elusimicrobiaceae bacterium, assembly GCA_017534965.1. Classification (GTDB taxonomy): domain Bacteria; phylum Elusimicrobiota; class Elusimicrobia; order Elusimicrobiales; family Elusimicrobiaceae; genus Proelusimicrobium. The sequence goes on along the minus strand of JAFXVA010000006.1, from coordinate 51,222 downwards.
TACTTGAAAAATATGGTTTTGACAGAGAAACCCCGATTATCCGCGGTAGCGCTTTAAAAGCAATTGAAGGCGATACATCTGAACTCGGTGTTCCTTCAATCAAAAAACTCTTAGAAGCCTTAGATACATGGATTCCTGAACCGAAAAGAGAAACAGATAAACCTTTCTTAATGGCAGTAGAAGACGTCTTCTCAATCACCGGTCGCGGCACCGTCGCAACAGGTAGAATTGAAAGAGGTAAGATTAAAGTAGGTGATCCTATTGAAATTATCGGTTTCAGAGATACCTTAACCTCAGTTGCCACCGGTATTGAAATGTTCCGCAAACTTTTGGATGAAGGTATTGCAGGCGATAACGTTGGTATCTTGCTTAGAGGTATTGATAAGAACCAAGTAGAAAGAGGACAAGTTTTAGCAGCCCCTAAAACAATTACCCCTCATAAGAAATTTACAGGCCAAGTTTATATCTTGAAGAAAGATGAAGGTGGCAGACATACACCTTTAACCCCTGGATATAAACCGCAATTCTATTTCAGAACCACCGATGTAACCGGCGAATTACAATTCAAAGGCGACATGATTATGCCTGGTGATAATGCTGAAATCGAAGTAACCTTAATAACCCCTGTAGCCATGGAAGAAGGCGTTCGCTTTGCTATCCGCGAAGGTGGCAGAACTGTTGGTGCAGGTGTTGTTACAAAGATCTTAGAGTAAAAATCTCTCTAATCAGAACAGAAAAGCCCCGCAGAAATGTGGGGCTTTTCTTTTTGCGTCGGCTTTTTTCCTCTTTTCTATTTTTTTAAGATTTCGGATAGCACCGCCCTTACGGGCGTGTAAACTAACTATACCTCATCTTAAAGAAAATAAAAAATAGGTCGGCACAATGAAATTGTGCCTAAAAAATCCTTGCAAATCTATATACTCTGCTTGTCTTTATTTGAACTGTGAAATTAAAATTCGGGGTTGCCACCCCCTCGTGATATACTTCGCTCGGCAAGCCTTCTCTAAAATCAAAATACTTGATAATCTGCACGCGCTCTTTTAGTCTTTTTATAAGAAAAAAATTAAAACTATCTCCAAAATCCTGTGCCTTTTATGCAATATTTTTCGCCTTATCTAACCGCAAAATCCTTAAAATAGACGTAATTTACTTAACAATTTACGAGTGAAAATTTTTTACTACTTGTCAAAATGAAAAATGTGGTATATACTATAAGTACAATGTTTTTATATGAACTTAAAATTTTGATAGAAACTACTTAATAAGGAGATAATTATGAAGAAGAATAATAAGAAAAAGGGTTTCACTCTTATAGAAATATTAGTAGCAGTTATGATAATTGGTGTTCTTGCGGCAATTGCTTTGCCTAGCTATATGCGTTCTGTAGAAAGAAGCAGAGCTGCCGGCCCTATAGCAAATTTAGGGTCTATTGCTAAGGCTCAAAATGCTCATAAGCTTGCAACAGCTCACTATACTGATGAAATTGAACTTTTAGACATCTCTTTAAAAGATGAATCAACTAATGAAGTTGCCACTGGTAATACTTTTGAAAGTGAATATTTTACTTACAAAGTTTATGGTGATGAAAAGGAAGTAGCAATTGCTACACGTAAAAATGTTGCTGAGGATAAAAAATATGAACTTTCCGTAGATTATAATACGAACAAGATTTATTGCCGACCTATAGAAAATAAAACATGTATTGATCTTGGACTTGAGGAAGGCCAAGATTATGGACCTGCAGATGAAATTCCATGGGATGACTGTGTAGGAGGGCAATTGATAGTAACGAGTTGTTATACAAGAGATAATAACGGTATAAGGGAAACTTCAGTATGCAACTATTCTGCTTGGATATCTGGCAAACCTAGCGGTAATATAAACTGCAGTATGTCTTATGAAGAATATGATGAAGAAGGCAATACAACCTCTATTACTTATAAAAATTGTGCAGCTAGTGATTCCGTAAATGGATTTTGCCAAAGTTATAATTCTATGGAACAATATGATGGAGAAGGGCAAAAAAGAGATTGCTACGAAATATCAGGGGATGAGTGCAATTTATGGGGTGATTGGTATTACTAAGTTTAAAATAATTTCATCCAAAACCCCGCTATTAAAAAATAGCGGGGTTTTTTCTATTTATACTTTATTATTAAAATTTTATGGGGTTCTATGGGTTGTGTGCCAAATAAAACTTTTGCTTTGTTCGGCAGAGACATTTTTACATTTTTATCAGAAGTGTTTACTATTAAAGTGTAGTATTGGTGTTTATAATACCAGGTTCTGTTTTCAAGATGTTTTGGTAATGTAAAAGGCGGGTTAATTGCTTTACCTTTATCTATAAAATAACTAAATTTTTTAATTTCTTTTAAAGTGTTTTTAAGGGCTTGCCAAACTTCGGGGGAATAAGAATCTAATTTTCTTCCGCCGGTGTTAAAGGAATAATAAAACAGCCCATTTGCCCCGTTTACAATGCCCTGCCAGGACATAAAATTAATTTCTTCTTCAGTTGGGAAACGGCCTATTCTGTCATTATCTTTGCGGTATTGTTTATAATCTTTCCAATTAAAAGCTTGAACGACACCCCAAAAATCTGTTTTTGGCTCAAGACGTGCTTTTGCAAGGGCAAGTTGTTTACCGAAACTTATAAGTTCTAAATGCGGAACAGGATACCAATCCACCATCAAAATATCAGCAATATTATAATAGTTAAGGCGGGTTTTGCCTTGGCCGATAACTAGAGCCGTTGGGGCATTTTTAAATTTATTTTTTACTTCGGTATTTGTGTTTTTTACTTTTGTCGGGTCAAGTTTCTGAACATCCGGTTCGTCGTAAATATACCAGGCAAGCATAGGCCAAGTATTTGCCTGATTTATTTGCTCTTCGGTAGTTATTTTGTTTGGATAAAAAACAGCTTTTATATTTTGTTTTTTTGCTTCAGTAGCAAGATTTTTTAAAGTTTCAAAATCTTGAGTGTAAGTTTGAAAGCAATTAAAGCCGGCTTTTTTAACAGCTTTAATATCTTCGTCTGTATTTACGCCATACATACAAAGAGGAATTGCTAAAGCATAGCAACTCAAAAATATAAAACAAGTGATTAATGATATTTTACGATACATGGCTATCCTTTATAAATGCGCGTTTTGCGGTTTTTAAAATAATTTCTAAATCTAAAAAGAAACTTTGATTTTTAATATACCAAACATCATAAGCAAGACGTTTAAAAGCAGCATCAAAGATTTGGTCATTTAAAGTATCATTTTCAACTATATTTACAACAGAATAATTGGGCGGTGCTTTAAAATTAAGTTGAGCCCAACCCGTAAGGCCGGGTTTAATGATACTTCTTACTGCATGACTTGGCACATATTTATTTAAAATCTGGTTATCTTCTTTGCCTAAAGGGCGGGGGCCGACAATAGAAATATCACCCTTTAAAATATTTAAAAGTTGGGGCACTTCGTCAAGGCGGAATCTTCTTAAAATTGAACCTAGTCTTGTTATGTTTTCCGTTCCGGGTTTCATAGTTCTAAATTTATAAATATAAATATCTTTTTCCAATTTCCCTACGCGCTCTTGTTTAAAAATAGGGTCAAAGCGGTCCACAACTTTTATTAAAACATACACAAAGGCCATTACCGGCAAGAAGAAAGGCAGTAAAACAAGAGCAAAGGCAAAATCTAATATACGTTTTATTACATGGGAGATATCGCTATCTTGCCTGGAAGCAATACCGCGCAGTAGCCACATGGTATCTTTTATGCCTTCTTTGGAGATTTTTTTACAGACTTTTTCATACATTATTAAATCGGTAGTCAAAAGGTAACCTTTCATAAGCAATTTTTGAGCAATAATATCCCAAGAGGCGCTATCTTGTTTAAATAATTTGCTTGCAATTAATATTTCATCCACATTACTGGGATAATCAATATCTGCTTTGGCTGTTTCGTATTCACCTACAATATTATAATGGACGGAATTATCAATTTCTTTTTTAATAGCATTTATTGTGCGGCTTTTGCCAAAAATCAAAATATTAGTTTTGCTAAAAGTAAATTTTGAATAGATTTTGCGCGAAACATAAGTCCAGCAGAAATATAAAACAAATACGCCAAGTAAAACAAATTTAGGGGTAGCAATATTTAAAATAGGGGCTATAAAATAAATGAAAGCAGCCGAGGCAAAAAGAGAAATAATAAAAGCAATCAAAATATTTTTATAATCGGTGCGACTTTTTTTAAGTAAATTTAAGTCGTAAAAAGAAAAAATATCTAAAATTACGGAAATTAATAGAAAAAGAGGCACAAGTATTTGACAATTTTGAAAGAAATAAACCGAGCGAAGTTCCCCATGTCTAAAGACAACAAGAACGGCAATAAGCGTCAAATAAATAAGGAAGTCTAAAAAGAAAAAGAAAAATCTATTCATAGAACCCTCATAGTTTCAAGTGTTTCCTTTAGACCTGTTTGTAAAGTATAATCAGGTTTAAAACCTACTTTGGCTATTTTGGAAATATCTGCAAAACTTGCTTTAATATCGCCTGGTCTTGTCGGGGCAAAATTGATTTGTATTTTATAACCAAATAAATTGCTTAAAATATCTACAAGTTCAAGCAAATTGTAATGGCTTCCCGTGGCAACATTATAAATTTCGCATTTATCAAGATTAAAAGCAGCAAAGATATTTGCTCTTGCTATATCTTTAACAAAAACGAAATCGCGTGTTTGTAAACCATCACCAAAGATGGTAAGAGGTTGTTTTTTGATAAAGCAGTCCACAAATTTGGCAATAACCGTAGCATAAATGCTGTTTGGGTTTTGTCTTGGGCCAAAGACATTAAAATAACGCAAGGTTACTGTCGGTAAATTATAGAGTAAATTATACATTTTTAACATTTCTTCACTCTGTAATTTGCTTAAAGCATAAGGGCTTTGGCAAGCAGGGGTGGCACTTTCTTTACAAGGGGGTAAAGTTTTATCTCCGTAAATTGCCGCTGAAGAAGATAAAACCACTTTTTTTGCATTTATTTTTTGGGCAAATTCCAAAATATTTAAAGTGCCTTGAATGTTGGTAAAAAGTGTTTCTTGGGGATTTTCCATGCTTTGCGGAACGGATATTTGTGCCGCTAAATGTAAGATATAGTCAATATCTTTGGGTAATTTTTCTAAATCTTTTTTCTGTGTAATATCGCCCTTTATAAAGATAATATCGTTTTTTATATCTTCCAAATTGCTTAAATTGCCTGTTGAAAGATTATCAAAAACAATTACTTTTTGGTTTTTTTGGATGAGTAAATGGGCAATATGCGAGCCGATAAAGCCGGCTCCGCCCGTAATAAGCCAAGTAAACTTCCCCTTTATTTCCATAATTATATTTTAGCATTTTATTAAATAATATAATGTTTGGAATCAGTTTATCACAAATTAAATCTAAAATTCTATCTTGTATAGTAAAATGCCCCTAAAAATGGCAAGCATCGGCGAAATTTTATACAATATACTAAGAATATGAAGATTTATTATTATTTAATTTTTGCTTTTTTGGTCCTTTTTTCTGCTTTGGCTTTTGGGGGCAGCGAACCTTGGGGCCTTTTGGTGTTTAACATAACCTGTCTTTCTCTTGCCTGGTTTATCTTATTAAAAAAGCACCATTTTTGTTATACTTCTCTTTCAAAAACAATACTTATTTTGCTTGGTTTCATTGTGATTCTTAGCTTGCTTCAATTACTGAATCAACATAATTTTATGCAAAAGCCAAGTTTTTTGCCTTTTACTTTGTGCCGTTATTATAGTTTAGAGGGGCTTTCTTTGTTGTTTTCGTTATCTTTACTTTATTTCGCTTTAACCCAAATAATAGAAAGAACAAAAGAAATAAAAATAATTGCCCTTATTCTAACGATAGGTGCGGTTATTGTCGGTTTGATTGGAATTAATTGGCAAAAAGGGGAATATATAAATCTTTTTAGAGGGGTTTCTATGCTTTCTTCCTTTGGACCTTTTGCAAGCAGAAATAATGGCTCGCAATTTGTAATGGCAGGTTTCTTCATTTCTCTTTTATTATGGTTGCCGCATTTTATTTTGGATAAAAAACAGCGTTTACCTCATAAAAATATATGGTATTTAACCCTTAGTGCTATTTTGTTTATAGGGGTGCTTTTTGCTCATTCCCGTGGGGGAGTAATTGCTTTATTTTTGGGCCTGTTTACCATTCTTTTCATGGGTATTTTATATCTTAAAAAAGAAAAATGGTCCAAAATTATTTACTTGATAGCGACTATTTTTATTTTTGGCGGAATAATCGGTCTTATAATTCAATATAGTTCCTATATAGGATTAAGGGAATTTGGCACTTTTTCAGATAAATCAAGACTTTTGTTATATGGCTCCGCCTTTGATATGTTAAAAGATTTTCCTTGGACAGGGGTTGGTTTTGATGCTTTTAGTGCCGCTATTGATGCATATTTAAAAGTTTCTTTAAAGGGCTTTCCCAGATATTTACATAATGATTGGCTTGAATTACTATTGAGTTTCGGTTATCTCTTTGGCACTATAATTATTGTGTTTATAGGGGCTATTGTATTTAAGTTATGTAAATTATTTAAAGGTTTAGAACCTAAAAAGCAATTACGTTTGGCAATAATTTGTGGCGGGCTTGTAGGGTTTTCCTTTACGGCTTTAATAGATTTTCCTTTTCATTTACCGGCTTGCGCCCTTTTATTCTTTTGTTTGTTAGTTTTTACAAGTGCGGCTTCATTTGATAAGAATGTAAAAGAAGCGAAACTCTATTTACCTGTTAAAATAGTGCTTATCTTAATAAGTTTAGGGTTGCTTTTTGCTAATCTCCAATATTTTAGAACATGGCGTAGTTTTGCATTTGCCAGAAAATTGAGCCCTCAAATACAAGTGGAGCAACTTTCAAGAGATATAAATATATATCCTTCCCCGGTATTTATAAAAAGGGTTCTTTTGGCTAATTACAAGACTTCTTTAAGTAAAGAGTTAACAGAAGAAGAACGCCAGCAAATAAAGGAAAAAACCCATAATTTATCTAAAAAATATCTGCAGAAATATCCAAAAGATAAGCAAATATCTCAATTCTTTGTAATCACTAAATAATTTAGTATAATATAATTATGTTTAGAAAAGTTAATATTATATTTATTACTTTATTTATTATATTAGCCGGTTGCACTACAAAGGCAAATGTTAAAAATAAAGTTGTCAATTCCAGCGCTAAAGATATAGCTGCTGAACTTGCCTCCTTAAAAGAATCTTCCGATTATTTATTACAACCCGGAGATTTAGTAGAATTACAAGTCTATAAAGAAGAAGATATGGATAGAACCTTAAGAATATCCAGTCAAGGAACAATAGCTTTCCCTTTAATCGGTAATATTAAAATTGCAGGTTTAAACATAAGCCAGGCAGAAAATAAGGTTGAAGAACGTTTGAGATCTTATTTAAAAAATCCTTCCGTTTCTATTCTAATTAAAGAATATGCAAATAAGACTTTATATGTTTTAGGACAGGTAAAAAAACCTTCCTCTATACCTATACCGCCGGAAAAAAATATGACTTTGCTTGAAGCCATAACTTCCGCCGGCGGATTTACTGATATTGCCGCAGTATCAAAAGTCAAAATTTTACGTATGGAAAATGGCGTTCAACGCTCTATAGAAGTTGATGTAAGCCAAATTACAAAAGACGGCAAAAAACAACTTGATATCACTTTAAAACCGGGTGATGTCGTATTTGTTCCGCAAAGTCTATTTTAGTTAGCAGGTAATATAATTATGGAAAATAATAATCAAGAAGAAACTTTAGATTTATCTTTTTATTTTGAAGCTCTTTTAAAACATTGGCGTTTAATTGCCTTTGTTGCTTTTTTAGGTGTTTTAAGTGCCGTTCTTATCAATACTTTAATGCAGCCGCGTTATAAAGCTTCCGTCTTAATGATGATTGATAGAGAAAATTCCGGCAAGATTGAACAAGTTTCTTTTGGCTCTTGGACCAGTGATGAAGATTATTACCGCACTCAATACCAATTACTTGAAACAAGAACTTTACTTGAAAAAGTTTATCAAGATTTAAACCTTGTTGAAATACCTGAATTCACAGGTGGTTGGAAAAATTTAAAAAAAGCGCTTAAAATAGAGCCGGTTACCCGTTCAAGATTATTAAATTTAACAATTTCTTCTTATGACCCGCAACTTGCGGCTAAAATTGCAAATTATTTAGCAAAATCTTTTACAGAACAAAATGTTAAGAATCGTCTTTCTATGGCAACAGAAGTTATAACCGCTCTAGAAGCAACAGAACAAAGCCCCGAACAAAAAGAACTTTTAAATTCTTTACCTCAAATTATTAATAGTGATTTTATTAAAGGTCTTAAAAGAGAGGAAATGGAAACATCCAGCCAGCTTTCTTTATTGCTCGGAAAATATACCGATAATCACCCGGAAGTCATTGCTGTTAGAAAGAAACTTGAAGCTATCCAAAGAACAATAGATAGGGAAACAAAAAGACTTTTACAAAGTATTAAAATTGATTTATCGGGTCAATTTTCTGCAAATAATGTTCGTATTGTAGATGAAGCTGTTGTTCCTGTAAAACCTTATCGCCCTCGCAAAATGGTTAATATTGCTATTGGCCTTTTGTCCGGGGTATTACTTGGTATGCTTATTACTTTCCTTTTGGAATTTTTGGACCAAACAACAAAAACCGCTAAAGATATTGAAGATAAATTTAAAATACCTTTGCTTGGCTTTGTTCCCCATGAAAAACAGAAAAAAGGTTTTGAAGATTACCGCATTATGTTAAAAGAAGGTAATGTCTTAACGGCAGAAAATATCCGCAATATCCGCACAATGCTAAGCTTTTCCTTAAATGCAAATAAAATTAAAACATTACTTATTACAAGTTCTTTGCAGGGGGAAGGTAAATCTTTCTTCTCCTCATCACTTGCGGCGGCTTTTGCGCAAGTTGGCAAAAAAGTCTTGTTAATTGACGGCGATTTAAGACGCGGCCGCTTACACAGAATTTTTAAACTTTCAAACGAAAAAGGTTTAAGTTCCCTTTGGGCTTCTGAAAATACCTTAGAAAAATTTGAAAAAAATATTCAAAAAACTGATGTTAAAGACTTATATGTTTTAACTTCAGGTCCGCGCCCGGCCAATTCTTCTGAACTTCTTAGCACACCTTTGTTAAAAGAGTTAGTAGAAAAACTTACTACTTCTTATGATTTAGTAATTGTGGATTGCCCGGCTTCCTTGCCTGTTGCAGATACCTTTATTTGGGGCCAAATTATACCTCAGGCAGTTTTTGCTACCCGTCAGGGCAAAACCCCTATTAAGAGTGCTATGTTTACCTTAGAGCGTTTAAAACAAGCCAATGTTAAAGTTCTTGGCGGTATTTTGAACGATTGCTATAAATCCGGCACAACTTACGGGGAATATGGGTATTACCGCAAGTATTACTCGGAAGAGAAAAACTAAGATATAATATCTTTAATAAGCACCTTTGAACTAATTTTTAGGTATCAAAGGTGCTTTTTTATTATCCATTTATAATAATAAGCAGTTGGCCTTTTGTGAAGGAAACTTCAAATTTATCTTTTAGGGCAATATTGCTTACTGCTGTTTGACCGATTTTAAAAGTAGCATTTTTAAGAGAATATTTTAAATTTTTTAAAGTTAAGCCCGTTGTCGTTCCCATTGGTATAAGACTGACTTTTGCGCCTTTTGGACAACTAAATTTAGCACTTTTTTTGATAGGAAAAATATCGCAAGTGCTTGTTTTAAAAACAATACTTGCTTTATCAATATAATTAAAGACAGAAGAAAAATTACTTAAAGTAAAATCAAGTCTGCCACCCTGCGCGCAAATTATTGTGATGTTTGGCACTTTTAAATAACGCGCAAAATCAAGGCCCTTTTCTAAATCGGTATTATCTTGTCTTGAAACTTTTAAAAGTTTTTCTTGACCTATTTTATTTTTGGCATTTTGGGAAATAGAATCTAAATCGCCAATAACTAAACTTGGCATAATTCCTGCTTTTAAAGCTCTGTCTGCTCCGCCGTCAAGAGCCAAAATAAAATCAGCTTCTTTTGCTAAAGTTTTAATAAAAGTTTTATTTTCGCTCTGTCCGTTTGCAATTATTAAGAGATTTTTGATTTTTTGCATTTTTTATTCCTGTAAACTGCTATACTTAATAATAGCAAATTTGTTAAAACGCCTATATAAAACCCGTCAATTTGCGCCCAAAAACCTTGCTTTTTAATAATATCCCACAAAGTCAAAAGAACAGCAGAAATAATTACACTGAAAGTAAAAGTTTTATCGGATATTTTCTTTGGAAAGATATGCCCCATAATTAAAGGCACAAGCAAACAAGCAGACATATAAGACCCCAAAACAAACCAAATTTTTTTGAAACTGCCGTCAAAGAAAACACTTAAACTTATTGCAAGCGCGGCAATAATAATAAAGAAAATTTGATTTGCCAAAAGTTTATTTTTTATTTTATTTTTAAGTAAATCATAAGCAATAGTGTTTGAGGCGATAAATAAAAAAGAATCAAGCGTAGATAATATTACAGATAAAATACCCGCCACAAAAAATCCTTTTAACCCGGAGGGAAGTAATTGGATTGCATAAATGAAATAGGAATCTCTTGGAATAGCATTAGGAATAATTGCTCTAGCGTAAAGAGTGCCCCCCGTAGTGCAAATGTCAAAACAAAGCCAAATAAGCGTGCAAATTAAAATACCTTTTTTTGCGGTTTTTGTATCTTTTGCGGCAAAGCATCTTTGATAAAAAGCAGGGTCAACTAAAGTAGCAAGAGCAATAAAACCCCACACTGCTAAATTAAAATAACTATTACCGCCGGTTATAGAAAAATGCTCTGCCGGCAAATTAGTTTTTAAGAAGGATATTCCACCAAAAGTTTTTAGTGAAAAAATAAGAACAAGCAAAACAGATAAGCACATTACACTAAACTGCACTGCATCGGAATAAACAACTGCTCTAAGCCCGCCCCAACTTGCATAAAGGCACACAAAACTTGTGCCAATAACCATACCCCAAAAAGTTGAAATACCAAAACATAAATGTAAAAATACACCAAGACTTAAAACATAAGCAATAGGTAAAACATTAAAAAAAGTAAATACAGCACAAGTTTTGTGTGCCTTTACCCCAAACATTTGGCCGGCCATTTCCGGTAAAGTTAAACTTTGGTATTTTTTTATTTTATCTACCATAAACAAGGCAAAAATAATATAGGCAATATACCAAAAAACACCTTGTGTTATAAAATTATAAATACCATAATTAAAAGTTATTTCGCTAACACCAAAAATACCACCATACCAACTTGCGCCGAGCGTGGCAATAAATAAAGGTAAAGTAAGGCGCCTGCCCATTAGCATATAATCAACAAATTTATCATCAGATTGTTTGCGTTTATAGTAGCCGTAAAGCACAAAAGCAATAGTTAAGAAAAGCACACAGCCCAAGACAAGATAATCCGTCGTGCTAAAATAATCTAAAACTTTTATGGTATCTTTAAACATAAAAAATAAAGGCCGTTCCCTCTGATTGAGAACGGCCCTAGTTAAATTATTGCCAATTTATTAAGGTCGCATAGGCCAAAAAGCCAAAGGACATTAAAAACCATACTGCAATAAGCGGCAAAACAAATTTAAGCCACTTTTGGTAGGATATTTTGGCAAGCCCTAAAACTGCAATAGTAACAGGGCTGGTGGGGATACAAATATTTGTCCACCCGTCGCCAAATTGATAAGCAAGCACCATTGTTTGACGGGTAATTCCAATTAAGTCTGATAAAGGCGCAAGTAGGGGCATAGTTAAAACCGCTTTGCCCGAACCGGAAGGAATAAAAAAGTTTATTACTGCCTGCAAAACAAAAGCTGCCCAAGAGGCCACTACTGAAGGCAAATGCGAAATAATACTTGCCATATAGTGAAGGCAGGTATCTAAGATGTGGCCGTTTTCTGCAATAACAACGATACAAGTAGCCAAAGCAAGCAGAAAGCAGATTTCCGCCATACCTCTAACGCCGTCATAAAAAGCGGTGGTGGCTTCTGTTACACTCATTTTGGCGAAAATTGCAGAAACAATACCAAGTCCAAAAAATAAGGCCGCAATTTCAGTTATATACCACTCGTATTTTAATACACCTACAACAAGTAAAATCATGGTAGCGCAAAAAGCAATTAAAACAAATTTGTGGGAAAGTTTAAACTTTTCATTTTTGTTTGTGTTTAAATGTAATTCTTTTGCTCTTGCTTTATCATATTCATAAGTTAAACTTTTCTCGGGGTGTTTTGTGATTATTTTTGCATAAAGCATAACAAAAATTATTGCAATTAAAGTTGAAACAGCCCAAATGATAATTCTTAAAGTAAGGCCGGAATAAAGCGGAAGTTCGGCTATACCTTGGGCAATACCTAGAGTAAAAGGATTCATAAAGGCACTTGCAAAACCCGCGCCTGCACCTAAAAAGGGTATTAACATACCAAGCGCGCTATCATAGCCAAGAGATAGGGCAAGGGGCATAAAAATTGGTATAAAAATTAAAACTTCTTCGCACATACCAAAAGTTGCCCCGCCTAGTGAAAACATTATCATACATAAAGGTATGAAGAAAGTTTTTAGTATTTTATATTTCGTAAAATAAATGCTTACATGTTTTATCGCAATAGTAATGGCTTGGCTTTTTTCAACAATCATAAAAGCACCGCCGATTATCAAAAGAAAAGCAATAATTTCTGCTGTTTGAGTGCGTTCAAAAGCGTGCATGGGTGCTTTTAACACATCAAAGGGAGTTTGGGGGGAAGATTCTATTTGGTGGTAAGAACCTTCAACCAAGACGGATCTGCCGTCAGCGTTTACAACTTTGTCATATTGCCCTGCCGGTATAAACCAAGTGCAAAGGGCCGTTAGCACAACGATACTCAAAATAATGAGCGTAGTGTTAAACTTAAGTCTTTCCATCTGTTCTTATGGGAACCTCCGTAATTAATTTTGTTTTTATATCTATATATTTTATAAAATATGAATATAGTTTTGGTAAAATATTTTATGCTTTATATAGTTCCAACGCCGATAGGCAATTTGCAAGATATAACTTTGCGTGCTTTAGAAGTTTTAAAGCAGGCCGATTTTGTGCTTTGCGAAGATACAAGACAAACAAAAAAATTATTAGATAATTTCGGTATTTCTACAAAAACAATACGCTATCACGAAGGCGATAGGTTTTCCGTAGAAAATTGTTTAAACTTACTTAAAGGGGGCAAAGTTTGTGCTTTGGTTAGTGATGCCGGCACGCCTTGCGTTTCTGACCCGGGGTGGCAACTTGTCCGTCGGGCAAGAGAAGAAGGCATAAAAGTTTGCGCTCTGCCAGGGCCAAGTGCTTTAACTTGTGCTTTAAGTGCCAGCGGTGTTGGCGGTGGCGGTTTTGTGTTTTTAGGTTTTACTTCAAGAAAACCGGGTAAAATTGTTAAACTTTTAAAAAGTTCTTTTGAACTTGAAAAACCTGTTGTAATTTATGAATCGCCTTATAGAATTATTAAATTTTTAAAATTAGTTAAAGAAAATTTTACAGAAAATATAACTTGCGTTCTTGCCCGTGAAATTACAAAAACCTTTGAAGAATATTTAAGCGGAACTTTAGAAGAGATTATAAAAAATCTTGAAGCCCGCAAAAAAATACTTGGCGAGTTTGTGGTTATTTTAGATGCCCGCACTGCGCAAGCAAAAGAAGAAGAGAATGAAGAATCTAACAACTGGTAAAGAAATATCTTTTGAAGAAATTTGCACTCTTTTAAAACAGGGCAAATGTATTGTTTTGCCTACGGATACCACTTATGGCCTTGTTGCTTGGACGGGGGCAAAAGAGGCCCTTGAAAACTTAAATATTGCAAAGGGCAACCCGCAGGCAAAACCGCCCCAAGTTTTATGCACTTTTGAGCAGGCCTTAAAATATGCAGACTTTAATGATAAAGCCCTAAAGGCCGCAAAAATTTTTTGGCCCGGTGCTTTGACTTTAGTTTTACATAGTTCGCAACTTGCAAAAAGTTTTTTGCCGATAGAAACTATCGGCCTAAGAGTGCCAAATAATGATTTAATTTTAAGAATAATGCAAGAACTTGGCGGGGGGCTTTTTGCCAGTAGTGCAAACAGACACGGACAAGGATATACGCCGGATTTAGAGTTTATAAAAGAAGTTTTTGCTTTACAAAATATCGCCGTAATTGAAGGTCTTAGCAAAGGGCAATCTTCCTCGGTAGTAGATATGACAAAAGAAGAGCCGATTTTCTTAAGGGAAGGCGAAATTTCAAAAGAATATTTTAAGAAAATAATAAAATAAGCAAAATAATTTGTTAGTATATAATAAGAAGGTTTTTTATGATATTAAATATAATCTTAATAATTTGCTTGATTGTATTAGTGTTTTTGTTTAGAAGATGCAAATGCAAAACAAAAGAGCAATATTTAAAAGAATCACAGACACGGGAAAAACGTATAAAATATTTAGAACAAGCCGTTGAGCGTATTGCTTTTAGATATCGCCAGGAAGCCCGTTTAAATGAAAGCAAATCAAAATTTATGTTTATGGTTGCCCATGATTTAAGGCAACCTCTTACGGCTGTGCAAGGTTATACCACCATGCTTTTGGAAGATTCTAAAGACGAACAGGAAAAGAAAATTTTGCATACTTTGGATCGTTCTGCTGCCCATATGGGGACTTTGCTGGCCGATTTAGTGGATGCTTCCATTTCCGCTTCCGGCCATCTAAAAATTAATCCATATAAGTTTATGTATAATAAACTTATTGACGAAATTTGCGCCCAATATGAAATTATCGCTCAAAAGAAAGGGGTAACCTTACGCAAAATAAATTATCCTTCAGATGTTGAAATTTATGGCGATAGAGAACGTTTGGCCCAAGTATTAAATAATTTAGTTTCCAATGCTATTAAATTTACTAATATGGGCGGAGTAGTGGAAGTTAGCTATCACGTAGAAGGAAACCGCATTAGAACTTTTGTCAGAGATAACGGAAAGGGTATTGTCCACGTGGATAAAGTTAAGATTTTTGAAAAGTTTAACCAGGCAGAAAATATGGATGATGAACATAAATCGCTTGGTTGGGGACTTGGTCTTTCTATTGCCCAAGATATTATTCAAGCGCATAAAGGCGGTATTTGGTCGCAAAGTGCCGGGCTTGATAAAGGAACTTTATTTTGGTTCTTTTTACCCATTAATCCGGTTATAGAATCTTCTACACCGCCTAGTTCAAACAAAAAATAATCTATAAAAAGATCTTTCTTATTGCAAAGGTAAGATCGTCCATATCAAAGGGCTTATATAAAGTATCATCAGCCCCAAGTTGTTTTATTTGTTTATTTAGAGATTCTTCGTTCATAGCAGTTACGACGAGAATTTTTATAAGAGGAAAATCCTTTTTTAATTTTTTTAAAATATCTATTCCGTTTTCATCAGGATAGAACATATCAAGCAAAATTAAATCCGGCTTTGAAGAATTTTCAAGCAGTTTAAATAATTCTTTAGAACCGCTGGCTGTGCCTATAACTTCATAATTAAAACTTTCAAGAGCTTGCTTAATGCTTACTCTTAAGACGGCGGAATCATCTACAATAATAATCTTCTTCATTTTATGGTTTCGGCTGTTTTTTGCGCCCAATCTAAAAGTTCTTCTGTTTGTTTTTTAGAGGGGGTTTCTGCGTAAATTCTAAGTTTTGGTTCTGTGCCGGAGGGCCTTAGTAAAACCCATTCGCCGTTATCAATAGTAATTTTAATACCATCGGTTAGAGAAATATTTTTTATACTATATTGATTTAAAATCTTTTTAGGTAATTTCTTTTTAAATTTTTCGTTAAAGTTTGTTTTTTCAAGGCCTTTAGTTAATTCAAAATCTCTTCTTAAAAATACACTTGCGCCATATTCTTTTTGCACTTCCTGGCAAAGTTGGCTTAAAGATTTTTTGGTATTTGCCATAATTTCCATAATAAAAAGGGCAAAGGTAAGGGCGTCTCTTTCCGGTAAAAGGCCTTTAAAGAAATATCCGCCGGACTCTTCTGCCCCAAAGGCAATATCTTCAAAAAGGGTTTTTTCTGCAATATTTTTAAAACCTACGGGGACTTCTTCATAAGCAAGATCATGTTTTTCTGCTATTCTTTTTGTCAAATAACCCATAGAAACACTTTGCACAACACTGCCGTTTAATTTTTTATGCTTAACCAAATAATCTAAAGCAACAGCGGAAATTAAGCACGGGCTGATATATTTGCCTTTTTCATCAATAAAGGCAATTCTATCGCCATCTCCGTCTAAGCCGATACCCATTAAACATTTTTTATTTACGACAAGTTTTTTTAAATCGGTTAAATTGCTTTCTTTAGGTTCCGGCGCAACACCGCCAAAAGTGGGGTTAACTTCGCTTCTTAAAGCAATAACTTTTTTATCACCCAAAATTTGTTCAAGATAAGTGCTTGCGCTGCCGTGCATATAATCAACGGCAATTTTACCTTTAAGCAAAGCAATCTTTTTTAAATTTACTTTAGAAGAAATATATTTTAAATAATTTTTTTGAAGTCCTTTTGTCGGCGTAACATTGTGGCCTGGAATATACATAACAGGTTTTTGATATAAAAGTTCTTCAATTTCTTTTGTCAGTTTAGAAGCCATCGGTGCGCCTTCAAGTTTTATTTTAATTCCGTTATAATGGGGGGCATTATGGCTGGCAGTTACCATTATGGAAATCCACACTTTAGTTGCACTTAAAACACTCATTAAAGGGCTTGGAACAGGTTCATCTAAAAGTAAAACATCAAGTTTATTTAGTTTTAAAATGCTGGCTATATCAGAGGCAAATTTTTCTGATAAAAATCTTCTGTCATAACCTACAGCGATAAGATTTGTTTTACCTTCCATATTTGAAGGCATATTTACACTAATAAAATCTGCTAAGGCCTGGGCCATAACTCTGACGTTTTCAAAAGTAAAATCCCACGCTATAATACCGCGCCAGCCATCTGTTCCAAAATGAATATTTGCCATAAAATAAAGCTCCCTATCTTCTAAAATTTAAAGTGGAGGCGGCGGGATTCGCACCCGCGTCCAAACAACCTTATAACTTACTTACTACAGGTTTAGCCCCGGTATTATAGTAAAGCCGCCTGCCCGGAGCTGCTGCTGCTTTACTTGTTTGCTTTGTCTTAAGCAAAATTAGGCCAAACTAACCTTTTTTGCAGCAGACGGAATTCTTGACCGATTGCTTTTGCACACCGTCAATACAAAAGCTTCGGGTTTAGGCTGTAGCCCAAACGTTGTTGTTGTAGTTGTTGCCAACTATTATTGTAGCCCTATTTTAAGCGGCCTGGCCAACCGCTACCTGCAAGCAAGCCTCAGAGTTATCTGTCAAAACTAGTCGCCCCCGAGTTTGCTGTGTATATCAAGCATATCAAATTTTTTTATGCTTTTGCAAATACAAAGAAATCAAAATTGTGCTTGTTAAAATTGTTGCTATTACCGCAAGCGATAGCCATATCGGCAAATGTGCCACACTTGAAAGTAGCATTTTTAAACCGACAAAAGCCAAAATCAAGGCAATGCCGTATTTTAAATATTCAAATTTGCTTGCCATACCGGAAAGTAAAAAGTATAAAGAGCGTAGCCCGATAATAGCAAAAATATTAGAAGTATAAACAATAAAAGTATCTTGCGTTATAGATAAAACGGCAGGGATTGAATCTATGGCAAAAATAAGGTCGCTACCTTCAATAACAAAAACGCAAGCAAGCAAGGGGGTAGCAAAAAGTTTGCCATTTATTTTAGTAAAAAAGTTATCTTCGTGGTAAACATCTTTAAAGGGAATAATTTTTTTGGCAAATTTTAAAAATATATTTTGGCTTAAATCTTTTTTTTCTTCTTCTTTATGAGTAAGCATTTTAATAGCGGTCCAAATAAGAAGGGCGCCGAAAATATAAATCATAAAACTAAATTTCGTTATAAGTTGCACGCCGACAAAAATAAAAATAAAACGCATTATAACTGCACCCAAAATACCCCATAAAAGAACCTTTGGTTGATATTCTTTTGGAACGGCAAAAAAGCCAAATATCATAATAAAAACAAACATATTATCAATAGAAAGCGAGTATTCTATAAGATAACCTGTTAAATATTCAAGAGCTTGCGTGCTGCCGTGCACCCACCAAATTGCTCCGCCGAAAACTAAAGCAAGCGAAACCCACGCGCAAACCATAGTAAGAGCTTCTTTAATACTTACTTTGCCGTGATGTTTGTTTAGCACCACTAGGTCAATAAATAGGGCTAGGACTACTACTATCCAAAATACTATCCATAAAACTAAATGATTTGTCATATATTCACCATACTATATTATATAAAAATAAGGGGGCTGTTTTGCTACGCCAAATTTTGATAAAATATAAATAATGGAAATTTTAAGTTTTGAGGTTTTACCCTCAACTAATACTTATGCTTGCCAAAATTTTGATGCCCTTGCCGACGGCCAAATTGTTCTTGCTAAAACGCAAACAGCTGGCAGAGGCAGACTTAAAAGAGTTTGGCTTTCCGCTGAAGGTGGGCTTTATTTTAGTTTAGTTGTAAAACCGCAAAACTTTAAAATTGATTTTTTAGGTTCTTTAACACAAGCAATGGCTTTAAGCGTCTTAAAAACTTTGCATAGTTTTGGCGCAAAAGAAGCAGTTTTAAAATGGCCCAATGACATTTTGTGTCAAAGCAAAAAAATTTGCGGTATTTTAAGCCAAGCGGTTTTTAAAGAGGGGGGACTTTGCGGAGTGGTTATTGGCGTTGGCGTAAATATCGCCCAAGAAAAAATTGATAGTCCCAAACCGGCTGTTTCCTTAAAAATGCTTGGTATAGAAGCAAAAAAAGAAGATGTTTTAAAGGAAATTATAAATAGATTTAATATTTACTACCCGCAAGTTTGTAAGCAGGGTTTTAAAGCCATAAAAGAAGAATTTTTAAAAGATTTTCCTTTTGTAAATAAGGAAATAAAAATAGTAGTTGATAAGAAAGAATTTTGCGGCATCTGCCACGGCTTGGATGATAAAGGACAACTGCTGCTAGATGATAAAGTTGTAAATATAGGTGATATGGAGTAAAGTATGGAATTACTTGAAAAAGGTCTTGAGTTAATGGTTATGGGTATGGGGATGGTATTTTCCTTCCTAATAATCTTACTTATTGTTATGAAAGTTTTGGCTGTTGTGGTGAGAGTATTAAATAAATATTTCCCCGAACCGGTGGCCAAAGTTCAAACAATTACAAAAAATAGCGACGATAAAATTAAAAAAGTTTTGGCAATTGCCTTAGCTAAACATTTTGCAAAATAGGAGATAAAAAATGAAGAAAATAAATTTTATGTTAACAGCCTTTAGAGATGGCTTTCAATCAGTTTACGGCACAAAAGTTAGAAGCGAAGATTTTTTGCCCGCAGTTGTAGCCGCTAAAGAAGCAGGGGTTAGACACTTTGAAAGTGCCGGTGGCGCAACTTTCCAATCAGCCGTAATGTTTAATAATGAAAATCCTTATGATGTTATGGATGCTTTTAGAAAAGCCGTCGGTCCGGATGTAAACTTGCAAAGTTTAGCTAGAGGTGTTAATGTCGTCGGTCTTAACTCCCAACCTTCTGATGTTATTAAACTCCACGCACAAACTTTTAAAAAACACGGCTTAACCACAATTAGAAACTTTGATGCTTTAAATGATGTAAATAACCTTATTTACAGCGGTAAATGTATTAAAGAAGCAGGCCTTAAACACGAAGTTACCGTTACAATGATGTCCCTTGCTCCGGGTTGGGATAAAACAGGCAAATATCATACCCCTGAATTTTATGCAGGTGTTTTAAAGAAAATTATGGATAGCGGTATTGAATTTGACAGCGTTTGCTTTAAAGATGCTTCAGGCACTTCTACCCCGCAAACCGTTAGAGAAACAATTAAACTTGCAAAAAAGATTTTACCGCCGGAAGTTAAAGTTGTTTTCCATACCCACGAAACTGCAGGCACAGGTATTGCCTGCTATTTAGCTGCTATTGAAGGCGGTGTTGATAGTATTGACTTATCTATGGCCCCTGTAAGCGGCGGAACTTGCCAAACAGATATTATTTCTATGTGGCATGCTTTACGCGGTAGCAATTATACCCTTGATATTGATATTGATAAAATGAGAAAAGCAGAAAGTGTTTTAAAAGATTGTATGAAAGACTATGTTTTAAAACCCGAAGCTATGAGAGTTGAACCTATGATTCCGTTCTCTCCTTTACCTGGCGGTGCTTTGACAAATGCTACAAGACAACTTAGAGAAATGAATCAAATGGATAAATACCCGCAACTTTTAGCCGCTATGGAAGAAGTCGTTAGACGCGGTGGCTTTGGCACTTCTGTTACACCTGTAAGCCAATTTTATATTCAGCAATCTATGCAAAATGTTCTTAGTCCGGAAGGTCCTTGGACAAGATTTTCAAACGGCTATGCCAATATGATTCTTGGTTATTTTGGCAAAACCCCGGCCCAGCCCGATCCGGAACTTGTTAAACTTGCTTCCGCTTATATGAAAAAAGAACCTACAACAAAAACCGTTCTTGAATTAAACGATGCCGACCCGACAAAAGGTGTTAAAGTTGCAAAAGAAATGCTTAAGAAAAATAATTTGCCTACAACGGATGAAAACATCTTTATTGTTGCTGCCTGTAATGATGCGGCAAACGGCGTAAACAAAGGGCTTGATTTCTTGCTCGGTAAAGCAAAATGCCAAGTGGAAAAGAAATCTGCTTCCAGCGCGGTAAAAGCCGGTTCTAATGCCTATACCGTTAGCGTTGACGGCACTGATTACGGCGTTGAAATTAACGGCGATAAAGCAACCATTAACGGCGAAACTTTTGCCTTCAGCATTGTAGAAGGTTTAAAGAAAGTTGCAGGTGCAGCTAAGTCAGCAGTCGGAGGCGGAACGGAAGTTAAAGCCCCTATGCCGGGTGTTGTTTTAAAACTTTTAGTAGCTGATGGTGCAAGTGTTAAAAATGCCCAACCTATTATGGTTATGGAAGCTATGAAAATGGAAACCGAAATCAAGGCAACTGCCGATGGTAAAGTTTCCTTTGCTGTTAAAAACGGCGATACCTTACAAACAGGCACTTTGATTGCCACAATTAAATAAGAGGCGATAAAATGGATATATTAGGTGCTTTAACAAATCTTTGGCATACAACAGGTCTTTATAATATCGTTTGGCAACAAGCGGTAATGATGGTTGTTTGCTTGTTTATTTTATGGCTCGGAATAGTAAAAAAGTTTGAACCGCTTTTGCTTATTCCTATTGGTTTTGGCGGACTGCTTTCCAATATTCCCGTTGCCGGTATTGCTGCTTTGCCTGTTTCTGTTGCAGGGCCTGATGGCGTTGTTGCAACCCAGGTTGTAGGTGGCTTTTTGGGCCAGGTTTATACTTTCGGTATAGAATCAGGGCTTTTCCCCTTGCTTATTTTTATGGGCGTGGGTGCTATGACTGATTTTGGTCCGCTTATTGCTAACCCAAGAACTTTGCTTTTAGGGGCGGCGGCACAATTTGGTATTTTCTTTACCTTATTTGGTGCTTTGATGCTTGGCAATATTTCACCGGATATGAGCTTTTCTTTAAAAGAAGCGGCTTCTATCGGTATTATTGGCGGCGCAGATGGCCCGACAGCGATTTTCTTAACTTCAAAACTTGCTCCTAATTTGCTTGGTGCTATTGCGGTGGCGGCTTATTCTTATATGGCACTTGTGCCTATAATTCAACCCCCGATAATGAAACTTTTAACAACAGATAAAGAACGCAAAATTGAAATGAAACAACTTAGACCTGTTTCCAAGAGAGAAAAAATTATTTTCCCTATTGTTGTTTTAGTTTTGTGCGCTTTACTTATACCTGATGCAACCCCGTTAATCGGTATGCTTATGTTTGGTAATCTTGCAAAAGAATGTGGCGTTGTTGACCGCTTAAGCAAAACTATGCAAAACGAACTTATTAATATTGTTACAATTTTGCTTGGTCTTGCCGTTGGTTCAAAACTCGGTGCGGAAAAGTTTTTACAGGTCAAAACTCTTGCTATTGTCGTGCTTGGTTTAATGGCTTTCTGTGTTGGTTCTGCTTCGGGCGTAATTTTGGCAAAGATTATGAATATCTTTTCTAAAGAAAAAATCAATCCGCTTATCGGTTCAGCAGGTGTTTCTGCAGTGCCTATGGCTGCAAGAGTTTCAAACAAAGTCGGGCAGGAGTTTCACCCTACAAACTATCTTTTGATGCACGCTATGGGGCCAAATGTGGCTGGGGTTATTGGTTCTGCAGTTGTGGCGGGTATTCTTTTGTCAATGCTAGGGAAATAATTTTTACTTCGTCTTTTGCGCTTAGAGTGCGTTAAACCTTGCTCATATATACGGGCTTGCCAGCCCCTCTGTGATATACTTCGCTCGGAAAGCCTGCTCTAAGCGCAAAATACTTGTAAAAAATAATGTGCTATGTTTAGCTTGATTTAAACACAAAAATCCTTGCAAAACAATTTGCTTTGTTTTTGCGAAGTTGAATCGCAAAATCCTTGCAAAACAATTTGCTCTGTTTTAGCAAATAAAATTTTTAAAAGGGAACAGATTATTTTATCTGTTCCCTTTTTTACTTTTTTATATTTAACAAATAATTACTTTCTTTTTTGATTTCTTCTTTTCATAATTTCATAAAACGGAGCACCAAAAGGGTTTAATTTTTCTTTAACCCTTTGTCTGTATTCATTGTCATTTTGTATAGCGGGCAAATCTTTTGTAGGTATTGTTAAATAAGGGCGATTTTGAAACATTAAAAAGTAATCTTTATTTAATAATTTCCTGCAACCGGGAATATTGCGATATTTGCAAAGATCCGGTATTTTTTTAGCTTGGCTATAAGTTAAAAGGGAAAAAGCAAAAGCATTACAATTTTTGGCAATATTTTCTCTAGTGAAAAACATTTCTTCAATAACAGAACCTACGGCATCATAATCCGTGTGGGAATTCCGAATGTAATTATCGGTATTTTCTTTAAGAAGGTCTATAAAAGTATCGTCATCAAGGTCGCTTTCTACTTTGTCCCAGACAAACTGCCAAACCTCTTTATTTTTACCGGCAAAAAAATCTTTTGTAGCATTTATATCATTTGGCGGATTATATAGGGCAACAAGTTCGCCGTCAATGCGATTGCCTTCTTTATTTTCTTTTCTTGGGTAACCGGCTATAATAAAACCTTTTTTACCGGAACCAAAATTAATTAGCAAATTTTTATGTTTTATCATTTTTGCGGAATAAGGATTATTAGGAATTAAAACTATAAAGGAGTGGGCATATTTATCTGTTCCTTTATAGGTTTTAGTTTGGCTGTCATATTCCTTTAAACTTCTAGCAATTAAAAGGACTTCCGCCCAGGCCGAGGTGGAAATAAAACTTAATAATATAAAAAGACAGATTAATTTTTTCATACTTATACCCTAAATAGTTCTTGTAATATAATTATTGGGCACTTTATGAAAAATTACAAGAGACCTAAGACCTATTAACCTATGGGCCTAAAGACCTAATGTTATTCTTAATCAAGAAAGTCATAAATAAGCCCCAATAAATGGTATAATATATGGGTATGAAAAAGATATTAAATTTACAATGTGTCCAATGCGGAAAAGAACACACAACGCGGGAATCTGATTATGTTTGCAATTCCTGCGGGGGTAATTTGGAAATAAATTACGACTATAAATTAATCAATAAACGCTTTGATTATGATGTTTTGGAAAAAAACACAAACTATAATATTTGGCGTTATGTAGATTTATTACCTGTTGAAGAACACGACGAAATGCCACCCGTTCAAGTGGGTTGGACCCCGCTTTATAGGGTTGATGATTTAGCAAAAGAACTTGGTATTTCAAAACTTTATATTAAAGATGAAGGCAGAAACCCAACCGGTTCTATTAAAGATAGGGGTAGCGCCGTTGCTGTTGCCCGCGCCCTTGAACTTGGCGCAAAAGTTATTACAGATGCATCAAGCGGTAACGCTAGTGATTCTCTTGCCTGTTTAACTTCCTGTTTAGATTTAAAAACAGTTATTTTTACACCTAAAAATACCCCTATTCCAAAACTTGTGCAACTTTATATGTATGGTGCGCAAGTTATAAGAATAGATGGCACATACGACGATGCTTTTGAGTTATGCAAAGCCGCTTCTGCTAAATACGGCTGGTATAACAGAGCCGCCGGTTTTAATCCCTTTGGCAGAGAGGGTAAAAAAACCTGCGCTTTTGAAATTTGCGAACAAATGCAATGGGAAGCACCGGATAAAGTTATTGTCGCCGTCGGAGATGGCACAATTTTAAGCGGTATGTGGAAGGGTTTTACAGATTTCAGTAAACTTGGCATAATTGAAAAAATGCCTCAAATGATTGCCGTTCAGGCAGAAGGAAGTGCCGCTATTAAAAATGCGTGGGAAACTAAAACTGATGCAACTGCAGTTCAGGCCTCAACAATAGCAGATAGCATTTCCGTAAATTATCCAAGAGATTCTTATTTGGCCCTTCAGGCCTTACAGGAATCAAACGGCATGGCCTTAAGTGTATCAGACGAAGAAATAATAGTTGCCATGCGTGAACTTGCAAGAAAAACCGGTATCTTTGCAGAACCTAGCGGGGCTGTTACTTATGCCGGCCTTAAAAAACTTGCCCAGCAAGGGGCAATTAAGAAAGACGAAAGTGTTGCAATCGTTGTGGGGGGAAATGGCCTAAAAGATATAGGATCAGCCGAAAAAGCGGTTGAAATTTCCCAAACATTTGTAAAACCCACTCTTGAAGAAATTGAAAAATTAGGACTTATAAAAGAAAAATAAGGGGAAAAGTATGGACGAAAAACTTTCATCAACAGCCGTTATAAGAATAAATCACGGCGAGCAAGATAAAGCACAATATGATTTGCCGCAAAGTTATGGTGCTACAGAAAGCTACCTTTTACCAAAAGATCCAAATTGGATGTTTTTATTTTGGGATATCGTAAAAGAAACTTATGAATATATAAAAGATACTTATGGCCAAGATATTTTTGAAAGAGCAAAAGGCATTATCCGTGTATATGATGTAACAGATAAAGAAAATTTTGACGGCACAAATGCTAATAGTTTTTTTGATATTGATGTGGTGCTTGATGCAAGAAGCTGGTATATAAATGCCGCTAGCGCAAGAAGATATATTTGCGATCTTGGTTTACTTACCCCGGAGGGCAGATTTATTTTAATTACCCGCAGT
Source organism: Elusimicrobiaceae bacterium (assembly GCA_017534965.1). Classification (GTDB taxonomy): domain Bacteria; phylum Elusimicrobiota; class Elusimicrobia; order Elusimicrobiales; family Elusimicrobiaceae; genus Proelusimicrobium. The sequence continues at coordinate 25,833 of JAFXVA010000006.1, read as the reverse complement.
AACGGCACAACTTTACCGCCGGGCAGAGTTTCCAATGTAATAGACGAAAAATGGATGATGGTTGAAGGCGATTATCAAAAACTTTTAAAAATGTCCGGTCAGGATATGTTTGATAGACAAGGCGGTTCTAGCGAGAAATTACAACATATCTTTACTCATAAATGGAAAATGTTTGACTTTGATATTAACTCTTTGCCTTCTTCCCATATATCTTCGTGGAGTTCGGCCGCTTTAGTGCGCCCCGAAGCAGAAGAAACCGATGAAGATATCTGGCTTAAAGCCGATTGCGAACTTATTGTTTACGGCCAAGCCAGCAAAAATGCAAAAGTTATGCTTGGCACAACGCCCTTAAAATTAAACGAGGACGGCACTTTTTCTCTAAGATACTCCTTGCAAGACGGGCAAGTTATTATTCCTATCCGCGCGGAACACAAAACCAAAGCTGAAAAGAAACGCGCCATTACTATTAAAGCACAAAGACAAAAGGAGGCCTAACCCCTATGGAAGAAAAAGGCTATTTATCCCTAGTTTTACATGCCCATTTACCTTTTATCAGACACCCCGAATACCCCGATTTCTTAGAAGAAGATTGGTTCTTTGAAGCAATGGTGGAAACCTATTTACCTTTGCTTAATGTCTATGAAAACTTAACAAAAGAAGGCGTTGATTTTAGAATAACAATGTCCTTAACACCTCCTTTGTGCGCTATGATGAGTGATGAGTTATTAATCTCCCGCTTTAGACATTATTTAAACCAAAGAATTGAACTTAGCAAAAAAGAAATTGAACGCACAAGAAATACCGAATTTGCAGAAGTTGCGCAAATGTATAAAAATAAGTTTTTGCGCTATCAAGATTTATTTGAAAATTATTATCACGGCAGAATTTTGGAAGGTTTTAAAAAATTCCAAGATATGGGTAAACTTGAAATTATTACCTGCTGTGCTACCCACGGCTATTTGCCTTTGCAGGTTCATAGAGAAAGTGTTAGAGCGCAAATTAAAATTGCTGTTGAAGATTATAAACGCCATTTCGGCCGTGGGCCAAGAGGTATTTGGCTTGCCGAGTGTGCTTATAACCCCGGTGATGATAAATTTCTGCAGGAAGAAGGCATAAGATTTTTCTTTATGGAATCGCATGGTGTTATGCACTCTGTTCCGCGCCCTAAATACGGCATTTACGCACCTGTTTATACGCCTAATGGCGTGGCGGCTTTTGCCAGAGATATGGAATCAGCCCAACAGGTTTGGAGCGCAGAAAGTGGCTACCCCGGAGATCCTAATTACAGAGAATTTTACCGCGACCTCGGCTATGACCTTGATTATGAATATATAAAACCTTATTTGCACTCTGATGGTGTTAGAAGAAATATCGGTATGAAATATCATAAAATTACCGGTAAAGTTTCTTTGAACCAAAAACAACCCTACTACCCAAGTCGCGCACGCGAAGTTGCAGCAAGTCACGCGGGCAACTTTATGTTTAACCGCCAAAAACAAATTGAATATCTTGCCAGCGTTATTACCGATAGAAAACCTTTAGTTGTTTCTATGTATGATGCTGAATTATATGGACACTGGTGGTATGAAGGTATAGAATTTTTGGAATATCTTTTTAAGAAGATTTATTACGATCAAAAAGATATTAAACTTATTACCCCTATGGAATATTTACAAAAATATCCCGTCAATCAAGTGGCCCAGCCCTCAATGTCCTCTTGGGGCGATAAGGGCTACCATGATGTTTGGCTTAACAGCGGTAATGATTGGATTTACAGGCACCTTATTAAAGCTGCCCAAAGAATGATAGAGATGGCAAATAAATTCCCTAATGCGGACGGCGTTTTAAGAAGGGCATTAAATCAAGCTGCAAGAGAACTTGTTTTAATGCAATCATCCGACTGGGCTTTCTTAATGACCGTCGGCACAGCAAAAGAATATTCTACAAAACGCACTAAAGACCATATTCAACGCTTTATTGCCCTTTACGAAATGATTATGGGTAATAGAATTGACGAGGGGTATGTCTATAATTTAGAGCAAAGGGATAATATTTTCCCGCAAATAAACTACGAGGTTTACAGAAGCTAATTATGAAAAATGCCTCTTACTTTGAAGATTTACTAGACCAAAACAAACCGGCCCAAGTTTTAAAAGAACTTGGCAAAGTTAAAACAAAAAATTGGCAAATTTTATTTGTACGCGCCGAAGCGCAAAGAATGCTTGGCAGTTTTGAAGAGGCAATAAAAACTTATAATTTAGCTTTAAAAAATATTTCTTCTAGCGAAGTAGAAGGTAAAATTGATTTACTTTTGGCTCTTGCTAAATGTGAGCGCACTTTAGGGCGTGCAAACCTTGCTTATAAAAATGCAAGTCTTGCAGAAAAACTTGCCCAGAAGGCCGAACTTGAAGATTTTGCCGTCTTAGCTTTGCAGGAAAGAGCCCTTGCTTTAAGAGCGCAAGGCAAATTACAAGATGCCAAAGTTTTATTAAACACAACTTTAAATTATTATCAAGAGCAAGGCGACATTTCCGGCCAAAGTTTTATTTATTGGGCTCTTGGCGGTATCAGCCGTCTTGAAGGTAATTTTGCGCAAGGTATTTTGGAATTTAAAAAATCAATTACACTTTCCAAAAAAGCCAAAGATAATATTGCAGTTGCTTACGGCGTTTGTGGCCTTGCCGGTATCAGCAGAATTGCTGGTAATATTAAAGATTGTGTAAAAAATTATAAACTTGCCGAAAAACTTTTTAAAAATACCGATGATGTTTTTGGTAAGGCCTATACTAATTGCGGTCTTGCCAACGGCCTTCGTCAACTTGGCGAATATAAAAAAGCAATGAAGCATTATAGCGTTGCTGATAAATTATATTCTTCCATAAATGATTTAGTGGACCTTGGTTTTGTTAAATGGGGCGAGTCCGATATTTTAAAACACCAAGGCAATTTAAAAGTGGCCTTAAAAACTTTACTTGAAGCTAAAAAACTTTTTGGCACAAGTGATGAAATCCGCGGGCAATTACTAACCGAAATTAGCTTAGCCCAAATCTATTATTTACAAGGGCAAAAGAAACTTGCCGATACTATTTTTGAGAAGGCCTTTGCCCGCGCCAAAAAAGAAAATCTTCGCACATATTTAGAAAGTCTTACTTAGTTTTTGCTTCAGCTTTTGCGTTTATATTGCGTTGCTCGTCGCTCACATATACGGGGTTGCCACCCTCTCAAGATATGCTTTGTTCCTCGCGCCTTATCTAAACGCAAAATCCTTGCAAAAACAATGTGCTCCGTTTAGTAAAAGAGAGCTTAAATAAAGGAATTCTTTACTTAATGTAATATATATACTACATATATATATTAATAAATAAACTAGCAAAATTTTAAAAATACCCCTTGACAAATTTAAAAATAGGGTGTATACTAGTAGTAGATGCAGAGTAGCATCTTTAAGCAAACTCCATGTTTGAGCGTTTCTTGAAGTTATGGGAAACGGGTCAGCAGGAGTAAAATTTTTTGTCATCTTTGATAAATTGTGCTATAGTGGTATAAAGGGGAAATTTTATGACAGAACAAAAACCAAAAGGTTTTGGCTTCTTTATGAATAGTGCCAAAACAAAACAAGAAAAGAGTTTCGGCCTTATAGTTAAAAATGGAAAAAGCAAACAACAAAAGGACGAAAAGAAACTTTATACAATAGTTTCCTGCTGTGTTTCTGCAATATTTTTAATAACTATTTTAGTTCCTGTTTTATCCGGCGGGGAGGAAAAAGCCTCCGGCAATTCTTATAAAAGTGTTGCTTTTGACCTTGCCGATTTAGCCGTTGATGATGAAGCGGAAAAAGTTTTACTTGAAATGGGCAAATATAGTGATATCCCGCAAACAAAAATAGCGGGGGGGCTCTTTGATAAAAAAGATAAAGAAGAAAGACAAGAGATTGATAAAACAGAAGGCACACCTGCTGCTCCTGATGAAGAATATAAACAAGCCCGCAAAGTAAGAGAAAGAAGACAAGCAAGAGGTGTTTCAAGATCTCCGGTTTATACTCAAAGACATAATACAACCCCGGGCAGTTTAACAAGAGGCGGTATGGTATCAGTAGGTGGTGGTTCAAGCGGGGTAAGCACTTCTATTTGGACCAGTCAAGATAAATCAAGACAGCAAGGTTCAAAAACAAATGGCTCTACAGGCGGTATCGGCGGAACGCAACAATTAGTTGCTAAAAATGATATAAAAGGCAGAGTTGCTACCCTTAACCGCGCAATAGAGGAAAGCCAAAGGGGTGCAGGTGCCCAAAATGCAGATATTGCAGCCCAGGCCGCTTCGGATGCTTTTACAAATAATAATCTTGAAGCAGAAGATGAAGGCCTTGCTGATGGGATGGATGAATTTGCAGATAAATTTAATGCTGAAGACTTTAAAAAGGCCGTAAGTGATAAAGATTTACAAGATTTAAAGAACGAAGCAGAAAAGGAAAAAGATAAAAAGGAAGACGAAGCAGACCCTTGCAAATCAAGAAATAGAGCTATTCGTATGGAATGCAGAAGAGAGCAGTTTCTTGAAAAGATAATGGAAAAACTTATTGATGCTGCTGTTGATATTGCAACTTCCTATGCAACAGGGGAAAGAAGCGGTAGAACAGGCGATAAAAAAGTAAGTGAAAAACAGAAAGCAAAGGCATCTGATGCTATAAAGAAAGCCCAAAATAGTAAAAATCCAATTGTAAAAGATGCTATGAAGAAATTTTCTAATATTAGTGGAGGAAAATAAAATGAAAAAGATGCTAAATAATATTGGTGCAATTTCCAAACAAGTAATTGTTGGTGGCGCTATCGGTGTGGCAACCTTAATGGTTGGCATCGGTCTTATGAACAATTTTAGTTCCAGTGGTGATTCTGAAAAAGGTTTTGCTTCTAATGCTATTGAAAAAGGATATTCTTCTTATGAAGGGACTTATTCAGGTGCAGATGTTGATGATATTATTGCAGCCCGCAATTATGCACAAAGCAGCAGAGATGGCTCCAGACCTACTATCACAGGCACAGATCGCCTTGCTTTAAGAGGTAGAACCGGCGCACAAAATACCGGTGTAGATTATAATGCCCAAGCAGGCACTGCAGGGGTTAGTGATAATTCTACCGGCTATGGTGCCGGCGAAATTGAAGGCATGGGGACTTCCGGTAAAGTAAGAGTCGGTGTTTCCGCAGAAGATGTAGCAGCCGCTCAAGCACAAAGAGATGCCAAAATTGCAAAAGGTAAAGAACTTGGCGATAAAGCAAGAGCAACCCTTAAAACAAGCAAAATTGCAGATGGTAGCGGTATTAAAGGTATTGAAACCGGCTCAACCTCAATGGTTTATGGCGGTATTGGCAATAATAGAGGCACTTCCGGCACTTTAGATTCCTCCAAAGTTGCTTTAGCCAAAGCTAATGCCAATAATTTAAAAGGAGCATCCGGCAGTATTGGCGCTATGGGGATGAACTCTACTTCTGCAGAAGGCCAAGCAAGAGGGCGCAGCGCTTTAGGCGGAAATCATGAAAGTATTGGTGATTTAGGCCGCGCAAGCAAATATTCTATGTCCGGTAAAAACGCTGTTGTTAGCGATGCTGCAAAAGGTGCAGCAGATGCTGCAGCCGCTTTTGATGGCAGCCAAGAAGCAGAAGCCGTTAATTTGCAAGGGGAAAATTTACAACAAGCCGCCCTTAATGCTTTAGATGATTTATCCGGTTTAGATACAAGCAAGATTAAAGATTCTGCTGCTTATATTAAACAACAGACAGATAAATATAATGAACTTGTAGATAAAGCAAATACAAGATATTGGGCTGCTTTTGGTGTAGCAATGGCCGGTTTTATTGCAGCATTTGCAGTTATTGAAGCAAAAGCAGCTGGTCCTTGGTGCTATTTAATTGCCGGTGCTATTTGTGTAGCTTGTGCAGCAGCAATTTCAGGTGTTTTATGGGGTGGTGCAGATAGTTATGCAAATTCTATTAACCAGATTGATGCTCTATCGCAAGCAAACGGAGGTATAACCCCCGGTAAAGGTGAAATGTGGGGTGCTTGGGGTTTATTTGGTATGCTTAATGCTCTTATGGCAACAGCTTTCATTCCGACAGCAGCTGCAGCAGTAGCTATGGGATTTGTTGAAGAAATGATTAGAATGAGAAAACCCAGCAAAATGTAAGGAGTGGTTATGACAAGGGATAGGAGAAATAGATTTTTACTTTCAGTTATAATATCGGCTTTTATATATACAACCTTCTTGACATTATTTATGAAAGTTTTAGCCCCTAAAAAAATGTCAGAATGCGTTCGTTGTAAAATGGCAATAGCCGCTTATATGAACGCACAAAGAGGCCAAAATGACAAAGCAGATACTTATAATGAAAGTCTTTATAATCAGGGTGGCGGTATAAATCCGGGCTTTAAGAATATTGTTTCTAATAAAGGAACTACTAGCAAAGAGTCTGAAATAAGAGATTACGAAAGACAACTTGCGGAATACAGACAGATTATTGCCGAAAAAGAAAAAGCAAGAAAAGAGGCAGAACGTCTTGAAGCTCTTGAAGCCGCTAAAGAAAAAGCTTTACTTGAACAGGAAAGACTTGAGCGTTTACAAGAACAGCAGGAATTACAAAAAGCAACAAATATTTCAACAAAAGGCGGGGTGGGTGCCTCAAAAACTTTTACACCTAAGAATACAAAACAACCTACTCAGCAAAAAACGCAAATCGGCACTTTAAAAACAAGCAAACTTGGGGAAAGCACTTTTCAAAAGCAGCAATTTTAGCCGTTTTTAAAAGAGGAATAAAATTATGAAAAAGGCAAAAGTAGTAGTTAATCAAGCAGCTAAAAAGAACCGCTTAACATTTGGTAAAAAAGTGGCCTTGGCTTCGCTTGGCCTAGTTGCTACTTTGGGTGTGGTCTCAGTTGTTGTGCCTACCTCTAATATACCCGGGTTTAGTTATATTGCCCAGGCAATCGGCCTAAATGTTGATGCAACACGCAATTTAACTATGGCAGATTTTGCTTCTTATGCTATCGGCACAAAAGATAATAAAATACAAGAATTACGTGCCAGCAATCTTAGTTATAATGGCTCGGGTAATTATGGTGGGGGGCTTTCGCCTTTTGCCACTTTAACTTCAGATAGACTTGCCGAGGCCTATGAAAAAAATGCCAAAGAAGCTATGGAAATGGAAAAAAGATTAGGCGGCAAAATAAAACCTTTTAATAAAAATAATGTTAATAGGGAAATTGTCTTTGATAAAAATATGCTTGCCAAAGGTTTTGATCCTGCCAGACTTTCCGGTTCTTCCCAAGCGGCTCGTAGTGGTGCTATGGAAGCCCTTGCCGCTGCGGCAGGTTTACAGGCAGAAGCTTTTGGCAAACCTCTTAAAAAAGATGATTTACAAGATATTGCAAGTATTCTTAACTTAAAAGATTCCAATATTTCCAATATTGTAGGTGGCGGAAATATTGCTTCTTTAGCACGCAAAGAAGATAGCACTTATGAAAAAGTAATGCAAGCTGCCCGTGCCTTATCCGGCACGAGTGTATTTGGTGTATCTAATCCGGAATTAAATAGAACCGATACAAAAATCGGCCGTCCTGTTTACGGCTTATTTAAAGATTTAGGTAATTCCTATTTCTTTAGCAGATATGCCACAGGGGCAAAATTACCCACTGCCGCTTCCGATATTGCAGTTGCGGCTTTTGATGGCGGTTCCCCACAAGATCAAAGTCTTGTAACAGATGAAGATGCCGTTATTATGGGGGGCTCAACAAACCCTATGCTTTCACTTAATTCAAGTGCTCAAAGTGTTCAAGCTTGCCAACAAATGAAAGAAACTTATAAACAAGAAATTGCAAGTTATTATAATGCTATTGAAGAAGTTAAAGAAGCAATGAAATCTCTTTCTGATAATAGGCCTAAAACTCCTGGATTTTGTTATGGCAAAAATAAAAATAGACATGTTAAAATAGAAAGAGATGCTTGGAACGATAGTCTTTCTAGTATAGAAAGTTTTTGTAATAATATAAAAAACAGAAGGAAACAATTTGCTAATCAGTGCGGTATAACATTTGAAGAACCTGTTAAGAATTGTAGCGAAATGGTGCAAAGTCTTATACTTGCCAGTGTCGATAAGCCGGGGCAATTATATATAAAATGCAGAAATGTAAGTGTTTTTGATAAAACAGGAAAGGTTAGATTTACTGCAAGTGGCAAGAGAAAAATCAGAAAATGGGAGAGAAGATATAAACATTATGTGAGATATTATAAAAATCAAGGATACTCCCAAGAGGATGCAGAAGAGGCAGCAGCCATATCCGCTGATGAAGAAATTGAGTTAACTGATAGTGATTTTAATGCAGATAAAGTTTGCAGAACAGAAACTCAATGTTATGAAGAATATTTTGATGAAAAAATAGAAGAAGGTTTTGCCTTTGGCAAAATTATAGATATAACAAGTTTACCCAAAAAATAAAAAAGAAATAGAAGAAATAAATGGTAAACTTTAGTAAAAAGGAAGTAAAAACAGATTTCATAGCAAGGGGCTTAAGACTTAGATAAAAGCCCAAGAAGTAAAAAGAAGTAAAAGCAGTAAAAATATAAGATAGAGGGCATAGAGCATTTTATGTGGTTTATGTCCGTAAACTAAAAGGAGGATTGTTATGAAAAAGGATAGCTTTACGTTTAGTGACAAGTTAAAGAAAAGCAAAACTTTACCTTTATCTAAGCGTATTCCCTCCCGTGTGGGCGGGGAAGTTAAAGCAAAACGCACCCTTTTTGAGCGTGCGCAAAGGGACTTGCCCTTTATAATCGTGGCAGCACTAGCTTTGCTATTGTTGCCCTTCCTCAGCAGAGAAGCGGGAGATATTGATACCCCTTCTGTTGTCTGGGGCGATGGTAGTGATGGATATTTAGAAGAATTTAACAAACCCGAATCAGCCGAAGGGGAAATTGCTTTATCTAGCTTCCGCAATCCTCTTGATTTAATTATCCGTCATGGAGAAGAAGACTCCTCCGCCAAAGATACTATTGATACTTATGGTGCAGGTTCAGGCGAAGGCGAATCTTCTGAATCAGATTATTCTTCCCGTTCTAGTTACGGAAGCGAAGAATACTCTTCTTCCCCTGCTACTTCAAGATATGGCAGAACGGTTAAAAGATCTGTCCGCAATTCCGTAAACCGCATACCCACAGCCATCGGTTCTTTAAGATCCGGCGCAATGGTTTCCCCGGGTGCCGGTAGCGGTGTTGGGCATACTATGGCTTCTGGCAGCCGCGCAAGAGATGCAGCTGCTAAAGTTCAAGGCCCCGGTGTCAGACCGGTTGCTTTGCAACCTCTTCAAGCTGCAGGCAGAGGCCGCAATTTAACCGGCAATGATGCTTTATATGCAGAAGCAGCCCGCTCTATTGGCGCAATGAACACCCCCGGTGCAAAACAAGCCCTTATGGATGCCCAACTTGCAGATGTTGACGGCAAACCTTTGGGTGATACCAGAGGGGGCGGTGGCCCGGTGCCGGCCCAAATAGACCTGGTGCAGGCGGTAATGTCGCTAATAATTGGAATCATAGCCCCTTAAAACCCTGGTGGTGGGATATGATGCAAAAACGCTCCCAAATGAGATGGGAACTTTGGCATTATAACTGGGAAAAGATGGTTTCCGATAGTTTAATTAAACTTACTGCCGGTCTTGCTTCTTGTTTAATTGCCGGCTCTCCTGATTTTGCCGTTGGCAAATTTTTAGGTTCCCCCGGTGGTGGTGTTGATATTTGTTGCAGAACAAGTTTTGGCGAAGAAATTTGTGCAGGTGATTTAACAGATTTCGCCTCTACAACAACTGGCACAGGAAAAGATAAAGAAACCTCCAACCATGCCATAGATGCTTTAAGAATGGTATGCCCTGCCAATGCAGAATTTTATCCTACTCAAGCATCTCGCAAGAGTGCTCTTGATGTCCGCTTACGCTGTTTGGGTTTAAAACTTAGCGAATTAAAAAATATGACCCAAGTCAGACGCTCTGCTGTTTGTGTTAATATGTATGGCGATCCTATGCAAGTTAACATCAGCGTAAAAAGGAATAACAAAGAAAGAGTTAAACAATATAGAAAAATGGGATATTATGTAATGGGTAAAAAAGGCAATGACGAATGTGCCGTAGCCATTAACCATGCTATCCCGGGAATAAATGATATACCTTACCAAAAAGGTATGACTAAAGTCGTTGTTTATAGAGTTGGCGCAACAGGCGCGGGCTTCTTCCCAGAAGGTAACGATGACCCAACCTTTGATAGAGATCTTGAAGATTATAAGAACAAAAAAGGTAATTATAACTCCGAAGAAGAAATCTATTGGGAATCCGGCGATTATTACAGAGGTTTAAGAGAAGCCGAACAAAAAATCCAAAACGCTATAGACCGCGGTGAATGTCTTAGCGAAAAACGCGTTCAGGAAATCTTAAAGACTTATGGAAAATGGAGAGATTCTTCTAATTCCATGGGCAGATTTAATACTGTTGCTACTTGCGGTGTTCCGGCTAACCGCTTTGGTAATGGCACAATTTCGCCTTTAAGAATCAATACTAAAGACGGCACAACTTCTATGAATAGCTCTCCGTATAGCGGTATAGTTTGCGATAAAACTACAGCATTTATTCCAAATGCCGGCGGATGGCACGCAATCAGCGCTACCATTAAAAACCCCGGACCGCGCACCATTGCAGTAGTGATGGAAGAAGTCCAAGGCGGTGAAACAGCCGGCACGGGTTATTTTAAAAATGGCGACCAAACCACCATTCCCGAAAGATCCGGCTTCCTTATCAAAGAGGTTATAGATTTTAGCCGTGAAACGGAAGGCCAAAAACGATCTACAACTAAAAAAGATGAAAATGGCAACGAATATACGGAAACAGCCTTTATTGGAGAATTTAAAGTAGGTTTATCTTCTACTATCAAAGATGATGCAAAAGGTAGTAGAGTTCTTGCCCGCTCAGGCAAAGGCTATGTTCTCTGGATCACTACGGATGATTTGACCAGTGATATCAAAAACAGAAATACTCCTGTCTATGATACAGATCTTCAATCCGTAATGAACACTTTGCCAAATAAAGGTTATGCAACCGGTATTTGCAAATATATTTGGGGCTGTGGCGAAACAGATGACTGCCTTGATATAAACAAGAATTATTGTAGAGATGCCGCTGATGGCAAAATCTATAAAGCAGTAGAATATCGCGGTTATTTGTTTAGAGCAAGCAGAGATCCTATAGAGGATCAAAATGTTGCTTATGAAGTTTTACAATGCGAGCCTGTCTGTCAGTATAAGAACGGCGGTGCCAGTATTGTAAATGAAACAGGCAGCGCAGAGCCCATACCCAATATTGCCCCCTTAACAAAAGAAGAATTGCAAGCTCATGGTATTTATGTCGAGAATTGCCCGTTCTGCAATCCTTCAGAACCTAAGAATAAACCGGCTGGCGATGGTCAATGCTATATAGAAGATAAATATAATGTCAAACATTGTTATCCAAGTATTACATTAGAAAGCCATCGTTTACATTACAACATCCGCATTAGTGAAGAGGAGATAACACCTTGCAATGCTGAAAATCCATGCTGGTCTATATGTGCAGATAAAGCAAAGGTTATTTATCAAGCTATCAGAAATGCAGATGATACCACCTATGATCGTTGGGGAGATGAACCTCTAACTGAAAATCCGGATGATATTTTACCTGTTAAACCGGGCGATCCGCTTTGTCCTTACTGCAACCCTAACCCTGAAGATGACGGCGCAGGTAAATGTTATATTGGCAAACAAATATATCCCAGCACGTCATTTGTGGGTATAGATGGCAGAACTTATCATATCCGCACTTCGCAGACATTTACAAGCGGTCAGGCTTCTTATCCTTGCACGCCTATTTGTGCTGCAAAGGCTAAGGCCTTGGGTATGGGTATCTTTGAAACGGAAGGTATTGACTCAGAAGCTCCTGTTGATCCGGATAGTCCGTTAACCAGAAATGAAGGCGATATTAATCCTGTTAAACCCGGTACTCCGCTCTGTCCGTATTGCAACCCTGATCCAAGCGAGGAACCTGCGCAACCGGAATATACAGATATCGTGATTGGTCCTTGTGAAGTTCAGTTGATAGGTGAATTCTTCTGGAACGCTTCATATGAACTGAAGAAACAATTACCGCTTGCAAAGATATATGAAGTTATGCACGATTGCGATAATCCTATCATAGAAGGTCACGCTTCCAAAACCACGGTAACCGATGATAAAGGTCAAGTCAAAAATAATAATAAGAGATTATCTTTTGATAGGGCTATGGAAGTGTCAAGACAGGTCCAAAAAGAATGGGCCAGCCATGGTGTTGACCTTCAGGTTACCCCGACAAGCGACGGCCTAGGCAATTATCAAGGTATTGCCCCTGATAGCAGATGGGTTAAATACAGAAGCTGGCCTAAGAGAAGAAACACTATCTCCAATCCTTCTAACCCTGCAGAATCAGTTACAATCTATGGTGTTGGTGATAGAGATGCTGTCTTCCAAAGACCTCCTCTTCCTGCAGGCAAAAAAGCATGGCCTGCTGCTGATGAGGCAAACTATAGATTACAAGAATCTAAAGATAGAAAGGTCATAATCAAAGGAACTGTTAGACGCTAATAAAAAGCAGTTTGAAATTAACACCCCGTTCTTTTTAGAGCGGGGTGTTTTTTGTCTTAAAACTAGCATATTTAATATAATTTATATATGAGGAAATTTGCTTTTTTACTTTCTTTAATTTTACTTAATTGCTCGCTTTTGACATCAGCCGCTTTGCCAAAATTTCTTGGCGGTAGCGGGCTTGGCATAAATGCACAAAAAGCTAATCTTGAAAATAATTATTACCCAACTTATTGGGAAAATCTTATGCACGAGCAATCTACCCTCAATTTAAAACAGGGCTTTTATGACCTTGCAAAACACAATTATAAAGCAGCCGAGCAAACTTTTGCCAAGGCAACTATCAAAGACCCAAGCAAACCCTATCCTCATATATTTTTGGGTATTTCTCTTTATTGGCAAGGCCGCTTGGAAGAGGCCATGGCCGAGTATCGCGCCGCCCTTGATATTGACCCCGAAAATGCCCAAGCCCATCAATTAATGGGTATTGCTTATGCTTGGAAAGGCGAAGTTAACCCCGCATTAGAACATTTCCAAGCGGCCTATAAAAAAGAGCCAAACCGCGCCGATGTAAATATGAATCTTGGCTCTACTTACGGGGCTTTAAATGATTATGAAAACTCTTTATTTCACTTTCGCCGTGCGGTTGAACTTGAACCAAGACATCCTTTATATGTTTATCAGTTAGGTTCCTTATATGAATTTTTAGGCCGTGATGAGCTGGCAAAAGAATCTTTTAAAAAATCTTTAAAAATTTATCCTTATTATGAAGAAGCAATTTTGGCTTTAGCCGTTCTTTCAGAAAAACTTGGCGAAAGTGCCCGCGCAAAAGGTTATTACTCTAAAGCTCTTTCCTTAAAACCGGGCGATAGTATTGCAAGACTTCGCTTAGTTAATTTGCTTTTAAAACAAAATAAATTTGAAGAAGCCACAGATATTATTGAGCGTGCTTTTTTAATTGCACCAACTTCAAACGAGGGTCTTGCTTTATCAATTTCTTACGGCGGTAAATCTTCAAATAGCACAAAAAACAATGCGCAAAATAATAAAAACCAAAACGACCTAGATAGCCAACTTGCCGGCTTTAAAAAACGTTTATCTAAAATCTCTCCGGAAGAAGAAATTGATATTGAAGTGCAAACGGAACTTACACCTAAAAACTTTAATCCTATTGTGGAAAAAACCAGTAGCGAAGTTTTAAAACCTTCTAAGTTTGACGAAAAATACGAACAAACTTTGGCAAGCACTTTTAGCCGTTCTTTTACGCTTGCTCCCGCAACTGAAGAAGGCCGCAAAGAACAACTTGATAAACTTTTTGACGGCTTAAATAATGTTTTAAAAGAGGGCTCAAAAGAAAATAATATCAAAATGTTTTTGCAGGCCTCTAGTTTAAAAAAAGATGCCCCAAGTTTAAGCGCGCAAAACACCGCTTACGGCCAGGCGCAAAATTCTATCGGGGCAAAAGCAACTTATAACCCTTATAATGTGGGTAATGATATGGGGCTTTGGGTCGTGGGTAAAACTTGGCTTAAATATATTGAAGAAGTGCAAAATGATATTGAAGAAAAAACTTTAAAAGAACCGACAATTCAAAATTATATTCTTTCCGGTTTTATGTATTTAACTCTCGGTCAAGGCAAGCAGGCCTTAAATAGTTTTACAAAAGCAAATAAATTAGTAAAAGATAATAATAAATTAAAAGAAATTTGTTTTTTGGGGATAGGCACTTCTTATGTCGTTTTAGGACGGGAAGAAGAAGCAAAAAATGTTTATCAGCAAGTTTTAGAGATAAATAAAAATAATAAAATTGCACAAAGTAATCTTGAAATTCTAACGGCGGAGGAATAAGTTTTTTATGCAAAAATACGGCCAACATTTTTTAGTTAATCAAGGCATTATTGATAAAATAACCAATGCACTTATTGATAATCAGGAAGGCTCTTTAATTGAAATCGGCCCCGGCAAAGGCGCATTAACTTTTAATCTTTTAAACAAAGGTATAAACGATTTTACTTTAGTTGAAATTGACCCAAAAATGAGTGAGTTTTTAAAACAAAATTTACCTGCTTGGGCAACTTATAAATTAATTGAAAAAGATTTTTTAACTTTAACAGAAGCTGATTTCCCCGAAGGTAAAAAAACTTTTCTTAGCAATTTGCCTTATATTGATGCGGCGCAAATTTTGCTTAAAGTTTTAGATTTGCCCGGTTTTGCTTGTGCTGTTTTTATGTTTCAGCGCGAACAGGCGCGCAAGTTTTTTGCTACGCCGGAAACTAAACTTTATGGTCCTTTATCTATTATGGTTCAGGCGCGCGCAAATGTTCAAAGTGTGTGCCGCGTTAGTCCCGGCAGTTTTAATCCACCGCCTAAAGTTGATAGCGAAGTCGTTTTAATTAAACCAAAAGATAAAACTTTTTTTGTTTCCGCAGAACACAAAAAAAACTTTGACGAACTTGTTAAATGTGCCTTTATTTACAGAAGAAAAACCATCTTAAACGCGCTTAGCGAAGTTTACAAAAAAAATAAAGATGATTTAATAAAGATTTTAGCCAAAAGCAATATAAAAGTTTCCGCTAGAGCAGAAGAACTTTCTCCCAGACATTATGCAGATTTAGCCCAAAATTTAAAAGGCCTTATTTTTTAAATTTTTATCCAAATGTTTTGCGATATAATCTAAAGTTTTTGTAAGTTTGATAAATTCTTTTGTGCCTTTTGGGTCAATAAAAGGAAAGCAGGCAATTCTTAAAGAATTTTCACTTATACTTGAAAACTTTTTTATTCCGTCGGCAAGATTTCTCTTTTTTGTTTGCTTAAGGGCTTTGTTTACAAGTGTATCCTTTATTTTATCATCAGTAATTTTTAAAGTTAAAGTTTCGGGGGAGCGAAACTCCGCCTTATCTATCATAGGTGCTAGCCAATTTGATTTTTTGGCATAATCAAGCAAAACTTTTGCGTGTGCGCGGGTAAGGTCTTCCATCTTTTTAAGTCCGCCGTGTTTAAGCATATATTTTGCCCCTTCGTTTAACATCCAAATATTTATTGTTGAAGGCGTGTTTAAAGTTTGGTATAAAGGCGCAAAATGTAAAGCGTTATTTAAGTTTAAAAAGAAAGGAATTTTTTTTGTTTTTTGCATTTCTTCGGCGCGTTTAATAGCTTTTTTATTCATAATTAAAACGCAAGTTCCGCCACCTGCACCAAAGCCTTTTTGCGTGCTAAAAAGCATAATATCAAAATAAGGTTTAACTTGGTTCATACCCGCCCAGGAAGTTACATCCCAAGCCACCAAAGTATCTTTGCTTTTTTTGGTGTAAATATCTTTTAATATTTTTTCCGGCAGGCGAATGCCGTGGGAAGTTTCATTTAAAGTAAGCAAAATTAAAGAAGATTTAAAATCCAGTTCTTTATAATTTTCTTTTTTATAATCAAAAGAAACAAAAGTTTTTTTAATGCCGTCTAAAAAATTGCTGTCTTTTGTCCAGCGTTTAGAAAATGAACCAAAAATAAGCCCGCTGATACTTTTTTTTGTTAAAGTCCAAACGACAGTATCCATAGCAGCCGTTGCACCGCCGGGAAAAAATAAAATTGTGTAATCATCACTTAAATTAAAAAGTTTTTTTATGTTTAAAGTTGTTTCTCTGTATAAACCTTCTTGAGCAATGCTTGGACTGCGGTGAGATCTTTCAAAAAAAGTTTTTACAAGGGGGGTGTTTTCTACCTTTTTTAAGGCCTGGCTTGGCCCGCAGGTAAAAGTGCTACTAGGTAAAATTCTTTGTGGTATTTTCATAATAACTCCGCCGGTAATATATGTTCCTTTTTATTAAAAGGTTTTAAATAATCAAATCCTAACTCTTTTATTATTTTATCTAAATCAGCACGGCTTTGGCAAAGGGCTTCTTGCGGGGCAAACCCTATAAGCTCACTTGAAAAAGCCTTTATATTAAAATTTTGCGCTATTTTTTTACACTCGTTAAAAACAAATAATATAGGGGTCTCCTTATAATTTTCTATATTAATTGAAACTTGGCATAAATCATATTCTTTAATAAACCAAGCGGTAGTTTTTATATAAGGTATTTTTGCGCGCAAAGTTTTGGCAATTTGTTTTGCTATGTCTAAATTTTTTGTTTTTAAATTTATATTATAAGCAATCAGGAAATCACGCGCACCAAAACAAAAAGCACCGCTCTTTTTAACTTGCTCGGTAAAATCAGATGGGCCAAAATCAGGCGGAAGAGTTTTTAATTTTTCTTCTAAATTTTCATACTGACCTTTGCGGATAAAAGCTAGACTTTGCCTTTCTTTTATAGTTGCCGCCTCACCATATAAATAAGCTGGAATACCTATTTTCCCTGCATAATCAGCAACGGCTTTTGCTAGCATAATACAATCTTGCATAGTCGCATTCTTTAGTGGAATAAATGGGCAAACATCCAAAGCACCGATTCTAAAATGCTTACCTTTTTGCACGCGCATATCAATTAAATTTGCGGCAATTTCAACGCAAGCAAGTGCCGCTTTAAAAACTTCTTCTTTTTCTCCGGCAAAAGTAAAAACACTTCTGTTAACATCGGCTCCGCTTTCTTTTCCAAGCAACATAATATCTGCATTTGCTTTAATATAATCAGCAATAGCATTTACTTTTTTTAAATCTCTGCCTTCAGAAAAATTTGGCACGCATTCAATTAAGGTCATAATAAAAGCTCCGTTTTAAATTATAGCATTTGACATGGCTTTAATTTATGATATAATTTATTTAGGAACTAAAAAGTTCCTAAGGTCTTTTAATAAGACTTAAGTTAATAAAAGGAAGTAGAAATAATCATGGCAAACGGAAAAGTGAAATGGTTTAATGATCAAAAAGGGTTCGGTTTTATCGCACCCGAAGATGGCTCTAAAGAGCTTTTCGTTCACTATCAAGACATTCAAGGCGACGGCTTTAAAACCTTAGCAGAAGGTCAAGAAGTAAGCTACGAAGTCGTAGAAACCGAAAAAGGTCTTAAAGCAGTAAAGGTCACCAAGAAATAAAACCTTTTTATGCTATTAACCTGTGTGCAAATTCGTTTGCGCACAGGTTTTTTTGTGATTAAATATAAAAAATGAAAAACCCTTTAAAAATTACTAATAAAGATGAGCAAGGTTCAATAAAATTACTTTTAAAAATTGCTTTGCCTTTAATTATAACAACTTCTTCTCAAAGCATAATGCAGTTTGTGGATAGGATGTTTCTTGCGTGGTATTCGGCCGATGCTTTGGCGGCTTGTTTGCCGGCAGGTTTAATGTCTTTTGCTTTGATATCTTTTTTTATGGGCACTTGCGGTTATACAAGCGTCTTTGTTGCCACTTATTATGGACAAAAACGCTATGCAAGTTTGAGTATTGCTTTGTGGCAAGGGGTAATTTTGGGGGCAATTTCCGGAGTAATTATTGCCGCTTTAACACCGATTGGATCTTATATAATAATGTCTTCGGCTCATGATAACGCAGTTAAAATTTTAGAGAGCCAATATTTTGTTATTTTGTGTGTATTTGGCGGTTTTGCCGTTATAAATAATGCTCTTGCAGGGTTTTTTACAGGGCAAGGCAAAACAGCAATAACAATGGTTGTTAATTTAATAGGCAATCTTGTAAATATCGTTTTAAATTATGGCCTTATTTTCGGTAAATGGGGATTACCTGAAATGGGTATAAAAGGGGCGGCTTGGTCAACGGTTATCGGTGGCTTTTGCGTAACGATAATATTTTTACTTATAATTTTTAGCCCTAAAATAAATGATAAATTTAAAGTCGGTCAGTTGTTTGGTTTTAATAAGAAAGCGTTTTTTAGACTTATCAAATACGGCATACCAAATGGTTTTGGCTTTTTTATGGATATCTTTTCTTTTTCCGTTTTTGCTTTCTTTACCGGGAATATTGATAAAATATCTCTTGCGGCAAGTAATATCGTTTTAACTTTACAATCTATCTCTTTTATGCCAATGTTAGGGCTTGCTATTTCAGGGCAGATTTTGATGGGCCAGTATGTCGGTAAAAAACAACCGGAAAATGGCATAAAAAGCACTTATAATGCTTTAAAATTAGGGACATTTTATTTAATTTTTATAGTTTCCACCTTTTTACTTTTCAGTGATTTCTGGTTCGGTCTTTTTGCCGGTTCGGATGCGGGGCCGCAAATGGCGGAAATTATAAAACAGGCAAGGCCGCTACTTTATATGCTTTGTGTTTTTGTATGGGGAGATTTGACTTTTCTTTGCTTTGGTGATGCTATCAGAGGGGCAGGAGATACTAAATTTCACATGAAAGCAATGATATTTTGTTCTATTTTATTAGTTATAGGCAGTTATATTATAGTAGATGTTTTAGGGCTTGGAATAAAAGCTGCTTGGGGTTGGATAGTATTTTATGCCTGGATATCCGGGCTTATTATGATGTGGCGTTTTTTAAGCGGGCGTTGGCGTAATATAGACATAACAAAGTAATTTTATATAATAAAAGTATGGGAAAAAAATTAAAAGTTTTAGTAAGCATATTTTTGTTCTGTTTACTAAGTCAAGGGGTTTGGGCGCTTGTTTTTACGGCAAAAGAAGATGCCTTTACTATTGATTTGCCGTCTTCTTGGGAAAAAGTAGAAAGTCAGGATTACCTTTCTTTAAAAAACACTTCCGGCGCGACAATGCGCTTTGTTATGATAAGCGATTGTTTTGACAGGCAATGTTTGGAAAAAATTGTAGATAAAGAAATTAAAGACTTAACTAAAAGAAATTTTCAAATTATAAAAAATGAATATACCGGCGATATTATAAGAGAAACAGAATTTTCCACCGGGGATCCTTTGCTTTCCTTTGATTTTACTAAACAAGATATGTTTTTTACCGCAGGTTATTTTTTATCCGGTGGTAAGGCCTATAATGTCGGTATAAGAGGAGTGCCTGATACAGAGGCCTATTATTTGCTTTCTTTTATATCTCCCCAACCTAAACAAGAAACGGAGGAAATCTCTTCCACTTATGAAGAATCAGCCCTTACTTCTCAAGCAACTAAACTTGAAACGGTAGAACAAAGTGATTTGCTTAATGTCGAAACTTCTCCCAAAAAAGAAGAAAAACCCAAAACTCAAATAACAAAACAACAAAGGGCAAAAGTTCCTCTTAAACAAGTAAAAAATAATCCAAAAGTTAAACCTTTACAAATAATTTTAAGAGTTGTAACTATTATTGCTGTTTTATATATTTTAATTTTAATCGGTGCCTTTATTTATAAATTATTTTCTAAGAAAAAAGAAGATATACAAAATACAAATCCCAATTCTCCTTATCCGATACAGGGCAAACGTCTTTATGGCTCCCCAGATTTATTTTTGCGTTTGCATGATAATTTGGGTAATCACTATATCGCCACTTGCACCCGTTGGGGTGGACTTTTTGCCTTCTGCGGGCTTTTAGTCGTAATTTTCTTTAGTTTAATGCGCCTTGTTTGTGCTATTATCGTTTTACAACAAACCCATCCTTCTTTAATAGTTAATTCTTTATATTCTATATCCTCTTTGTTTAGTGCTTGCGGTCTTGTGGTTTTTATCTTTGGTGTTATTTTAAATATTTTATTTCCTTATAAATACCAAGTTTATGATAGCAAAGGAAAATTATTATTTAAATGTATTCAAAAAGGGCTTTCTCTTTTATCTGAAAAATATTTTATTACCACCAGAGAAGGTCACGTTATATGCAAACTTACCAGAAGAAATTTTGTCCCGCTTAGAACTTGGAAAATATTTGATATTGATAAAGAAATTGCAGAAATTAAAGAAAAGAGCATCTTGAAAGCTATACTCAGACTTATCTTTGGGCATCTGCTTGGTATTTTAAGGGCTGATTACACAATAAAAGCACAAATGGATAGCTCCGGTGATATAAAAAGTGCTTCAAAACTTGCTACTCAATTTAATGTATCTTTAGATAAACCGCAAGCGATATCGGCGGATATTATGCTTGTCTTTAGTGCTGTTTTATTCTTGCGGGACAGAGATAAAATTTTCCCTTGGGTAAACTAATTTATATTGTTTAATAAGGCCTAAAATAGTAGAATATAAAAGATAAGCCGAGATAGCTCAGTTGGTAGAGCAGCCGCTTCGTAAGCGGCAGGTCGTGGGTTCGACCCCCATTCTCGGCTCTTTTTATTTTTATAATTTATGACGGAAACTATAACAAAACAAGATTTTTTTAGTAAACTTTTAGTTTTTTGGCTTGGTATTTTTTCTTTTCTGATACCTCTTTCTTTTTGTTTTTATACTTATGATTCCGCCCAAATTAAAATAACTCTTTTTTACACTTGTTCCTGCGGTGCTTTTTTTATATGGCTAAGTTCCCTTGTTTACCGGGGGGAAAGTTTCTTTACAAAAAAGAATTTTTATACTTTCTTACCTATTTTAATATATGCTTTTTATATCTTTATTTCTTATTTTTTCAAACCTTATAAACTTGTGCGTTTAGATAGTTTTGCCCATGAAATATTTTATTTATTTTTATTTTTTGTAGTAGTTTTTTCTTGTAAAGAGGAAGACTATAAAAGAATTTTAAAATATTGTTTTTGCGGTGCTTGGTTTGTTTTTGGTTATGGGCTGTTGCAGTTATTAAATTTAGATTTTTTACCTTGGAAGAATTTTTTTGCAGGGAGAGTTTTTTCCACTTTGGCAAATCCTAATTTGCTTGGCAGTTATGCTCTTTTTATGTCGGTATTAATCTTTTTTTCTTATTTAATAGAGCGCCAAAAAAATTTGATAATTTTATTTATTTTGGCAATGATAAATTTAATTTCTTCACAAAGCAAGGGTTCTTTCTTGGCTTTTGCTTTATGTGTGCTGGTGGCCTGTTTGTTATTTGTTTATTTTTTTATGGACGGATACAAAAAACATAAAAAGAAAATATTTATCGTCAGTTTGATTTTGTTTATTTTTTCTGCGGCTACAATTTCTTATTTAGGCACTAAAAGATTTGAATCTTTTTCTTTTCGTCTTTCCACCTGGCGAGCAACTTTTGATATGGTTAAAGCCAGCCCTTTAACAGGAACAGGCATAGGTTCTTTTGAAATAATTTATCCTGCCTATAAAAGACCGGAAATATTTTATATTGAAAAACAACACAATATTGCAAGCCAACATGCCGAAAATTATTATCTTGAGCAATTATCCTGTTTGGGAATTTTTGGCTTTGGTTTATTTTTATGGGTTTTGTGGTATATTGCAAAGCAAGTATTATTTAAAATAAAAGAATTTTCTGCCGATAATCGTAAAAAGGCCTTTCTTTTGGCGGGGCTTTCTTTAGCGTCTTTAACCATATATATACATAATTTTGTTGATGTTAGTATTTATTTCGCTTCCACATCTTTCTTTTTAATTTTATTTAACGGGGCAATTTTTAAGTTGGCTTTCGGCCCGTTTGAAAAAAGGGATATTATTTTAAAGAAAGAAAATATTGCGATATTTAAAATTGTTTTTATTTTTGCCCTTTTAATTTTATTAGGTATTTATTTTTATATACAAAAAAATTTTTGGACAGAGTTTTTTATTTCTCATCAAAACACTTTATTACAAATGTTTTATTCTATAAGTTTTATTATTATATCGACGGCTATTTTAGGGTTGTTTATTTATCTTATGGCTAAAGCCAAAAAAGCAGTGGTGTGTTTATATATGATATTGGCCGGAGGTTTTTATCTTTTATTCTGGTGGCAATTTATCAGCGGAGTTAATTTTTCAAGAGCTACCGCTTTAGCCGAAAGAAGACAAAGTGAAGCTCTCGGTTTTTATACAAAGGCCATAAAGCAAAATCCGACTTTGTATCAAGCTTGGAATTTTAGAGGTTTAAATCTTTTTAACAGGTTTTCTTTAGTTGAAAAAAGAGATATCGCCGCCGGCGATGGCCAAGAGGTAAGTAATGATTTTAAACGCTCTTTAAGAGATTTTAATAAAGCAAAAGCTCTCGCGCCGAATATTGCACTTTTAGATTATAATATCGCTTCCCTTTATATAAAATATGCAGAAAATATTGTTAATATCAATGAAAGAGAAAAACTATATTTACAGGCAGAAGAAAGACTTAAATATGCTTTGCTTTTAGATCCTGCTTATGATAATATCTATTTTCAGCTTGCTAATATAGAGCTTGCCCGCGGTAATAGAACAAAAGCTATTGCTTGGCTGGAAGAATATTTACAAGGCCCCAAAGAGATTAAAAATCAGCAATATTTACAAACCCATAAGGAAAATCAAAAGGCCCTTGCGGCCCTTAAACAAGTAAAGGGATATTAGTATGACAAAGAGCGCATCTTTCTTATTAAAATTTTTTATTTTTTGTTTTTTATGTGTCTCTCAACTTGTATTTTTTACCAATTTTTCACAAGAGCCGTTTTTGATACAGAAACTTATTTCTACCCTAGCAGTAGGGGGTTTATTGGTTGTTTTACTTTTACAATCTAAAAAGGAGAAAGATACTTATTTATCTTTTTCAAAAGCAGATATTATATTATTAATTTTTGTTGCCCTTGCCCTTATTTCTTTGATAATAAATTTTTTTGTAGGTCCTAACGGCCCGGCTCTTTTAAATGATTTTTTTAGAAAAGATTTATCTTTAATAACAGGGCTTTTCGGCGGTTATTTTATAGCTCGTTTATTATGCAATAATTGTGATTTTCTAAAAACAGAAGATTCTTTGCAGAATTATAAAACCGGCTTTTTATTTTTCTTGTGGGGAATATTGTGGCTACCTTTTAATTATTTTAGGATGGAGGGTTTGTTTGATGTTTATGCTCTTTTAATGTGGGGCGGGGCTTTTTATCTTGCCTTTAGAATTTTAAAGAATTTTTCCTTAAAAAGTATAATAGATATTTTATTAATTACAGCGACTTTAGCCAGTGCCTACGGCCTTTGTCAAACTTTGGGCTATGATTTTATCGGTAGGGGTAATTTTTCAAAAGATTTTACCTCAATAGCAAGTTCTACTTTTGGAAATCCAAACTTTTTAGCTTCGTTTTTATTATTAACTTTACCGCCTGGTATTATTTTTTATTTATCTTCAAAAACCAAAGGGGAAAAAACATATTATTTCCTTATTAATTTAATTTGTATAACTTTTTTTGTTTTATCTCAATCCCGGTCTTCTTGGATAGGGGCAATTTTTGCTTTATTTGTATTAATATCGGCTAAACCTTTTAGAACTTGTTTATTTAAAAATAAAATAAAAATAGGAGCATTGTTTCTTGCGCTTATCAGTATATTTTTAATTTTTTCATATAGATCAAATAAAGCAAGTAAAGTGTCAGAGATAAAAGGCGTTGCTTCTACAGGCCTTTTTTCTAATCCTCAAAATTTAACTTTAGCGGCAGAATCACAGGCCCTTTATATGTCTTATCACCAAAGATTAATGGGGTGGACTTGCGGAATTGATAACATAAAAAAGAAACCTTTGCTTGGTTGGGGCTGGGGGTCTTGGCAATTAAGTTATGCCCCGTGCCAGGGCGAACTCTTAAGAAAATATCCTAATTTGATAGATTTAAAAATGCAGTCTAACTCTGCGCACAATATTTTTATGGAAACCCTTGTTCAAAGCGGTATTTTGGGGTTAATAGCATTTTTGTTATGGCTGTTTTTTGTATGTTCAAATTGTATCAAATATTATCATATACAAAAAAACTCCGATAGAAAAATTTTGATATTAGCTGTTTTTGCTTCCTGCGGGGGCTTTTTGGCAGATAATATGTTAAATATTACTTTTGAAGTGCAGGTTATATGTTCGGTATTTTATTTCTTTGTAGGAGTGCTTGCTTCTTTAGACGGAAAAAATAGAGAAATAAAAATATCAAAAATTTTATTTAATTTACTTTTATTTTTAATTGCTTTTATCTTTTTATATTTAAGTTTTATACAAACTAAAATATTGCTTGCTTCTCATTATGGTTTAAAAGGTTATTTTGCTATGAAGGCAAATAATTATAAAGAAGCTCAAAAGATGTTTGATAAATCTATAAATCTTTATAAAGGCAATCCTGAAACGCATTTTATTTATTTAAGAGCGTTAGAAACTTTAAAAGATTATTCTAAAATGTATGGCGTATCTTTAGACACTTTAAAATATTTTCCTGAATATTATGAGTTTTATAATATCTACGCAATTATAGAAACAAAATTTAATAAACCTAATGAAGCCTTCTCTTATCTTAAAAAAAGTTTTGCTTTAAATCCCTATTTTGAAGATTCTCTTAATTTAACTTTGCATCTTTTTATAAGTTCTAAAGAATTAAGAACTTTGGAAAATGCCGCTTTTTTAGAGAAATTAAATGTTCCTTTATCTTTTAAAAATGCGTTCAGTTTAATACTTTGGCAAATTTATTTTGAACAAGAGCAATATGATAAAGCAAGGGCTATACTTTTAGACGAGCTTGCCCGTAATAAATTTGATAAAAATATTCAAGAAAAACTTGCTTTAACAAATGAAAAATTAAATATTAAAAAAGATTCTGCTTTGGAAAAAGCTAAAATGTTAAGTGCTTTAAGAAATAGAATTGTTAACGCAAAAGAAATTACCCCCGCTTTTCTTAAAGAACTTAAAGCGGTTGCTTCTGACGGGGATTTGGATGCTCAAATGTTGCTTGCGCAAGCTTATTTTAAACAACAAGATTATCAAAATTGTCGTTTGATTCTTGAAAATTTGTATCAAAATAATGCAGATAATTTGCCTTTAAATTTTGCCTTTGCTTCTTTAGAAGAAGCCCAAGGCAATAAGGAAGAAGCAAAAAAATATTTGCAAAATATATTGCTTAAAGACAAAAAAAATGTCCTTGCGCTCAGACGGATAAAAAGTATAATTTAAAAAAGGGTATTTACAAACACTTATAAATTAATATAATAGTAATATATGCTATAATTTTAATATATATAAAATTATTAAACGAGGGAACAATGAGGAATAATAAAAGAAGTTTTGTGAAATTTTTATCAGCGTTTTTTATTGTTTTTGGTTTTGCTGTTATGGCCTTCGGGGCTAAGGCTTTAACCGTTCAAGAAAAATTGGAAAAAGGTCAAAGCTTATATGAAGCTGGCAATTATGACCAAGCAATGGATAATTTTTTAGACGTCTTTGTTGAAGGAAAGATTGAACAAATTAACGTCGCT
>JAFXVA010000036.1 GCA_017534965.1 Elusimicrobiaceae bacterium | reverse complement strand
GAGTAGAAATAGATAATATAATACTTAATGTAAGAGAAGATAATTTAATTTCTTTAAAAAAGCTTAAAATACACCAAAACCCTTTAAAATTATTAAAAGGTCAACTTTCTTTAAAACATATTCATATTGACGAACCAATTATACAAATTACCCGCTATAAAGACGGCACTTTTAATTTTGA
This sequence comes from Elusimicrobiaceae bacterium, assembly GCA_017534965.1. Lineage (GTDB taxonomy): Bacteria > Elusimicrobiota > Elusimicrobia > Elusimicrobiales > Elusimicrobiaceae > Proelusimicrobium. Next base: position 6,326 of record JAFXVA010000036.1, on the reverse strand, counting down.
TTCGCTTTTATCAAGTGAAGAAGAAACCTCCCAAGAAGAAAAAGAATCGCAGGGTGGGGTTCCTCTTGATTTGAGAATAAAAATTTTAACATTAAATAAGGCAAAAATAATTTATGTTGATTTAAAAGACAATATAAAAGCACAGATAAATGATTTAGATTTATCGGTAAATAATTTTTCGTTCTATGAACCTTTTGATATAAATTTTTCTTTTAAGCCTTATTTTGAGCAAGAAGATCTTATAATTGAGGATGCCAAAATCTCTTTATCTTCGGAAGTAAATTTAAAAGAACTTAATTTAAAAGAGGCCTCTTTAGATTTAAAACAATTACTTGTTAACTATAAAGAAGCTGCGTTTAAAGCAATAAACACAAAAATAAATAACTTTGAAGATCCTTCCATTGTTTTTGATATGGAACTGAAAGATTTTTCCAATGAAACTTTAGTGGGTATTGCCAATACTCCGGAGTTTAATTTGCCCTCTTTAAAAGCTAAAGGCGCGCTTGATTATCTAATACAAAAAGAAAAATTAAATATAAAAGATTTAACTTTATCTGCTAAAGATACAGAAATTTCTTTTAAAGGTAATTTAAACTTTGCCAAAACATTTAGCACAAAAGCTAAAATTACTTTAAATAGTGTTTTAGAATCTTTAAGCGAACTTTACCCCCCCTTAAAAGAATATAAGCCGGAAGGGCAACTTTCAGCTGATTTTGACTTTAGTTGGCCCCTAGAGTTAAGCGGTAAATGTGATTTAACAGATATTGGCTTTTTTCTTAAACAGGCAGGCACTTTCAAAGAAATTAATACTTCTCTTGAAATTAATAGTATTGATGATATTAAAATAGAACAATTTAAAGGTGTTTTAAATAAAAATCCCTTTATGGCAAAAGCAACTTACCAAAAAAAGAAAGACTATGCCGATGTGTTTCTTGATTTTAAAGCAGATAAATTATATTTAATTGATACTTCTGAAAAAGAAGAAACTGCCCCGGAACAAACCGAGCAAGAACCTCAAGCGGAAGCTACCCCTCAGCAAAATACCGAAGAAAAATCTTCTTTTACTCCGATCAATATAAACGCAAAAATTGATATCGCTAAACTTGATATACCTTATCTTATAGGTAATAAACTTCTTTTTATTGCTAAAGCAAAGAATATAACTTCCCAAATGGATCAAACTCACGGCACTTTTGAGCTTAATATCCAAGAGGGACAAATAAAAGATGTATATACTCTTGCTAATGCAAATGCTCTTACAAAAGTTATGTTTATGAGTCTTAGTATAGTCAGTAAAGTAATAAATACTTTAAATGTGCTAGATTTACTTAATGGGATGGGCAAACTTATTGCCGGTAAAAAAATTGATGAAAGTGATGAAGATGAGCTTATTAAACATCAAAAAATTAACGGCAAAATGGATTTTGATTCCTTTCAAACCTTAGTTGATTTTAATGACGGCCTTGCAACGATGAAGAAATGTTCTTTTGTTTCTAATTTATTTTCTTTCAGAGTTAACGGAAATATTAATTTTGATACTCGCGCTATTAAATTAAATGTTGATAGCGCCCCCGGTAAACATACCGAAGATGGAATTATGCCTTTAAATATTGATATTAAAGGCACAGTTGAAGATCCTAAAGGTTCTTTAAGTGTTATATCAAGTGTCAGTTCTTTGGTGAGTGATACGGTTATGAATAACCCTGTATCAAATATCCTTAAAAGCACTTGGAGCAAATTATTCTCTTCTAAAGAAGAAGCCCTTTCTGAAGAACAGGAAGAAGAAAACACTTTAACCCCAGAAGAAGAAACAGAAAATCCTACAGAAAACCAACCGGAAAATCAAAATATTTCAGAAGAAAAATAAAAGCACTTATAATAAATATAAATGCTTTTATCTTTAAAATATAACTTAGTAAAAGTTATTTAATTTTTTCGTTGGAAGATTGGCAGTTAATGCAATATCTTGCAAAAGGAATTGCCAAAATTCTTTTTTTAGGTATCGGTTGGCGGCAAGATTCACAAATGCCGTAAATACCTTTTGAAATGCGGCGCAAGGCGGATTCAATTTGGTCTAAATTTGCGTGTGCACTGCTGTTAAGTTCAAATAAAACTTCTTTATCTAAACTTTGGCTTGCAATATCGATATCATCGCCTACTTCAACTTCCGGCATATCATTTTCTTTTTTTGCTAAAATGCTTTGTTGAATTTTTTTGCGTTCTTCCAGTAGCCAAGCTTCAATTTGTTTTATTTCTTTTGCCGTAAGCTCCGGCCCTTTTGAGTTTTTCTTAGTAACCATATTTAATCCTTCCTTAAAAGATAAAATTTTAATCACCCTATATATCAGGGCCAAGCTTGCGCCTGGCCCTGGTCGGATATCTTCGGGGGGTAAAATCGAAGATGTCCGCGGGGATAAATATATTTAACTATATTTAAAATAAAGGTAATTGTCAAGACCCTTTTTGTAATGTATAATGTTTATGTAGTTATTTTTAGGAGATTTCTTATGAAAAAATTATTTTTTGTTTTTTGTCTTATACCGGCATTTGCTTTAACTGCTTTTGCCCAAGATTATAAAATTACAGAGCCCTATGGCACTACTGAAACAAGTGGTAAACTTGCCAAAAAATCCGGCCAAAAATACACTTATTTATATGATACCTCTCTAATTCAAGCAATTAAGTTAAAAGATGAACACAGAGTTAAAATTTTAATGTATGCCCAAGTTAATCCTAATGAAAAAAATGACGAAGGTTTTACCCCTCTTTATTTTGCGGCCCAATATGTTTCTCCGGAAACTTTAGCAATGATTATTGATAAAGGCGCAAAAGTTAATTTAACAAGCACTTATAATTTAACCCCTCTTATGGCAGCGGCTGCAGCCGGCAGAGCAGATAATGTGCAAGTTTTACTTGAATACGGCGCTGATCCCAATTTGGTTGATGATAAAGATTTAACCGCCTTAGACCATGCTTTTAATAATCACCAACTTGAACCCGCAATTTTGCTTAACCCTATTACAACTGTTAAAAAATCTACTTTAAATTATGATGCTTGGATAGATGAAAGCATGAACGGCCAAGCCGCTTATGAACACATGACAAGCCCCGAACCTGTGGAAACCCCCGCCAGCGTAAAAGATGCCATGGAAGCTGCTGCTTATAATCCAACCCTTGCCGAAATTGACGCTAAAATTGAACAAACACGCCAAGCCTTAGGCCGTCTTATCGCTTTAAGAAAACAAATTGCCGATGCTGAAGAAAAAGAAGTTGTAGAAACAACAACAGAAACTCCCGTTCAAACAAAAACTACGGTAAGTCCTACCGGTGTAAAAACTACAACAACTTATTCTAAAACAACCACAACCAAAACAACTACAACAAAAAATAAAAAACCGGCTAAGGTTGCTACCTCAGTAAATAACTAGTTTTAAAAGCCCCCTCGTCTGAATTTTGGACAAAGGGGTTTTTTTATGGTATAATTGTTAGTATAGACTTACAAACTTAGTAAGTTTTAGAGATATTTTATAAATATTTAGTTAGATTTAACTTACATTTTATTGTGCTTTAAAAAGAGATATTTTTATGGAAGAAAATTTAAAAAAATTAACCCAACTTAAAAAAGGCCAAGAAGGCCATATTGCCGCCTTTGATACTAAAGATAAAAATCTTATTAAAAAGATGGAAGATATCGGACTCCATATCGGTTGCCATATCGTGCGTAAAAATTCTTCTACGCCGGTTTTTATTAAAGCAGGTGATGTTGAACTGGCCCTTGGCAGAGATTTTGCCAAAAATATTTTAATAAAAGCGTTTTCCAAAACTATTTTTATGCTAGGCAATCCAAATGTGGGCAAAAGCAGTCTTTTTTCGCGTATAACAGGGGTTAAGACGGCTGCCTCAAATTACCCAGGCACAACAATATCGCTTTTAAAAGGCGAAATGGTTATAAATAACACTTCCTATAATGTTTTTGATACTCCGGGCACTTATAGCTTGGATTATGAGGATAATATCTCTAAAGAGGCCTGTGAGTTAATTAAAAAGAAACCTTTTGATATTGCCTTATATGTTTTAGACGCGCAACATCTTGAAAGGAATTTGCTTTTTGCTATGGATGTAATTAGTCTTGGTAAACCGACGATACTTATTTTAAACAAATTTGATATTGCGCAAAAAAAAGGTATTGATATTGATAAAAAAGTCCTTTCAGAAATGCTCGGCGTGCCGGTTGTTATAACAAACGGCTTAAATGGTGATGGACTAAAAAAACTTTCCGTTTTAATTGATAAAATGGTGCAGGGTAAAATAGAAACAAATCCCCCCGCCTTGCCGCAAAAGCAGGAAGAAAAGTGGAAGTTGATTGGCGAAATCAGCAAAAAAGCACAAACAATAAAGCACCGCCACCCTTCCTTCTTGGAAAAAATTGAAGAAGCCGCCACAACGCCCTTTTTTGGCATTTTAATTGCGCTTGTTATTTTGATTAGTTCTTTTTGTTTGGTGCTTTTCCTAGGCGAGCATATAATTGATTTTTTAAGCAATCTTTACGAAAGTTATTATTTGCCCTTTATTCAAAATGTTTTTAGTTTTTGTAAAGGCACTTTTTTGTGGGATTTCTTGATAGGTGTTTCCACGCCTGAGGCAGAGGGTTTTGGGCTTTTGACAGAAGGGCTTAAAATACCTTTTATTGATGTTATGCCTTATGTTGTTTTGTTCTATGCTATTTTGGAGTTTCTTGGCGAACTTGGCTATTTGCCAAGACTTGCTATCTTGCTTGATAGGTTTTTACATAAACTCGGGCTTCATGGTTATAGCGCAATACCTATAATGCTTGGCCTTGGCTGCAAAGTGCCGGCACTTCTTGCCGCAGGCCGCCTTGAAACTAGACGCCAAAAAATTATTGCTATGGCCCTTATTTTTATGATGGCGCCTTGTATATCGCAAAGTGCTATGATGTTTAGTTTAATTGCTCCTTTTGGTATAAAATATCTTATTTTGACTTTTGGCATTATGTTTGTTGTTGCTGCCTTAACAGGCACTATTTTAAACAAAATTTTGCCTGGCGATAGTGCAGATATTTTTATGGAAGTCCCCTCTTGGCAATGGCCAAAAGCAAAAGTTCTTGGGCGCAAAATTTGGCAACGCACAAAAGAATATCTTTTTGAAGCCGTGCCTTTGATTTTGGCCGGTATGGTTATTATAAGTGTAGCACAGATGATTGGGCTTGTTGATTTTATCGGCAAAGTTTTTGCTTTCCCGACGACTTTTATGCTCGGCCTTCCGCAAGATACCTCTTCAGTCGTAATTTTGGGCGTTTTAAGGAAAGATGTTTCTATTGCCCTTTTAGAGCCGTTTAATTTGACCGCCAAGCAACTTGTTATTGCAAGTATCTTTATGTCAATGTATTTGCCGTGTGTGGCTTCTTTCTTTGTTATGCTAAAAGAAGCCAAATGGAAAGACACTTTAAGAATCCTTGCGATTACACTTTCCGTATCGTTGCTAGTGTGCTCTGTGCTTAATATTATTCTTTAGTTGAATTAACTTCGGAAAAAGCTTGTTTTGTTCCGCCAAAATAAGGCACGGCGTGCCCTGCTTTTATAAGTTCTTCGCCTAGATTTTGTCCGTTGACTTTTACATCACAAAGTAAGCGGAAATATTTATCACGCCCACAATTACGCAACAAAATTTTACCATTTTTAAGAAAGTTTTTAGTAAATGTTTTTGCTTGTTTAGCAAAAACTTTAGTTTGAGCACTTCCGCCTTTAATTTCAGGGCAATCTACCCCGCGAACACGAATAGGGATAGTTTTACAAAAAACTTTATATTTGCACGCTAAATACACGCGGAAAGTGTCCCCGTCATATACCGAAGCAAGTTCCACTTTATTAAAGTTTTGGTTCAAATCATTATCTTGGGCTTGGCATAATATAGCCAAACCCAAGAATAATATTGATATAATTAAATATTTCATTTTCTAAAAATATAATAAGAATAATTATTTACAAGATATTTTTCTATTTCACTAAATTATAAATATCTTTATTATTAGGATCCGATAAAGAACTATAATAGGTTTTACAGATATTTATTTTTCTATTTACTTCTTGATCTCGTACTGAGTGATATAATTTAGGCATATCTTCTCGCATTGATTTCATCATAGTATCAGATATTTCTCTTTCTTTTTTAGTAAGTTCTTTTATTTTTTTCTGCGCTATTTCGGAACCTTTTGTATCTAATACATTTTGAAAAGCATTACTCATTTGTATATATATGTCTGTCAACCTTTCTGTATGTTGTGATAATTGTTCTATTTTTTGTGGATT
>JAFXVA010000035.1 GCA_017534965.1 Elusimicrobiaceae bacterium | reverse complement strand
AGTATTATTAACTAAAGTTTGAAGTTCTTGGATATCTTGGTCGTTTAAAACTTCTTTATAGTAGGTTGTTCTGTATTGGTGGGGTATATTATATTTTGAAATTAGAGCCATAGTCTGTTTAACTTTTTCCGTATCAACAGGTCTTTGGCAGACGGCCTGATATTTGGCAAAAGGTGCTTTAATATCCATAGCAATAAAATCTACTAATTTTTTTTCTAAAAGATTTTCTACTACACTTGGATTTGTGCCGTTGGTATCAAGTTTAACAAGGTAGCCGATTTTTTTAAGTTTTGCGCAAAACTCGGCAAGGTCCGGCTGAAGGGTAGGCTCCCCACCGGTTATAACAATCCCGTCAAGACGGCCCTTTCTTTTCTCTAAAAAGTCGTCAAGTTCTTCTTCGGTTATAGCATCGGGCTGAGAAGCATTATATTCCAGTAATTCAGGGTTGTGACAATAAGCACACCTTAAATTACAACCCCGGGTAAAGAGTATTGCTGATACTTTACCCGGGAAATCTATCATTGAGAATTTGATTAGTCCGCCGATTTTCATGCCTGTAAGTTAATCAAAAACCCAAAAAATTTTAGCAATTGCAATTGGTTGTTGTATTGCTGTTTGTGTTGGTATTATTTGTGGTATTGGTTGTGTTTGTGTTAGTGTTATTATAATCACTAGAGCATTCAGAACCGCAACCGCAGGACATTTTCATATTTTTGCGCATTGCAAATTCTTCTTTTTTACCCTTGTTCCAATTTTGAACGGGGCGTAAATAACCGACGACTCTTGAGTAAACTTCGCAGTTAGAGCCCTTGGTATTTTCAAGTTTAGTTTTAAGTTCACTGATTTTGTTTTCAATATTGTGTTTTTCTTGTGCTGTCATAAAATTTCTCCTTACTACCTTTATATTTTTGCAAATTTTTTTTGCTTAATCAAGGCCCAATTTTAAAATTGGGCCCAAAACCCTAAAGAAGAATTATTTGCTGTAAAGCTGTTCTTCCAAAAGGGCGATTTGTTTTTCAATTTCTTCTCTTCTGTGTTCTTTACATTTGGGACATTCAAAGTGTTCCCCTTCAATATAACCGCAAATGGGGCAAACGCTGAAGGTTGGGGTAATTGAAAAATACGGCAAGCTATAGCCATAGCACACTTTTTTGATGAATGCTTTTAAGGCGCTGGTGTCCTTAATTTTTTCACCCATAAAGATGTGTAAGACGGTGCCGCCGGTGAATTTTGCTTGAATAGAATCTTGCAAATCGAGTAATTCAAAGACATCATCTGTATAGTTGACAGGTAATTGGCTTGAGTTTGTATAGAAAGGCGGTTTGCCTTGGTTGGCAAGTTCATTATCTGCAACAATGATATCAGGATATTTTGCTCTGTCAAGTTGGGCTAAACGATAGGAAGTGCCTTCTGCCGGGGTTGCTTCCAAGTTATAGTTATTGCCTGTTTCTTTTTGATAAGAAACAAGTTTTTCTCTCATAAAGTCCATAACTTTTTCGGCAAAAGCGCGGCCTTTGGGGGTGCCGATATTTTCGCCAAATAAGTTAAGACAGGCCTCGTTTAAACCGACAAGACCGATTGTAGAGAAGTGGTTCTTCCAATATTCATTAAAGCGTTGTTTGACACTTCTTAAATAGAAACTCATATAAGGGTAAAGATTAGCAGAGGTAAAGCGTTCAATAACTTTACGTTTGATTTCAAGACTGAGTTTGGCAAGATCCATTCTTTCTTCAAGATTTTTGAAAAATTCTTCTTCCGTTGCGCTAATATAGCCGATACGAGGCATATTTATTGTAACAACGCCGATAGAACCTGTTAAAGGTGCAGAACCGAAAAGACCGCCCCCTCTTTTTTTAAGTTCTCTGTTGTCAATTCTTAAGCGGCAGCACATAGAGCGGGCATCTTCTGGGTTCATATCTGAATTTACAAAGTTTGCAAAGTAAGGAATACCATATTTTGCGGTAATATTCCAAAGCGGTTCATAAGCCGGGTTATCCCAGTCAAAATCTTTGGTGATATTATAGGTAGGAATAGGGAAAGTGAAAACTCTGCCTTTTGCATCGCCGTCAAGCATAAGTTCAAGGAAGGCCTTGTTAAACATATCCATTTCTTTTTGGAACTCGCCATATTTTTTATCTTGAACCTGACCGCCAATAATTACGCCTTGGTCTTTATAATAAGAAGGAACGACCAAGTCTAAAGTAATATTGGTAAAAGGTGTTTGGAAGCCGACTCTTGTCGGAACGTTTACATTGAATAAAAATTCCTGCAGGGCCTGTTTAACTTCTTTATAAGAAAGATTATCATAGTGGATAAACGGAGCAAGCAAAGTATCAAAGTTTGAAAATGCCTGTGCGCCGGCACTTTCGCCCTGTAAAGTATAAAAGAAGTTTACAACTTGACCGAGTGCGGTTCTTAAGTGTTTGGCTGGTTTACTTTCGGCTTTACCGACAACGCCTCTAAAACCGCTGATAAGTAAATCTTGCAAATCCCAACCTACGCAATAAGCACCGAGAAGGCCTAAATCGTGAATATGGAAATCGCCGGAGGTGTGCATTTCTTTAATGCTTTGCGGATAAATTTTATTTAACCAATAAATCTTTGTAACTTCTGAAGAAACATAATTGTTTAAACCTTGCAAAGAATAGCCCATATTGCTGTTTTCATTAACTTGCCAATCAAGTTTTTGTAAATATTGGTCAACGAGTTCAACATTAAATTTGGAAGAAATTTCGCGGACTCTTGCTCTTTGGTCGCGATATAAAATATAGGCCTTTGCGGTTTTGTGATAATTGGAAGTAAGTAAAACATCTTCAACAATATCTTGAATATTTTCAACGCTGGGTGTAACTTCGGAATATAATTGTTGAACGATATTTAAAACCCTTATGGTAAGTTTACGGGCGATATCGGTATCAAATTCTCCTGTTGCTTGCCCTGCTTTTAAAATAGCATTGGTAATTTTTTTTGCTTCAAAATTTTGTTTTGTGCCATCTCTTTTGATGACTTGGACTAAGACTTCTGTGTTTGCCATAAGAGCACTCCATATATTAAGTTTGTTTGTAGTTTGTTTGGAAATTTTTAACATCTCCGCTTAATTATTCTAGCACAATTTTTTAAAAACGCCAAATCACGACGGGAAAAAGCCCTTTTGGGTAGTTATCAACAGGCAGTTTTCAGACGATAAAACAAAAGATATCCACATTTTAAAAAATGTGGATATCTTACTTTTAAAACACTTAAAAAAGTGCTAAAAACCAGCTCTGATTTTCTTGTTTTTAGCCAAGAAAACGGCCTTTTTCGTAAATTGTTAAGTGTTTGCCGTTTTTTAGCTTGACAGACACAAGTTTATCTTGCGTATTAACTAAATCCCAATGCAAAGCAGAATCGTTAAAACCAAGTTTTTTCTTTAGTTCTTTAGTCATTTTGGCAAGATTACCGCTGTAAGTATCAATATAACTAGAGCCAAGGGCAATATGGGAATTGCCGAATTTACCGCCAAAATTCTCGTCGTAAAGAGTATCTGCCATAAATTTGTTTATTTTGGAAAATCTTCTATCAGTCAAAGAATATTCGCCAACTTGGCAGGCACCTTTATCAAGGGCAAGCATTTTTCTTAAAAATTCTTGGCCGATTGAGGCAGTGGCCTTAACTACTTTGCCTGCCTTAAACTCAAGGGAAATGTCCTTGACATAATTGCCGTTTCTAAAACTCATTAAATCACTAAAATAGGTGCCTCTTGTGCCTCTAAAATCAGGCGAGGTAAAGATTTCAAAGGAAGGGACATTGCAGCCGCCACCTGAAATAAAACGTCTGTTCTGGCCAAGTTTTATTTCAAGGTCCATAGATTTAGATTGCGTTCTAATTGTATCTATCGGCAAAGAAGAAAGCCATTTGGCAATTTCGTCAATTTCTTTTTGGACTTCGGCAAATTTCTTGGCAGGGTTCTTTTCCGTCAAGAAACAGGCCTGGGAAATTTGCTTTTCATAGTCTTTTAAGGAAAGACCGGCTTGTTTGGCAAGACCCTCTGTCGGGTAATTGGCAAGAGTCCAAGAGAAAAGACCTTTTTGCTCTCTATCGTCCATAATTTTGCGCACTTCTTTACGGGCAAGCGTGGCAAGAGCAATATTTTTGGCATTAACATTTTTTAAATTTGCCAAATCTTGCGGAGCGCGAAGGGCAATAAGGCCGTTTAAATTTTCGTTTAAAACCTTATCCCAAGGGGCGCAAAATTTAAGTTGTTTTGCACTTGCTTTAGTATAGAAAGATTTTGTCATACTTTCGCTAAGATAAGGACGCGCAACAACATTAAAACCTTCCTCTATAAGTTTTTGATAAATTGCTTCGGCAAGGTTTAAGGCAGGGTAATCAAAACTCAAAAGGATATTTTCCCCCGGTTTAAATTTACCGCCTTTTCTAGCACTTTTAAGTGCGTAAATCATAACATCTGCGTATTTTTCAATATTAAGCATTTTTAAAAGACTCCTATATTTATTTTAAATCTTTACTATATTTTGCACCAGCATTAATAAGAATATACTTGATTTCTTCATCCTTGGCAACATCTAATGCGGAAACCTTAGTATCGCCTTGCCATACAACTTTATTTACATCAGCGCGGTGTAAAAGAAGAGCATTAATTATATCTTTATCTCCCCATTTTACTGCCTCTATTAAAACAGAACTGCTGGTATTTTCACAATCACCGCTAATTTCATCATAAACAAAATTGGGGTCTGCCCATCTGGAAATAAGAAGTTTTGCTATTCTCTTATTTCTGTTTGATATAGCGATGAAAAGCGGAGATTTAACTTCAGCCCAATTTTGCCCTACTACTTTATTATAAACACCTTTTTCTGTATTCGTATTTTGGGAAAGCAAAAAACGGACTATTTCTATTTTATTTTTTTCAACAGCATAAGCAAGTGGTGTTATTGATAAATCAACTTTTCCTGCGATGCAATCATCATAAACTACCTTTATATGTATATATTCATCTGTTTTTTTGATTTGCTTTTTAAATTTTTCTAAATCTCCCCTATCAATAATTCCCAACATTTCAGGTAATTTTTCAGGTTCATTAGGAATAGTGTCTAATACACTATCCAAGTCTTCCCAATTTTTATTTTTAACGGCTTCACTTATTTTTTGACCGAGTTCAATTTTTTCTTGACTAAGGTTATGTGCTGGAGGGGCAGATTCTTGTGCAGGTTTTTCTATTGTGTTATGAACCGTTTTTTCACAAGCAATAAAATTAAAAGTAAAAATAAAAATTATAATTATTTTTAACAATCGTTTCACTTTACAATAATCCTTTTGACAAAATTTTTACTTATTTCGCCAAATACTAAGGGCGGTGGCAATTTCTTTGCCATCGCTGCGACGTTTTAAAATGTGGGTATAAGTTTTGTCTGCTGTTTTATAGACAAGAGAATCAATTTCATCACCGCGCAAAGCTTCGGCCTTAAAATTGATAACAAAATCTTTTATAGCCAAGTTTTCTACTTCGCTTGCCGGTAAAGCGCCAAGGCACCACGCGCTAAAATGGGGATTATTTGTGTGTCCGTTTGTGTCAAGATCTTCCAAGCGGACTTTAACTAAAGTGGAATTTAAAAGGTCAACGCCTTCAACCTGAGCTCTTTTAAAAGGATTTATTTCTATATCAAGAGGTTTTGGATTTGTAGCATTACTATCTAAAAATGCTTGAGGAGTGCGCACCATTTTGCGCTCGTTTAAATCTATCATCACCCAAAAACTTGTGCCACGGGCAATAACTTCGCCATTAACTAAAAAAACGAACTCCCTTCTGCTTTGCAATCTATCGCTTAAAGTATGCCAAGTTTTGATAGTAAAAGTATCGCCAAGGGTTAGCGGTTTTAAAAATTCCATTTGAAGTTTTGTTATAACCCAGCCAAGCCCTTTGGGGAAAAGTTCTTCAAGCCCAAAACTAAGTGTGTGGGCATCGGCAGAAGCTGCCTGCTGAAAATAATTTTGCAAAGTCCAAAGCGGAACTTGCCCGTCAGGACCAATTTCATAATAGCGGGCTTTATATTCTTCTTGTGTCATAAATTCCCCCTGCTTTTTCCTTAGAAGTTAATACCTGCTTTTAAACTAAGGCCGTCTAAGCCACCATCGCGCCAGGTTACTTCGATAAAGGTTGTAGAACCAATCCATTGGGTTTGCAAACCAACACCATATTCAAGATAAGGTTTTATATAAATATCTTCTGACCCTTGGGTGTTTTTATCTTCAATCATACGAGCGTAAGAACCCAAAACTTTAAGATAAGGTTCGCAACCGCGGCCAAGATCAAAAAGCATTGTTGCTTGTGGAGCAACTTGCCAAATATGAGCATTGTGAATATCAACGCCATTATCATGTTCATAAGAAAGCAAACTATAAGAAGCCATCACAGCAGGTTGGAAGGTTACAAAACCTTCTTCAGAGGTTAAATTTATACCAATTTTAAAAGCAGCATTTAAACCATAACTATCAAAATAGGTAGGGCCGTCAATTCTGTTTTTATTATAAAAGCCGTTTATACCGGCACCATAAAAAAGAATTTCTTCTTGAGCAACTAAAGTTAAACCAATTGTGCCGCCATTTCTGTTTAAAATTGTATCATAGTCTTTATCTTTTTGATGTGCTCCGTTATAACCAATATAAAAGGAAAGGGTTCCGGCAGGTAAACCAAGATCTATTGCTTGGTCCATACCGACATAAAGGCCGTAAATATCACTATCCATTTTAGGACCTTGTTTTATATCTACCGTATCACGTTTTGTATATCCGCGAAGCCAAAATTCCGTGTAATTTTGATAATAACGTAAACCTAAAACTTCTTCTTGATAGCGAGATTTCTGACTTAAATTATAAAGCATTGTGCCTTTATCCATACTCTCAAAAGCTTCTTGAAGGGAAGCGGAAGAACTCATATATTCGCCCCAAGCAATAGTATTGCCACTTGATTGAGCAAAAGCTGACAATGCAAAAACAACAAAACTTGCAAAAATTACAGATACGACTTTTAAACTTTTCATAAAAACAGACCTCTCCTATTGGTTACTATACATTTATTATATCATTTTATGGCATATATCTAACATTTATTTTTTAACAGACAAATTTGATAAAATATTATTATGAAAAACATTTTGGTTATAGGTGGGGCCGGTTATATCGGTAGCCATGTAGTAAAAATGTTAAAAACACAGGGGTATAAACCTGTTGTCTATGATAACTTATCAACTGGTTTTAAGGAATCTATTGATAAAAAAATCCCTTTTGTTAAAGGCGATTTAGCTGATAAAACCTTACTCAAGAAAGTTTTTAGAAAATATAAAATTAATGCTGTTATGCACTTTGCAGCTTTTGCCCAAGTTGGTGAAAGTGTAAAAAACCCTGCAAAATATTATCAAAATAATTTAGCAAAAGTTTTAAACTTGCTAGATAGTATGATTGAAAACAATATCAAATATTTTGTTTTTTCTTCCACAGCGGCAACCTTTGGCAACCCTATAACAAAAACTATAAGTGAAACTCACCCACAAAACCCGATTAATCCTTACGGGCAAAGTAAATTATTTGTAGAAAAAGTTTTAAAAGATTATGATTTAGCCTACGGCTTAAAAAGCACTGTTTTAAGATATTTTAATGCCTCAGGCGCAGATGAAAGCGCAAAAATCGGCGAAGCCCATAAAAACGAAACACATCTTATACCTCTTGTTTTACAAACCGCTCTTGGCAAAAGAAAAGAAATTAAAATTTTTGGCACCGATTATCCAACCCCCGATGGCACTTGTATAAGAGATTATGTCCACGTAAACGACCTTGCTAACGCACATATTTTAGCTTTAAAATATATGCTAAAAAATAATAAAAGCGAAGATTTCAATTTAGGATCTTCCAAAGGGGCAAGCGTGCTTGAAATTATTAAAAAAGTGCAAAAAATTACAGGTAAAAACTTTAAAGTAGTAAAAGATAAAAGACGTCCGGGTGATCCTGCAAATTTAATTGCTTCAAGCAAAAAAGCAAAAAAGATTTTAAATTGGAAAACAACTTACAGCATAGATAAAATTATAAAAACCGCTTACCAGTGGGAATTAAAAAGGAAATATTAATATGATTTATAAATTTGTGGAAGAATTGCTTGCTTATTTACTGCAAAAAAACTTAATTTCAGAGGATGAAATAACTTGGGCAAGAAACACTTTACTTTTTGCTCTTAAACTTGAAAGGCAAGCAAATCCTATTATTTATAAAGGCAAAATAGCGCAAAATCCTTCAGAAATTTTGGGCAAAATTTCTGCTTGGGCGGGCAAAAACAATCTTCTGCCTGCGGACACAAAAACTTACCGAGATAATTTTGAAACTTATTTAATTTCCCTTTTTACTTTGCGCCCCAGTGAACTTAATGAAAAATTTTTTAATCTCTATAAGAAAAACCCTAAAAAAGCAACCGATTTTCTTTATAAATATTTTAAAAATAATTACTATATAAAAACCGATAGAATTGCAAAAAATATCGTATGGAAACAAAAAACAAAATCAGGTAATTTAGAGATGGCAATAAATCTTTCTAAACCTGAAAAAGACCCAAAAGAAATTGCCCTTCAACTGCAGCAACCAAAAAACCCTTCATCTTTACCTAAATGTTTTTTATGTATGGAAAACGAAGGTTTTGCCGGAACAATTAATTATGCTTCAAAACAAAATTTGCGTTTAATTAAACTTAATTTAAACGGAGAAAATTTTTATTTTCAATATTCCCCCTACTCTTATTATGACGAACATAGCATTGTCTTTAGCGAAAAGCATTACCCAATGGAAATAAATGCAAAAACTTTAAACAATTTACTTGAATTTGTAGAAAAGTTTCCACATTATTTTATAGGTTCTAATGCGGAATTACCCATTGTAGGCGGAAGTATTTTGACGCATAATCACTATCAAGCAGGCAGGCATAATTTTGCCTTGGATAATGCAAAAGAAGAATATAAATTTAAATTAAAAAGATTCCCCGCCGTTAAAGCACAAATTGTTAAATGGCCAATGAATACTATTCGCTTAATAGGGGCAAAAGAACAAGTTGCTTTGGCCGGTGCTTATATTTTAAATAAATGGCGCAACTACAATGATAAAAGTGTTAATTTATTTGCTAAAACCGGTAAAACCCAGCATAGCACAATTACGCCTATTGCCCGCAGACAAAATAAAAACTTTGTGCTTGATTTAATTTTAAGAAATAATAAAGATGCAATCTTCCATACCCACGAAGAAAGACACAATATTAAAAGGGAAAATATCGGGCTTATTGAAGCGCTTGGCCTTGCCGTTTTGCCCGGCAGACTTGAGAGTGAATTTGCCCAAATTGCCCAAATTTTAAAAAAGAAAAATATAGAAAAACTGCAAGATTTATCTTCTACCGCACAGCATTATAATTGGGTTAAAAGTTTTATTAATAAATATCCAAACTATCACAAAAACCCGGAAGAAATTTTATTAAAAGAAACCGCTTTAACCTTTGAAAATATGCTTAAAGATTGCGCTATTTTTAAAGATACCGAGCAGGGCAAAAACGCCTTTAAGCGCTTTATCAAAACCCTCTAAATATGATAAAATATATAGAGTAAGGCAAAAAAGCCCTTTAAAATAAGGGGCTTTTTTTTGTAAGGATAGGAAAAATATGATTAGAAAAGATGTTAGAAATATTGCAATTATCGCCCACGTTGACCACGGCAAGACAACGATTGTGGACTCAATGCTAAAACTTGCCGGACAATTCAAAGTTAAACAAGATGAAGCACAAGAAACCGTTTTGGACTCTAACCCGTTAGAAAGGGAAAGAGGTATCACTATTCTTGCAAAATGCACTTCTGTAAATTATAAAGACCATACCATTAATATTGTTGATACTCCGGGACACGCAGACTTCGGTAGTGAAGTGGAACGCGTTTTAAAAATGGTGGATGGCGCCGTTTTGATGGTTGACGCTGTTGAAGGCCCTATGCCGCAAACAAGATTTGTTTTAAGAAAAGCCCTTGCCTTAGGTTTGCGCCCAATAGTTGTTATAAATAAAATGGATAGAGATAATGTGCGTCCTTCCGCCGTTGTTGACGAAGTTTTTGAGTTATTTATGGAACTTGGTGCAAATGATAAACAACTTGATTTCCCTATTTTATATGCCTCCGGCCGCGAAGGTTGGGCAAGCAAAAAGTTAGAAGAAAAGGGCAAAGATATTGCGCCTTTGTTTGATGCAATTATTGAACATGTTCCTGCCCCCTTGGCTGATGAAACAAAGCCTTTGCAACTTCAAATAACAATGCTTGATTATAATAATTTCCTCGGGCAAATCGGTATTGGCAGAATTTTAAACGGCTCTATTAAAAAAGGTCAAAGCGTTTTAATGATGAAGGCAAACAATACCCAAAAGCCCGCAAAAGCAGTTAAAATTGAAAAGTTTTTAGGACTTGGCAAAACCGAAGTTGAAGAAGCCAAAGCTGGTGATATTGTGGCAATCAGCGGACTTGAAGGCGTTGATGTAGGCGATACTATTTGCCAAATAGATGCCCCCATGCCACTAGAGGCCCTTAATATTGATGAACCGACAATTTCAATGGACTTTTTTGTCAATGATTCCCCCTTTGCCGGCAAAGAAGGCAAGTTTTTAACAAGTCGCCATTTGCGTGCAAGACTAGAAAAAGAAGCACAAACAAATGTCGGTTTAAAAATGGAAATACTTGAGGGAGAGGGAAGATTTAAAGTTTCCGGCCGCGGCGAACTTCACTTAACAATTTTAATTGAAAGTATGAGAAGAGAAGGTTTTGAACTTGCCGTATCTTCACCAGAAGTTATTTATAAAGAAGAAAACGGAAAGATTTTAGAACCTATGGAATATCTTATTTTGGATATTTCTTCCGATATGCAAGGTGCTGTTTTTGAGTTAGTCGGTAAACGCGGCGCTAAACTTGAAAATATGATTAGTGAAGGCGAAAACCGCTTGCGCCTTGAATATGTTATTCCCTCCCGCGCTTTGATTGGTTTTAAAAATGAATATCTTACCTCTACACGCGGTAAAGGTATTATGCACCATAGTTTTTACGGCTATTATCCAAAGGCAGATGTCCCCCCCTTGCGCTCAAACGGCGTTTTGATTGCAAAAGAAGCGGGCGAATCTACTGCTTACGCAATTAACAGTTTGCAAGAAGGCGGAGAGTTGTTTATCGGCCCAGGTGTTAAAGTTTATGAGGGCATGATAGTGGGCCAAAATTCAAGAGATAATGACCTTGTTGTTAATATTTGTAAAACTAAAAGACTTTCCAATATGCGCAGTAAAGCCGCTGATGATGCTTTGATTTTAACACCGCCGCGCATAATGAGTCTTGAACAAGCAATAGAATATATTGCCCCTGATGAACTTGTGGAAATTACGCCAACTTCAGTTAGACTTCGCAAGAAAATCTTAAATATTCACGAAAGGCGCAAAGCATCCCGCAAAGAAGAAGCCGCCGACGAAGATTAATTTGACTTTAGTCTGACACAAAAAATCCCCCGTCTTTTTTAAAACGGGGGATTTTACTTGTTTAGATTCTCCTCATACTATACTCAGGAAGACAACTCGTTTTAGGTTCCATAGATATTATCAAATCCTTTAAAGTAAGTGGCAACATCAAGAAAATTCCAATTAATAAAATCATTAAAGCAAATAAAATTGTTCTTTTCTTATTTTCCGTTACAAAAGTTTTTGTTAGTTTATCATATAAATTTTGCTTTGTGCGTGAAAATATTAAACTCATATAAATAATAAGAGATAAAATTTGTATCGGCAGTAAATAAAGGTATTTCTTGCTTTCTAACATATATCCACAGCTTTTAGAAAATCTTCCGCTTGGAAAAAGATTCGGTAATTGTGTTCCTATAATAAGAATCATTATAAATAGAAATCGCAATAATCTGGTTTTTGCAGAAATTTTATTTCCTTCTTTATCAACTTCTTTTAAGCCAAAAAAGCGTTTGCCTAAAGTTTCTTGATTGATTATAGCAAATACAAAAAAGTATATAAAAATAAAGAAATAAAAAGGATTAATATTTCCTATCTGTAAGTAAGATTGTAAATTAAATCCGATACCCCACTTCAAAAAAAGATACAAAATCAATAAAATTAATAAATCTAAAAAAAACGCGGCGGTGCGTTTTATAAATCCGGCATATTTCATAATTATTTATCCTCTTTTTTAATAAATGCTCTAACAAAAACCATAATAATTCCCATTAAAGCATATAAACCAAAGACGATAAAGATAACATCTTGCGGATATTTGAAGAATAAGAAAAGAACAATAACAATTAAAGCAAGTTTAGCAATAGTGCCTTTTCTTTTATCTGCGGGGTTGCGTTTTTCTTTAAAAGCAGCATAAGGAACGGTTGAAACCATAAGCAAAGCAAGCCCTATTGTAATAAAAGCAATTGCACTATAAACATAAGGCAAAAGAATTTTCATAAACGGCAAAATGTGGCCGTTAGCATCATAAGCAAAAATATTATAAGAAAGAACAAAGGAAACAATAACTAATGCTGCAGCAGGCGTCGGTAAGCCGGAAAAATATTTTTTTGAACCTTTACCCGAGTGGGCAAGAACATTAAATTTAGCAAGTCTTATTGCGCCAAACAAAACAAACATACAAGCAATTACTTGACCCCAAACGGGTATTTCTTTTAAGGCAAAAAAGTAAATTAAAATTGCAGGCGCAGTGCAAAAAGAAATTAAATCAGCAAGAGAGTCCATTTCCACACCAAAGGCACTTTCGGCTTTTAACAAACGGGCAACTCTGCCGTCAAAGCCATCAAGAAACATCGCAATAAGTATAAGCCAGCCGGCTTTTGAAAAGTTGCCACTTACCGAACAAAGTATTGAAAAGAAACCACAACCAATATTGCCGATAGTAAATAATGACGGAATAGTAATTATTCCTGCTCTTTTAAATTTTTCTAAATTCATAACTTAATCCTTCCACAAGCCAAGCACACTAAGTGCGCCTTGAACCATTTGGCCCTCTTTTACAGTTATTGTAACTTTATCTTTAGGTAAATAAATTGCCACTTGTGAACCAAAGTGTATTAAACCGATTTTTTGACCGGCTTTAACTTTCTCACCTTTCTTTACCCAGCACTCAATTCTTCTGGCGATTGCGCCGGTAATTTGTTCAACATGGGCAAATTTATCGCCTTTTTTTATTTTAATTAAATTGCGTTCGTTTTTATCTGCATTAGGGTTGTTGGCAAAAGCAAAAGTGCCTTTTGTATAAATAGTATCTTCTATTGTTCCATCCATTGTTGCTCTTTGGATATGGACATTAAAAATTGAAAGGAAAATACGAACAACTAAAATGTTTGGATCTTCTTCTGTTTTAATGGAAAGGACTCTGCCATCTGCCGGGGCAGCAATTTCGTTTGCAGCAAATTTTGTGTTTCTGATAGGATCTCTGAAAAAGAAAGCAACAAATATACCCAAAACAATATATATAAAAAATAAGACTAAAAGCGGAGTAAAACAACAGGAATAAAAATAAGAAAAAAGTAGAACTAAAGATAAACAAAAAATTATAAGTGAAGTTTTGCGACCGATAGGAAGTATCGTTTTAACCCAACCAAACACCTCCCCAAAAGTTCTTTTAATATCTTCTAACATATAACCTCCGATTGTGAGTGTTGCCAGGGCTATAAAAAAACAGCCTTGGGCAGGGGGGGACTCGAACCCCCACGATCTTGCGATCATCAGATTTTAAGTCTGACGCGTCTACCAATTCCGCCACCAGCCCTAAGCTGTTAAATATATTTTAGCAAATTTAATTAAAAAAGTCACTAAAAAATTTTGAACAATTAATTGTTTTAATTTTTGACTCTCTTAAACTTTGCGTAAGTTCTCTATCGGAAGTTATAACACTTACTCTTTGTCCGTTATTATGTAAAAAATTTGCTTGTTCTAAAATTAACTCATCAGCTGTTATTGATTCTGTAAAAATAGCATCAACATTTTGACATTGTCTTTGGGAAATATCTCTAAAACTCCCGTCAAAAATAACCCTAAATGTGCTGCCAATTAATTCTGTATTTGCCAAATCTTCAAGCCAAAAAATTAACTCGCGGCTTGCCTGTTCTTCTTTATTTGTGATTCCTTTAAATAAAAAACTGCGCACAAAATTTAAGCCGTCAATAATAAAAATTGTTGGTTTTTTACTTATCATTTTTTTGTTCTCTTTTTGATTCTTTTCTTGCTTTAAAATATTCCCAAACGGCAGGCAAAACAGAAATTATTATTATAGCAAGTATAACATAATGAAAATGATTTTTTACAAGTGGCGTTGAAGCAAAATAATGCCCGCCGAAAACAAATAAACAAACCCACAAAAAAGCGCCTGTAATATTATAAGCAGCAAAATGCAAATAACTCATTTTGCCAATACCTGCGACAAAAGGCGCAAAGGTTCTGATTATCGGAATAAAGCGCGCAAGCAAAATTGTTTTACCGCCGTGCTTTTCATAAAAAGCATGGGCGGCAAGTAAATGTTTTTTGTTTAAAAGTTTGCCTGTATCTTTAGTAAATATTTTTGGCCCGATATAACGCCCGATAGAATAGTTTGCCGCATCGCCAAGCACGGCAGCAATAAACAAAATAAAGAAAGCCACCCAAACATTTATCGGCGAGCCCTCAATACTTGAAAGAGCGCCGACAGCAAAAAGCAAAGAATCGCCAGGCAAAAAAGGGGTTATAACTAAACCTGTTTCGCAAAAAATTACCATAAATAATAAAGCATATAGCCACGCACCCATACTTGCGGCAAGAGCGTTTAGGTGCGTGTCTATGTGAAAAAATATATCTATTATTTGACTGATAATTTCCATTTTATTTTACTAGTCAATTCTCGGGAAAAGCGGGCCGTATTTTTCAATTTTGCCGCTTTGTAAACGCTTTGAAATTTCGGCAGCGCTTGTCGGCATAAACGGGGCAAGCCAAGCACCAAAATAACGCAAAGCAAAAACAAGTTCAAGCAAGATCTCTTTTGTTTTTTCCGGGTCGGTTTTGGCAAGCATCCAAGGTTTTGTTTCGTCAATATATTTGTTCATATAACCGGCCAAAGCCCAAATAGCGTCAAGCGCTTTATCAAAGGCAAGGGCTTGCATATTTTGGTCGTAAAGTTTATTTGTTTCTTCGGCTTTTTTAAGCAAGGCACTATTTGCGTTTGTATAAGTTTGCGGAATTTCGCCAACATTTTTGGCGGCCATATTTAAAGTGCGGGAAAGCAAGTTGCCAAGGTCATTTGCCAAATCGGCATTAAAGCGTTTTTTGAAAGCGTCCATACTAAAATCGCCGTCTTGACCGAAGGGAACTTCCCTAAAAATAAAATATCTAAAAGCATCAACGCCGTATTTTGCTGTAATATCTCTAGGGTCAATAAAATTGCCAAGAGATTTTGACATCTTTTCCCCCTCAATAGTCCACCAGCCGTGTGCAAAATCCTGTTTTGGCAAAGGCAAATCAAGCGCCATTAAAACAGCAGGCCAAATAACCGCGTGAAATCTTAAAATTTCTTTACCAAGAAAGTCTATATCTGCCGGCCAAAGTTCTTTAAATTTATTTTCATCTGCCAAATAACCGGCGGCAGAAATATAGTTAATTAAAGCATCAAACCAAACATAAATTGTGTGGGCCGGATCGCTTGGCACGGAAATACCCCATTTAACTTTTGTGCGGCTGACTGATAAATCTTTAAGCCCCCCCTTTACAAAGTTAATAATTTCTTGTGCGCGGTGTTTTGGAGAAATAAAAGTGGGGTTTTCTTCATAATATTTTAAAAGTTTATCTTGGTAGGCGGAAAGTTTAAAGAAATAAGTTTCCTCTTCAATAATTTGCGGTTCTTTTTTGTGGATAGGGCATTTGCCGTCAACAAGTTCACTTTCGTCTAAATAAGATTCGCAGGAAAGACAATATTTGCCGCTGTAAGAACCTTTATAAATATCGCCTTTGGCAAGTAATTTTTCAAAAATGGCTTGAACCACACGCTCGTGTCTGGGTTCGGTGGTGCGGATAAAATCGTCGTATTCAATACCTAAAACTTTCCAAAGGTCTTTAAATTTTTCGGCCATATCATCAGTCCATTTTTGCGGAGTGACATTATGATTTAAAGCGGCTTTTTCAATATTTGCGCCGTGTTCATCTGTGCCGGTTAAAAAATAGACAGGTTCGTTTTTGGTTTTTTTGTAGCGGGCAAGAACATCGGCGGCAAGCGTGGTATAGGCGTGGCCGATATGTGGCTCTGAGTTAAGATAGTAAAGCGGGGTTGTGATATAAAATTTTTTTGTCATAAGTTCTCCTGTTTAAGTCTTTTAAAATTCAATTTGGTTTTGCTGAGCGCGAATTATTGCACTTTCCACTACTAAGGATGGGGCGACATTTCGTGTAAGGGCTTTTTTGTAAAAGACTAATTTATTTAATAATTCCTTTAAATCTGTTTTTTGTTTTTCCGTGTCAGCGGAAAGCCAAGTTTTATGCGTTTTAAAAACAAGCATATCAATTATGCAAGAGGCATAAGGACGGCTTTGCGCAAGTGTTCTGGGTAAAGAACGCGCGGCTTCCATAGCAAAACTTGCACCTTTGTTTAAGGTGGAAAAATCTTCCAAAATTTCACTTGCTTTTAGGGCCATCGCACTTGAACCTTGCGCGTAAGTAAGGGCTTCTTTTGCAAGGTCTTCTTCCACCATATTATCTTTTAAAATGTTTAATAAAATTTCATCAGAAAGTGGTGCAAAATTTATTATTTGGCAACGCGATTTTATGGTGCTAAGCATGGCTTCTCTTTTAGATGTTATTAAAATCCAAAGAGTATTTGCGGGCGGCTCTTCAATAAATTTTAAAAGAGCGTTTGCGCCTTCTGTTTGTAATTTTTCGCCGTTATCTATGATAAAAACTTTCCACTTGGCAAGGGTTGCTTTTTGCTGACTTAAAGCCGTTAAATGGCGGATAGTATCAACTTTGATATTTTGCTGTTTTTCCACTTCCTCACCGCGCAAGTTGGCCTGATATTCAAAATCGGCAAAGGCGATATCGGGGTGGGTTTTGGCATCAATATGTTTGCAATTTTGGCAAAGAGAGCAATTATCCATTTCTTTATTACAATTTTCGTCAGTGCAGTTTAAAGTTTTGGCAAATTCAAGGGCGCAAGTTGCCTTGCCGACACCGGCCGGCCCACTGAAAATTAAAGCAGGTGGTATTCTGCCGCTTTTAATAAAATTTTTCAGCGTTTCTATTGCTTTTTCTTGGCCTTGAATTTTTTTAAAACTCATCTAAATTACCTTAAATTCTTTTAATTTGGCTATAACATCCGCGTGGACAAGTTCCACAGGTTTATCGGCGTCAATTATTGTTGTATTGGGGACTTTTTGGGCAAGTTCGGTGTAACCTTGGCGCATTTTAAGGCGGAAAGATTCTGCTTCTTGCTCAAGACGATCTGAAGTAAGGTTTTCCCCCCTCTCAGTAAAATATTTATCTGACATTAGGAAAACTAAGTTTAAATCGGGCTTAACATTTAAAGTGGCGATATCATTTAATTTATTGATAACATCCATATCAATACCGCGTCCATAACCTTGATAAGCACAGGTGGAAAGGGTGTATCTTTCGCAAACAACACTTGCGCCGGACTGGAGTGCCGGAATAATAACATTTTGGGTGTGTTGCGCACGGGAGGCCTCATAAAGCATAAGTTCCGCCATGGGGCTTACTTCATTTTTAGGGTCAAGCAAGATTTTGCGGATTTTTTCTGCCACTAAATCACCGCCGGGTTCGCGTGTGGAAACGACTTTATGGCCTAACCTTTTTAAAAATTTAACAAGAAGTAAGGCCTGGGTTGATTTGCCACCTCTATCGGGGCCTTCAAAAACGATAAATTTTCCTTTTGTATTCATAATATATAATTTTAGCATTTTATTAGCGCGCTATAAAGGTTTTTTTTGCAGTGTTATTTTGAAGGGGTTTACGAGTGAGATTTTATTTATTTTATTAAATATGCTATAATAATATTGCGGGGTAGAGAAGCCCGGTATCTCGCAAGGCCCATAACCTTGAGATCGCAGGTTCAAATCCTGCCCCCGCAAAAAATCTGCTTTTTTTAAAGGCAGATTTTTTATTTGGGGAGAAAGCAAACTGCTTTGCTTTCGTGCAGGATTTGAAGAATATATCCATATTCTTTTATTATCTTATTTGCTCTATTATAGTTTTATGGTTTATCAGTTTTTTTGTTTATTTATTTTTTGCTCAAAACCGCACAAAATTGAATTTTTATTCCCAAGCCACCAACTCATAAAAAAGCAAGTTCTATAAGAAACGACTTTGCTTTTTTATTCGGACATGGCTGGCTTGTTGGGATATAAAAATATTCCAATTTTGTAAACGCTCAATATCGCAAAAAATAAATAACCGGAGAATAAAAGACAAGGCCCTTTTACAAACACTCCATATCGCCACAACCAACAAAACGGAATAAGGAAAGACAAAAATAATTTAAATTTTATATACTTTGATTATAAAGATAAAAAGACTATTATCATTATTAAGAGAACAAGGTATGAATGAAAATAATATTAAACTTGTTAATACAGATTGTACTATGTATTTAGATAAAATAGAATATTCTTCTGTGGATATGGTATTAAGTGATATACCTTATGGGATATCTTACGATGAATGGGATATTTTGCACAACAATCATAATTCAGCTTTAGGAGGGACTTCACCGTCCCAACAAAAAGCAGGCTCTGTATTTAAGAAAAGAGGGAAACCTTTAAATGGATGGAGCTCTGCAGATAAAAACATATCAAACGAGTATTACGAATGGTGCTCTAAATGGATGCCAAAAATATTTAATATATTAAAACCTGGAGCCTCTGCTTTTATCTTTGCAGGTAGAAGGATGTCTCATAAGTGTATTTCTGCTATGGAAGATGCAGGTTTCATCTTTAAAGATATGATTGCGTGGGAGAAAAATCAAGCACCTCATAGAGCTCAAAAAGTCAGCTGTGTCTTTAATAGAAGAAAAGATGAGGAAAATTCAAATCGTTGGAAAGATTGGAGATTAGGGAATTTAAGGCCAATATTCGAACCCATTTTATGGTTTATGAAGCCTTATAAAATTGGTGGAACTATAACAGATAACCTATTAGATTATGAGTTAGGTGCTTTTAATAATGAAACTTGGAAAAAATATAATTCTATATGCGCTAATACTATAAAAGTTAAACATGAGCAATCAGATACCGGTTTTCATCCTACACAAAAGCCTGTAATGCTGATGGAAAGTTTAATAGAATTAGTTACAAAAGAAGGCCAAATTGTTTTAGATCCTTTTATGGGTAGTGGTTCAACTGGCGTAGCTTGTCAAATTTTGAACAGAAAATTTATTGGAATAGAAATAGATAAACATTTCTTTAAAATTGCAGAACAACGCATATTATCTGTTAATCCGTTGGGGTTAATCTAAAATCACGAATACGTTTTACAGTATCGTTTATTTGTTTTGTTTCTATCGAAATTTTATATTCTGTATATTGTTTAATTATTTCTTCAAAAGGAATTTTACTAATACTTTTTCTTATACTGTTTTCTTTTTCTATTTTCAATTTTTCTAAATTTTTAATATGACATTGTATAAACTTTTGAATTTCTTTATCATAATTAGATAAGTGGTTGTAGAACACTTCTTTAGAAATATTTAAAATTTTTAATATTTT
>JAFXVA010000034.1 GCA_017534965.1 Elusimicrobiaceae bacterium | reverse complement strand
TTTTCATTTTTTTTATTCTGTATTTTTGGGTCACTCTCACATTAAAAAATGTCTTTTAGTATAAAATTACTGTTGATTGAGACTAAAAAAGAAAAAAGTTTGACAAGTTTAATTTCCTCACCCTCATTTATTGTTTTATTTTTAATATCTTTTGTTTTAATGTTTGTTCTAGGAAGCTGTTTACTTACAGGGACAAAACATACTTTTCATAAGAAAATTAGTATTGTTGATATAGCAAAAGAAGGGATTGGCAAAACTATTGAATTTGTATGGACAATTTTGTCTATGTATATTATGATTTTTTTAGTTGTAGGGGTGATAGTTTTATTTGTTACAATACTAGTAAAGATTTTTGGGCCCGCTGCTATGGCTTTGTTAATATTACCTCTTATTATAGGGGGTGCTATTGTTGGATCGATGTTCGCTTTTTATATTCCTATACATTTCTTTGCAGATAACGGGCCTCTTAGCACTATGTTAATGTCTTGCAAAACATTTTGGAAAAATTTCTTTCCTATTTTAGGTATAAATATAGTTGTTGGAATTGTTCTTTTTATATTAATGGTTATAATTGGAATTCCTATGTATATATTTATGTATTCTGTTAATCCTGATCTTTCAGGGGATGTTTTTATACGAATATTTCAGTTCATATTTTTGCCGTATATGGCGGGATATTTATCACCACTATTTATGACTTTTATTGCTTATCCGGAATTGCTTGATGAAGAAGGTAATACACCGATAAATTGTGAAAATCAAGAACAAGAAATTGTTTTAACAAATGGGCCGGAAGTTAAAATAGAAGCCCCGGTTGAAAATAAACCAAAAGAAATGCCTAAGATAGATTTATAATTTGGGATAAATAAGTTAAAGGAGATAATATGTATAAAATTAAAGAAATAAGAGCTATGGACATGGGGAACAAGCCAATTTCTTTTGCGTTTGCTAGCTTTGTTCGTTGGTTTAAGGCGTATTTTGTTTTTGGGTATTTGCCGATATCACTTTATTTGTATCTTTTGATATTTCATACCCCAAAATTTCAAGAGTTTACCTCAAGATTAACAATGATGTCTATGACTTATATGCAAAATCCCTCTCAAGCAAAATCTCTTTTGTGGGAACAATTAAAACTTTTATTCCACGACCGCTATATGTTGGCAATTCTAATGATATCTATTATGTTCTTTGTTTTGGTATATTCGTTTATTGTGGAGGGTATGAGACAATCTTGTAAAGACGACTATACTTTGGGAGATACTATTAGTGAGGGAGCAAAAAAAATCGGCAGAATGGTAATTGCCTTTTTAACAGCTTTTGTTTTTACTAAACTAATGCAAAAATTTGTATATACTCCGGAGATGATGGTAAGGTTATTAGAGTTACCTGATTGGCAAATTTTAAGTATCGCTCTTGTTGCTCTTATATTTGTGCTTTTACCCGCTACATTATTTTTACCTATATTTGTGTTTTCTGATGTCGGGCCGATGTGGGCGTTTCCGCTTGGTATTTTAAAAGCAATAGTTAAATCTTTTGCGATATATTATAGAAATATCCTTAAATATATCTATTTGGCCATAGTAATATTGATAATATTAATTGCTTTGAATATTATATATTACATCTTATATCGTTTAGTAATTCTTTGGGGCCGTCATAATATGGAAGCTATAGTTAGGTATATAATGTCCGGTCCGGATGCTTTAAAGAATTTAATTAGAATTGTTTTGTTTGCTGGTTGGGTTTTTGGCTGTTTCTACGTCTATTTCTCTTGTGTGCCAACAATGTTTGTGCGTGCGACTTTGTTTAATATCTATCCTGAATTGTTGGGAGAAGCTGTTCCTGAAAACGCACAATTCCAAGCTTTGCCAGATTCTTTTTTTGAAGGGCAGGATAATGTAAAATGTGAGCATGTTCCTGATGCTAGTGTTACCAAGATGTCAAGCGCTTCTAATGATTCTCCAATTGTATTAAAAAATGCCGGAGATGGTTTATCTACTCCTGTTCATAACCATCAAAATAATAGGCCTTTTTTAAATGAAAAAATTGGGGAAACAATGTTTGAAAAGTTTACCTCAAATAATAATCCTGGTAATCCTGAAAAGGCAGAAAATTCAAATGATTCAGAGCCAAAAGGCCAGTAAATTAAAATAGACTTAAAAACTTAAGCCCTCTAAATATAGAGGGCTTAGTTTTTTGTTATAATTTATATAGATATAAATCTTGGTAAATACTTTATGGCTAAATATATTTTAAGAAGAATTGCTTTTTTGCCCCTTGTTATTTTGGGGGTAACTTGCTTTTTGTTTTTTTTAACTCAAAGATTGCCGGTTGAAGCGCGTGCCTCTTTATACATTCAAGATCCAAGACAAATGGATTCCATGGAAGAAGTTATAAAAAAATATAACTTAGATAAACCTTTTTTTGTTCAATATGGTAATTGGCTAAAAAATATTTTAAACGGAGATTTTGGCTATAGCGAAAGCGCAAATATGCCTGTATCAAAAGCGATAAAAGATTATTTCCCGGCAACCTTGCAACTTGCAATAGCTGCCATTATTTTAGTGGTATTTTTTGGGGTAATTTTTGGCGTTTTAAGTGCTGTTTACAAAGATAAATTTTGGGATAATTTTTTAAGACTTGTTTCTTTAACAGGGTTTTCATTGCCGATATTTGTTTTAGGCCTTCTTTTACTGATGATTTTTTACGGCAAACTTGGCTGGTTTCCGCCAGGGGAATATAGCTTTGCAAGTGATTTAATTATCCATAGCCCTTCTTTTAAATCTTATAGTGGCCTTCTTTTGATAGATAGTGTTTTAAATGGGCAATTTAAGGTGTTTTTAGATGTTTTAAGACATCTTGTTTTGCCAGCTTTTACTTTATGTTTTGGCTCTTTTGCTTTGATGGTTAGAGTTATGCGCTCCAGTATGCTTGAAGAGTTAAATAAAGATTATGTGCGTGCAGCCCGCGCCCGTGGTATAAGCGAAAAAAGAGTTCTTTTTAAACACGCCGCTTTAAATGCAATTTTGCCGGTAATTACGCTTGCAAGCATTCAATTTGTGCGCCTTTTGGGCGGAACGGTTATTGTGGAAAGTGTTTTTGATTATCCTGGTATTGGGCGTTGGGGGGTAGCTTGCGCACAGCAACTTGATATTGCCGGTATTTTGGGGTTTTCTTTGATGGTAGCCGCTTTATTTGTGCTAGGCAATTTGGCGGCAGATATTCTTTATAGTTTTGTTGACCCAAGGATAAGATTAAAATGACCGAGAAAAAAATATTTAAACAAATAGTAAAAAATAAGAATTCTCTTATAGGTCTTATAATTGTGGCTTTGTTCTTTTTAATTGCTGTTTTTGCACCAATTTTAGCACCGGTGCAAAATAAAAATAATCCCTATCAAATGCCCCAGGCAAGTTTTCAGGTAAATCCTACGGCACCGAGCGCTCAAAATTTACTAGGCACGACGGAAAATCAATATGATATTTACTACGGCATTGTATGGGGGACAAGGATGGCCTTTAAAGTGGGCTTAAGCGTTGTTTTTGTTGCTTTATTAATCGGTATAATTATAGGTGGGGCAGCGGGCTTTTTCGGCTCTTGGATAGATGAAATTTTAATGCGCTTAACAGATATTGTTTTTGCCGTTCCTTCTATGGTTTTGGCTATGGTTATTGCTGCTATGCTTGGGCCTGATTTAAAAAATATGATGATTGCTATAACAATAGTTTCTTGGCCGTCTTATGCACGCTTGATAAGGGGGGATGTTATGAGCGTTAAAGAAAGAGAGTTTATCAGTGCGACAAAAGCCCTTGGGGCAAGTAAAAGAAGAATTTTTTTAAGACATATTTTGCCAAATGCAATTTATCCTGTTGTAATAGTTGCAAGTCTTGATATCGGCTATATTGTGCTGACGGCAGCTTCTTTAAGTTTTTTGGGGCTTGGCTCACAGACAGGAACAGCCGATTGGGGGCAACTGGTTGCTTTATCGCGCAACTGGATACTTGGCACCCACGGCAATGCTTTTGAATATTGGTATACTTTAGTAATTCCCGGCGGTGCACTTTTACTTTTTGTGCTTGCTTGGAATATGCTTGGCGATGCCTTTAGGGATATATTAGACCCACGAACCCACTAATCTTTCAGCTTTTTGCTTCGGCTTTTTTCCTCTTTTTTATTTTTTTAAGACTTCGGATAGCAGCGCCCTTCGGGCGCGGTTCCTGCTATACCTCGTCTTAAAGAAAATAAAAAAATAGGTCGGCGCAATAAATTGTGCCTAAAAAATCCTCGCAAGAATTTAGCCTATTCTAAAAGTAAAATCCTCGCAAAAA
Source organism: Elusimicrobiaceae bacterium (assembly GCA_017534965.1). GTDB lineage: Bacteria > Elusimicrobiota > Elusimicrobia > Elusimicrobiales > Elusimicrobiaceae > Proelusimicrobium. The sequence continues at coordinate 3,756 of JAFXVA010000034.1, read as the reverse complement.
ACTTGATCTGTTTGTCTTAAAGAAAACAAAAAACGGGCAGGAAAAAACTTCCTACCCGTTTTTTAATTCTGCTAATTTCTAAAAGAATAATTTCTTGTAAGATATTGCAACACCGATATAAAGATTGCTGCCTGTTTTATCATTACCAACGCCTTTGCCTTGATAATAGTTAATAAACGGCGCAACAGCTAAATCTTTCATAATTTCGGTATTAAGTCTTGCATCAAGTTCAAGTTCATAGGAAAGATTATTTACATTTTGATTATCAAAGTGGAAGAAATCTCTAATCATAGCAGTATAGACGGCTTTGCTTTTGTCGTTAATAGGTTGTTCAATTTTAAAACCTGCTTCCCAGGCGTATTTTGTTACTTCTTCGGGGTAAGTAAAATCGTATTCTATAACGGTAGCGGCATATAAATCTTTAAGATATTTGCCTTCAAATAAGCGAAGTCCGGCTTTACCTCTTAAAACTCTATATCTGGGGGTATCTTCTTCTTTAGTAAATTCGGTTTGGTAACCGGCACTTAAGAAAGGCCCAAAAGTAAAACCACCTAGAAAATCTTCTGCTTTAAAAAGTTTGTGGGTGTAGTCGGTTGTAAATAAAATTTTATCTACACTTGTATTTTTAACTTTATCTTCACCTACGGGTTTAAGGGTTACTTGACCATATTGCATAAGTAAGTTATTGGCCCAAAGCATTTTTTCTCTGTCGTATTTTGACATTAAATCAAAATTGCCTTGAATAAGAGTTTGGCTATCGGCAGTTAAACGCGGGTTTGAATACCCTTGATAATACTCTGCATTATTTACATCTGTATTGGTGATTTGGAGGGATAAATCCCTAAGTTCCAAATGCCAAGCGCTGTTTTGGGCTTCCTCTGCGTAGGATAGACCTGCTAAAAGTAAGCAAACAACTATTAAAAATATCTTTTTTGTCATTTTGTTCTCATCTCCATATTTTAGTATGATAATATTATAACATTTTTGTCGTTTTCTCTAAATTTTACCAATTTTTTATCTAGGACTTTAGACCTATTCCTAAATAGGTCTAAAAACCCTTGTGCGTGCGATAAATAAGTTTATAGTATATATGTGTAAGGAAGTATAAATAATAAAAAAGGGATAAAAATGAAAAAAATATTTATTATATTTCTGAAGAAAAGCAGTTTTACTTTCTATAAGAGAACGCTTGCCTTAGTGCTTGCGTTTGTAATGTTATTTAATTTAAGCAGTGAAGTTTTAGCGCAAACTTTACCGAGCAAAAACTTTTTTCAAAATCAATTAGGCAAACAACAAGAGGGGGATCTTTTATCCAAAGAATTAGAAAAGAAGCACAAGATGCAAGAAATAGTATCAATGCTTGGTGTAAGTTTTGAACAATATAAAAAAGAAGTAGAAAAATACGCCAAAGCCAATAAGATCAAAGTAGAAGAAATAGATTTAGAAGCTTCCTATTATGCGTATTCAAAAGAAGTTCTCAAATATTATAATGATTATCATGCTTTAATAAAAATATTTGCCAAAAAGACAATCAACCAAGTATTTACAGATGGCAGATACTTTATGTATAACAACACCAAAGCCGAAGAAGTAAAATATGAAGGCAAAGAATATAACAGAGTAGCCCTATTGCATGCCGTAATACACAATTTAGCAACAAGAAAGACGACCGGATATACAGAAAAAGGCACCTGGGTTTTCAGTGGAGAAAAGCCCCAAGAAATCATTGAAAAAGACAAATTACTTGCAATAGAATTTATAAATAATATAGTGACTTTTCATGGATATTATCCCAGTGATGAAAGCGCGATATGGAATATGGCCTATGAAGTAGTATTAAACGGTAAGAAATATTTTGATAATGATACCTATAAAGCAGATGTTATTCCCGGGTTATCAAATGCCAGCGACAGGCAAAAAAGGGATCAAGGCAAGCAAGAGAGGCAAAAAGAAGCTAGTAAGGTAGCTAGCGCAATATCCTTATTGCCGGCCTTAAGCACAAATAGTGAAAGGAAGGCAAAAAGTGCGCAAGCAATATATAATTTAGCCAAGAGTATAATGAGGGATGACTATGGCGCAATAGGAATTAGCAGCGGAGCAGAAGCCTTAATAGTCTTAAGAACAGAAGACAGCTTAAATAAGGCCTATACCTTATTAACCAGCGATTTATACAGAAGTGTAGGAACAGAAGTCTTAATGTTTACCTTAGATAGTTTATCAGTAGAAGAATGGGTAAAAAGGGGCGGTTCTTTATCTAGCAATTTAGGGCAATATCATAATGCAATAGCAAGAAGATATCTTTATATAGATCCCAAGAAAAATAATCCTGATACAAAAAGACTAGCGGAAAGTGTAGATCAGACCTTAGAGCACTATTATAATGTAGTATATACAGATATGTTTGAAGATATCGGTAAGATGCTAGGCGCATATATGAAAGATGCTAAAGTGAGCGCTTTGGCTAACAGAATAGTCAATAATTATATAAATGCAATAAACCAAATGAAAAAGGACGGCGGTCCAAAAATAGCAAAGAACGAATTACAGGTACACACTTCTTTAATAGTAGGGATACTTGCAACAAGCAAAGTAAGAAACGAAAATTTAACCAAAGCAGCGAATATAATTTATAACGGCAGTTGGTGGGATATAAACGAAGCAACACAAAGAGATAAAAACAATATAGCGGCAAGATATTTAGGAAAAGAAAGAAAAGGGTATAATGCAGAGAAAAAGAAAGAATTTGCCTTAATAGCAAGGGGAAAGAATATCGGAAAATTCTTTGATGTATTTATCAATGCCGGATTTATAGCGACGTTATTATTAAGTGCGCCTGCAATAATAACAAGAATCGGAACAGCAGGAAGTAAAGCAGTGCAAGGGTTAAAGATAAAAATGAAACCTGTGGAAGCAAAAGTAGCCCCTAAAGTGACAACAGCCCCGGCCAAAGTTGCAGAAGTAAAACCAGTAAGTAAACCGGTAGAAGTAAAACCTATAGAGCCCAAAGCGCCCAGAACAGAGAAGGCCGAAATAAAACCTGTGGAAGAAGCAAAAATAAAACAAACGGAATATACGGCAACAGTAGGAGAAGGTGGCGGTGGTGCAATAGAAGCAGGGGAATTAAATATAGCCGAAGAAATAAAAGCAGGCAGAGCGCAATATATAAGTGATTTAGCAAGTAAAGTGCGGGCAAATAGAGCAGCAGAAGCTTTTGAAGCAGAAAACGCAGCCAAACAAGGAACAATAACAAAATATAATAAGAATTGGCTTGTAAATAAACCTTGGGCGGAGTTATCACCCTGGCGCAAAACTTTAGCAACAGCTTTAATCAATTTTGAGATAAATAAGAATATATTCTTATCAAGTTTAAGAATATTTAACCCCAGATATATAGGCCTGAGTGCGCCCTTACCATTAGCGTTAAGCGGGGAAGCCTTATTAAAACCAGTAGCAACGGTAAGTCAAACAACAAGAGCAGCCGAAGCTGGAATAAGCACAGCGGAAGTATTTAAGGCCTCAGAAAATGTAAATCAGGCGGCAAAAATGGCGCAAGCGGTAAATACAACCCAAAGCGCAAGCAAAGCAGGGGAGTATCTAAAAATATTCCAAGATTATTCAGCGGGAAGAGGACTTTTGACAGGCAATTTTGGAATAGAAGGTATTTTAAATGAATTTCACGGCGGACCCAGTGCCGGCAGAGAACTTTCTTCTTTAGAAAAGAATAATATTATCAATTACGAAAGACAAAAACAACAA
>JAFXVA010000033.1 GCA_017534965.1 Elusimicrobiaceae bacterium | reverse complement strand
TCTATTGCGTTTGCCCGTTTTTATGATAAGAAAGCGAGGCAAAAAAACGCAGGCAACTAGGCAAGTTGGCAAGATTTTTTAACAATGCTTTCCATAAAAACGGCCAAACCCTGCGGGCCGCGCTCTTTTTGGTTATCGCTTTCTTTTTTTGTGCTTACTTAGATTAACTAGGCTCGCACAAAAGAAAATTTGCGCTAACACAAAAATTTCAGCGGCGCAAAGGCAAAGATAGCACCTTGCCAACCCTCAAAGCCGGAGCGATGTTTTTGTTTGCAAAGCAAGGCAAAAACCGGCCCTTTAATTTTATGTATAATATTTTATTAGGAGATAATATGATACCAAATAAAATATTTCAAATTGTAATTGAACAAGTTGTTGAAAAAACAGGCAAAAAATTTGGAAGAATAATAATACATGGCCCTGCAGAAAAAATAACCAAAGATATTCTAAACACATTAGGTAAATGGAGCGTTGCTATAATTTGTGCTCTTACACTTAAAAAAGCCGTTGATAAAATACCTAACAAAAATAAAAAATATTCAAAATCAAAAGATTTAAGTAATATAAAATAACAATCATAGCTACAAACAAATAAAAAACTGCCACCTAAAAAATATAGGCGGCAGTTTTAAATTTTAGAATTACAAGATTATTTCGTTTCTCCCTCATCTAAATTTGCTTCTTCGGTTGTGCTATCTTCAGATGTCGGAGCCGGAGCAACAATATTATATTGCGGAGTAAACAAAGGTGCTTTAAACTTTAAGTCTTTTACCTGTGTCGGTTGCATAATCGGTGTAAGATGATTACCTTGTTGTAAAACAGGTTTAAAGGTAGTATTATAATTTCTCACATTCTTACTAAAAGCAGCACCTTCAACGGAATATCTAGCAGCAGGAGCTACCACATTTTTTACTACTGAAGGGAACATTTTAAAACCTCTTTCAGCATCTGCAATAGCGCTCATACCGGTTGCATAGAATATTAAAGGCCAATAGAAAGTATTTCTTGTTGCTTCAAATTCACTTTCATTTAATTCATTCTTTCTGGTATTTGCACTAAACGCAAATAGTGTGGGCAAGATTAAACCAAGATTACTCATACTATATAAGATTTGGGCATCTTTTACCGGTGCGCTGGGCATTTTTTCTGCCTGTGCGATAACTAATTTTTGTGAATATTGATACACTTGTGCCGTGCCTAAACCAAGGGCCACACCTGCAATAGCACCAATAGCTGTATTTTGTTCCCGTGATAAATGATTTGACGGAATAGCCATTAAAAGGGTGCCGGATGTCGCAAGCAAGGCGGAGTTAAATAAACCTCTTCCATAAAACACTTTTCTTGGTGATGCCAATCTAAGAGCAAACTGAGGAACTGCCGTGAAAAGACTTGCTAAGAACTTAGCATTTTCCGGTTGGAAGTTATAACCTTCAAAAGTATCTCTTGCTAAGGCATTAACACCTTTAAAGTAAACATAACCTTCCAAAGAACACACCCCCATCATACCGATTGTATAAGGTGCAATTTGAGGTGTAAACAGCAATTTCCAAGGTTTACTGAAATCAGCTTTAACAGGTTTATAAGAAGGAATATTCATCTTAGGCATTCTAAGAGCAATACCTGTTCCCGCAAAAAGTGTTAAACCTAACAAAGCAGGATAAGTAACAGAGAAATCTTTTCTCTTATCTCTAAATCTATCATTATCTATTTTGGCTAAACTATTTGCGATAAACGGCACCGCCGTAAAAGCCATACCACCGACATTTTTAAATAACATTGAAACAGTTAAAGTGCTCTTATTTAATTCATAACCTTTGATTAAAATATTGGCGGTTGCTCTAATACCTGCAGAAGCAAGCCCCGTAGCACCTGAAGCAATGAAAAGCGGCCAAGCAGGTAAAGTTTGTTTTTTAAGTTCGTAACGAGGAGTTCTTCTTTTAGGATTTTCTTCTTCAGGATTAACATAAATTATATTTCCGTCTTTATCTCTTAAGGGAATAACTCTTCCTTCTGAGTCAAGTTCATTAGTTGCATTATTTCTATAACCGGTTGCTATAGCCGTAGTTAAGCCGGCCCCTGCGAAAAATAAGGATCCTAGCAATACCGGCTTTGCGCCCCACATTTTAACCAGCGGTGCAAATAATGGAGATGCAAAAGACCAAATATAAGGCAAGAATAATCCTATAAACACACTAGATGCAGGACTAAAGTTAAAAGGTGCTTTTTCCATAGTCATCATTAAACTTGAAGAAGCTGCACTATAACTTAATGCCTGAGTCATAAAAGGCCAGAAGATTTTTGTTTTTGTTTTGTTCATTTTTAAAGGTGCTGCGCTACCTGATTTGGCAGGCATACTAAACAAAGCATTTAAAAACTCTACTTGTTTGCCTTTTGTCATATTAAATAAGGCAGTTTTAGGTAAAGATAAACCTGTAAGTCCTTCTAATTTTGCCAAATTACCGGCTTCTTCAATATATAAAGCACCGTTTGTGTAAATCAGTTTTGCTTTATTGCCCATATTTTCTTCTACAACTTTTACCTTTTTGCCTCTTTTTTGAGCTTTCTTGGCTATTTTTTGGGCTTTTTCAATATCTTTAGGATCAACAATACCAAGTCTGTTTAATAAAGCCAAATCTTGTTCATATCCTCTGTTCAAACCTATTTTCATAATGACATTGCCATTAGTATCATAAATATCAACAAGTTCGCTATTTTTCCATCTAGCAGATACTTTTTGGGCAGCATTAGGGGCTTTATTCCATATAGGTTTAATATAAAAACCATCCATACCTAAAGTAATATTATGATCTTTTAAAAGCTGATTAATAATTGCAAGTTGGTCTTCTTCAAAAGTTGCCTTAAAAGTTTTAAACATTTTCCCATTGACATATAAAACATTATCGTCAATATGCATTGATTCAATTTTTATAGGATTACCTTTTTTATCTACTACTTCAACAGATAAATTTGATACATCTAAATTGGGGACTTTTTTGGGGTCCGGTTCAATGTAAGGGCTAAGCGGGAAATTGTATTTCAAATCATAAAAGGCCTGTTTAGCTGCATCTTTAAAGGATAATTTAACTTCCGGAGTTGTTTTTAGAGCATTTGCCCCACCTACTACATAAGTGCCACCTAAAGCCCCTTGTTTTGCAACAATTTTGCCTTTATAAGAACCTGATATCGGGCGTAAAAATTCTTGTGTTCCTATTAACACTCCGTTTTTAACCCCTGTTATTCTGCCGGAAACGCTGGCAATAAAAGCTTGGCTTTCCCCTCCCATTCTTGCTACAACTGCGCTAGAGGTATAATGTAAAGGATTGGCGTTGAATTTTTTAAATTTATTCATTCTAGCTACGCTTTTAGGACTAAATTTAGTTGCTTCTAAAAGGCGTGTTAATTTGACTGCTTTAGCAAAGCTATTAGGTAACCCTTTATAAGCTCTTATTGCTAACATAAATTTTGCCAAATTTTTGGCTTTAACTACTGAAAGCACACCAAAGCGTATTAAATCTTTCGTAAAGACAAGGGCAATAAGAAAATCTGCATAAGAAGTAATGCCTAATAATACTTGTTTTGCATTATATTTTTTAAGATTTTTCTTATATTCTTTACTATTTTCATCCATATGTTTAAATTTTTGATTAGAATTTAAAACCGGTGATTTTGCTACTAAATTATTCATTCTAAGTTGAGAGGCAGGGTGAATATCTTCAAAAGACTGCATTGTTAAATATCCGGCAATCCACTGGGCTTGCGTATATTTTTGTGTAATATCAAAAGCATCATTTTTTCTTTTATTTTCTAAGGCCTCTTGTGCTGTTATAATGCGAGAACGGCCATATTCGTCAAGTTGGACCCCTGAAACTTCTTGTAAAGGACGAATTGCTTTTATCCTATTTGCCAGTTCCGGCTTTGCGATTATAGCGCCAAATAAGAAGGGATAAATGCCTTGGCATTCTATATGTTGATAATAATTTTTTGTTGAAACGATTTTGCATTGAGAGATTGCCTTGTTAAGTAAATTTGTTTTTTTGGCATCGGCAAGCATATAGGCCACTTCTTCCCAAGCATTAGGATTTTCAATCCCGCTATCAGCGGAAGAACAAAGATTATGATTGCAATATTTGCCTTCAAAAACTTGATTTCTTGATAAACCTTCAAAAGTAATAATATCCAATTTATCCCAAAGATTACCTTTATCATTTCTTACTTTGTTTTCCAAAGAAATACTTTCATTAATAAATTTTGTTAAGGCCTCTTCCCCTCTGTTATTTGTAATCAAAAGAGATTTGACTACAAGTTCAAGCATCATACCAAAAGTAGGGCTGTTATAATATTGGCGGATAAAATTAGTGAAAGCATAGCCATCGCCGTTTAAATTAGCATAAGGTAACATTGAAGATAAGGCCAAATCACATTTATCTTTATCTACAAATTCAAAGATAGCAGTTTTATTGGCAGAGTTATCATACATTTTACCGGCGCTGGGGCTGCCCCCTATTGCAGAAGAACCCCAAGTTGAATTATCGGCATATATGGTTTTAACATTACCTGCACAAGCATTACCTTTTACAGAGAAATTTCCTCTTAAAGTATTTAAAACAAATTCTCTATCTTCGCCTTTAATAAAGTCATTTCTGTCTATTTCAGGGCTTTTAATAGATGTTAAAAAGAATAATATGGAAACGAAATTCTTTTTTGATTCAATATCATTTGTCTTTTTATAATTTTCAATAGTTTCTTTTAAAAGTGAGGCGTAAAAATCTTTAAGATTAGTATTATATTCTTTAGAATATTTTTCATAAGCAGATTTACTATTTGATAAAAGTTTTGTTTGTTCTGCTTTTAAATCGGAAATAGTATTTTCCTTCCAAGTATTAACTTCTTTTGAATATTCTTCTCTTTGTTTTGCGATATCTGCTTCTAATTGATTTAAAACCGCTTGTTCCGGTGTAGGAGTATTTAATTGTTGTGTTTGATAAGCTGTTGCCTGATAGGTAGCAGTATTTAATTTAGTTTTTTCTTTAAAAGGATTTAACGGGTTTGCTGCCTTATTAAAAAGTTTATCATTAGAAGGAACTTTTAAGTTTAAAGAAGGTGTATTTACCGGGATATTTTTTCTATGTTCGGCTATAACTTTATTTGCTTCTTCATCAAAAGCGGCAAGGGCATTTTGGGTTTCTGTTTCAATCTTATTAATATAAGAGTCATAATCTTTATTTATACTATTATTATAAAGTTTGGTATATTCTTCTTTAGTTAATTTATGGGTTTTATCTTCTTTAGTTGTAGTTGTTTTATTATCTTCTTTTGTTGCCTCTTCAAGTTGTTTGTATAAATCGGCAAGGAATTGCTGGGGTGTTTTATTTTCTGCTTCAATAGCAGTTAGAATATTTCTAACTTCGGTTTGTATTTCTTTTGAACCGAGTTGTTCCATACTGATAATATTTGCAAAAGTTTCTGCACTAAGATTAAATAAAATCAAAAAAGCCAAAGATACGGCAATTGATTTTTTATAAAATTTTATATATTTTTTATTGGATAATTGATTTATAAGTTTTTTCATTTTAACCCTCTTAACTAATAGTCTTAAGTAAAAATAAATATTTACTCCTTACCCTTATTTTACCACCCTTTATTTTTTTTCGCTAGAGTCTTTGGACCTAAAGCCATCTAGGTCTAAAGTCCTAGATACCTATAGGTATTTTAACTCTTGAAAAAGCAGAAAAGTTGTGTATAATATTCTTAGATAAATATTATATAAGGAGTTTTTATGTTAAAAAAAATTACAGCTTTAATTTTATTTTTACTTTGCTCAATTTCTATATTCGCACAAATTCCCCCTTCTTCTGGATATGATAAAGAAGAAAAACCTTTGGTATATATTCCCTCTAGAGATTATAAAGAACCGCAGTATATGTGGGGATTATTATATGATTATAAAACAGATTACAATAAACATTATGGTTTAAGTTGGGCTTTAGTATCCGGTAGAGTATTATTTACAATAACAGAAGATGGTATCAGAGAAAAACCAACAAATATATCAAATAAAGAACTTGCAGAAAAAAATGCTTTAGAAAATGAACTCAATAAAAATAATAGACAAAAAGAATTATCAAACATGATAACAAACGGCTTTCAAATTTGGTTTAGTGATACAAAAGCAGCCATAGAAAAAGCAGGAAGGCAACAAGAATTTGCCGATATCATGCCAATTTTAAATAAATCTGTAACCCCAATAAGTGATACTTCAAGACAATATGAACGAGATTACAGAATACCTGTTGTTAACTTTCATTTTACTACTGAAAATAAGATGCATTCAATTTGTGGGAATTATGAAGCAGCTGCTTGCGAAGGCTCCTCTTCCTTTGGGGCCGATATTATATCTGTTCATCCTTATACTACTCAGAAATCTGAATGGTTTTCCAGAAATCAAATTAAACTTATCCTTATCCATGAAATAGGCCATTACTATGGTCTAGCCGATCAATATAGAGACGCAGCTTGGAATGCAGATAAAGAATATTCTACTAAAGATAGAATTAAGGATGGTTCATCTGTTATGGCTTCTGGCTATACTTCTCACTTAAAATGTGATGATATTGACGGCTTTATAAATTTAATAGACTTCACTTTAGCTAAACAAAATGATGGTAATTTTTCCAAGCGGGCCCAAAAAGGTTGGGCAAGTTTTTGTAATGGCAAAGGATATAAAAACACTTATTACAAAATGGCAAAACCATTTTCTGCTAAAGGCCTAAATAATCCAAATAACGAACCTAGCTCAAATAGCCAAATAAAACCATTTACTTTTTATAGTAGTCAACATAAGTATGACTTTACTTATAATAGAAATGATTTAATGGCTACAAAAAAGGATGATCAGTATTCTTACAAATACTCTTACTATAAAAATAATGGTATCCCAACTATAAAAGTTTCTGCTGCGGGTAAAGAATTTTTTGCTGTTAAAAAAGATAGAAATGCGTGGGAATTACCTGTTGGCTATGCTATAAAAGAAGAAAAATACAATACTAGACATTATATCAATGTAAACGCTAATCAATGTGATATCGTAAATTATATTCCTTTCTCTGATAAGAAAAGTTATTCTGTTAGCTATAAAGATGGCAAATTACAAGCGGAATATACTTATTCTTTGCCTTTGGGAAAAGAAATTCTTGAATTACATAAATATGAAACTTTAGGGCATCCCGTTTGCCTGGTAAAAACCCAATATGATACAGAAGTAATTAAACTTGTGGGTAGCACTTTTGATAATATAGAAAGTATGGCCGGTGTAAGCAGAAATCAATATATACTTGACGATATTGCAAATGCTGAAGGCAAAACCAGAAGAGAAATTATTGACACCCTTAAAACCGAATGCAGAAAAACTTTGCATCATAGTATTACTACTAATACAAAAGAATTGTGTTCGTATTTTAAGAAAGTTGATAATTATTTTAATAAATAAATCATTGGAGTGTTTATGTTGAAAAAATGTGCTTGTTTAGCTTTAATCTTAGGTGCTATATCCCCTGCTTTTGCGCTTTATTGGGGCGTTTTTGATGACTATAAGCAAAATATAGATAACTTTGCTATGGTTAAGTTTATAAATAATAAGCCGATAGAATATCACCTTACGACAGCACAAAAACCTATAAAACCTACTGATGACCCTTCCGAAGATTTAAGAAATCAATTAAATCAAGAAATAGATTATATTGACTTAATACGCACGGCTTTTGATACATGGCCAAAAGATACAAAAAAATTTATTAAACAAGAAGGCAGAGCAAGCGAATTTAAAGATATTATGCCCTTTTTGGATAAATCATTTTATATCGTCCAAACTCCAAATGAAAAAACTGCGGATTTAATTGTTAACTTTACTTCCGAAGAAGAAAAAACTGCCTATTGCGAAAGTTCTCTTTCAGAAGGATGTTATACTAAATCTACCCACAAATTGGTTTTAATTGACCCCTTTGTTTATCCTTCTATATTTGAGGAACATAAGGATAGGCCTTTGGCTATTTTTATTCATGAAATAGGCCATTTTTTCGGTTTAACGGACCAATATTATAATTTAAAAAATAGCGATCCAAGGCACGCCACTACCGACAGATTTTTATATGAATCTTCAGTAATGGCGGCTTCTTTTAAAACAGAACTATATTGCGATGATGTTGATGCCTTTATTAATCTTATTGATATAACTTTAGCAGTAAAGAACGGCGGGCAATTTACCCCCAGAGCCAAAAAAGGGTGGGCAAGTTTCTGTAATGGCAAAAAAGTTCCCTATAGGGATCAATATTACCAAGATACTTTTTACAAAGAAGGAAAAATATTAAATAAAAAAGATACAACAGATAAACTTTGCAAATATTCTTACGATTCTAACGGCAATATAAAACAAATGACTTGTCCGACACCTTATAACTTTCATAATAAAAATTTATCTTATAATAAATATAATCTTATAGGTAAAGCTTTAGAAGAAGACGGAGAATACTCTTTTACCTATTACAATACAGACGGACCTCAAATACGCATTGGTTATCTTTCATCTTTTTCCGATCATGTATTTGAATCCTTTAAAACAGAAATTAATGGTAAAGAAGTGTGGACCATATCTCCAGGATATAATATATATGCTTTTGACGCTCAAGGTTATGTTGATGTTAATGATTCCCAATGTAAAATACATAATTTTGTGCCCAATACTGATTTTAAAGCCTATGATTTAACTTTAGTAAACGGAGAAGTGGAACAAAATTATGGTTATACTTTTCTTACTGATTCTGTAAGACCCACGCCGATATCTGTAAAGAAACAAGGCAATTCCTGCATATTTAAAATTTGTGATGAAAAAATGCTTAAAAAACTTGGCAAAAGCGGATGTGTAAATCTCTTTGAAAATAATAATGCCCAGTTTACGGCAGCTTATGCCGCTATGAATTATGATGACTTAATTAATCAAACAGATAAGGTTTGTAATGAAACCTTGCCTAATAATGTTATAAATAATGCCAAAGCTTTATGTAAGTATTTTAAGGATGTAAATACCTTCTTTGATGACTTAAAAGCACAAGGTAAAACATTAGGCCTTATTCCCTTATTTAAAAAAACAAAAGAATAAATAGAGAAATAAAAAATATCCTAATTTTTACTTTTGCTCTTGAAAAATAAAAAAATTTGTATATAATTTACATATATTTATGTAATATTTGATATTAAGAGAGATTATGCCAAAGAAACTTTTATTTTATACTTTTTTCTTAACAGCTCTGTTTTGCAGTGCTGCTAATATCTTTGCGTTTGATTGGGGTATCCAAGAAAATTATGAAGATGACTATCAGGATTATGCCGTTTTAAAACTGATTAATAATCAGCCAATCAAATTTTTTATGATACAAGATAAAACAGAGGAGTTTCCCTCTGTAAGAAATAATGATAAAGAAGAAATTTTAAGCACCTTAAATAAACAACTAACAGAAGAACAAAGAAATAATAAATTAAAAAGTTTAATAACCCGTGCTTTTAATGTCTGGCCGAGAGATACTAAAAACAATATAGAGTGGGCTAAAAGAGAGCAAGAATTCGCCGATATAATGCCTTATTTATCAAGAAAAATAATATTAAAAGAAGTCCCTAATAAAAACGAAGCAGATATCGTTTTCCGTTTTACTTCTATTAGTAAAGCACAAGAAGAATGCGGTGACGATAGTTTAGGATGTTTTCTTCCTTATGACAAAATAATTATAGTTCCTACTATATATGATAATAATTCGGCAAAAACGACTCCTGCTTTAGAAGAAAGAACTTATTATATCCTTATTCACGAAATAGGCCACTTTTTCGGCTTGACAGACCAATATGAAGATACCGGGCGTGATTCTTTAACCCATTCTACCTTTAACAGAACAAACTCTAGTGATGCCGTTATGGGTAGTTCTCATAATTTGGCTTTATATTGTGATGATGTTGACGGATTTATAAACGTGCTAGATTTAACTTTGGCTTTAAAAAACAACGGCAAATTCTTAAAAAGAGCCCAAAACGGCTGGGCAAGTTTTTGCAATGGCAAGAAAAATGGTAAAGGACAACCTTTCAAAGATGAGTTTTACAAAGAAGCAAAACTTACTAACAAACCGGAATATATCAGAAATTTCTGCCTTTACAAATATAATGAAAATGGCGATATCGCCAAAAAACATTGTTTGGATCCCTTTGATTTTGCTAATAATAAAGTGGAACATAACAGAAATTACTTACCCTTAACTATGATTGATAATAAAAACAAATTGAAATTTAGTTATGATTATCACTTTGATGAAGAATATTTCAAAGTTTATGTTTTAGGAATAGGAGAAAATAACAAAAACACTCTATATCCTACTTTCCGTTATGAAAAAATGAACACTAATAAAGATTCTTACACATGGTTAAACATAAAAAAAGATTTTGACGGAACAATGATAGAAATAAGCAAAGATTCTTGCCTTATAAGTGAACCCATAGAAACAAAAGACACCTCTGTAGAATATATAGATATGGTTTTTGATAAAGATAATTATTTAGATTCTATTACATATCAATTTGATTATAGCCAAAATCCAAAAGGAATAGAAAAATTACATCCTTTTGAGGTAGAAGTTGATATTAGGGACCAATCTTGTTCTTTAATAATTTTAAATCAGGAAATTATTAAATTTAAAATATCTGATAAAATGACAAGTCAGGTAATTTATCAAAATCAGGGTAAAATAAATGAATTAACAAAAAAGCACAATATACCCACAGGTAAATTGTTTGAAGAAACAAGTAATATTTGCCAGAAACAATTATCTTCTTCCTTAGTGCAAAGAAATGTTTTAAAATGTAAGTATTTTAGAAATTTAGATAATTTTGTTAATTAAAATAAGTTTATACTTATCTATATGACCGGGATGATAAGATGATTTCACTCTATAAGAAATCTGCAAGTAAACATTAATATCTTTTATTTCCCTTTTAATACTTTTAAGAAGGTTTCATTACCTTCTTTAATTTCAAGGTTAATAGCCAAGATATAAACTTTGTTTTTAAGAATTTCTTGCCAACCTTTGGGAAATTTTACATAATCTTTAAAAGTAGTAATCAATGGCAACCCCTTGCGGAAATTGCTTAAAGATTGTATTTCTTCTAAAGTATAGGCATTATGGTCTTTAAAACGATAAGTTTGGTTCATCTTCAGACCTAGATTCTTCAAAATCTGTTCAAAGGAAGCGGGATCGCCAAGTCCGCAAAAAGAAATAACTTCCCCTTTAATATCTTCCAGTTTCATTTTTGTTCTGTTTACGACATCATAAAAATAATCGGGTTTATGTATGGCTTCTAAAATTCTCAAATCCTCATTATAAGACTTAATTTTTTTCTTTATTTTGGTTTTTTGGGTTTCGCTAGCCAAATTGCTATGGGTTAGAATAATTAAATCGGCCCTTTTTAAAGCGGATAATGGCTCTCTTAAAAGCCCATAAGGCAACATATACCCATTGCCAAACGGATCTCTTGCATTGATTAAAACTATATTTGCATCTCTTTTTAATTTATGGTGCTGCAAGCCGTCATCAAGCAGTAAGATTTCGCTTTTAAATTCTTTTATAACTTCACAGGCCGCAGCATATCTATCGGAAGATACTGCCACCGGCACTTTATATTCTGCAAGCATCTGGCTCATCATATAAGGTTCATCACCTGTTTCCTGCCAATTTAACAAATCATTATCAAAAAGCACTTTTACTTTTTCTTTTTTATTTCTTTTATAACCGCGGGAAATTATGGCAGTTTTTACCCCCGCCTTGCTTAAAAGTTGCGCTGCAAGTAAAACAGCAGTTGTTTTGCCTGTTCCGCCGGCTGTAATATTGCCTATGCACACAACTCTTGCCTCAGCTTTTTTTGATTTTAAAATATTCTTTTTATATAAAAATAAATGCAAACGCGCACCTATGCCATAAAAAAAGGCACAAATTGCCAAAAAAAAGCAAGCAATTTTATTTTTAAGCATTTTTTCTCTTAATTTAGCAAAATTCATAAAAAACTCCTTTCAAAAACCCAAAAATATTATATTTTTTTTTAAGCAATTTAGCAAAAGCATAAAAGCTCCTTATTTGCTATAATTTTATTATATGAAAAAATTTATATTTTATATAGAATATTTAGCTTTAAAAGCAGTTGTTTTATTTTTGGGTATTTTACCCTGGAAAGTTGCCCTTAAAATCGGCGAAAGTGTGGGGGTCTTTTTAACACTCGTTTTAGCTAAACGCTTTAAAAGAAGTGTTTATGATATACAAAAGGCCTTTCCTGATAAATCTAAAAAAGAGGCAACCGAAATAGCAAAAGAATCTTGGCGTAATATCGGGCGTATTTTGGCTGAAACTGCCCAAATCAGTTTAATGTCAAAAGAAAAAATGCTTGAAAAGATTGAGTTTATTAATTTTGACCGCCTTATAAAAGAAAATCATGCCGGTAAACCTACTATCTTACACATGGGGCACTTTGTTAATTGGGAAATGTTTGCTATAGCTGGTAGCACTTTATTTAAGAACATGTTATCCGTAGGTAAACCGCAAACAAACCCTTATGTAAACAAAGCTCTTAACGATATCCGCACAAAATACGGCTCTAAAATAACAAGCTCCTATAACCCGTTTTTTACCTGTATTAAGGCCTTAAAACAAGGGGCAGTTTTAGGTATTGTTAGTGACCAAAGCGTAATTTCCTCTGCCCTTTATATGAACTTTTTAGGAAGGCCGGCCGAACTTGCACCTATGACAGCTTTACTCTCCCTTAAAATGAATGTTCCTGTTTATCCTATTAGGATGTATAGAAAAAATGGCAAAGTTTACGCCGAGGCTTATGACCCTATTTTACCCCCTCAGGAAAATTTTTCCCATGAACTTTTAAGAAAATATACCGAACAATTAAAAACTATTTACGAAGATTGGATAAGAATGGACCCTGCTTCTTGGCTTTGGGCCCATAATCGCTGGAAAAGAGAAGAAAATTGCCGCAAAAAAATGCAAGAGGAAGGCCATGCCAAATAAAATAAAAGCTCTTTTTTTAGATAGAGATGGCACCGTTATTAAAGAAAAACCGGGTGTTTATCTTTGCGACCCTAAGAAAGTTGAACTTTATAAAAATACAAAATCTGCTTTTAAACTTTTTAAAAAACTTGGTTATACTATTTTTATCGTGTCAAACCAATCAGGTATAGGGCGCGGTTATTTTACCGAAAAAGAGGTAAAAAAAGTGCATGAAAGACTTTTATCTCTTTTAAAACCTTATGAGGTTAAAGAAATCGTTTTTTGCCCCCATGCTCCAAGTGAAAATTGCCCCTGCCGTAAACCTGCCCCTGCTATGGGTTTAAAATTGATAAAAAAGTATAATGTTGATAAGGATAACTCTTTTGTTATAGGAGATAAAAAGAGCGATACTGATTTTGCTAAAAACCTTAATATGCGCTCTATTTTAGTTTTAACTGCTAATGGCAGAGCCCAGCAAAAGAAATATTCTTCAGATTTAAAAGATATTAAAATTTGCCGAGATTTGCTAGGTGCGGCAAAATATATTCAAAGAGAGGGTTTAAAATGAAAATTATTCTTGCTTTACTTCCATTTTTATTTTTAAATGCTTGTGGTGGTTCTAGTTGGATAAAACAGCATACAACAAGTAAAGAAATTGTTGCCGAAACTCAATCTGTTCAACCTCAAGAAGAAGATACAAACCAAACGCCTGTTATAGAACAAAAGACAGAAGAAGATAAAACACAACCCCCTTCTAAAGAACAGACAACTACTCAAAAAACTACGAAAAAAGAAACAAAAGCTACTACTACAACAGCAACTACAGATACCCAAAATACTAAAAAAGAAGAAAAGACAACAACTCAAGAACAAAAACAGATTAATGAAAATGAACAAATTTTCTTAACTTCCGAAAATCGCCTTGCCCATCCTTGGTATTATGCAAAAGAAACTACCCCCTCTGAAAACAAACCCAAATGGTTCGGCGAAGAATTAAAATTTGATATTTCCTGGTCTTTTGTAACAGCAGGTAAAGCTCAATTAAATTCCTCAAAAATAGTAGAAACAAATGGCCAAAAAATGTATCAATTAGAGGCCTATGCCCAAAGCTATCCCGTAATTGATGCAATGTTTAAAGTTAGAGATATCAATATGTCTTGGATAGCAGAAGACCTTTCCCATTCCACAGGTTATTGGCAAAGCGTTAAAGAAGGTTCCTACGCCCGTGATGAATGGCTTATTTTTGACTATAAAAACCACACTTATACAATACATAAAAAAGACAAAAAAGGTAACCTAGAACACAAACCGCATACATTTGAAGGCAACACTATTGTTGATATGCTTTCTTCTCTTTATTTCGTTAGAAATCAAGAACTTCCTTTAAAAGGTGAAGTTTATTTTGATATAGTAAATAGAGGCGATCAATACCCCCTTAAAGTTGTTGTTTTAGGCAGAGAAAAAGTTAAAGTCAAAGCCGGCAAATTTGATTGTATAGTAGTTGAACCGATGATAAGCGGTGAAGGTATTTTTGTTTCAAAAGGTAAAAGCTTAAAAGTTTGGCTTACTGATGATGAATATAAAATGCCAGTTAAAATGGCTGTTGAAGTTTTTATCGGCAGTGTAAAAGCTGAATTAACAGAATATTCAAGGAAATAAATTATGGATAAAAATGAACTTATAAAATTTATTGACAAGTTTGAAGGTAAAGAAATTATCGTTATCGGCGATATTATGCTGGATCACTTTGTTAAAGGCAGTGTAAGCCGTATTTCGCCGGAAGCTCCTGTTCCTGTTGTTAATGTCGAAAGCGAAGATTTCGTTGCCGGCGGAGCCGGTAATGTGGCCGTAAACTTGGCTGTTCTTGGGGCAAAACCAACGCTTGTTTCAGTAGTCGGTCAAGATATTAAAGGCAGCATTTTAACACAATTTTTAAAAGATAAAGGTGTTAATACTTCTTATATCACTATTGACTCAGCAAGACCGACAACCCAAAAAGTCCGTATTGTTGCAGAACGCCAGCAAGTTGTTAGAGTAGATAGAGAAAGTAAGGCCAAACTTGAAGCACAAACAGCAAAAACTTGTATGCAAAACTTTAAAAAAGCTTTAAAAACAGCAAAAGGTGTTGTAATGTCTGACTATGGTAAAGGGATGTTATCTGACCACAATATTCAAGAAATTATTACCCTTTGTAATGCAAAAAAAATACCTGTCTGTGTAGATCCTAAAATTGATAATTTCTTAAAGTATAAAAACATAACTTGTATGACGCCCAACACCAAAGAGGCCTGGGAAGGTATGGGCCTTCCGCCTAAAAAAGAAGAAAAAGCCATTTTTGATTTGGGTAAAAAGATTTTAAAAACCCTTAAAGCAAAAAGTATTCTTATTACCAGAAGCGCACAAGGTATGAGTCTTTTTGAACAAGGGCCAAAAATTAAAACAACCACTATTCATGCAACCGCAAAGGAAGTTTTTGATGTAACAGGTGCGGGCGATACGGTTATTTCCGTTTTAACATTAGCACTTGCCTGCGGGGCAACCTTACAGCAAGCGGCTTATATTGCAAACGAAGCTGCCGGTTTAGTTGTTGCTAAACTTGGCACTGCTTGTGTAACTCCAAAAGAAATAAAAGAGGTTTTAAAATGAAAGATACTTTAATTGTTATTCCGGCAAGATATGCTTCCACCCGTTTACCAGGCAAAATGCTTGAAAAAATTGACGGCAAAAGTGTTATGCAGTGGGTTTGGGAAGCTTGTAAAAAGGCAGATTCCGGCGAGGTTATTATAGCGACCGAAAGCCCTATTATCGTTGAAGAAGCAGCAAAATTCGGTGCAAAAGCCGTTATTACAAGTGATAAATGCCAAAGCGGCACCGACAGAGTTTATGAAGTTGCCCACAAAACAGAGGCAAAATATATAGTAAATGTTCAAGGTGATGAGCCATTTGTTAATCCAAACACTATAAAAAATGTTATTGAAAAATTAAAAAACTCTGAAGCCGATATTATGACGGCTTGCATGCCAACACTTGATATTTCTTCCGTATCAAATCCAAACCATGTAAAAGCGGTATTAAATAAAGACGGCAGAGCTTTATATTTTTCCCGTTCGGTAATACCTTATAAAAGAGAAAATACCGAAGAGTCTTTAAAAGCCCCCTATTATATACACTGCGGTATTTATGGTTTTAAGAGAGAAGCTCTTGAAAAATTTGTTTCCCTTCCAAAAAGCAATCTTGAAAATTTGGAAAAATTAGAGCAACTTAGAGCCCTTGAAGCAGGCATGATTATTGAAAGCATCTTAATAGAAAAACTTGGCCCTGCTATTGATACTATTGAAGATTTATATAAAGCAAAAGAATTTGCAAAACAAAACAAATAGGAGTTTAAAAAATGTCAAAATTTATCTTTGTAACAGGTGGGGTAGTAAGTTCCCTTGGTAAAGGTATATCCGGATCAAGTATAGCAAAACTCTTGCAACTTAGAGGTTTTAAAGTCAATATGATTAAGTGCGATCCTTATATCAATGTTGACCCGGGCACCCTTAGCCCTTATCAACACGGCGAAGTTTTTGTTACAGCCGACGGAGCCGAAGCCGACCTTGACCTTGGCACTTATGAACGTTTTATTGATGTCCCGATGACAAAAAGAAATACAAATACTGCTGGTCTTGTTTATCAGGCAGTTATTGAAAGAGAAAGACGTGGCGAATATAATGGCGTCACCGTGCAGGTTATTCCCCATGTTACAAATGAAATTAAACAAAGATTTATCCCCTTTGAAAATGATTTTGACATAACTATTATTGAAATCGGCGGAACGGTGGGTGATATTGAAAGTTTGCCCTTTTTGGAAGCTGCCCGTCAATTTAGAACGGAAAAAGGCCGTCAAAATGTAATGACAGTTCACGCAACCCTTTTACCTTATATTGCTTCCGCTGACGAATTAAAAACAAAACCGACGCAACACTCTGTAAATAAACTTCGCGAAATCGGTATAGAACCCGATGTCCTTATCTGCAGAACAGAACACCCCATTTCCCAAAGTATGAAAAACAAACTTTCCCTTTTCTGCAGTGTTGAGCCGGAAGCCGTGATAGAAGCAAGAGATGTCCCCTCTATTTATCAATTACCGGAAAAGTTTGAAGAACAAGGGTTAACCGATTTAATTATCAAAAGACTTGACCTTAAGCCCAAAACAAAAAATGATGGAAGTTGGTTTAAATTTATCAATAAAGCAACTTCTTTAAAAAAGCAAATAACAGTTGCTATTGCCGGTAAATATGCAGAACTTCCCGATGCTTATAAATCTGTTGCAGAATCTTTAAGACTTGCCGGTATGTCTAATCAAGTAGCCGTAAAGGTTAAATATGTAAATACCCAAAAAGACGATATGAAAGTTGCTTTAAAAGATGTTGCTGCCGTTGTGGTGCCGGGCGGTTTTGGTAAACGCGGTATATCCGGCAAAATTGAAGCTATTAAATACGCTAGAGAACACAAATTACCTTTTTTGGGTATCTGCCTTGGTATGCAATGTTGCGTAATTGAAACAGCAAGAAATCTTGCCAAACTTCAAGCCGATTCTATTGAATTTGACCCTTCCACCGATAATCCTGTTATAACTATGATGGAAGAACAAAAACAAGTCAAAAATCTCGGCGGAACAATGCGTCTTGGCAATTATGAAGCAACTATCAAAAAAGGAACCCTTGCTTATAAACTTTATAAGACAACTACAATTTTTGAAAGACACCGCCACCGCTACGAATATAATACTCAATATGTTCCTTTACTTGAAAAGCATGGGCTTATTGTTAGTGCTTGGCATAAAGGCGTCTTGCCGGAAATCGTGGAAAGACATGATCATCCTTATTTTATTGCCGGTCAATTTCATCCGGAATTTGCAAGCCGTCCGCAAAAACCCCATCCGCTTTTTGATGGACTTATAAAAGCAGCAAAGAAATTTAAAAAGGTTAAATAATTATGAAAACAATTAAAATAGGCAATATAAAATTAGCAAATAATTTACCTTTGGTTTATATCGGCGGACCTTGCGTCATTGAATCTAAAGAAAGTTATTTAAAAACTGCCAAAAAATTAAAAAGTTTGGTAAAAGATAATTTTATTTTAAAAGCTTCTTTTGATAAAGCAAATCGCTCTACCATAAATGCTTTTAGAGGCCCTGGTATTGACGAAGGTTTAAATATACTTGAAGAAGCAAAAAAAGCCCTAAAAGTGCCTGTTTTAACAGATATTCATGAACCCTGGCAAGCAGAAATTGCTGCTGAAGTAGCAGATATTTTACAAATACCGGCTTTTTTATGCCGGCAGACAGATTTGCTCGTTGCCGCAGCAAGAACGGGTAAAATAATTAATATTAAAAAAGGTCAATTTTTAGCCCCCCAAGCGATTATAAATGCCGTTAGAAAAATTGAAGTCTGCGGAAACAATAATATCCTTTTAACCGAACGCGGCACTTGTTTTGGTTATGGCGATTTAGTGGTAGATATGCGCTCCATTGAAATTATGAAGAAAACGGGTTATCCTGTTATTTTTGATTTAACCCATTCTATGCAAAAACCGACCGGACTTGAAAAAACCGGCGGAGATAAAAGTTTTGCTATGGCCTTAGCCAGAAGTGCCAGCGCACTTGGCATTGCAGGTATCTTCTTTGAAGCACACGAAAACCCTGCAAAGGCCTTATCGGACAGCGCAAATTCTCTTGATTTTAAAGAAGTTAAAACTTTACTGGAACAAACAAAAAAAATAGATAATTTAGTAAAAAAATGGAAAAAGATTTAATAAAGAAACATTTAAGAACTTTGTTTATAATTTACGCAATTCTTGGCGTAATATTTGTTTCTTTTTGCTATATTTCGGATAGATTATCAAGTCCTTATGCTAAAAGGGCTATTCCTTTGGAGGTTACCCCATGGCTCAAGTAAAAAAATATTCAAAAGAAGAAATTTTAAAAATTGCCAAAAAAGTTTTTCAAGATGAGGCCCATGCCTTAAAAACAACACAAGAAATTTTAAATGATAGCTTTGTTAAAGCTGTTAATTTAATTGCCAAAAGTAAAGGCCGTTTAGTTATTTTGGGTATAGGTAAAAGCGGGCATATCGGCAGAAAAATTGCCGCAACTCTTGCCTCAACAGGCACGCCCTCCTTCTTTGTTCACCCAACTGAAGCTATGCAT
>JAFXVA010000032.1 GCA_017534965.1 Elusimicrobiaceae bacterium | reverse complement strand
CTTTTGATAAAGATACCGCTTGGATTTATATAAATGATAAAACAAGCCAAGATTATTGTAAAGTTTTCAAAAAAGATTAATATTTTAGGTTGATTTATGGAAATTATATCAATGTTCGTGTTGTTTTTTGTATTTGGTGCTGTTATAGGCAGTTTTCTAAATGTTTGTATTTATAGATTACCGGCAAAGATTTCTATAGTGTGGCCCCCAAGCCACTGCCCAAAATGTGATACCAGAATAAAATGGTATGACAATATCCCAATACTCAGTTATCTTATTTTAAGGGGTAAATGCAGAAAATGCAAAGAAAAAATTTCTATTCAATATCCTATAGTAGAGTTTTTAACAGGTGCTTTAACAACTTTATTTTTCTTTAATTTCGGTTTAAGTGCTTGGACCTTTTGTGCTAGTTTTTGTTTATATGTTTTAATAACTCTTTCTTTTATAGATTTGGATACTTATACCATACCCGATATCCTTTCAATAGGCCTTATATTTTTTGGGCTTGCGGTTTGTTGGTTAAATCCTGCCTTTAGCGGAAATTGGCTTAGTAAATTTACAAGTTCTATTATCGGAGCTTCTGTTGGTTTTTTTGGCTCTTGGGGCCTTGCAGTTATATGTTCTGCCATAATTAAAAAAGAAGCCCTTGGCGGCGGTGATATTAAACTTATGGGAGCAATAGGGGCTTTAAGCGGTTGTTTAGGTATGGCAAATGCTTTGATGATAGCTTCTATTTTTGGTTTAATTTGCTTTGCTATTTTAGGCGCCCTCAAAAAAACTCCCAAAAACGGAGCTATACCTTTTGGTCCGTTTTTAAGTGTAGGGCTGATAGTAAATTTGCTTTTCCCTCATTTTAATTTACTTTTAATCGGAGTTTAAAAATAATTTCTTACTAAACCCCTGTTTGATAAACAAACAGGGGTTTTATTTTTGGTGTGAAAAATATAATTTCCCCTATACAAATTTTATCTTGACTTAAAAAAAATAAAATTTAGTATCTTAAAAAAGGAGAGATTCCGTAATGACGAATAGAACAAAACAAATATTTTTACAAGGATTTTTACCTCTTTATTCCCCGTTTACTTGGTTGTGGCAATATGGAGTGTCTGTAAAATTGTTTTTCCTTACCCCGTTTATTTATTTTTTGCGATATTTAGCGTTTACAAAATTGGAATATTTTTATATCCCAACAAGCCAGCCATGTCCGAATAAAAAAGCAAAGCCTTTACCTATAAAATTTGCTTTTTTATGAGTTGGTGGCTTGGGAATAAAAATTCAATTTTGTGCGGTTTTGAGCAAAAAATAAATAAACAAAAAAACTGACAAATAATAAAGTGATAGCAGAGCAAATAAGATAATAAAAGAATATAAATTAAAAATATGCGGAGATTCCCGAGTGCTCGCCGCACGGGCAATAAAACCCTCGGGAATGACGATAGAAAAAACAAAAACCCCTTATCAAAATAAGGGGTTTTTGTATAAATAAAACTTTACTTACCTATGGTTTAAGTCTATCCATAAGGCGCGGGAACGGAATAGTTTCACGCACATGGTGCAAACCACACACCCAAGATACCATTCTTTCAATACCCATACCAAAACCGGAGTGCGGGACACTGCCGTATTTTCTTAAATCAAGATACCAATCAAATGCCTCGGGCGGTAAACCTTGTTCTTTAATGCGGGTAACAAGGGTATCATAATCTTCCTCACGTTCGCTACCGCCGATAATTTCGCCGTAACCTTCCGGGCCGATAACGTCAACGGCTAAAGCAAGGCGCGGATCCTTTGGATCGCGTTTCATATAAAAGGCCTTAATTGCGGCAGGATAGCGGTGTATCATAACAGGTCTGTCAAATTGCTGGGAAATTATTGTTTCTTCATCTCCGCCAATATCCCCGCCCCATTCTGTCGGGTTGCCGTTCTTGTTTAAAATTTCAATGGCCTCTGTATAAGAAATTCTTGGGAAAGGTTTTTTAATATTTTCAAGTTTGGAAATATCTCTTTCCAAAGTTTTTAACTCTGCCTGGCAATTTTTTAAAACTTTGCCAACGATATAGCAAATAAAATCTTCGGCAAGGTCCATATCATCATCAAGAGTGTTAAAGGCAACTTCCGGCTCTACCATCCAAAATTCTGTTAAATGGCGGCGGGTTTTTGATTTTTCCGCTCTAAATGTAGGTCCAAAGCAGTAAATTTTGCCAAGAGCCATGGCACTTGCCTCGCCATAGAGCTGACCGCTTTGTGAGAGGAAGGCCTTCTCTCCGAAATAATCTGTTTCAAAAAGGGTGCTGGTGCCTTCGCAAGCGGCAGGTGTTAAAATAGGGCTATCAACTAAAGTAAAATCATTATTTTTAAAATATTCGCGAATAGAGAAAATAATTTCATCTCTGATTTTTAAAATTGCAACTTGCCTGCTTGAGCGAAGCCACAAGTGCCTATTATCCATCAAGAATGCTGTTCCGTGTTCTTTTGGAGAAATAGGATAATCTTTTGAAGCGTGTAAGAGTTTAACATCACTAACGCCAATTTCAAAACCGATTGGGGAGCGTTTATCTTCTTTAACAATACCGGTAATTTCAATAGATGATTCTTGGGTTAAACTATCTGCCAAGTTAAAAACTTCTTCCTTAACATCGCCTTTAAAAACAACACATTGGATAATGCCTGTTCCATCGCGAAGTTGTAAAAATACTAATTTTCCGCTTGAGCGTTTGTTGTAAAGCCAACCTTTTAAAACTACTTGCTTACCTAAATGTTCGCCGATATGTTTAATATAAACTCTTGCCATAAAAAATGCCTCTGTTTGTGATAAAAAATGGACGTGATGGGAGTCGAACCCACGACCTCTTCGTTGCGAACGAAGCGCTCTCCCAACTGAGCTACACGCCCTTACTTTCTATATTATACCATTTTAATATACTAATAAAATGCTAAAATATAGATATGGCAAAAATAATTAGAGGATTTAAAGATACTTTCGGCACGCAAGCCGATAACTTAACTAAACTAGAAAACTGCGCAAGAAAAGTTTTTGACCTTTACGGCGTTGAAGAATTGCGCATACCAACGGTGGAATTAAAAGAACTTTTTATTAAATCCACCGGAGATACAACCGATATCGTTCAAAAGGAAATGTACGCCTTTGAAGATGCCGGCGGCAGAAATATTGCTTTAAGACCCGAAGGCACGCCCGGCGTGGTGCGCGCTTATATTGAAAACGGGTTTGCGCAAAATAATCCTCTAAAAAGTTTCTTTTATATCGGCAATATGTTTAGGGCAGAACGCCCCCAAGCAGGCCGTTATAGAGAGTTTGAGCAAATAGGTGTTGAGTGCTTTGGCAATCAAAGCCCCGCCCAAGATGCCCAAACAATTTTAATGCTAAAAGATATTATTGAAAGTTTTGGCATAAAAAATTATAAAGTAAAAATAAACTCTCTTGGTTGAAGCGAGTGCAGGCCGGCTTTTAGGCAAGAGTTAATAAACTTTTTTTCCGCCTCAAAAGACCAACTTTGCGAAAAATGCGTTGACCGCCTTGAAAGAAATCCTTTAAGAGTTTTAGACTGCAAAATTGACGGACCCAAATTTACCAATGTGCCAAAACAAAAATTATGCCCTTCTTGCCAGGAACATTTTGACGAAGTTACTCGCTTGCTTAAAGGCAAAATTGATTTTGAAATTGACCCAATGCTAGTTAGAGGTCTTGATTATTACACAAAAACCGTCTTTGAATTTGTTGCCGGAACAAATGCGCAAAATGCTATTGCCGGTGGCGGTAGATATGATTCTTTGGTTAAATCTATGGGCGGGCCTGCTTGCCCGGCTATCGGTTGGGCGCTTGGCGCACAAAGGGTTGCTTCCGTCTTAGAAGAGCAAAATGCGCAAGAAGAACAAAACAAAAGAGAAAACAAATTTTTTGTAATTTCTATGGATAAATCCTGCAATCAAACCGCTTTTAATCTTATGCAAAATTTAAGACAGGCAGGACTTAAAACTTTGGGCGGTATTTT
This sequence comes from Elusimicrobiaceae bacterium, assembly GCA_017534965.1. GTDB lineage: Bacteria > Elusimicrobiota > Elusimicrobia > Elusimicrobiales > Elusimicrobiaceae > Proelusimicrobium. The sequence continues at coordinate 16,331 of JAFXVA010000032.1, read as the reverse complement.
TGATAAAAATATAAAAGCTCAAATGAAACAGGCCGATAAAAATAATTGCCGCTGGGCCTTAATTATAGGCACAAGCGAAGTTGAAAAAGGCAGTGTTGTTTTAAAAGATTTAACAAATGCCGAGCAAAAGGAATTTTTGCAAAGCGAAATTATTTCCGTATTAAAAAAGGTGCAAAATGAAAAGAACTAACTATTGTGGCGATATTACCGCCAAACTTATAAATACAAAACAAACCCTTTGCGGTTGGGTGCAAAGTTATAGAAACCACGGCGGAGTTTTGTTTTTAGATTTAAGAGATAGAACAGGACTAGTGCAAGTGGTTGTTGAGCCAGAAAATAAAACCGCTTTTGAAGTTGCGCAAACTTTGCGTAATGAATATGTTGTTTGTATAAAGGGCCAAGTTAAAGCCCGCAAAGAAGGTTATATAAACAAAAATATGAAAACGGGCGAAATTGAAGTTATCGCCGATACCATTGAAGTTTTAAATACTTGTATTCCTCTTCCTTTTGAAATTGATACAGATAAAAATTTAAGTGAAGAAATCCGCTTTAAATACCGCTATCTTGATTTGCGCGCTCCAAGAATGGTGCGCAATTTAACTATGCGCCATAAAATTGCCCAATGCGTGCGCAGATATTTTGACGAAAACGGATTTTTGGAAATTGAAACCCCGATTTTAACCCGCTCCACTCCCGAAGGCGCAAGAGATTACCTTGTGCCAAGCCGCGTTCATAAAGGCAAATTTTACGCCCTTCCGCAAAGCCCGCAAATGTTTAAACAAACTTTAATGGCAAGCGGAATTGACAGATATTTTCAACTTGCACGCGCTTTTAGAGATGAAGATTTAAGAGCCGACCGCCAACCCGAACATACCCAAATTGATGTGGAAATGTCATTCGTTGATTTAGACGATATTTTTGCTATCGGCGAAGGTATGATGAAAAAAGTTTTCACCATGGCAGGCGAGGAAATAAACACGCCTTTTAAGCGCTTGCCTTACGAAGAAGCTATGCTTAAATACGGCAGTGATAAGCCCGATGTTCGCTTTGGTCTTGAAATTAGTGATATCGGAGAAATATTTAAAAATACCGGTTTTAAAGTTTTTAGTGAAAGTCTTAAAAACGGCGGAGTTATCCGCTCTTTAGTTGCCCCAAATAGTGCAGAAATTTTAACTAGAGGCGCACTTGATAAATTAACCGAACTTGTCAAGAAAAACGGAGCAAAAGGTTTAAGCTATCTAAAAGTTAAAGACGGCAAAGCAACCGGCCCTAGTGCTAAATTCTTTAGCGAAGAAGAACTTGACACTCTTGTTAAAACTTTAAAAGCGGAAGAAAACTCCACTATATTTATAGGCACAGATAAAGCAAATACTTGCGCTTTATTTATGGGTGCTTTAAGAAAAGAGTTAATTAAAGTTCTAGACTTAAAACCTTCCCATAAATGGGCTCCTTTGTGGATAGTGAACTTCCCCTTGCTTGAATATATCCCCGAAGAAGACAGATACGACGCCGCCCATAACCCCTTTACCGCACCTTTGGAAGAAGATATACCACTTTTAAAGACAAATCCGCTTACGGTGCGTTCTTATCAGTTTGATATGGTTTTAAACGGAGTGGAACTTGCTTCCGGCTCTATCAGAAACCACAGAAGAGATTTACAAGAACAAATCTTAGCCCTTATGAAACACTCAAAAGAACAAGCCGCTTTAAGATTTGGTATGCTTTTAAATGCTCTTGAATGCGGTGCACCTCCACACGGTGGCTATGGCCTTGGCTTAGATAGACTGACAGCCCTACTTTGCGGTGAAGAATCTATTAAAGAAGTTATTGCCTTCCCAAAAACTACGGCTGCTTTCTGCCCGCTTACAGAATCGCCAAACATTGTGGACCAGCAACAACTTGATGATTTAGCTATAAAACTAGATGAAGTTAAAACAGAAAAATAACTTTTAAAAAAGACTAAAAGGCCCATTTTTAAAGTGGGCCTTTTTTATTTTCTATTGATATTATTTTTTTGCTAGAATATTTTTATCTTCTATTTTGTATAGGGGAATTTATGCAATTTTTAAATGATAAATTTTTTAGAGTAGCTGTTATTTTATTTTTCTTTTTAATGGCTTTGCCTTTTATGTTTTCTACCCCTGAGCCGGAAAAAAAGGATAATACCCCCGTGCTTGAATTTGAAGATAAAAACCCCGTATATAATATTATTAACAGAATTGCCAAATTTTATGGCCTTAAAAAAGAAAATAAAGATAAAGATTTCACTTTAAACAATGCTCAAATTTCCCAAATAAAAAAACAAATTGCCGAAAAAAAAGAAAAACAACTTGAACAATCAATTAAAGAAAAATTAGTAGGAAAAACTTATCAAAATACAGATACTGCTACAAACCAAGGGGCTTTATCAAAAAATACCAATAACCAAGAAGCAGGTATAAACTCAACAAATAACAATCCTTACCAAAGCACTAATACTTATGCTAAATTAAACAATGAAATTTATGAGATTTTGAAAGATAAAGAAAATAAACAATACCTTTCTAACGGAAAGACTTTAATAGCTATGGAATCTTTGCCAAAATCTGTCCGAAAAAATTTGCAACAAAATATTTTAATGCCTGCCAAAGAATATCAAAGGAAAGATTCTAAAACTGCCGTTTATGCGAACTCCGCTTCTCTTTCAGAAGAACAAAATGAACTTAGCAGAAAACAAAATAATCTAGTAATTACAGATAATTCTAATACACAAAGAACTACCTATCAAAAAAATTCTATAAGCAGTTTTTTTAAACCTACTACCAAAGCATGGCAAGATTTAATGGAAAACCTTGATAATAGTATAAAAAACATAAACTTTATAAAACAAAACAAACCCGAACAAGAGCAAGCAAAAACAAAATCAAGTTATATAAAAAACTATAAGGCCCAAATATTTAATCCGATAACCAAAAAAACGCAGGAAGTTTCCGTTCAACAAGAAATTGAAACAGACGATATAAAAATAGCAGAAGAAATTAAAAAGATTACAAGGGATAATATTGCTTCGCAAAACTATACAACAGCAACAACTTTTAATTATCTTGGACGCGAGACAACTTTTCCCTCCCTAGAAGAAATTGCTTCTTTAAATCCTAAAGAACCTACCCATTTATTAATTGAAGGGCTACAAACAACGGATCTTGATAATTCGTTTAAAAGCACTTTTAACAAAGCCATACAGAAATTACCAAATAATCCCAAAGATTTACCTTTTTTGGAATTTGTATATGAAAGCAAGCATAATAAAGTATTAAGAGCCCCAAATAATAGTTTTAATGTGCTTTCTATAAGCAGACTTTTAGCAGATAAAGTCAAAATACCAAATCAAAATGATATTGATTTTCTAGATACTAAAGGCCGAATATATGTTGTACCGGATAAATTTCTTTACGAAAAATATAAAAATATGAAAATGCCTGTTATCTTCTACCCGGAATTATCCCCGCAAAATTTCGGCCAGGCCTATGATAGCGCAAAAGAAGCTATAGATGTCTTAATATCCAATAAAGAACAACAATTAAAAACCGAACAAAATCAAAATAAAGAGGAAATTGAAAAACTCCTTACTAGTAAAGAATAAGAAATAGGCCAAAAGGCCCAGATTCTTATAGGTCCTTTTTCTCTTGTTTTTTTTAATAAATTTTCCTAGATTATATGTATATCTAAATGTAACACATATATTACATTTATTAGGTGTTGTATTTATGAAAAAGACTTTTTTATTTTTAATTTGTTTATTTGTTTTTTGTTCTGTTTCATGTTTCGCCCAGAACCCAAAAAGATGTATAGACAGAATAGGTATGTGGAGAGCGGATTTATCTTGTGGCATGGAACTAGGGCAATTAATAAGAACTTATAAAGATGATGCTGTAATAATCTTATCCGATTGTTGCAAAAGACATAAAAGCGCTTGCCTTGATACTTATTCAAGCCCAGATAATAAAACTTTACTATATACCGCAATAGAAACAAAATCTTATGCTGTAGCCCGTTTTCTTTTTAATTTATCTAGCAATTACATAAAAAATATTGATGCTTACGGAATGAGAAAAGACTATACCAGAGAAACCGATTACATTGATTTTATAGAAACAAAGGAAGACTCTACTTCCAAAACCCCTTTAATGCTTGCCTGTTCTAACGGCGATTTGACAGGAACAAAACTTTTAATTAATTATGGGGCAAATTTATTTAAGAAAAATTATACTTCTAACGGAACTATAAATAAAAGTGCTTATGATTATGCAAAAAGTGCTAAATATAAAGATCCCGGTTTTATGGACTTCGTGCAAAAAGAATATATAAAACAAATTAAATTATATGGAGAAGACCAATCCCCTAAACAAAATAGGTTTGAACAAGATTTTGAAATTTTAGATTTTACCAAAAATGAATATTATCAGGAGCAATTCCTATGAAAATTTTTAAATTTTTAGTTCTTTTTTTGTTATGCACTATTTGTGCAAATGCCCAAAGTTTCTATAGACCTTGGAAATCTTATAAACCGGTAAAACCGCAAACACCTTACAAACAAATTAACTATCTTGCCCCTGAACTCAGATTAGTAAAATGTTATACGAATAATGGTTCTTATGAACCTAATGAATTTTTAACTAAGTTTAATATAGATGATGAAAGAACTTTTCAAGATTTTAAAGCCTGTTGTCAGTTGCATCCTTCACGTTGTGTAACAAATTATATCGGAACAAACGATAAAACTTTGCTTTATACCATGGTAGAAAAACACGCTTACCGATATATGTCTTGGATACTTAATGAAGGTTTTATTTATGATTCCGATATAGATACTTGGGGAATCTATAAAGAAGTTGAGGGTATAATGGTGCCCCTGCGCAATTATAACCCAATGATACTTGCCTGTAAAATGGGAGATTTAAAAGCAATCAAAATTTTAAGAGAGCATGGGGCCTATCTTTCCAAACCGACAAATGCTATCGGCTTAACACCTTATGATTTTGCTAAAAAATATTCTGATACTACGAATAAAGAATTAAACGATTATATTGAAAGAGAATATCAGGAAGAGTTAAAAAATATTAACGGCAAAAAGGAATATGGCACAACTTTTTCTGCTAATCTCATCCAAGAATTTATAGAAGAACTTGAAAACAACTTCTTACAAAACCAGCAAAAAATTATTGAAAAAGTTAATGAATTAAACAAAGCTTAATTTTTATTATAATTTAAACTTTACCTTCATTGACCTATCAAGATTGCGGGCAATTTCTTTCTTTTTAAGAGCTTCACGCTTATCGTAAAGTTTTTTACCTTTGGCAAGGGCAATTTTAACTTTGGCCCAGCCGTCTTTAATAAAAATTTCAAGTGGAATAATGGCCTGGCCTTTAACCGAGCCATAAGAAATAAGTTTGTTTATTTCCCTTTTGTTTAACAAAAGGCGGCGCGGGCGTGAGGGCTCTAGTTGGGTGTGGGTATTATAGATATAAGGGTTAATATTCATATTATAAATATAGGCCTGGCCTTTTTCCGCACGGACAAATGCGCCCTCTAAAGAACATTCCTTTTGGCGTATAGATTTAATTTCCGCACCTAAAAGTTCAAGGCCGGCATCAAAAGTTGTTGTTATAAAAAACTCGTGAAAGGCCTTGCGGTTTGTGTAAATTGTTTGAATACCCTTATTTCTTGCCATAGAGAGATTTTAGCAAATTTTTTTCCCACGCGTTCATAAAAGTAAAATAAAACACTATTAAAAACACTAAAATAAAACTAAAAATTTTGCTTATAAAAATAATTAAATCAGATGATATCAAAACTTTTTCTACAAATAAACCAAGGCAAAGCATAATTAAAAAAGCGGGCAAAATTTTTAGCACATTGATAAAATATTTTTTTAGAGCAAGCCCTATTTTTTTATAATATAAATTCATGGCAAGCCCTTGCCCAAGCAAAATAGAAATAGCCGTTGCCAAAGCACACCCTTTTACACCGATATTTTTTACTAAAAACACACCTAAAATAATATTAAAAATTGCACTTGCCGTATAGATATAAGCCCTAAAATAATGTTTGTTTTGTGCCTGTAAAATCCATACACCAATACTTTGGGTAAGCGGTATAAACAAGGCAAACATTATTGTTAAAGAATAGTAATAACTATCTTCAAAACCGCTGCCAAGCCAGAAATTAAGAAAAGTTTTGCCGTATAAAATAAAACCGCACAAAAAGATACTCATTACCATTAATTGAAGGCGGGAAACTTTCAAAAAAACTTCATTTGTCTGCTCTTTAAAACTTCTATGCGCACTTATTTGCGAAAGTTGCGGCAAGAAAATTGCGCTTATATTATCGGCAAGGCGGGTAAAAAAGATATCAAGTTTCATAGCAATAGCATAGACGGCAACAGCACCGGTTCCAATAAGTGCGCCCAAAATAAGTTGCCCGCTGCGCCAATAAGATTGCTCCATAGCAACCGCCAAAAAAACAAAAAGCGAAAATAAGATAAGTTCTTTCAATAATTTCCACTCAAAGCGGTGCAGTTTCATTTTGATATCTAAAAATTTACAGCAGTAAATTATATTTGCCAAAATTACAAGAAAATTAAAAATTGTATGTATATAAACTATCGTTAGGGCTTTAGGCCATATATGAAGCATTAAAACAATCGTTGTCGGGCGTAGTAAAAGAGTTAAAATAACAAGTGTTTTAGCAAAAATAAATTTTTGGTTAGCATTGATTATAGCAGCAAAAATATTGGCCGGTATAACTATTGCCACATTTAAAAGCATTATCGTAAAAAGTTTTTTTGCCGTTAAAAAATCTTGCGTGCTTAAAGTGTTTTGATAAACCGGCAAAAAGAAATGTAATAAACAAAAACCTATAACTAAAATAAGAACGCTGACAAAAGCGTAAAAAATTGCACTTAGGGCAAGCATATTTTCCTTTTCTTTTTGCTTACCTTGCTCTTGATACCTTGCATAATAGCGAGTTGTTGTATTGGAAAGGCCAAAATCCATAATCAAAAGATAAGCAATCAGCGCACCCACAATTTGATATAGGCCAAACTCCCCCTTGCCAAGCAGTTTAACCAAAAAAGGCAGACAAATAAAACTTGCAAGGGCATCAAGCGCCATTGAAATATAAGATAAAAAAACACCTGCTTTTCTTTGATTTTCAATCATTTTTTCTTTTTAAATAAACTTAAAATTAAAGCTGGCAAAACAACAAATAATGATACAAAAATAAATAAAATAAGCCCCAGGCAACCGCTGTTCTTCGTATGATAAAAGCGAAAGTTTGCCCTCTTATCCTGCTTACTTTCTTGCCTATTTATACCTTGGCCTTGATCGACAATTTCCGGTTCTATAACCTGTTTTGCCATAAAAACTCCTTCTAAATATTCTACTAAATTGCTAAAATATATATATACTTAAATGTAGTAAAGAGGAATTTAATTATGTTGCCTAAAGCATACGATCCCAAAGCAGTTGAAGAAAAACTTGCTAAATTATGGAAAGAAAACGGCGTCTTTAAAGCCGAAATTGATAAAAATAAAAAACCTTTTGTTATTGTTATTCCCCCGCCAAACATTACCGGTGTTTTACACATGGGCCACGGGCTTAACAATACTTTACAAGATACTTTAATCCGTTTTAACCGCATGAATGGTAAATCTGCCAACTGGGTGCCCGGCACCGACCACGGCGGTATTGCCACACAAAATGTTATCGAAAAGAAACTTTCCAAAGAGCAAAAACTCTCCCGCCACGACCTTGGCAGAGAAAAATTTGTTGATGTCGTTTGGGATTGGTATAAAGAATGCGGAAACGCAATTTATAATCAATTTGAAAAAATGGGTTGGGCTTTAGACCAAAGAAATATCCGATTCACTATGGATGAAAAACGCGCCCAAGCCGTTTTTGAAACTTTTAAACGCCTTTGGGATAAAAAATATATCTACCGCGGCAAACGCATGATTAACTGGTGCGTTAGATGTTCCACCGCCTTATCAGATATTGAAGTTGAACATAAAGAACATAACGGCAAACTTTGGCATTTACACTATAAAATGGAAGATGGCTCAAAAGGTATAGTTATTGCAACTACCCGCCCTGAAACTATTTTTGCCGATGCCGCAATAGCCGTTCACCCCGAAGATGAAAGATATAAAAATATAATCGGTAAAAAAGTTTTAATTCCTTTAATTAACCGCCCTATTCCGATTATTGCTGATGAAGCCGTTGAAAAAGATTTCGGAACAGGTGCTTTAAAAATTACCCCCGCTCATGACCCGACAGACTATGAAGTCGGCCAACGCCATAACCTTGAAATTATTACCGTTATTTCCGATAAAGGCAAGATGATAAATGTGCCCGAAAAATATCTTGGTATGGATAGGGAACTTTGCCGTAAGGAAAGTGTTAAAGATTTAGAAGAGCAAGGCCTTTTAATTAAAGAAGAAAATTATAAAAATGCTGTTTCCACCTGCTATCGTTGCGGTAATGCAATAGAGCCATATTTAAGCGAACAATGGTTCGTTAATATGAAAGAACTTGCCAAACCCGCAATTAAAGCCATTGAAAATGAAGATATCAAATTCCACCCGAAAAATTGGAAAGGCCCTGTTTTAGATTGGCTTAAAAATATTCAAGATTGGTGTATTTCCCGTCAAATTTGGTGGGGTCACAGAATACCTGTTTGGTATTGCCGCCATTGCTCCGAGAAGGGCTTGACCTTTACCACCGATAAACAAGGCAAAGAACAACTTGTAAAAGTTTCCTTTGAAGAAGGTGCAAAACCGATAATTTCTAAAGAAAAACCCGTCTGCCCGATTTGCGGCAGTGCTGACTGCGTGCAAGATCCGGATGTTTTGGATACCTGGTTTTCTTCTGCTTTGTGGCCGCTTTCTGTTTTTGGCTGGCCGGAGCAAACCGAAGACTTAAAATATTATTATCCGACCAGCGTGCTTGTAACAGGGTATGAAATTATTTATCTTTGGGTTGCAAGAATGATTATGATGGGCCTTGAATTTGAAGGAAAAGTGCCTTTTAAAGATGTTATTTTAAACGGCATTGTTAGAGATAAAACCGGCCAAAAAATGTCTAAATCAAAAGGTAATGTTGTTGACCCCTTGGCTATGACAGAAAAATACGGAACAGACGCCGTTAGATTCTCCCTTGTTGTCCAGGCAAACCCGGGCAAAGATATACCTTATAGCGAAGATTCTATTACCGGGGCAAGAAATTTCTGCAATAAAATTTATAATGCTTCGCGCTTTATTTTAATGAATATGGGCGATTTAAAAGAACCCTTAGAAATGCCAACAAACTTAACCGAACTTGCAGATAGATGGATACTTGCGCGCTATAACACCGCTGTTAAAGAAGCCGCTAGTGCTATTGAAAAATACGATATGGCAAGCGCTGCTGATACTTTATATCACTTCCTTTGGGGCGATTTTTGCGATTGGTATATTGAACTTGCAAAAGACCGCTTTAATGGGCAAGATAAAAAACAGGTTATGGCTCTGCTTGTAAATATTCTTTACGGCACACTTAAAGCACTGCACCCTATTATGCCTTTTATTACCGAAGAAATTGCAATCAGTTTGAAACCTTATATTAAAGATTCAAAAGAGTTTTTAATACAAGATTCTTACCCTGTTTATAATGCCTCTTTAGAAGATAATAAAGCCGTTAAAGAAATGGGACTTTTACAAGGTATTATCGGGCAAATAAGAACCGTTCGCTCACAATTTAATGTTCCGCCTTCTTTAAAAATAAAAGTTATACTTAACACTAAAGAAGCAGAAGAAAAAATTATTAATAAATATTCTTCTTACATAAAAACTTTAGCAAAAGTGGAAACTTTACAAGTCGGCCAAAATATGACAAAACCAAAACAATCTGCCAGTGCGGTATTTGAGGAAACAACAATCTATATTCCCTTAGAAGGGCTTATTGATTTTGAAAAGGAAAATGCCCGTTTAAATAAAGAACTTTTAAATATCCAAAACGCTCTTAAAAATAGAGAGCGTATGCTTGCAAACCCAAGTTTCTTAAATAATGCTCCAAAAGAACAGGTTGCAAAAGCGCAAGATGAATTAAAAGTTATGAAGGAAAAAGAGTCCTTCTTAGTTACCGCAATAAAGGACCTAAAATAACTTCTTCTAGAAATAATCTAAAACCTGCTTTCTTAAAAAAGAAGGCAGGTTTTTTATATGGGCCTTTTGACCTATTGCTCTCTAGGTCTTAAAACCCTTGCGAGTATTCTAAGCATTTATATAGACTATTATTATAAGGTAGTAGAAAGGAGAAAATTTATGAAAAAGATATTAGTAGTAATGGTTGCTTTCTTTGTGGTATGCGGTTTTAATTATGCAGATTTAGATAATAGTATCAGCAAAGAAATTAAAGAAAATTTAAAAGCTCAACTTGAGACCTCAGTAAAAGATAACTGGGAATTAAATACTAAACTTTTTAAAGCCGCAAAAGAAGGCAATATTAACGCAATTAAACAATTAGTTAAAGACGGCGCCAACATTAATGCAAGAGATGAACACAAACAAACCCCTTTGATGTATGCCAGCTTCTTTGGCAAATCTGAAGCCTGCAAAGCCCTTATTGCTTTAGGTGCAGATGTTAACGCAAAAGATATTCAAGAGGAAACCGCTTTATTTTTAGCAAAAAACTCCAAAGTTGTGGAAGTTTTAATGAAAAATAATGCCGATATCAATGCCCAAGATACCCGCGGCAGAACACCTTTAATGTTTGCTATTGAATATACAAAAATTGATGCTGCTTTTACACTTTCTTTATATAGCCCTAATTTAGATTTAAAAGATGAAAGAGGTTCTACTGCTATGCTTTATATGGCAAGAAATGAAAATTTCTCCGTAGAAGAGCCCGAACATTATGATAGCCAAGCCGTTTTAGAAAATTATCAAATTGATGAACTTTTTGACCATATTATGAGAAGCAGAGATTGCAAATATAAAAACAAACTCGGTCAAACTGCTTTAGATTTAGCGAAACTCGTAAATAATACGGGAATCGTTAAAAAAATAGAAAATGTTTGTAAATAAAGAATAAAACACTCTCCTAAAACTACATACGCACCTGCTTCTTAATTTTTTTAGAATAAGAAGCAGGTCTTTTTTGAAAAAAATGATACAATAAACTGTACTATTTACATACTTTAAGGAGAAATATTTTATGAAAAAAACAATGTTGTTAAAAATATTCGCAGTTTTAGCATTAGCAATACTCTCTTTTGCAGCGTGTAATACCAATCCTAATATCTCAATGATAGAAGCCGTCAAAACTGGCGATGAACAAGCCGTAAAATATTATATTAAATCAGGCGAAGATGTTAATCAAAAAGATGAAAACGGCATAACTCTTCTAATGCTAGCAACAAAGCAAGGATCTGTTCCTGTAATAAAGAATTTAATAAAAGCAGGAGCAAATGTTAATGCTAAAGATAAACAAGGCCATACCGCTTTAACAATAGCTACTTATTTGGGACACACGGAAATTGTAGATATATTAATTAAATCCGGTGCAGATGTTAAAACAAATAATATTGGGAATAATGCTTTAGAATGGGCAAGTCAAGAAGGATATACCGAAATTGTAGATATATTAATTAAAGCAGGAGTAGATGTTAAGACAAATGAGGTTGGTAATTATGCTTTAATATTAGCAACTTCGAACGGGCATACACAAATTGTAGATATATTAATAAAGGCAGGAGCAAATGTTAATGCTAAAGACGATGCCGGACAAACTCCTTTAATGTTAGCAAGCCAGATCGGGCTTACACAAATTGTAGATATATTAATAAAAGCAGGAGCAGATGTTAATGCTAAAGATAACGCAAGTTTTACTGCTTTAATATACGCGAGTATTTATAATCAAACTGAAATTGCAAATATGTTAATTAATGCGGGAGCAGATGTTAAATATAAGGACGAGACTTTAACACGAATAAATGCTAAACCGAATGCAAATTTAGAAATGCTTCTTGATAAAATATTATAGTAAATACTAAGTAGTAAAAAATTTAGACCTGCTTTCTTAAAGAATAAAAAAGCAGGTCTTTTTTTATACTAAAAATTTTACCTTGAAAATAAAGAAAGCAAAATGCCTTTTAAAACAATAGAGGGTTCGTTTAAGGATGAACTTTTAAAACCCATATCGGCTTCAATTATTCTATCTAAAGTTTTTAAAAGTGTTTGCTCACTTGGCATAGAGCCGGCTTTGGCTACAAGTCTGCTTTCCCAAGGAAAAAGCCCTGCATACTCCACAATTTCACTAGCAGAAAGCCCGGCATTAACTAAATGTTTTATTCTAAACATTTTTTCGGCGCACATTGTTATTTGGGCAAGCAAACTAACAGGTGTTTGCCCTTCTTTTAACATATTATCAACTGCTTTTAAAGCAAGGGTTTTACTACCGTCCATAATAGCATTTGAAAGAGCATAAGGATTTTCTTCTTTATTAAAACCGATACTTGAAAGTATTTCTTCCTGAGTTATTTTCTTATTTGCGGAAGATTGTTTATATAAGAAAAGTTTATCAAGTTCAGTTTTAATTGCCTGCATATTGCCACCCGTTAGGTCAACTAAAGCAAAAAGGGCTTCTTGCTCAAAAGTAAAGCCGGCCTCTTTTGCTTTTTCATTTATCCAAGAGTTAAGAGCAAGGCCTTTTAAGTCGGTAAAATCTATTAAAACGCCAAGGTCGCTTAAAGAATTTTCTAAAACTTTATCTTTTTTAGATTTTTTAGAATCATTATGTAAAACAATAAAACAAGTGGTTAAACAAGGATTTTCAAGATAACCGCAAAGCGCTTTTAAGGCATTAGAATTTTTTTTAAATTTATCAGCATTATTTAAGATTATAAGACGGGTTGGGTTAAAAACAGGAGCTGTGTTAGCTAGACAAATTAAAGAAGCCATATCGCAGGAAGAAGCGTCTTCTTTTTGGAAATTAAAATCATCCGGTTTAAGAGCTTCTTTTATTTTTGCGATATATTCTTGCTTTAAATAAATATTATCTCCGGTAAAAAGATAAACAGGGGCAAAACTGCCCGAAGAAATATCTTTCTTTAATCTGTCAAAATCTTTAACGCTCATTGTCTTGTAATAGTTGTTTGATTTGGGTTAACTTGCATTGTTTGGCGTGTTTGTGTTTGAACAGAACCAAAGCCGGTAATTGTTCTTTTAACTATCATTTTGGCAAAGTTGTTCCAAAGTCTTTCTCTTGCTTGTTCTTCGCTTAAACCGCCCGGCAAGGTGGAAGCAGAATAATTATAAACTTGCACAAGCCCCGGTTCTTGCCAAATAGTTTCGTTGGTGGTTTTATCAATAAAGCGCAAAGTCAAAACAACTTCCATACGATAAATGGTAGGCACAAGTTGAGTGTCATATTGCACAGGTTCATTGATATAGCGCATAATTTCGCCAGCCAAAACACCATCGGCCTGATCTTCATTTACAATAGAATATTGCCCGTTATTTAAAAATTCATCAACAACGGAAATTGTTAATCTATCTTCCAAAGCAAAAACTTCCGTTCTGTTAATAAACGGGCGCACGTGAATTTTCTTAATGTGTTGTGGCAAAATTTGTGCATTTGGTTTATAATAAATATTATCCTGCACTTCTGCGCAAGCACAAAGCAAAAGTAAGGGTAAGATTAACAATTTTTTCATTTTTCACCTCTTAGGCCGGCTTAACAACTATACTAACCATACGGCCCGGCACTACTATTATTTTAACTATACTTTGCCCGGAAAGCAAGGTCTTTATTTTAGGGCTGTTTAAAGCGGCTTCTTGCATTTCTTCTTTAGAAGCGCTGGCGTTAATTTTAATTCTATCCTTAATTTTTCCGTTAACTTGAACGGCGATTTCTTTTTGTTCTTCGCTGATTAAGGCCTCATTAAAAGTGGGCCAAGTTTCTTCTAAAAGGAAAGTTGTTTTGCCCATGCGTTGCCAAATTTCGTCAGTTAAATGCGGAGCAAAAGGGTGTAATAATTTTAAGAAAACAGCCATAGTATCTTCGTCAATTTCTTTAAGTTTAACAAGTTCGTTAAAGAAAATCATTAAACTTGAAATTGCGGTATTAAAACTAAAGTTTTCAATATCTTGAGAAACTTTTTTAATTGTTTTATGTTTTAAAATTTCAAGTTCTTTAGATAAGGCAATTTCTTTATAAGAAACTTCTTCAGACCAAGAATAAATTCTCTTTAAAAAGCGGGAAATACCTTCAATACCTTTTGTATCCCAAGGTTTTGAAGCATCAAAAGGCCCCATAAACATTTCATAAGAGCGAAAGGCATCTGCCCCGTATTCACTCAAAATCTCGTCGGGGTTAATAACATTTTTCTTACTTTTACTCATTTTTTCAATCATAGAAGTAAGTTTTGCCCCGTTTGATTTTAATTTCGGCTCGGCAGGATTAGAGAAATCAATTTCGTCGTATCCGTGGTAATTGCCGTTTTCATCTCTGTAAGAAAAAGCAAGTATCATACCCTGGTGGCGCAGTTTTGTGTATGGCTCTTTAGTGTGAACTATGCCTAAATCATAAAGCACTTTGTGCCAAAAGCGTGAATAAAGCAAGTGTAAAACAGCGTGTTCTGCACCGCCGATATAGCAATCAACCGGGCCATAGGCCTTTTCAATTTCGCTATCTACTAATGCTTTATCGTTTTTAGGGTCCATATACCTTAAATAATACCAGCAAGAGCCGGCCCATTGGGGCATAGTGTTTGTTTCCCTTTTGGCCGGTCCGCCACATTTAGGGCAGGTGGTATTGACCCAACTATCAATATTGGCAAGGGGACTTTCGCCCGTGCCGCTAGGTTCAAATTTTTCAACTTCGGGCAAGCGTAAAGGCAAATCTTTTTCGTCTAAAGGAACAACACCGCATTTTTCGCAGTGGACTATAGGGATAGGCTCTCCCCAATAGCGTTGGCGTGAAAAAACCCAATCTCTCAAGCGGTAAGTTGTTTTGGCTTGACCGAATTTGTTTTCTTCTAAAAACTTAATCATTTTGGCTTTGGCTTCATCTACTCTTAAGCCGTTTAAAAAATCGGAGTTTACAAGTTCGCCATCGCCAACAAAAGCTTCTTTTTCAACACCTTGTTCGCTTTTGATAACTTCAATTATCGGCAAATTAAATTTTTTGGCAAATTCATAATCGCGAGTATCGTGCGCCGGCACTGCCATAATTGCACCTGTTCCGTAGCCGGTCAAAACATAATCAGCTATCCAAACAGGTATTTTGGTATTGTTTAAAGGGTTAATTGCGTATGCACCGGTAAAAGCACCTGTTTTTTCTTTTTGTGCGTCGGCGCGTTCAATATCTGTTTTGGCGGCGGCTTCTTTTTGGTATTTTTCTACCGCGGCTTTTTGTTCTGCTGTTGTAATTCTAGCGACAAGCGGATGCTCGGGCGCTAAAACAACATAAGTTGCGCCAAAAAGGGTATCCGGGCGGGTTGTAAAAACTTTAATAGTTTCAGAGGAATTTTCCACCTTAAACACAACCTCTGCACCTTGACTTTTGCCTATCCAGTTTTTCTGCATCATCAATGTTGAAGCAGGCCAATCAAGGCCTTCTAAATCTTCAAGCAGTCTATCAGCATAAGCAGTAATTTTTAACATCCATTGGCGCAAATTTTTCTTTTCAATAGGGGTTTGGCAGCGTTCGCACTTGCCGTTAAAAACTTCTTCATTGGCAAGACCTGTTTTACAGGAAGGACACCAATTTATAGGCACAGTGCTTTGATAGGCAAGGCCTTTTTTAAAGAGTTGAAGGAAAATCCATTGTGTCCATTTATAATAATTTGGGTCGGTTGTATCAATTTCCCTATCCCAGTCATAAGCCATACCGAAGGATTTGATTTGGCGTCTAAAATTATCAATATTTTTTTGGGTTGTAATTCTTGGATGAACGCCGGTAGCTATTGCGTAGTTTTCAGCCGGCAAACCAAAAGCATCCCAACCCATAGGGTGTAAAACCCTGTATCCGTTCATTCTTTTATAACGCACAAGAATATCAGATGCGCTATAACCTTCCGGGTGACCGACATGTAAACCCTGCCCCGAGGGGTAAGGGAACATATCTAAACAATAAAACTTCTTGCCCGTTTTAGGTAAACGGGGAGCGGCAAAAAGTTTTGCTTCTTGCCATCTTTTTTGCTGTCTTCTATCTATTTCTTGAAAATTTGCTATTGCCATATATTTATATTATACAAAGTATGGACGAGTAAAAGAAGATAAATTTTAATAAAATTTGATATACTAAAGTGGT
>JAFXVA010000031.1 GCA_017534965.1 Elusimicrobiaceae bacterium | reverse complement strand
AATCTGAAGAAGGCAAGAGCAAGCAAACAAAGGCCGACTTTATAGCCCCATTTTGTAGGAACTTTTGAATTTAGAACAATAAGAGTGGCCCCTTCCACAGCAAAGGCCAAAGTTAACCATTGTTGTGAGAATATTAAAGAAATTGCCGTAGTTATAAAGAACGCTAGCATTACACTCATAATTGTAAAAGGAACTTTATATCTATTTTTAAGAGTTTCTTTATATAAATTAACAGAGGCAAATAGAAAGAAAGGAACAAATAAAAGGGTTGTTAATCCTTTAAGTAAATTTGTATCTAATTTAGGGTGATTTAAAAATACATTCCAAGCAAAGAACGCAGCAAAAGCACTTGCAAGCCATTGGCAAACAGAGTTTTCTTTAAAATCTTTCTTACATAAGAAAGGATAGCCGTAAAATACTAAATAGAATACACCTGATAAAATAACGGCTTCATTTTTTGTAGGTTTAGAGAAAAGCAAACTTGAGCCAAGGGCTGCTATTAAAGCAAAAGCCGGTAATTCATATTTTCTGCTTAATGTTAAACAAACTAAATTAGCAAATATAAGGCCTGTCCAAATATAATAAATATTATCGTTTGGCCAAATACCTAAGAATAATAAGCCAGCAAGGACAATAGGAAAAGTCTTATCTTCTTTGCTAAAGTAATGAAGATCTGTAAATAAATTTACAGCACCCATTATTAGGAACATACTAAATGTCGCAGGGAATAAAGCATTTTTTATATGGCACATATAAAACAGAATTGTTAAAACACCTAAAGAGCAAATTTTTAAAGGTAGCTGATAAGATTTTGCTTCCTTGATGGAAAGGAAGAGTAAACTTGCATTTACCACTAAAAGATTTATAAGAATGAAAATAAATTCCTTATTCATACTTGCCTGAACGGCAAATAATAAACTAAATAATAAAGAAGAAACGATATAAGCCCCAAAGGAACTTTTTAGAAAAGGGGTTAATTTATCTTTAAATTTATAGGCAATAGCAACAAGAGCTAAATTAAAAATAATTGCTCCGTTATGGACAAAGAGTAAATTTTCAAGTTTAGAGTTATTATTTATCACCATTAAGAAAATAGCAAAAAGAGCTATTAAATTGGTAATAGTTGTAAAAGGTTCTCCTGTCTTGGTATTTATAACAAGAGAATTTACAAAACTTGCGCATAAAATTATAAATAAGAGTAAAAATCCGCTTGGATGAGTTGCAAATGTGGTATTAGCCCAAATTAATAAAGAAAAAAGAAATACGGAAGAAGCAAAATAAGCCGGCACTTTAAATATTTTAGGTTCGCTATAATATAAAACCAAAAGCAATGTTTGGCTTACGGTTAAGAGCAAAAGCAAATTTATAAGGATAGGAGAATTTTGGTCTATTAATAACATAGATGTAGGTATTATGGCAATACCTATAATAATAAATGTGCTAAAAACATATTTTATAAATAGGGGTAATTTTTCCTTTAATTTTATATAGACAGCTGTTATAGCAATGCTATAAATTGTAAATATTATTTGGAAAATATTTATTTTGTTAGGCGTCATTTCTTTTAATAACCAGGCAAATTGACAAAGTAAAGTAAAAACCAAAGAGGTTATTAAAAGATTATTCCATCCCTTTTTTAAGGAAACAGCAATAGCGGCCCCGTTTATAAAAGCGATATAAGTAAAGAAGAAAATATAATTATCATTTCCGGTGCTGAGTAAAAGCGGTGTTATAAAGGCCGCTACCATCCCCAGAAAACTGATAAATTGCATATCTTTTTTTACTGAAATATAAAAAGAAACAAAAGAAATAGTTGCCATTAAAGCAAAGGCAACAGGTAAATTAATCATATTGTAAAGCGAAAAAGAGCAGTAAGTTGCAATAAAGAAAGTTGTTATACCGCTAGCACATAAAGTAGCGGCTGCCGTTTTTGTTTTTTCATCTTTCATAAGTAAGCCGGCAGCAAGTAAAATTAAACCAATTAATCCTGCAGCAGCAGTAATCATTTGTTTGCTGATAATATTATTTTGAACGGCATAAATAAGGCCAAAAATTACAGCAAGTATAAAAGCAAAAGCCGCTATCCAAGAAAAAACTTTTGCTGCCGTAAATTGCATTTTTTTAGAAATATTAATAGTATCTTTTTTCTCGGCAGGTTTATCTTCTTTTGTTAATAAGTTTTGTTCTGATTCTTTCTTTTCTTCCTGTTTAGTATATTCTTGAAGGGTGTAAGTTTCTGCTTCGGCAGGTTTTACTTTACTAGAAAGGGTTTCTTTTATTTCTTCTACAAAATCTTTAAGCTCCGGTTGGGAAGTTTCTTTTGGCTTTTGAGTTTCTTGAGTAGATTTACAAGCTATAACAGGATTTGTTTGAGTTATTTTTTGTTCTTCTTTGGTTTCTTGTTTATTAGTGGAAGAGGGGGATGGTTCTGTGGCTTCTATTCGCTCATTTGAAAGATTATTAGTATTTTTATTAGCTAATTTACTCATTTTTTGGGCAAGATATTCCACTTCCCCGCTTAGACTGAAAACTTTTACAAATAACACAATAATCAAAATGGTTAATATAAAATCAAACATTTTCTTTCTCCTATCAAACCTTTTATATATTCTTATTATAATAAAAAAGGCCTGTTATTTAAACAGGCCTTTAAAGTTTTTTCGGTTTAAGAAAGAATTAGAATCTTCCGTTAACGATTACCATTACAGGTAACCAACCATTTTCTTTAATGATGTTAACTAAACCGATTTGTAAACCGCATTCAACTCTTCTTGCATTGTTAACAAAACCGAGTTGAAGACCGGTTAAATTTTCGGCTTGGTTGTAGAAACCCCATTGAAGACCTTTCATTTCTTGGCCTAAGTTAACAAGACCAGTTTTTAAACCGGTGAAGGTGCCTTTGTTTACATCAAGAATACCGCCGGTTAAACCGACTGCATCTGTTGTAACGTTGTAGATAGCGCCTTGTAAACCGCGCATTTCGTTAGATCTTGCATAACCATAAGCTGCAGACCAACCCCACATTTGGTCGGCGCTGGAAGAACCGATTACCCAAGAAATACCATGAACGGTCGGGGTGTTTGCATCAACTAAACCAAGAACAACATTGGCGTGATTGGTTTTGGGCCAAGCAATATTATCATATAAGGATAATTTGATTGGTGATTCTGCGGCTGCTGTTAAGCCTAAAGTTGCGACGAGAACAGCAAGTGCGAGTAACTTCTTCATTTACATCCTCCTTGTTTTACTACATAATTATATACTACAATTTTTGTATGAAAAAGTTTACATTTTTTTTATTTTTATTTTTTTCTGTTTTTTGTTTCGCTCAAAATAGAGATACCAAAACAGGCCCTAGAACTCAAAACACTGCTTTGGTAAAACCGGTTAATACGGCGCATCAAAATTCTGCTCGCCAAAATTATGCCGTAGTTCAGCAACGGCCTGTTGTTAATAGTTCCTCAAATAATATTGTTTATCAAAGACCGGCAAATCCTAATAATATTTCTTATCAAAGAGAAAATAATTCCGTTGCCAGTGTTTCTTATCAAAGAGAAGAGCAACATAAAGTCCCCATAGCACAACCTGCAGTAGTTCCTGCTCAAAGAGAACAAAAGCCAACTCTTCAAAGAGAACAGAATTTACATAAAGTTCCTTTAAATAGAGAAACTAAACCAAATAAGGAAGTTAACCTCGCGACTAAAAAACCGCGCCCTGCTCCAAGACCGGGTAATTATCATGTAATATATTGGACTAATTTTATTGAACCGGCTGTTGTGCAACAAGAATGGGCTACAAAAGTTTTAGATACAAAAAATTTAACATTGGACGGACGTGGCGTGCAGGTGGCAATTCTTGATTCGGGGATAAAACCACACAGACAATTTGATGGCGCAAGTATTGAAGTTTTAGATATTACAGGACAAAATGATCCTTTTGATTTCTGCGGGCACGGCACAGCTGTTGCCGGTATAATTGTAGGTCAAAGGAATAATGATTTTAAAGGGGTTGCCCCGGCAGTCAATTTGAAATCTTATAAAATTGCTGATGAAAGCGGAACAACCAATAATACCTATATTATAAATGCTCTTGAAAGTATTTTGGAATACAACCGCCAAAATCCTGCTAAAAAAATAAATATCATAAATATAAGTTATGGCCTTGAGCAAGATAATTATGAATTAAGAAATAAACTTGCAGAAGCTTATTCAAACGGCATTACAATAATTTCTGCCAGCGGCAATGAAGGTAGAGAAGGTCTTTTATACCCGGCAAAGTATGATTTTGTTTTTGCTGCCGGTTCAATAGATAGAGATAAAACTCTTTCCGATTTTTCCAATTGGGGTAAAGAATTAGATTTTATTTTACCTGGTTCCGGATTAAAAACTTTGGGCTTAAATAATGATTATGTTTGGGTCCGCGGGACCTCTTTTTCAAGTGCTTATTTAACCGGTATCGCTGCTTTAGCGACCCAGGCTTTTAAAAACAAATATGGCTATTTACCTAGTCCTCAGGACCTTTATGAAATTATGCAAAAAATAAGCACTCCTGTTAAGACAATTACACCTATAAAACAAGGTTATGGTGTTCCTGATGCTTCAAAAATAGTATCATATATATAATGTATCAAGATTACGAAATACCAAAAGATTTGCGTTTTAAAACGCAAGATATTATAAGGATGCATGGCCTTAAATGCAGCCTTCTTTTGAACGCACAAGATTTTAAAGAAGAGTTAAGTTTAACAAAAGCAACTTTAAAATTGAGTTTTAGTGTGCTTTCAAAAGAGATTTTAGTTCAAGGTAAAATTGAAGGCAAAAGAAAGGCCCAATGCTCTCGGTGCTTAAGCGATTTTGAAAAACCTTTTGAAGAAGATTTTTCACAATTATTTCCCCATAAAGCTGAAATAATTGATATAATGTATATAACAAGGCAAACGCTTGCCCTTGAACAAAATATTCAGGAGCTCTGTTCCCCTGATTGTAAGGGCTTGTGCGCTTATTGCGGTTGTAATAAGAATGAAGTTGAGTGTTCTTGCCAGCCGCCAAAGCTAAATCAATTTGCTTGTTTGAAAGATAAATTTCAAAAAAATAAGTGAGGAATACAAATGCCTAATCCAAAAAGAAAACATACTAGATCCAGAAGGGATTTACGCCGCAGCGCTAATTCTAAATTGGAAGCAGTCAACTTTGTTGAATGCTCTAATTGCGGTGCAGCCCGTTTACCTCATAATGTTTGCCCGAAATGCGGTTTTTATGACGGCAAAATGGTAACGGAAGTTAAGGTCAAAAAGGCCAAAACTCAAGAAGAAGCAAAATAATAAATCCTATGAGGATAGCACTAGATGCTTTAGGCGGTGATTTCGGAGCAACCCCCAATGTTTTGGGGGCTGTCCAAGCCGCCAAAGAATTTGGCTATAATATTATCTTGGTCGGTGATGAAGAACTGATCAAGAAAGAGCTTTCGCGTGTAAAAACTTATCCGCAAGATAAAATATCTATTATCCATGCTCCTGATGTTATTGATATGGGGGCAAATCCCGCACGCGAGTGCCGTTCAAAAAAAGATGCAAGCATTGTTGTATGCGCTCGCCTTGTAAAAGAAGGTAAGGCAGATGCTATGATTTCGGCCGGTAATTCCGGTGCAACAATGGTTGCTGCTTTATTTGGCATTGGCAGAATTGATGGGGTTGAAAGACCGGCAATTGCCTCTCCTTTACCTACGGAAAAAGGCCCGGCAGTTTTAATGGATGCCGGTGCAAATGCCGATTGTGATGCCGTTAATTTACTGCAATTTGCCATAATGGGTTCTATATATAGTAACTGCGCTTATGGCGTTAAAAACCCTGTTGTCGGCTTACTTTCTATCGGCGAAGAAGAAGGCAAAGGTAATTTGCTTATCAAAAATACCACAAAATATATCAAACGTCTTGGCTTAAATTATTTCGGTAATATTGAAGGTAGAGATGTCCACACCGGCATGATTGATGTTATTGTTTGTGATGGCTTTGTGGGTAATATAGTTTTAAAACATTCCGAAGGGCTTGCTAAATCAATATTTAAAATGATGAAAAGTTCTTTAAAAGGGCATCCTTTGGCTATGCTTGGTATGCTTATTGCAAAACCTTGTTTAAAAACTTTGAAAGCAAAAACCGATCCGGAAGTTTACGGCGGAGCTCCTTTACTTGGTGTTAAAGGGCCTGTTTTGATTTGTCATGGCAAAAGCGGACAAAAGGCAATTTATAATTCTATAAAAGCAGCAGCAAGACTTGTGGAAAATAAAGCTGTTGAAACTATAGAACAAAAAATAGTTGCCTATAAAGAAATTTTCAAAAGAGCAAAAGATCATGAACTTGAATAATAAAAAAGTTATTATTACGGGGGCAGCCCGAGGTATCGGCTATGAAATAGCAAGAGAATTTTTAAAAGCCGGTGCTGAAGTTGCTTTATGTTCTACTACTGAGGAAGGGGCAAAAAAAGCAAAAGAAAATTTACTTAAAGAATTTCCTTCTTCAAAAGTTTATGCTCAAAAAACAGATGTTTCAAAAGAAACAGAAGTCCAAAATTTTGTAGATAATGTTTTAAAAGAATTTGGCGGTATTGATATTTTGGTTAATAATGCCGGTATCACTCGTGATACTTTGGCTATTAGAATGACTGAACAAGATTGGGATGCCGTTTTAAATGTAAACTTAAAAGGGACATTTTTAATGTCCAAAGCAGTTTTAAAAATTATGATGAAAGCCAAAAGCGGAAGCATAGTTAATATGTCTTCTGTCGTAGGTCAAAGTGGTAATGCTGCGCAAGCAAATTACAGCGCTTCAAAAGCTGGTATTATCGGGCTTACAAAATCTTTGGCCAAAGAATTTGCTTCAAGGAATATAAGGGTTAATGCAGTTGCTCCCGGGTTTGTTAAAACCGATATGACAGATAAACTTTCCGATCAAATTAAAGAGCAAACTTTAGCATTAATTCCTTTAAAAAGATTTGCAACAACAACAGACATTGCCAAAGCGGTAATGTTTTTATCCTCTGATGACGGAGGATACATCACCGGCCAGGTTTTAGCAGTTAATGGCGGTTTATACATTTAGCAATTTGCTATGGAGGAAAAAATGAACGTAGAAGAAAAAGTAAAAAATATTATTGTGGAACAATTGGGTGTTGAACCGGATCAAGTTAAACCGGAAGCTCAATTTGTTAATGACTTAGGGGCCGATTCCCTTGATACAGTAGAACTTATTATGGCTCTTGAAGAAGAATTTAACATTGATATTCCCGATGAACAAGCTGAAAAAATCAAAACTGTCGGTGAAGCAATCAACCACATTAAAGCAAAAGTTAAATAAGTGTCTCAAGAAATAGAAAAAGTATTAAATTATACTTTTAAAAATAAAGATATTTTAAAGGAAGCACTCACTCACAGGTCCTATAACCCGCATCCGCACGGCATTAATAATGAGCGTTTGGAGTTCTTGGGTGATAGTGTCCTAGGTCTTATTGTAGCAGGGCAACTTTATAATTTGCTCAGCGAAAAAGAAGAGGGAGTGCTTTCTAAAATAAAAGCCAATCTTGTTTCAAGAAAAAATCTTTATTTTTGGGCTAAACAACTTAATCTTGGCAAATATTTACTTCTTGGCCAAGGGGAAATTGCCAGCGGTGGCAGAGAACGTGCAAGCATACTTTCAAATGCCGTTGAAGCCCTGCTGGGAGCCATTTATTTAGACGGCGGTTTTGAGGCCGTTTCTCAAGTTATACTTGCTTGGTTTAAAACTCAAAAGATAGAAGTTGATTTACAAGACTACAAAAGTGTTTTGCAAGAATATATGCAAAAGTTAGGCAAAAGTGTGCCGGAATATGAGATAATCCAAACTATCGGGCCGGAACACGATAAAATCTTTACCGCGGTTGTTTATGAACAGGGTAAAGAACTTGGGCGTGGTAAGGGGCATAATAAAAAATCCGCTCATCAAGATGCTGCTAAAAATGCTCTAGCTAAAATTCATAAAAAATAAAATTATAGGGGTTGGTATGAAAAAATTTCCTTATATATTACTTCTTGCCGTTCCAATAGTTTTTTTGTTATGGCTTACTTTTTTTCGTGGGCCGGAAAAAACAAAAAAACCCAGTGAGGCCGTTTTAAGTAAGATAGAAGCTCAAAATCCAAAAGAAATTGTAGATGAAATTGCCCAAGATATAGAAAATAATGATTTGGAAACAGCTTTATCAAAAATGGTGGAAGGTCTTAAACATCCGGATATTCCTACCTCAAAAGGACAACCTTTAATTGTTTTAGTCGCAGAAAAAAATAATTATGATTTACTTGCTTATTTAGTTGATAATGGCGCAGATGTTAATGTTTTAGATATTTATACCGGAGAAACAGCTTTAATCAAAGCAGCAAGAAACGGCAATTTGGAAATGGTAATAAAATTGCTTGGTGCAAATGCCAATGTTAATGTAAAAAGCCAAAGAGGTATAACCGCCTTAACAGAAGCAGCCAAAGGACAATATAGGCATATTACAGATTATTTGCTTTCCCGCGGTGCTTTAGCCGGGGTAAGTAATGAAAATTTACTTGCTTATGTTTTTGATAAAAATTATGTAGGTATGGAAGCCATGTTAAAAGGCGGTGCAAATGCTAACTATGCAGATGCTAATGGCAACACCCCGTTAATTGTTGTAAGTTCTCAAGGTAATTTAGCGGCCTTTCAAAAATTAACAGCTTATAAAGCAAATGTAAATGCTGCAAATAAATATGGTATGACCCCTCTTTTATATGCTATCAAAGGGGGCCATAATGATATTGCAAGAGCTTTACTCAGCCGTAATGATACCGATATAAATAAGGCAAATAATAATAATCAAACCCCTTTATTTTATGCTGCCTATACGGGTAATACCTCTATCACAAAAGATTTGCTTGAACTCGGCGCTGATTATAATAAAGCAGATAAGAAAGGAATAACCCCTTTAGTAGCCGCTCAAAAGAGAGGTAAAACCGAAACAGCCCAAGCAATAATAAACTTTATCTCATTTAAAAATCTTCCGAAAGATGAAAAAGGGAAAATAATAACTGATGATAGAAAGAAAGTTGCCAGTCTTTCTGAAAAATCAATAGCTGCTCAACAAGCGGAGGAAAAAGCAAGAAAGCAACAGGAAGAAATTATTAAAAATGCCAAAGCAGAACAACAAAAAGCTTTAGCCCAGACTCAAGCTATACAAAATCAAATGCAAAAAGCGTTGGCGTTTGGCTCGGCTCAGAATAATCAACAAAACACAGCGCAAAAATAAAAGTTTTTAAAAGATATTGACTTTTTTAAATTAATCATATATCCTTTAATTTAGAAGTCTTAAATAAAGGGGGACTTTATGAGTGAAATACATCTTAATGATGAAACCTTTGCAAAAGAAGTTCTTGAATATAAAGGTGTTGCCTTGGTAGATTTTTGGGCACCCTGGTGTGGCCCTTGCAGAATGCTCGGTCCTGTTATAGAAGAATTAGCAAAAGAATATGAAGGCAAAGCAAAAATCTGCAAGATTAATACAGATGATGCTCCGGAAAAAAGTGTGCAATATAGAATTGCTTCTATTCCGACAATAATGCTCTTTAAAGATGGCCAAATGATAAAACAAATGGTCGGTTTATAAAGCAAAGAAGAATTGAAAAAACAAATTGATGCTTTGTTATAATAAATAATTTTAGCAGTATTTCTTATCTTGGTTGCTTTGCCTGTTAATTTCTGCAGGCAAAGCAACAAAAATCCATAAAATTAGAGGTTGTTATAATTTTCTTTATCCCTTCTTAGTTGTATTTTATCTTATGCAAAATCCAAAAAAATTATATTTAGTTGATGCCCACGGGTTCTTACACCGCAACTATCATGCTTTACCGAAGTTAGCTACTTCAAAAGGTAAAGAGGTTGGGGCTTTATATGGCTTTTTAAATTGGATTTTAAAATTTAACAAAGAAATTAAACCGGAATATATTGCTTTTTGTTTTGATTCTAAAGGACCGACAAACCGCCATAAAATTTATCCTGAATATAAAGCAAATAGACCGCCTACCGATGAAGCCTTAGTAGAGCAACTTAAAATTTCACGGGATTTGGTTAAGGCACTTGGCTTTAAAGTTTGTGCTTTGCCAGGGGCGGAAGCCGATGATATTTTGGCTACTCTTGCAACTTCTGCTGAAAAACAGGGGGAGCAAGCAGTTGTAATAACTTCCGATAAAGATATTTTACAAATAGCAGATAATAATATAAAAATTTGGAGCGGTAATTTAAAAGAAGAACCAAAAGATTCTAGGGCCTGTAAAGCAAAATTTGGGGTTGATTGTAAATATATTGCCGATTATTTATCTATTGTCGGTGATTCTTCTGATAATGTGCCGGGTGTCAGTGGGCTTGGTCCTAAAGCAGCAGTTGAACTTATTACGAAATTCGGTCATTTGGAAGATATTTTAAAAGCGGCTCAAAATAAAAATCCCGAAATAAAAGAAACTATGGCACGCAAATTACTTGCAGATGAACAAAATGCTATTCTTTCCAAAAAATTAATTGTTTTAGATACAACTTTACCTTTTGAAACGAATTTAGAAAATTATAAAGTGCAAAATCCCGATTTAGAAAAATTGCAGTTTTTTGCTCAAGAATTTGAATTTAAGAATTTGCATGCTTATCTTGCCGATTTAAAAACTATGCCTAAACAAACAGAACCGGAGTTTAACGGCCAAGGGGATTTGTTTGATATGTCTTCTTTTGAAGAACCAAAAGAAGAAATTAAAACTTACACTTTAAAAGAAGTTCTTGAAGAAATAAAAAATCAAAAAGAATTTATAATTTACGCGCAAGATGATTTTTTGCTTTTGGCAAAAGATGAAAATTTTTATTCGGTTTGTGAGATAGAAAAAATTACCGATGAGGAACACAACCTTCTGCAAGATATAATTTTAGAAGATAATATTTTAAAAATCGGACATGATTTAAAATATACTTTTAGACTTCTTGAAATTGAACCTAAAGATAAATTTTTAAATTGTTTTGATACTTCTCTTGCTAAATATTGTTTAGATCCTGCAGGGGAGTTTAGTTTAATGGGGCTTTTAAGTGTGAATTTAAACCTATTTATAAATCCTCAAACAGATATTAAAGAGCAACTTGCCTTTTTTGCCAAATATTTTTTGAATTTAAAAGAAAGATTAGAGCAACAATTAAAAAATCAAAACCAATATCAAGTTTTTAATATGATGGAAACTCCTTTGATGAGCGTTCTTTTATCAATGGAATTAAACGGAATTATGATTGATAGGGCTTGGCTTAAAACTTTAAGCATTTTACTTTCAAATGAAATGATGCAAGCCCAAAAAGAAGTAAATAAATTAGCAGGAAAAGAGGTAAATATAAACTCGCCAAAGCAACTTGGTATTTTGCTTTTTGAAGAATTAAAATTACCTTATCTTAGAAAGACAAAAACCGGCTATTCTACGGATGAAGAAGTTTTAACTTCTTTAGAAAATATTCACCCTATAGCAAAACAGATTCTTGCTTATCGCGAAAGCGCAAAATTAAAAAGCACCTATGTAGATGCCTTGCTTGATTTGTCTTCGGATGATACGCACAGGGTTTATACCAATTTTAATCAAACAGGCACTTTGACGGGGCGTCTTTCAAGTTTTAGTCCGAATTTACAAAATATACCTGCCAGAACAGAAAAAGGCCGCCTTATCCGCCAAGCTTTTATTGCAGGCGAGGGAAACACTCTTTTATCTTTAGATTATTCCCAGATAGATTTGCGCGTTCTGGCCCATGAATCAGGGGATGAAACTTTAATAAATGCTTTTAAAAACACGCAAGATATTCACTTGCAAACGGCTAGTGAAATTTTTAATAAAAAGCCCGAGCTAATAACAAAAGAAGAACGCTCCGCCGCAAAAGCTATAAACTTTGGTATTGTTTACGGGCAAGGCCCCATGGCTTTAGCCGATACTCTTGGTATAAGCACAAGTAAAGCAAAAGAATATATAGATTCTTATTTTGCCCGTTATGATACTTTAAAAGAATGGATAAATAAAACCGCTGCCAAAGCCAGACAAGAAGGTTTCGTTAAAACTTTTATGGGACATATTCGCTATTTGCCGGAATTTGAGGCCTCTTCAGCCAGACTTACAAGTTTTGCAAATCGCGCCGCCGTTAATACAATTATACAAGGCGGGTCCTCAGATATTATTAAACAGGCAATGCTTGATATTTATAAAAATTTACCAAAAGATGTAAAGATTTTACTTCAGATACATGATGAACTGGTTTTTGAAGTGCCAAATGAAAAATTAAAAGAAGTAGCCACTTTTGTTAAAGATAAAATGGAAAATGCCGTTATCTTAAGAGTGCCTTTGGTTGCAAAAGCAAAAGCGGGTAAAAACTTAAATGAAATGGGGGCCATTTTATGAATTTTAGAAAAAAAGGTTCTTTAGTTATTGGCCTTAGTGGCGGTATAGCAAGTGGCAAAAGCACGGCATTAAAAGCTTTTGAAAAACTTGGCTGTGAAGTTATTTGCAGCGATACTTTAGCGGCACAAAATTTTAATTTACTAAAAGATAAAATTGAAACTCATTTTAATACAATAGATAAAGCACAAATTGCCCAAAAGATTTTTAAAAATGCCCAAGATAAAAAATGGCTTGAAAAACTTTTACACCCTTTAGTTTTAAAAGAAGCCCAGACCCAAATTAAGCAAAACACAAAAAAGATAATTGTTTTTGATATTCCTTTGCTTTTTGAGTGCGGTTTAGAGGATAGTTTTGATTTTACTCTTTGCATTTACAGCGATTTTAATATCCGTTTAAAAAGGGCAATTTCGCGTAAAATGACAAAAGAAGATTTTATAAACAGGGATAAGGCCCAAATGCTTTTAGAAGAAAAAGCGCAACAGGCAAACCTTGTAATTTTTAATAATTCAACAAGAAAAGATTTAGAAGAAAAAATAGAAAAACTATTTTTGATTTTAAATAATAAATAAGAGGAAAATTATGGACAACAAAGAAGTTAAAGCTGTAAAAACTACTACAACTCGCAGAAAATATACACCGCGCACCCCGCGCGTGCAAACACAAAATAGTGCACAAAATAATACACCAAACACAACACAAAATACCCCGGTAAATAATACTCCGGCAAATAATCAAACGCAAAATACTAATCACAATAATTTTGCTAGAACTACTCAGGCTCCTTCTATGAAGGCAAACGGTGCTAAAACTTTGGATGCTTTAGCTCTTTCTAAATTAAGCGTGGCCGAACTTACCAAACTTGCTTTAAATTATAATGTTCAAGATATTTCCGGCCTAAGAAAGCAGGAACTTATCGGTAAAATTGTGGAAGTGCAGGCAAAACAAAACGGCTCTGTTTATGGTGGCGGTGTTTTGGAAATTTTACCTGATGGCTTTGGCTTTTTGCGTTCAGAAGAAAATAATTATCTTGCCGGTGCGCAGGATATTTATGTTTCCCCTTCTCAAATAAAGAGATTCGGTTTAAGAAAAGGCGATAATATTGAAGGCCTTATCCGCCCTCCGAAAGATAATGAAAGATTTTTTGCTATGCTTCAAGTGCAAAAAGTTAATAATGTAGAAGCCGAAAAAATTTATAATAGACCTTTGTTTGAAAACTTAACTCCTTTACATCCAAATAACCGCTTTGTTTTGGAAGTTAATAAAAACGACCTTACCCAAAGAGTTATTGATTTGATGGCACCTATTGGCAAAGGGCAGCGCGCCTTGATTGTGGCAGCCCCTAAAACCGGTAAAACCGTTATGATGCAGGCGCTTGCCAATTCCTTAACCACCAATCATAAAGATATTGAACTTTTAGTTTTACTTATTGATGAAAGACCGGAAGAAGTTACCGATATGCGCCGCAATATTAAAGGCGAAGTTATTGCTTCCACCTTTGATGAACCGGCCGAAAGACATGTTCAAGTGGCCGAAATGGTGCTTGAAAAAGCCAAACGCGGTGTAGAACATGGCAAAGATGTTGTTATTTTGCTTGACTCTATTACCCGCCTTGCAAGGGCCTATAATACCGTTATGCCGGCCTCCGGCAGAGTGTTGACCGGTGGTCTTGAGGCAACTTCACTGCAAAGACCGAAAAGATTTTTCGGTGCAGCCAGAAATATTGAAGAAGGTGGTTCTTTAACAATTATCGCAACTGCTCTAGTAGAAACCGGCAGCAGAATGGACGATATTATTTTTGAAGAATTTAAAGGCACCGGCAACAGCGAAATTTACCTTGATAGAAAACTTTCTGATAGAAGAATCTTCCCTGCTATTGATATTAACAGAACTTCTACCCGTAAGGAAGATTTACTCTTAACGGAAGATGAACTTAATAAAGCGTGGATACTCCGCAAAATTCTTGCTCCTTTAAGTTCCGTCGATGCTATGACTTTGCTTCTTGAAAAGTTATCTGCTACGAAGTCTAATAAAGACTTTCTTAAACAAATGGAAGCCAACCACTTCTAGTCATAATTTCAGTTTGAGAATAAAGGCCCTACCCTATTATTACTAAGGGAAGGGCCTTTTGTTCTACTATGGCTATAAAGCCCCTTTTTTTATACAATATTTATATATGAAATTTGAGAGTTTTGTTGCAAAACGCTATTTACTTTCGCAAAGTAAGGGTGTATTTTCTTTAATAACAACAATTATCGGCATTTTAGGCGTATGTGTCGGTGTGGCGGCTTTAATAACAACCCTTGCGGTTATGAGCGGTTTCCAAAACGATATTAAAAATAAAGTTATCGGTGCACAAGCCCATATTATGATTATGGGTATGATGCCTGACGGACGTTATCAAGAAGTCCAAAAAACAATAGAAAATATAAAAGGAATTAAGGCAACTGCTCCAAGTATTTACGGCCAGGCAATTTTAAATTATCAAAGCCAAAACCAAGGTGTTGTTTTGCGCGGGCTTGACCCTGTGCAAGAAGCAAAAACAAGCAATTTACTTGCTTCTTTAACCGAAGGTTCCTTTACAACTTCAGAAGATAAATCCCCCTTGGTTCTTGGACAGGAGCTTGCTTATAATATGGGCATTATGGTGGGGGATGAAGTCGTTTTGGTTTCCCCTGCTACTATTGCCGGTGCTTTGCCTAAAATGAAAAAGTTTACCGTTACCGGTCTTTTAAAAACCGGTTATTACGAATTTGATAATACTATTGCTTATACAAATTTAAAAAGTGCTTCTGATTTTTTGGGCTTAAAAGGGGCAATAACAACTTTAAGTGTTAAACTTGATAATCTTGATAGGGCCCAAACTCTTGCTTTTGAAATTGATGAGGCTACCCAAAAAAATTATTCCGTTAAGACTTTTATGGAGTTAAATAGCAATTTATACGCCGCTTTAAAACTAGAAAAAGTTATGATGTTTATTATTCTGTCTTTAATTATTCTAGTTGCTTCTTTAAATATAACTTCTAATTTAATTTTGTTTGGGACAGAAAAATTAAGAGATATTGGTATTATGCGCGCTATGGGGGCAAGTCCGGCGCAAATTAGAAAAATTTTTATGCTTGAAGGCCTTTTTATTGCAAGTGCGGGTATTTTATCAGGGCTTGTTTTGGCTTGTATTTTATGTTGGGTAATTGCTACTTTTGATATTGTGCAGTTGCCGGCAGATATTTATTATCTTACAAAAGTGCCTGTTAAAATGGAATTTTTTGATATTTTAAGTGTTATTTTAGGCAGCTATGTTTTATGCTTTATTTCGGCCTTATATCCGGCTTATAAAGCCTCAAGAGTTAATGCGGTGGATGCAATACGCTATGGATAAGATATTACTTGAACTTAAAGACCTTACCAAAATTTATAAAGAAGGTCTGGAAAAAAATAAAGTGCTGGATAAAGTTAATTTAAAAATCTCAGCTGGCACTTTTAATGTTTTTGTAGGGCCAAGCGGTAGTGGCAAAAGCACTCTTTTAAATTTAATTGCCATGCTTGATACTGCAACCGAAGGCGAAATTTTATTTGAAGGCAAAAATATTTTAAATTTATCAGAAAAAAAGAAAGCAAAACTTCGCTTGGATAAGATTGGTTTTGTCTTTCAATTTGATGGGCTTTTGCCGGAATTTAGTGTAATTGAAAATGTTAATATGCCTGCCTTAATAAAAGGTAAAAGTGCAAAAACAAGGGCTTTAGATTTACTTAAAAATTTGAATATTGATACTCTTGCCAGCAAAATGCCTCCTTCTTTAAGCGGAGGGGAAAAACAAAGAGTTGCTATTGCTCGTTCTTTAATTAATAACCCTATTTTGGTTTTAGCAGATGAGCCAACCGGCAACCTTGACGGCGCGCGTAAAGAGCAAGTTTTTAAAGATTTTGCTGCCTTAGCAAAAGAAGGTATTGCTGTTTTAATGGTAACCCACGATATCAAGGCCGCAGATTATGCAGATAATTGTTATAAAATAGAAAACGGAAAAATAGATTTAAAAAAATAAAGAGAGGTTGAAAATGTATATAAAATTTAACAATAAAGCTGAAGAACTTTTACAAAAGGGTGTTAAAGAACTTACCGAAAAAGATTTTACGGCAAAACTTTATCAACATCAGGCAAATCTTTGGAAAACAGAAGAAGAACATACAAAGATTATAAATAACTCACTTGGTTGGACAGAAGTTTATGATTGGACTCTTGAACACTTAAAAGAAATACAGGATTTTGCTCTTTCAGTTAAAGATTCCTATAAGCATGTCGTTTTGATGGGTATGGGCGGTAGCAGTCTAGCACCGGAAGTTTTGCGTGTTTTGTTCGGCAAGAAAGAAAATTGGCCGACACTTATTGTTTTAGATAGCACAAATCCTGATTGGGTTGCTAAAGTGCGTGCGCAAATTAATCCGGCAAAGACCTTGTTTATTTTTGCAAGCAAATCTGGCGGAACTGTTGAACCTTCATCTCAATTTGCCTATTTTTATGAAGAAGTTTCTGCAGCTAAAGTTGATGAACCGGGCGATAATTTTATCGCTATTACAGACCCTGGAACAGGGCTTGAAACTTTAGCAAAAGAAAAGAAATTTAGAAAAATCTTCTTAAATAAAGCCGATATCGGTGGCAGATTTTCCGCTTTATCTTTCTTTGGTATGGTGCCGGCTGCTTTAAGCGGTATTGATATTGAACCGATTTTGAAAAAAGCAAAAGCATTTGGTGATAGTTTTAAAAATCATACTACTAGGACTCCTCTTGAACTCGGTGCTTTAATGGGCGAAGGTTTCTTAAATAAAAAAGATAAACTTACCCTTTTAATGCCGAAAGAAATAGATACTTTTGGTTTATGGGTGGAACAACTTGTTGCCGAATCAACCGGTAAAGAAAATTGTGGGGTTGTGCCTGTTGCCGGTGAAGGTTTGCATAAAAATTTTGACTATCAAGAAGATAGAATTTTCGTACATATTAATTTTAACTCAGAAGATAATTCCAAAGTAAAGGAAATTATTCCTTCTTTAGAAAATAAACATCCTGTTGCCCAAGTAGAAATGACGGAGTTAAATGCTATCGGCGAACAATTTTTACTTTGGGAAATTGCAACCGCTGCTTGTGGTGCAATTATGAAGATTAATCCTTTTGACCAACCAAATGTCCAAGCGGCAAAAACTTTGGCTAAAGGTATTTTGGAAGAACTTTCAAAAGGGAATAAAGATCCTCAAGCAGAAGCAGAACTTTTGTTAAGTGATAATTTAGAAGGTAAAGTCGCTTTAGAAAATCTTGGCAAAGATATTTTAAGTTTAGTTAAACCAAATGATTATATTGCCTTGCTTGCTTATTTAAACGAAACAGAAGAAATTGATGCCACTTTAAAAGATATTAGAGAAAAACTTTTAACTTCAAGCAAAGCTGCAGTCTTGTTTGGATATGGCCCAAGATATTTACACTCAACCGGCCAACTTCATAAAGGCGATGGCGGTAAGGGCATCTTTGTAATTTTAAGTGCCCAGCCAGAAGAGGAAGTTTCAATTCCCAAACAAGCATATACTTTTGGTGATTTGGTAAGCGCTCAGGCCTTAGCAGATTTTAAAGCTCTTGCCCAAAAAGGCAGAAGAGTTATAAAAATACATTTGAAAAAACCTGTATTAGAATCTCTTAATAATTTGAATAAAAAATTCTAAAAAGGTTTATGGTAAGGGAGAAAAAATGACAAAAACTAAAACAAAAAAAAGTCTTAAAGAAACACTTAGAAA
This sequence comes from Elusimicrobiaceae bacterium, assembly GCA_017534965.1. GTDB lineage: Bacteria > Elusimicrobiota > Elusimicrobia > Elusimicrobiales > Elusimicrobiaceae > Proelusimicrobium. Next base: position 18,150 of record JAFXVA010000031.1, on the reverse strand, counting down.
AGTTGTTTCTTCAACAAGAAGAACAGCCGTAAGTAAAACAAAAACAACAAAAAGTGCTGCTACTGCTTCTTCTCAAAAAGCAATACCTTTAGCAAAGGATCTTTATATAGATTACCCCACAAATAATGAAAAAGTTTATTGCGGACATTATTGCTTTAGACTTGGTAGTCCAAGCAATATTTCTTGGCTTAAAATTTCTATTAACGGCGGACCTTGGCAAGATTGCAGATGCGCAAATGGTTATTGGTGGTTTGATTGGTGGAACTTTACTACCGGTAATTTTTATGCGGAAGCTTATGGGTGCGTAAACGGCAAAGAAGTTAAAACCGCAAAACGCAAATTTAAAGTCGTTATCTAAATGAAGAAAGTTTACTTGCAAACCTTTGGCTGTCAGATGAACGAAGCCGATTCAGAAGAAATGATGCTTACTCTGGCGGCTAAAGGTTGCACGCAAACACAAAAATTGGAAGAGGCCGATATTGTGCTTGTTAATACTTGCACAATTCGCGAACATGCCGAACATAAAGCAATATCTTATCTTGGTCGTCTTGCTAAATGGAAGGCAAAAAAAGAAGGCAGAAAAATAATTTTTACCGGTTGCGCAGCCCAGCGTCTTGGCCAAAAAATAAAAAAGAAATTTCCTCATACAGATATTGTTAATGGCGCAAAAAATATAGATAATTTTTCTTCTGTTATAGAAAAAGCCGATTTGTTTGAAGACCAAAATACACAGCCCCTATCTGCACCTGCAAACAGCCCTATTGCTTTAGTTAATATTATGCGTGGTTGCAGTTGTAAATGTTCTTATTGTATTGTCCCTTATGTCCGGGGGGAAGCCTACTCTTTAGATCCCAAAAATATTCTTTCTCAAGTTAAAGTAGCCCTTGAAAGTGGAGCAAAAGAAATTGTCTTGTTAGGACAAACGGTTAATGCGTATAATTATAAAGGTTTCAGTTTTTCAAAACTACTTAGAGAAATTTGTTCTTTTGATAAACTTTTACGCTTACGCTATTTAAGCCCTCATCCGATGTTTATAAATGAGGAATTTTTACAAACTCTTAAAGATTGTCCTAAAATTGCGCGTCATATACATTTGCCTATTCAAAGCGGTTCAACAAGAATACTTGCCGATATGAAACGCAACTATACGCGTGAAGAACTTTTAGCAAAACTAAAAGCTTTAAGAGAAATAGGTATAGAGATTAGCACAGATATTATTGTAGGTTATCCAAAAGAAACAGAAGAAGATTTTAAAGATACTTTAACCTTGTGTCAGGAAGCCCAGTTTAGTGCTGCTTATTGTTTTAAATTTTCTCCTAGAAAAGGAACGCCCGCGGCACTTTTTAAAGAACTTGATCAAAAAATAGTGGAAAAACGGCTTGATATTTTGTTAAATGAAATAAAGCAGTCCTCAAAAGATGCTTACGCCCGCCAGATAGCAACAAAGCAACAAGTGCTTTTTGAAACGCCTACAAACGGACGCACATCTAATAATTTTTGGGTAAGGACTAAAGAAAAATACCCCGTCGGCGCTGTTGTGGACTTGCAAATTAAAGAAAGTAAAGATACAATTTTATTAGCATAAAGAGGTATAGTTATGAGCGAAAAATTTATTGAAAGAAGAAGACACCCAAGGGTGCCGGTTATCAGCAATATTGTTGAGCCGATTGATCTTGCTTTTACTGATGAAAAAACAGGCCAGCAACATGAAGTTGCCGCTGTCTTAGCAGATTTATCTGCTTCAGGTATGAGAATAGTTTCCTTTTTAAAAGCTCCGGTTGCCGGCAGTTTAAAAATTAAAATGGAACTTCCTTTTGTCGGCAAGTTTGAAGTAGAAGCCAGAACAGCTTGGGTCCGTCAAAAAGGGCCTATTTATACTATCGGTATAGAATTTGTAAAAATTAGCTCCTCAATAGTGCAAAAAATTACAACTCTTGCAGATGATTTCGTTGATTGTAATACAAGGATTTTGCTAAAACTGCCGGAAGTTTGCGTTCCTAATTGCAAATGTAATGCTATTTGCAATAAGATACAAAAAGATACAACCTTATTTAAATAAATGTTTCCCCGTCCGATTATTATAGCAGGGCCAACGGCAAGCGGTAAAACTGATCTCGCTTTGGCTTTGGCTGGTAAAATAGACGGGGAAATTATTTCTGTTGATTCCCGTCAAATTTATAAAGGTTTAAATATCGGCACGGCTTGCCCAAAAGGTATTTGGCAAGATAATAATTTTTATGTGCAGGGTATTAGATATTATTTAGCTGATTTTTTGCCTATTGATAAAAAATTTGATGTTTCGCTTTTTATCAAAGAAGCAAATAAAATTACTAAGCAAAGTAAAAAACCCCTAATTTTTGCCGGCGGAACAGGGCTTTATTTTGAGGGCTTTTTTTGTGGTATGGATTCTCTGCCGCCGGCAGATGAAACTTTAAGAAAGCGTCTTTTACTTAAAACTAAAGCCGAACTTTACGAAGAGCTAAAAAGACTTGACCCTAAAAGTGCGCAAACTATACCCCCGGGTAATATACACAGAGTTTTAAGGGCGCTTGAAATTACTCTTTTAACAGGCAAAACAGCCAGTTCTTTAAGAACGCAAACAGGGCCTAAAGAAATCCCTACGGATAAAGCGTTATTCTTTTATATAAATTGGGATAAAGAGTTATTAAATAAGCGTATTATAAAACGCACAAATTTAATTCTTGATCCAATGATAGAAGAAGCAAAAAATGCCTTAGAAAATTTCGGTCCTGAGGCCTGTGGCTTAAACACTCTTGGTTATACTCAAGCAATAGAAGTTTTACAAAATAAAATTTCACGCGCAGAAGCTCTTGAAAAAATTATTATTTTAACTCGCCAATATGCAAAACGCCAAAGAACTTGGTTTAAAAGATATAAGAATATAATTTCCCTTGATATAAAAGAAGAAAAGGATTTTGATATTCCTGCTTTGTGCCAAAAAATGATTGATGCGACTAAAGTTATTTAAGGATATTATATTTAATATTGCCGATTTTGCTTTGTATAAAATCTAAAGTTGTTTTATCAAAAGCGGCAAATCGGGCAAGTTGCTTTTCGTTATTATTGCTGCTTATAGATATAGAAGAAGTTATACCGGCAAGTTCACCTTTAGAAGTCATAAGGCCACTGCCGGAAATACCTTGCCTTATTCCAAAATTTTGTAAGACAAAAGTTTTTGTTTGCGGAAAATAAATTGCTTTATTATTACTTCTTAAAACCTCTCTTTTGTCTGTAAAACTTGATAAGACGGAAAATTTTCTTGCTAAAACAGGGCCTTGTTTTCTGTATTTTCCCATAATAAGCAAAATAGGGGTATTATAACTGCTTAAAGCCCTTTTATAAGTTCTATAATTGTTTAGACGATTCATAAATTCATGTTGAGTTATGCCTACAGACTTGCGCGGATCTTTGTAAACAAATTTAGAAGTGGCAGGTTTAAAATAGATTAAAGCAATATCATAAGTTGCCATATTTTTATTGACATCTCTTTCAGGGTGTATAAAAATCTGAGGTGATTTTGGGGAACTTTGCCCTATAACATCCATTTCATAATTTCTGCCTACTATTAAACGGGTTTGAAAATCACACCCATTTTGGCAGGTTTCTTCAACGCAGTGGGCCGCTGTTATAAACCAACTTTTGCTTAAGCGGACGGCTTGGCATTTTGTTGCTTGAAAGGAGGTCCTTTGTCCCGGTTTAATTTTTGTAGGTGGGGCAAAGTTTATCTCAAAAGTATTGGAAAAATCGTCAGTAGTAGCATAAGTATTTATTTCTTCTCCTGCAGAAACAAATCCAACATTTTGGCAAAAAGCCGGATAAATAAAAAAAGTAAAAATTGTAATTAAAAAAAACTTTTTCATAACAATATAATACAAAAAATAATTCTTATATTAAACTTTTTTATATAATATTATTATGATATTACCTAGAATTTTAACTGCAATAGTGCTAGTATTACTAGTAACTTTCGCCATTTCTTATGGCGGAATTTTCTTTATGGCTTTAATTGCTGCCATAATAATGGTCTGCTTATATGAGTATGGCCTTGTTTTATTATTAGCCCAAAAACCTGTTAACAGATTAGGTTTAATTGTTTTTGGTGCTTTAATGACCGTTGCTGCTTTAGCCGGGCGTTTGCCTGATATAGTAGATTTGCCAAGCAATATAAGTGGATTTTTTATCGCGCTTACTTTGGCAGGGCTTTTCTTATTTGAAATGTTTAGAAAAGCACCTTCTTTTGAACGCGTTATAAATACCTTTTTTGGCGTAATGCTTATACCTTGGTGTTTAGCCCATTTAATTAATATTCGTATGATTGAACCTTATGGGGAATATTTTACCTATATTATTTTCTTTGCAATTTGGGCAAATGATACTGCTGCTTATGCTATTGGCTGTTGGCTTGGCAAACATCGCTTAAAAGAAGTTGTAAGTCCTAAAAAAAGTTGGGAAGGTTCCATTGCCGGTTTTGTTGCCGGTATAGGTGTAACCATGTTGCTTTGGGATATGTTTTACCCCAATATTACTTGGCAACAGGCCTTAGCTTTAGGTGCTTGTATTTCTGTTTTAGCCCAAGTTTCTGATTTGGCGGAATCTCTTTTCAAAAGACATTCCGGCGTTAAAGATACTACGGGCTTTTTACCCGGTCACGGCGGCTTCTTAGATAGATTTGATGCCTGTATTTTAACAGCACCGGTAATTTACTATTTAGTTTTATTCATGATCTAATGAAAAATATCGTAATTCTTGGCTCAACGGGTTCAATAGGCGTAAGCGCTTTAGATGTTATTAAAACGCTTGGTCCTGATTATAAAGTTTTGGCAATTTCTGCCGGTAGAAACGGGGATTTATTTCTAAAACAAGTTTTAGAATTTAAGCCAAAATATGCAACCGTTGCAAGCCAAGAATCTTACGATAAAATAAAAGATTTAATACCGGCTGAAGTAAAATTACTTACTCCTACACCGGAAAGTCTTTGTGAACTTGCCTCTTTAAAAGAAGCAGATTTAATTATAAATGGCCTTGTAGGTGCGGCCGGTTTTAAACCTTTGATGGCGGCAATTAAAGCCGGAAAGGTTATTGCTCTAGCTAATAAAGAACCTATTGTTATGGCTGGTTCTGTTATTATGCAAGAATGCCAAAAATACGGCGCAACGATAGTGCCGGTTGATTCTGAACCTTCAGCTGTTTTTCAATCTCTTGAAAATTGCGATATCCATACTTATCGCCAAGAAGCAAAGAATATTAAGAAAGTTTTACTCACTGCATCAGGTGGACCTTTCTTAAAATATAAAGGCAATTTAGATGATGTTAAACCTGAGCAGGCCCTTGCCCATCCAAGATGGAAAATGGGTAAAAAAATTACTATTGATAGTGCAACTTTGATGAATAAAGGTTTTGAAACTATTGAAATTATGCACCTTTTTAATTTGCCTTTGGAAAAAGTTAAAATTGTTGTGCATCCGCAATCAATAGTGCACTCCGCTGTAGAATATGAAGATGGCGCAATAGTTGCAGAACTTTCTAACCCGGATATGCGCTTGCCTATACAATATGCTATAACTTACCCCAAAAGATATCCTTGTCCGGTTAAACCTTTAAGCATTTTAGATATGGCAAGACTTGATTTTATGGAGCCGGATTTTTCTGCTTTCCCCTGTCTTAGTTTAGCCCAGCATGCAGCAAAAAAAGGTGGCAGTTTCGGTGCTGTTTTAAACGGAGCAGACGAAGTTTGCGTAGAGGCCTTTTTAAAAGGGCAAATTAAATTTACCGATATTGCTAAAATTATTTCTAAGGTCTTTTCTACCCACGAAGCTGATTTTAAAGAAAAAATTACTCTTGAAGATGCCCTTTCTTTTGATTCTTGGGCACGCCAAAAAGCTAAAGAATTTATAAAATAATTTCATTTTTTCTGTTTTCTCTTAATATGATAAAATATATGTATATTATTTAAGGGAGATTTTATGATTTCATCAGTAACACAATTTTTAATGGATAAAATTGTCTGGCTTTTTAGCTGGCATACTTTAGTTTCGGCTGCAGGTATTATTTTTGCCTTAGGTTTAGTTGTTATTATTCACGAACTGGGGCACTTTCTTGCCTGTCGTTTGCTTGATATCAAGGTGGAAGAATTTTCTATCGGTTTTGGTAAACTCTTAAAAAAATGGGGTAAAGGGGAAACGCAGTATAGTTTAAGGGCTATTCCCTTGGGTGGTTATGTTAAACCCGCAGGCGAATATTATGCAAGAGAAATAGAAATTAAAGACCCTCGCGAATTTGGGGCAAAACCTTGGTATGCCAGATTGTTTATGGTTGTTGCCGGAGCAGGAATGAATTATGTTTTAGCATTTGTTATTTTCTTTTTTATAATAATTACTATGGGTATTCCTAAGAATAACCCTGAAGAAATTCCTCCTGTAATAGGGGAAGTTTTAGATAATATGCCTGCCCAAGCATATGGCCTAACAGAAGGCGATCAGATTTTGGAAATAAATAATACCTCTATTAAAAATTGGAAAGACCTTGTTACCGCCATTGCTGCAACGCCCGAAGGTCAGCCCGTATTAGTAAAATATCAACAAAATGATGAAATATTTGAAAAAGAAATACCCGTAAACAAGGATAAGAAACTCGGCTTTGCCGTTGCTCCTGTATATGAAAAAACGGGGCCTTTAAAAGCAATTAAAGTGGCAGGTTATCAGTGTTATTATTGGACGGCCCTTTCTCTTAAAACTATTGCCGAAAAACTTTGGCATAAACAAGCTCCTGAAATGGCTGGACCTATCGGTATTTTTGAACTTGTCGGTAAAGGCGTTCATAGTGGGTGGGAAGATTACTTCTTTTTAATAGGTCTTATTTCTGTTGCTATTGGTATGTTTAATCTTTTCCCTATACCGATACTTGACGGCGGTCATGCCGTATTCTTTATTATTGAAGGTATCCGCGGTAAAAGAGTTAAAGAAAAAACTCTTGAAAGAGCCAGTGCTGTTGGGGCAATTTTTCTTTTATCTTTAGTTGTGTATGCTACATATAGCGATATTATGCGTATTAAAAACCGCAGTGTAAAACCCGCTACGAAAATAGAACAAACTGAGCAAATTTCACAAGACAAGGAGATTACTTTAAATGAAGCAGACAAGGCAAATTAAAGTTGGTCCTTACATTCTTGGCAGTGGCAATTTGGTGCGCGTTCAGTCAATGTGCAACACAAAAACAGCCGATACTGAAGCGACAATAAAACAAATTTTAGCTCTTGAAAATTGCGGGTGCGAAATTAACCGCGTGGCCGTGCCGGATATGGAAGCGGCAAAATCTCTTGGCACAATTATTAAAGCAATTCATACACCTTTGGTTGCAGATATTCATTTTGATTATAAACTTGCACTTGAAGCTGTTAAACAAGGCATTTCTAAGGTGCGTATTAACCCGGGCAATATTGGCGATAAAGCTAAAGTGCAGGAAGTTGTGCGTGCTTGCGCAGATAAAAATATACCTATTAGAATCGGCGTAAATGCAGGCAGTATTAAAGAATTAAAAAAATTTGCCGGCAGACCTAATTGGCCCAATGAAAAATGGGCCGAAGTTATGGTCGGCGAGGCCTTAGAACAAGCCGAAGTTTTAGAGCAATTAAATTTTAAAAATTATTTAGTTTCACTTAAATCTGATAATGTCCAAAGAACAATTTTGGCAGCAAAACTCTTGGCGGAAAAAACTGATATTCCCCAACATATCGGCCTAACCGAAGCGGGCAGTTTTATGGCAGGCCTTGTCAAATCTTCAATAGCAATGAGCGAGTTATTAAGAGCAGGTATCGGCGCAACAATCAGAATTTCTCTGACAGAAGATCCCAAAATGCAAGTGCGCGCTGCTTATGAAATTTTAAAAGCGCTTAAACTTAGAGAGTTTGGACCGGAAATAATTTCCTGCCCGACTTGCGGCAGAACGCAAGTTGATATTGCAGGCGCAGTAAAAGAACTTGAAGAAAAAATTTACTCTGATAAAGAGTTAATAAAACTTTCCACCGGCAAAAAAATTGCCGTTATGGGTTGCATTGTTAATGGCCCCGGCGAAGCGCGCGACGCTGATTTTGGTATAGCAGGTGGCATAAACGAAGGCCTTTGGTTTGAAAAAGGCGAAGTTAAAAATAAAATACCGCGTGCAGATTGGATTAAAAAATTTACAGATAAAATAAAGGAAAAATAAAATGAAATTAACTGAATATTATTTACCAACTTTAAAAGAAGCCCCTAAAGATGCAGATATCGTTTCTGCAAAATTTATGATAAGAGCAGGCCTTATTCGCAAGACGGCAAGCGGTATTTATGAGTGGTTGCCGCTTGGTATGAAAATCTTAAAGAAAATTGAAAATATTATCCGCGAAGAATTTAATAAAGAAGGGGCGCTTGAAGTGTGGCTTCCGATAGTCCAACCGGCAGAACTTTGGCAAAAAAGCGGCAGATGGGATTTTTACGGCAGAGAATTACTCCGTATTAAAGATAGAAAAAAAGCAGATTTTTGTATTGCCCCAACTGCTGAAGAAGTTATTACAGATTTAGTTAAAAAAGATGTTTCTTCGTATAAACAACTGCCTGTTTGTTTATACCAATTTGGCACAAAATTTAGAGATGAAATTCGCCCGCGTTTTGGCGTTATGCGTGCAAGAGAGTTTTATATGGCAGATGCTTATTCTTTTGCTTCAACTGAGGAACAGGCAAATACCTGGTATCAAAAAATGAAAGATTCTTATATCAGAATTTTTGAAAGATGCGGTCTTAAATTTCGCCCTGTTGAAGCAGATACCGGCACAATCGGCGGTAATTTTTCACACGAATTTATGGTGCTTGCCGATACCGGCGAAGATGAAATTTCCGTCTGCCCTTGCGGTTATAGTGCAAATACGGAAAAGACCGAAATAGCAGTGCCCGCTCAAAAAACAGGTGAGTTTTTAGAATTAAAAGAAGTTTCTACACCGAACAAAAAAACTATTAAGGAAGTTTCCGATTTCTTAAAAATACCTGCTGAAAACTTTATTAAATTACTTGTTTATAAAGCAGATGGAAAACCTGTTATTGTTTTAATGCGCGGCGAAGATGAGTTAAACGAAATTAAACTTAGAAAATTCTTAAATGCTACCGAAGTTTGCCAAGCAACAGAGGAAGAATATACCCAAATAACCTCTAGCCCGGTTGGTTTTGCAGGCCCTGTTAGTTTAAAGGGTAAAGGTTTAAAAATTATTGCAGATAATTATATTAAAACAATTTTAAACGGCGTTGCCGGTGCAAGTAAAGCAGATACCCATCTAGTTAATGTTAATATTGAACGCGATTATAAGGTAGATAGTTTTACTGATTTAAAACTTGCCTCTCTTGGCGATAAATGCCCAAAATGCGGTCAAAACTTTACTTTTAAACGCGGTATTGAAGTGGGTCATATTTTTAAACTTGGCACAAAATATTCTAGCGCAATGAAAGCAGAGTTCTTAGATGAGAGCCAACAATCAAAACCTATGATTATGGGTTGCTATGGTATTGGTGTTAGCCGTGTTTTAGCAGCCGCTATTGAGCAAAACCACGATGATTTTGGCCCTATTTGGACGCGCGCTCTTAGTCCTTTTGATATAGAGTTAATTGCGCTTGACACAGAAGGCGAAGTAAAACAAAAAGCAGACGCGCTTTATGCTAACTTACAAGCCAAAGGTTTTGATGTTTTATATGACGATAGAAACGAGCGCCCGGGTATTAAATTTAAAGATGCTGATTTAGTCGGTGTGCCGCACCGCTTGATTGTGGGTAAAAAACTTTTGCCCGAAGGCAAAATTGAATATAAAAACCACGCAAGTGGTCAAAGCGAAGTTTGGCTTTTAAGCGAACTTGACGAAAAACTAAAAAACATTTAGTTTTTATAAACATAATAAATAAAAAATCCCCGATACAAAATATCGGGGATTTTTAAATCAATATTTCATAACTTATTTTTTTGGAAATACGATATTTTTTGCCGCACTAACATCATCGCACTGAACATCTAAATATCTAGGTCTGCCTTCTTCGTCCGGAGTAAGTAAATCTTTCAAAGTCCTGCCGTGGGATTTAACATCTTTCTGTGCGCCATTATTTACTAAGATTTTTATAATTTCAAGGTTGCATTCACTAAGGACAGCATAAATTAAGGCATTTTCTCCGTCTTTATCTTTTGCTGCGACATTGGCATGAAGGGCAATCATTTTGCTTACTATTTTTGGCAAATTAGTTGCAGAGGCATACATTATAGGTGTTGTTTCGCCAAGAGTATTTTTTGCATTAATATTTGCACCTCTGGCTACGAGTCTTTCTATAATTTGCTCATTTGTTGCATAATGCAAAGCTGTGTTTCCTAAAGAATCTGTGGCTTTTACATTTACTTTTGGATCTTTTAATAATTCTAAAGCAACTTTAACATTATTATTTTTAACAGCAATAATAAGGGGACTTCCTTTGCTATCGTTTAGAGCGGTGGCTTCCTCTTTGGCTTGATTCAAAGAAGAGTTGATATTGGCTTTTATTTCATCACTGGCTAATTTTTGCTGGGAAGCTGCATAAGCAAATTGCGAGGTGATAAATAAAGCAAACATAAGTAAGGTTAAGGTCTTTTTCATTTACATTTCTCCTTTAATATAACTCATTTAAGTATAGTTTATACTATATTTACGATTTATGCAAGATTCTTTAGACCTATTTTAGAATAGGCCAAAAGACCTATAGCATTTAAACTTGCATGCGTGCTTGTTTTTATGTTATAATAAAAATATCTTAGATTAAAGCTCAAGCGACTTGGAAACAAGTCGCTTTTGTTTTGAAGGTGGTGTTTTATGAACAAAAATCAAATGGAAGAAGTCGTCGCAGCTGCTCTTGAACAACAGGGCTATGAACTTGTGGATTTGATTATTCAAGCCCATGGTTCCAAGAAATTACTTCAGTTCTTTGTAGATAAAGAAGGTGGTGTGAATCTTGGCGATTGCGAAACTTTGACAGATAAAATTGATTCCATTATTACTATGGAAAATTTGCTTGACGGGGGATATATTTTGGAAGTTTCTTCTCCGGGTATTAAGCGTGTTCTAAAAAAACCGGCACACTTCAAAAAATTTATCGGTGAAAGAGCAAGAATTTTTACTAAACAACCTATTGAAAACAGAGCCACTTTTACCGGTATTATTGAAGAAGCAGACGATAACAAAATAGTCCTTTTTGACGGGACGACCAAATTTAACTTCAAATATGAAGACATTAAAAAAGCAAATCTTGACCCTGTGGTTGAGTTTTAAGGAGAATTAACTATATGCAAAATAAAGACTTAATTTTTGCCCTTGAAAGTTTAGAAAGGGAAAAAAATATCAGCAGGGAAGATACCCTAAAAACTATTGAAGATGCCCTTGTTTCCGCTTTGAGAAAGAATTTAGGCAGGAATGCCCTTCTTTCCGCCCATGTAGATTTAGAGGAAGGTTCTATTGAGGCCTATCAAACTTTAGCCGTTGTTGAAGAAGTTTCCAACCCGGAAATTGAAATTTCTTTAGAAGATGCAAAATTGATTGATTCTAAAGCAAAAATCGGTAAAGATGTTATAAAAACTTTGGAAGTAAGCGATTTTTCAAGAATTGCAGCCCAAATTGCAAAGCAAGTTCTTATTCAAAAAATTCGTGGTATTGAAAGAGATAATCTTTATAAAGAATTTAAACCCAGAGAAGGCGAAATTGTGACAGGTCTTGTCCGCAGATTTTCTGATAGAGATATTATCGTTGACTTAGGCAAAGCTGAAGCTATTTTACCTTACTGCGAACAAATCAGAAAAGAACACTTTACCCACGGCAGCAGAGTTAAAGCCGTAATTGAAAAAGTTTTAGCTCCGGCAGATTTACCTTCTATTAAGCCGGATTCCGTTTTAAACCGCTATAAATCAGCTGCTTTAAAATTGGATAAAGGGCAAAGAGGGCCTTACATTATTCTTTCAAGGACTTCCCCTACTTTCTTAAAAGAACTTATGAAAGTTGAAATTCCCGAGTTAAGCGATAATGTTATTGAAATCAAAGCTATTTACAGAGACCCCGGTTTCAGAGCTAAAGTTGTTGTAAAAAGCAATGATAATAATGTTGACCCTATCGGCACTTGCGTTGGGATGAGAGGTATTAGAATCCGCGCAGTTACCAGTGAACTTGCCGGCGAAAAAATTGATTTAATCAATTATAGTGATGATGCAAGTTCTATTATTGCCAACGCTCTTTCCCCGGCTAAAGTTTTATCTGTCCGCATAGTTGACGCAGAAGCAAAAAAAGCTTTAGTTATCGTTCCTGATGATCAACTCGCTATTGCAATCGGTAAAGATTGGCAAAATGTTAAACTTGCTTCCAAAGTAAGCGGATGGGAACTTGAAGTAAAGAGTGAAACACAAAAGAATCAAGAAGGCCAAGAAGCAGCCCAGCTTGTTCAAAATGCTTTAGCTGATGTTCCGGGTATTGGGCCTAAACTTGCCGAACTTTTAACAAAAGCCGGCTTTGATTCCGTAGAAAAAATTGCTAAACTCAGTCCTGAACATTTAGCAACCTTACAAGGTGTTGGCGATAAAACAGCCCAAAAGATTATAGACGGCGCTAAACAATATTTAGAGTCTAGTGCGGAGGCAGAAAATGACAATAGCCAAGAAAACAACTAAGGACCAAGAAGAGCCAAAAAAGAAATCTTCTGCCCGCAAAACTTCTGCTAAAAAAACAACAGGAGCCAAAAAAACTACTGCTAAAAAAGGGGCAGCTAAAAAAACTGCTACAAAAAAAGTAGTTAAAAAAGCTTCTTCTAAAACTAATACGGAAGAAACAAAACAGGAAGTTAAAGAAGTTAAAACTTCTGTAGATAAAAAATCCGGCGAGCATAAACATAAAACAGAAAATTTACAACAGAAAGATATTGCTGTAAACAATGTTTTGCAACAGCAGGAAAATAAACCTCAGCCAAAACCGGAACAACAACCTTCTGTTAGTAATTCTTTGCCTAAACAAGCTCCAAAACAGGAAGTTCCTGTTAAAAAAGAGGAAGTAAAAAAGCCCGAAGTTAAGGTAGAACAAAAACCTGCCGAACAAGCAGAAACTCAGCAGAAAGTTATTAAAATTCTCGGTAAGCCAACTATTAAAGAACTTGCCGAAAAAATGGATTTTAAAATAAATGACTTTATTAAAAAACTTATGGGTATGGGTATTTTTGCTACTATCAATCAACGTTTAGAGCCGGATATGATTGAACTTGTTGCCTCTGAATGTGGTTTTAAAACGGAAATGGTTAGCGAATTTGCCCACGAAGAACTTGTTAGCCAAGTGCAAGAAGAAGATGACCCTAAAGATTTACAGCCAAGAGCGCCTGTTGTTACTATTATGGGGCACGTGGACCATGGTAAAACAAGTTTGCTTGATGCTATACGCCACTCTAATGTCGTGGCAGGCGAGTTTGGGGCTATTACCCAGCATATTGGTGCTTATAGAGTAAAAACCCCTAAAGGTTATATTTCTTTCTTAGATACTCCGGGCCACGAGGCCTTTACCGCTATGCGTGCGCGTGGTGCTCAGGCAACAGATATTGTAGTTTTGGTCGTTTCCGCAACGGACGGCATTATGCCGCAGACTATTGAAGCTATGAACCACGCAAAAAGTGCGGGTGCACCGATAATTGTTGCGGTAAACAAAATTGATTTGCCGGGCGCCAATCCCGATAAAATTAAGCAAGATTTAGCTTCCCGCGGTCTTGTGCCGGAAGAATGGCAAGGTGATACAATTTTTGTTGAAATTTCCGCCAAAAAGAGAATTAACATTGATAAACTTTTGGAAATGATTGCTTTACAGGCCGAAATGATGGAACTTAAAGCAAATCCAAACAGAAGCGGTGTCGGTGTTATTTTGGAAAGTAAGAGAGATAATAAACGCGGTGTCGTTGCAACTGTTTTGGTGCAAAAAGGCACAATACATGTTGGCGATCCGTTTATTGTTGGCACAACTTACGGCAAAATAAGGGCTTTAATTGATGAACATGGCAAACGTTTGCCTTCAATTGGGCCTTCTGTTCCGGCTGAAATTTTAGGTATTAATGGTGAACCTCCCTCTGTCGGTGATACTCTTGTTATTGCCGAAAGTGAAAAAGAAGCCAAACATATTGCTGAAAAAAGAAAACTTGCCCATAAAGAAGAAAGAATTGCCCACCAAAAGCATGTTTCTTTAACTAATATTAAAAGTGATAAGGTTAAGGAGCTAGCAATTATTCTTAAAGCTGACGTGCAAGGTTCTATTGAAGCCATTAAAGATGCTATTTTAAGAACACCTACAGAAGAAGTTGAAGTAAAAATTATTCACTCTGCTGCAGGTAATGTAAATGAATCTGACTTGCTTCTTGCTAAAGCCAGCAATGCTGTTATAATTGCGTTTAACGTTGATACCGACGAATCTACCAAAGAAGAAGCCCAAAGAGAAGGTATTGAAATACGCACTTATAATATTATCTTTGAACTCTTGGAAGATTTGCGTGCTGCTATGGAAGGTTTACTTGAACCGGATATTGTTGAAGAAGTTGTAGGTAAAGCAACTGTCCGCCAGGTTTTTGACCTTAGTAGCGGTTTTGTTGCCGGTTGTTATGTAGATGAAGGCAAACTTGTGCGCAATTATGAAGTTAGAATTTTGCGCGCAGGCCAGATACTTTATAAAGGCAAAATCTCCGGCTTAAAACGCTTTAAAGATGATGTCAAAGAGGTTGAAAAAGGTTATGAATGCGGTGTCTTAGTAGAAGGTTTCAAAAAGACCCAACCCGGCGACATTGTAGAGTGCTTCCAGAAGAAAGCTATAACAAGAAGAATAGCAAAAATATAAAATAAACAAAGTAAAAAATACCCCTCTTTTTAAGGGGGGTATTTTTTTGTGCTTTAAATAAGTTTTATTTATTTGCGCCGCAGCATTTTTTATATTTTTTGCCACTGCCACAAGGGCAAGGGTCATTTCTGCCGGGTTCTTTTTCTTTTACAATAGTTTGAATTTTACCTTGTTGTTCTTGTTTTAATTCTTTTTCATGTTCTTTAAGCCATTTTTTCATAGCACGCAGAGAGTTTAAATCAACGCCGTCGGCTTTCATTCTTTTTGCAATAGCAACAAGTTTATCTTTTATAGAAGGATCTTTTTCTATTTGTTTTTTTATGGCTCCGGGTAAAGAATCCATTTCTTTTTCTATTTTTTCTTCAATAGATAGTTTTGATTTTTCTTTTTTACTTTCTTCGTTTTGTTTATTTTTTTTCTTTCCAAATAAAAATTCTAATGCCATAATTAAATTTCTCCATTAATAATTTGTCTGATAGTTTTGCGCACGATTAAGGCCTTTTTAACATAATCATTACTTTCGGGAATGACTATGTGGCGCGGATGACCTTGCCAAAGTTTTAAGATATCTTCATCAACTTGAAGGGCTCTTTCCAAAGATTCAGTGCGAACACTGGTATTTTGGTAGAATTTTGCTTCTTTCGGTGGGGACATATGAATAACAGCATAATAACGTTCATATTCTGTGCCGATAGTTGTGTTAAAGGTTTTAAAAAAATCTTCCTGCCCGTAAGGCCAATAGACTGCACCATCAAGAGAACCTCTATCACAAAGAACAATTTTAGCTGTTGGATTAATTTCTTCTGCTAAGGCCTCAAGTTCTTTAGTCGTGTAATAAATGATTCTTTGTGCGTGATAAGTGTGTCTTGGGCTATTATCATTGCGGGGGAAACCTCCGCCGTAAACTAAAGTTGCTGCTTCCTTTGCAAGTTCTATATCTGTTCCATATTCTTCTTTTAATATGGAAAGGGCCGTCGTTTTTCCACTGGCCGGGCCACCTGTAAGAACAATTTTTTTCATAATTTATTCCTTATTTAATATTTTTAAATATTCTTCTTTTATTTTATTAAATTCTTCGCGTTTTTCAGCAGGAATTTCGCGCACGGCGGAACTTCTGTTTTTATTATTAAGAAAATCTATATATTTACTGCCTTGTCTAAGACGGAAATCCAAATGCGGACCGGTTGATAAACCTGTTGAACCGACATAGGCAATAGTTTGTCCTTGTCTTATGCGGGAACCTTTATTTGTATTTTTTGCGAAACTTTTTAAGTGTCCGTAGCAACTGACATAATTATTAGGATGGGAAACTTCCATATAATTACCAAAACCGCCTTTATAACCTTTAAAAATAACTGTTCCATCGGCAACACTTTCAACCGGTGTTCCGACCGGGGCTGCATAATCAATACCAAGGTGGGGGCGTCTAATTCTTAAAATAGGGTGCATACGGCCATAACTAAAGCGGGAGGTTATTCTTACCCCTCTAAAACTTATGGGAGATTTTAAGAACATCTTTTTGCTGAATTTGCCTTTTTCGTCGTAAAATTCGTCTTCAAATCTTATGGCGTAAGTTTTGCCTACTGAAAGGCCATCATAGTAAGCGGCAAGTATAGTTTCATTTAAAGTTTGGCCATCAACGGTGTAATCTTCCTGCCAATAACAAGCAAAACTATCACCGGAACGGGTATCAGTATTAAAATCTACCGTCCAAGAAAAGACATCTGTAAAATCAACAATAAAAGAAGGTTTTAAGCCGGCTTCCTGCATGGAAGCAAAAAGGGAACTTTTAATTTTACCTTTAGCAAAACGAGTGCGGGTTTGAACGCTTATATCACTGATTCCGGCAACTAAATCTTCACCTTTTTTTGCTACATAATAGCGGGAAAAATCTTTTGTTACAACCAACATTTTAAAATTATCTTGCTCATCTAAAGTAAGCAAATATTTATCGCGCGGGGCAAGGCGGCGCATATTTAAAACCGTATCTAATTTTTTAACAATAGTGTTTGTTTCTTCTTTAGATAAACCGGCTTCTTGAAGGGGAATACTTATATGTTGTTTAAGATTGCCGGTAAATTTTTTAAAGTAAACTTCTTGTGCTTGATTATATTCATGGATTTTTTCCGTTTTCTTTTGAATATAAAAAAACATAGATAAAACAATAATGGCGCATAGCGGTAAACAAACTGCTATTTTAAGTAAAATTTGTTTTATATTATTTTTCATAAGCACAAGATAAGGGGCGGAGTTTGACCGCCCCTTTTATTATAGATTATTTTTTTAAGTAAGATGCTAAAGCAATAGCATTAAACTTAAAGTCGGGAGCATCGGCTCTTGACGGGAGTAAAACAGGGATGCTTGGGCCTGCTAAAATTGCGGCCCCTTTAACGCCTGCACCGAAGAAAGCGATACTCTTATAAACAGGGTTTCCGGCATCAAGATCAGGTAAAACAATTAAATCAACATCACCGGGAACTTGTTTATTTGTAATACCTTTTTCTAAAGCTTTTTCTTTAGAGAAGGTAATATAAATATCATAAGGTCCTTCGACGATACAATTAGGAATTTCACCTTTTTGGTTCATTTCAACAAGGGCTTGAGCATCTAAAGTAGAGGGGATTTTTTCATTAACTTTTTCCACCGGGCAAACGATTGCTACTTTAGGTTTTTCAATGCCGAGTCTTCTTAAAATTGAGACGGCGTTGTTGATAATTTTTGCCTTTTGTTCAAGAGTGGGGTTAATAACAACGGCGGAATCAGTTACGGCAAACATTTTGTGATAATTATCTGTTTTAAAAAGCACAAAGTGGGTTAAAAGTGCGCCTTGCGGAACAAAGCCGAGTTCTTTGTTTAAAATGGCTTTCATATAATATTTTGTATCAACTAAACCTTTAACAAGGAAGTCACCTTCGCCGTCGTAAATTTTCTTTGCGGCGATATTGCACATGGTGGGCACATCAGTGCATTCAACAAATTCAAATTTGTCTTCTTTTAAACCGACTTCTTTCATTAAATTTTTAACTTCGGCAACAGGTCCGATTAAGATACCTTTTGTAATAAGGCCTTTATCATCTGCCATTTTGATAGCGGTAAGGGCTTCTTTATTATTTGCGCCGGGCACAACAACTCTGTTTGTTTTGCCTTTAACTAAATCAATAAGTTCATTAAAGTTCTTGAATTTCATTTTTTTCTCCTTTTAATAATTGTAAATTATAGGCCGTTAAAACAAAATTTTTTCGGCTTAATATATGTTT
>JAFXVA010000030.1 GCA_017534965.1 Elusimicrobiaceae bacterium | reverse complement strand
GGCAGAGTGGTATTTCACACTCCGGAAGAGATTGACAAAATTTTGGCCGCCTGCCCGGACGAAAAATGGCGGATAATTGTTCTCCTTGGTGCTGATGCAGGGCTACGCCGCGGCGAAATAATGCAACTCAAATGGGAAGATGTAGATTTTCAAAACAATCAACTTTATATTGCCCCAAACAAGACGGAATATTTCCGCTATGTGCCTATGACAGAAGCCCTAAGCAAGGCCTTACAAAGGGCTAAAATTGCGGCACAAAACAAGTTTGTAATAACCTTGGGGCCTACGCGCAACACAGGCACTCTAACGACCATGTACCGAAGAATGGTCCAAAAAGCCAATGTCCCGAGTTTCATGCATAAACTGCGTCACACTTTTGCGAGTCAACTTGTGCAAAACGGTGTTGAACTTTATATGGTATCTAAATTGTTAGGACACAGGAGTATCAAAATGACCGAAATTTATGCCCATTTAGCCCCTGCGCATCTTCAGAACGCGGTTATTAAATTGCCGAAACACACCGAACCTACCTCGCAAGTTAAGCCGACTTTGCATATTGAATCCAAAAGGGTTTGCGGTCCTAACAAAGCATGCCTTCGACTAACATCAGATTTTGGCGAATTTATTAAAAAATAATATAGTTCTCCTTGCCGTTTCCCTATACAATTCAATTTATCGGCAAAATTCTAAATTTATTTGACAAATAACTCTTGACTTTTTGCCGATAATCTATTATCATTTAATAAAGGGAGTAAAATATGAAATATCTTTCAGTAGCCCAAATTGCAAAAATGTGGAAACGCTCCGAGAGGAGTGTCCGCAATTATTGTGCTAACGGGCAAATACAAGGGGCCGTTTTAAGCGGCAAAACTTGGCAAATACCCGAAAATGCCACTAAACCGGAAAGAAGTAATAAACATAAAAATATCCCTACTACTTTATTTGAAATTATTAAAGCAGAAAAATCTTCCAAATTACATGGTGGAATATATCACAAAATACAGGTTGATTTAACTTATAATTCTAACCATATCGAAGGCAGTAAATTAACGGAAGACCAAACACGCCTTATTTTTGAAACAAATACTCTTGGAGTTGAAAGTAACGGAGTCAAAATAGATGATGTTATCGAAACAGCGAATCACTTCAAGTGTATTGATATGATTATTGATAACGCCAATTGTAAAATAAGCGAAAGGTTTATAAAAGAACTGCATAAAACCCTAAAAAACGGAACTACCGATAGCCGTAAAGATTGGTTTACCGTAGGCGATTATAAAAAACTGCCAAATGAGGTTGGCGGCCACGAAACAACAAAACCCGAGCAGGTGGCAAAGGAAATAAGACATTTATTAAGCACTTATAACAACTTAGAAAACAAAACTTTTGACGACTTGCTTGATTTCCACCATAAGTTTGAAGCCATTCACCCTTTTCAAGACGGTAATGGCCGCATAGGCAGATTACTTCTATTCAAAGAATGCTTAAAAACCGGCATCGTGCCTTTCATAATTTCAGATGACTTAAAAATGTTCTACTACAAGGGTTTACAGGAGTGGCCCAAAAACAAAGAACGTCTTAGAGATACTTGCTTAACCGCTCAAGATAGGTTTAAAACTATTCTTGATTACTTCAAAATAAGATATTAACTAAACCGTAAAACTACATTCGCAGAAAAGCGCACACAAGGCTACTTCTTAAGCTGGGTGGCCTGTTCCCGGCTAAACAGCATGAAATCGCCTGACGTTTTGAATGTGGGGCTTTTTGCCAACATGCGATTTAAACGCCCGCTAGCAAGTACCTATTTTTGATAATTTCAGACGGAAAATAGCCCAAGTTTCAGCACTTTTTGTATGAAAAAAGAGACGTGTATTCGTCTAAGGCACCGTCGGTGTATTCGAGAATAACCTATAAATCGAACTAGCCCAAATTATAGTGTCCAAAAGTTATACAAGTGGGAACTATGCCATAAAAAAACACCCTTTACTTTGGAGTTAATTCCTTTTTTGTAAAGGGTGTTCGTTTTTATTTATAAAAACTTGTCTTATTTAGCTTTGTTAAAACCTTTATAAATTAACGCTGCTAAAGCAGCACCGACAAATGGACCAACCACAAATACCCATAATTGGCAAAGGGCTTGACCGCCTAAAACTAAGGCAGGGCCAAAACTGCGGGCAGGGTTAACGGAAGTGCCTGTTAAAGGAATACCCATAATATGCACAAAAGTCAAAGTTAAACCGATAACTAAACCGGCAATAACAGATGTTTTTTCACCTGAAGTTACGCCCAAAATGGTAAGCACAAAAACACAAGTTAAAATGGCTTCAACAATCAATGCGCCACAAGCATTTAAACCGACAGCTGAAGCAGCTCCGTAGCCGTTAGCACCTAAACCGGTGGCAGCAATACCGCCTAAGTTAGTCATATTGATAATGGCTGTTAAGGTAAGGGCGGCAAGTAATGCACCTATACATTGTGCAATTACATAACCAAAGAAATCTTTAGCGGTCATTTTGCCACTCATCCACACGCCAAGGGAAACAGCCGGGTTAATATGACAACCGGAAATATTACCGATAGCATAAGCCATCGCTACGATAGATAAACCAAACGCAAAGGCAATACCTAAAGTGCCAAGCGTTGCACCTGCAATGGCTGCAGAACCGCAACCAAAAAGGGTCAAAACAAATGTGCCTAATAATTCAGCAGTATATTTTTTCATATATTCTCCTAATTTTTGCGCGCTATAAAAACCGCGCAACTAATTTTGTTACACTTATATTTTATCAATTTAAAAAGGATATGGGTATAATAAAACAATAGCCAACTTGAATATCTTTGGAAATAACTTAAAATATTATCTATCTAAGAATTTTTAATTTTAATGCAATTTTTGGCCTTCTCTAATAGAATCATAAATTTCGTATAACTTTTGCACGCCGTTTTCTAAAACATAATAATGGTGTATATAAGGAACCAAAAGGACAAGACATAAAACACATAATAAACAATACAAAATTCCATAATATAAATTATTTGAAAAACAGGAACAGGCAGCAGTAAATATCGTTAAAAAAGCAAATAAAACGGTAACAATTAAGTGTATCAAACGCTCGTGCTGGAAAAAAGAAATTTGAACCAGCATTTCACGCAAAATTTCGCTTTTATTTTGTTTAAGTTTACCTGTTGCTATTTCATTAGAAACTTTTAGCATTTGTGCAATATAATCTTTAATTTTCTTTCCCATAAAAAAACCTCTTTTTATTTACAAAAATATTATACGAAACTTTTTATATAAAGACATAGGCCCTAAATGTTTACATAATAAAAAGCCCCCTACCTTAAAGTAAGGGGCGCGATATTCTTAAACGGAAATAAGGTTAGCAAATTTCTCCGTCTCCAAAGCCAAATTGCACTAAAGAATTTTCTTTAGCCTGTGCACATATATATTGGATATCAGTTCTTGCTTCCATAGTGCGAACAGCCTGGGGTAAAACACGCACACAAGAGCCTTCTTTAACCTCAATAGTTTGGCCGTCTAAGGTCATAGTGCCGTTGCCTTTAAGAAAAATATAGACTTCCTCGTTTTGTTTATGTTTGTGGTTAAAAGGTGCTTTTGCTCCTGCCGGCATAAAATTAACGGATATTTCACAACTGGTAAGGCCCAGAGCATCGTGCAAAAAAGCTTTACCATGTTCGTATTTTACACCTATTTCAGATAAATTGCCAATTTCGGTTTTTGTATAGTTTGCCATAAATCTCTCCTGTTAAATAATATAGTTTATTAAACTAAAAAATAGTTTTTTTGTAAAGTAGGCACTATTTTGTAATATAGGTACCTATTAGAAACTATTGTAAAAAATAATATACAATAGATATATGATAACACGAAAAAATATGTCCCCCTGCCCTGTGGGGCTTTTACTACAAGCTATTGGTAATAAATGGAAAGTGCTTATTATACGCGATTTATTAACAGGCACTAAACTCTTTGGTATGCTTAAAAAAAGTGTGGGTTGCTCCCAAAAAGTGCTAACGGATAATTTGCGTATGTTAGAAGAAGACGGCCTGGTTAAGCGTAAAGTATATGCAGAAGTTCCACCCAGGGTAGAATACACTTTAACTAAAACGGGTCTTACCCTAAAACCTGTCTTAAATGCTATGGCTACTTGGGGCGAAAAATACCGCAAAACCCTTACTAAATAAAAGATTTTTACTTATTCTTTTTACTTTCAAGTTCAAGCAGTTTTCTTTTTATGGCAAGGCCGGCGGCGTATCCTGTTAAATTGCCGTTTGCGCCTATTACGCGGTGGCAGGGAATTATAAGCGAAATCAAATTATGCCCCACCGCGCCGCCAACTGCCTGGGCAGACATTTTTTTAAGGCCTCGCTTCTTGGCAATTTTGGCGGCAATTTGCCCATAAGTCATAGTTTTGCCGTATGGGATTTTTAACATAATTTCCCCAACTTCTTTACAAAAAGGCGTTGCGCGGATAAGAAGAGGCGGTGTAAAATCGGGTTTATTACCGCTAAAATAAATATCAAGCCAACAGCAAGTTTGCTTAAAAATGGGTAAAGATTTTTCTTGGGCTTTGTCCTGTAAAGTATTAGCAAAATATTTTTGCCCGTCAAACCACAAACCTATTAAACTTGTGCCGTCGCTTGCTAAAGTAAGGGGGCCAAAAGGCGATTTATAGTGATATAAATAATCCATAGTATAACTGCATTTTAGCATTTTGAAATATAAAAACTTTCTGTTTTGCGGTTTTTATTTTGCAGCGTTTGCAAATGCCCAAAATTTAAAAAACTATTGCTTTTAGAGAAAATATACTATTTTCTCTTTTTCAATTTTATGATAAAGTAAGCACAAATTATCCCTGCAAATACAAGCCCCAAAGACCAGGCAATTTTGGCGGGTAAATGTAAACACTCAGGAGCAATTAAGAAATAGGTAACACTTACTGCCGTCATAAAAATAGCAGGAATAAGAGTAATAAAATAATTTTGCTTTTTACTATATAAATAATAAGTAGCAGCCCACAAAACTATCATTGCTAAAGTTTGGTTAGACCAACTGAAATAACGCCATATAATATCATAAGGAAGCTGGCTGATAATTATGCCGGCAAGTAGCAAAGGAACACTCAAACGCAAGCGTTTAAAAAATGGTTTTTGATCCACTTTAAACCAATCAGCAAGAACAAGGCGCGAAGCGCGAAAAGCCGTATCGCCCGAAGTTATAGGGCAGATAATTACGCCAATCATTACAAACAAAAGACCAAAGGAAATTGTTCCTATTTTTAGCGGCCCAATAGTTTTTAAGCAAATATCATAAACCACACCTGCTTGGCCCGAAGTTTTAAGCATTTCCTGAAGGCCTGTCATAAGCCCGCCGGTTCTCTCATACACAGCGCAACCGGCAGCCGCCCAAATAAGCGCAATAATGCCTTCCATAACCATAGCACCGTAAAACACTTTGCGGGCCTGATATTCGCTTGTGATACATCTTGCCATAAGTGGCGACTGGGTTGCGTGAAAGCCCGATATTGCCCCACATGCAACCGTTATAAACATAAGCGGCCAAACAGGCAAGTGTGCAGGGTGAAAATTTTGTAAAGCAATTTCCGGTATTTTATAACCTTGCGCAAACATCCCCCCTGTAACACCAAGCGCCATAACAAGCAAGCAAATGCCAAAGAAAGGATAAACACGCCCTATAATTTTATCAATAGGTAAAAAAGTTGCTAGAAAATAATAAAGGAAAATCAAAGCAAGCCAAAAATAAACATTAACCAAAATACTACCCTGAGCGGCGTGGCTTTTAAACAAAAATACTAACAGATTAGCCGGCCCGACGGCAAAAACCGTGCCCACCATAACAAGCAAAATTACACTGAAAACGCGCATAAAATTTCTGATATTGGGGCCAAGATAAATACCCGTAATTTCTGATATTGATTTGCCGTCATTACGAAGGGATAAAAACCCGCAAGCAAAGTCATGCACTGCACCGGCAAAAATAGTGCCAAGAGTAATCCACAAAAACACACTTGGCCCCCATAAAGCACCGGCAATAGCACCAAAAACCGGGCCAAGACCAGCAATATTTAAAAGCTGCACTAGCACCATACGCCAAAGTGGCATAGATACATAATCTACCCCATTAGAAAAACGGATAGCAGGCGTTTTGGCTTTTGTTGGGCCAAAAGTGCGTTCCACATATTTGCCATAAGTAAAAAAGGATAGAATTAATAAGACAAGACACACAAAAAAACTAATCATAAGCACCTCTATATTTATTTTACAACTTTTAAAGCAAGCAGATTTAGCAAAAATAATATTTGCTAAAATTAAAATAGGAGAATAATTTTATGAAAAAATTTTTAGTTTTTGTTATTTTTATTTTATCTGTTTCGCCGCTTTTGTTCGCTAAAGGAGCAAAAGGCGAAATACTGACTTTTCCAAAAAATTCCAAAGCAGGTTTTGAATGGGGTTATGCCATTTATTTGCCAAAAGATTTAGATACTTCTAAAAAATTGCCTATTCTTTTTACTATGAATAATAGCGGGGCAGTAAATACCATAGAAGAAATGGAAAAACGGACAATAGATGAAATTGAAAATAACCGTGTTGTATTTGAAATTCCAGATGCGTTAAATGTTCCTATGCTAATGCCTTTTGTATTAAGAAAAAAAGGCGGGAATTTAGACCCGCATAATTTTAACCGCGTTGCATTTCTATCCCAAGATCCTAAATATAAACGCATGGACTTACAAGTATTGGCAATGATAAAAGATGCAAGAAAACAACTTAAAAAACGTGGTATAAAAACACATAAAAAAATACTTATTGCAGGATATTCTGCCGCCGGATCTTTCGGTGAACATCTTACTTTTTTACACCCGGATAAAGTTTTAGCAGCCGTTATCGGCGGAACGCATTACCCGCCTTTTCCTTTAGAAGAAAAAGACGGAATTGCTTTATTATTTCCAGTTGGAGCTTATGATGTTAAACAAGTAACAGGAAAACCTTTTAATAAAAAGAAATGGCTTAAAGTACCAATATTAAATACGAACGGCGCTGTTGACTATAATGACCCTTTGCCTTATGATGATCTTATGCTTCCAGAAGAGAAAAAACTTATTTTAGATGTGTACGGTTATGACACAACCGCTGTAGAGCGTTGGGAAATTGCCCGCAATATTCTTAAAGAAATCGCACCGAATGTGCAAACCCATACTTACCCGAATATAGAACACAGAGATGTTAGGGAAGATATAATAACTTTCTTAAAAATTCATAAAAACGGCGGACCTTTAAAACCTATTAAATTGACTGACACTTCCGACCGCACTCCTCCTGTGCCAATTTATATTTCCGCTTTATACTATGGACAAGAAGCACCTATTAAAAACGATCGTGAATATTTGGAAGATAATGATTTAATTTTAAAAGCATCAGTCAGGCCACCTTTTTGGGTAAAAAAGACTTATCTTTTGGATATTATTTACAAGAAAGAAGCAATCATTAAAGATAAAGAAATATTTGGCGTGTTTAATGATAGCGGGCAAATTTATTTGCAAGTTAATTTTTCAAAAGAAGAAGTGAAATTATTAAAATCTAAGAAAAATGCCCGTTTTAATGTAAAAGCTAGACTTGATCCAGAATTAACAGACCCTAGGTGGAAAGTGCCGCAACTTATTATTATCCCGGAAAATTTAACTTTTTCAGTTAAATAAACTTATATATTCTCTAAAACAAAAAGTAATTAGTTTTTGTTATAATATTCTTGTTGTAATATTTTAGAAAGGGGTAATTATGAAAAAAATAATTAGAACACTAACAATAATTGCCATGCTTGGAAGTATCGTTCCTGCTTTGGCTCAAGAATATAAAACACGCGAAGTGCCCAATGCACCCGCTTTTTCCGCTATTGAAGTAAGCGGCGGTGATGTTAATGTCTTTTTCTCACAGGGGGAAGGATACTCTTTTGCAGTCAGCGGACCAGCTAAACTTGTAAAAGCTACAAAAATTAAAGTAAAATACAATACCCTTTTTATTGATTATAATCAGCCCTTTTTTACAGGTGATAATGACGATATTACGGTATCCGTGCAAGCACCGACATTAACCAGAGTTGCCGTTACAGGAGAAGGCGATTTTAAAAATCAAACCGCTTTTTCAGGACAAGATTTAATCATAAACACCAGCAAAAACGGAGAGGTTTCTTTGAAAAATGTTAATATCGGTCAAGTAAAAATTGAAGCTAAGGGCACTTCTTCAGTTGATATTGATTATATTGAAGCAAACAAAATTAGTGTTTCTTCTTTAGACCGCGCAGAAGTGGAATTATCCGGCAGAACAGGTGTTTTAGAAATTATTAAAAGAGGTATGTTTGCCGAAATTGATACAGAAAAACTAATTGCTACACAAATGGGTAACGGCGGCAGTGTTGCCGGCCAAGTTGCAAAAGATGGCAGTGTAGAGTTTAACTTTTAACGATTAGTTTTAACTTAAAGCTAAAAAAAGGCCTGTTTAAAACAGGCCTTTTTTATTTTAGAATTTTAATTAATAGTTTATTAATCTGCAATATCAACATCCGGTGTTATTTGGATATTATACTTAGAATAGACTGATTTTACTTGTTCCCCTTTAGTTTTTACATAGCGACCTAGCAACAATTTAACTATAATTGCCAAAGCTAAAATAACAAGGGTAAGGGTAGAATAATTTGCCTCTTCAGGATGAATAATTTTTTTAACAGATTCAACAAAAGCCGTAATACCAGCATATAAAACGATAGCAGATACCAACATAGAACTTAAATATTCTATTCTGCCATATCCAAGAGGGTGTTTTTTATCGGGCAATTTACCGGCAAATTTTGCACCGATAATTGTAATAACGGAAGACATAGCATCCGAAAAATTATTTATACCATCTAAAATAACCGCTATTGAATTGGCAAATAAGCCGACTATTACTTTGAAAGAAGCTAAAATAACATTAGTAATTATCCCGATTATACTTGTTTTAACAATAATTTTTTCGCGGTTAAATTTCATTTCTTGTATGCTCATAATTTAAATTAAGGTTGCAACACACTTTTCCACTTCGTCCATAGAGGAGGTTGGTTCAAAACGCGCTACTACATTTCCCTGTCTGTCCACTATAAATTTAGTAAAGTTCCATTTAATATCAGAAGAGCTCTTCCAATTCGGGTCTTTTTCGGCAAGCATTTTTTCTAAAATTTCCTTGTGTTTGTGTTCTGTAAACCCCTTAAAACCTTGTTGTGATTTTAGGTAAGTGTATAAAGGCAATTCATTGTTGCCGTTTACATCTGATTTTTTCATTTGAGGAAACTTGGTATTGTAATGCAAGGTGCAAAAAGTATGTATTTCTTCTTCTGTTCCGGGGGCCTGTCCGCCAAATTGATTACAGGGGATATCTATAATTTCCAGCCCTTTTTCATGATATTTCTCATACATTTTTTCTAAATCTTCGTAATGCGGTGTAAAACCACAGCCCGTAGCGGTATTAACTATAAGCAATACCTTGCCCTTATAGTCTGATAAAGAAATATTTTTACCCTTGGCATCAGTTATAATTTGGTCGTAAATATTCATAAATGCTCCTGTAATTTTATTATTTCTTCTGTTCTAAATTTTCCTAATGGTAAATTACTGTGTAGTCGGCTTGCCCTTCATAAACTTCTATATGGTATTTGTATTATAACAAAAATATTTTTATTCCAGTGCAGTACTATTAAAAGGATACTCAGATTTTACTTTTAAATCATAATCAACAATTGTTGTGTATGGCTCAACATTTTTCCAAGAAGTAATAACATCGCATACATGCCCACTGCCTTTATCAATACTGTGCAGGAAGCAGTTTTCCTTCCCTGTTTTGTAAACGCGGCAAATTAAACTATCACCAAGGAAAGTTTCCTTGTTAAAACGCACTTGTATGGTTTTTAACAGATGCGTTTTTCTAAAATCTTCCGGCAAAGCCATGGCGGCAATATGCAAATAACTTTTATTGTTTGTATGATTATTAAAATCAATGTCGGAAATATTTATATTATGTGAAAAGTTAGATATTTCTCCCACGGTATCGGGTAATAATATTTTAGAATGTGCACTCAATGCCAAATCTTTGCATACGGCAAATTTAGCGGCCATTTCATCAGCCCGGGCAACACGCCTGGTGTTAATATCCATAATTAACCAAAGTGAATCCCCTTGTGCAAAAACTTTATTATTATAATATAAACGGAAATCCGCATATATTTTTATTTTTGATATTTCCGAAAACCATAATTCAACCTTTATCTCTTCTGCCCAAAAGGGGAACGTGTCTATTATATGCATATTCAGTTCGCTTATAACCCAATATTGGCCTTTTGTTTGCAAATCAAACGCAGCCATTTTACGCGTGGCACTATAACGTGCAAAAGTATCTTGTATATAACTAATGGCTGATATCGGGCGCAAACGGTATTGTTGCATATCCATATCATCTAGAACAACAGTATAATTTTTTGTATATTTTGGCATGAGTTACCACCCCTGAAAAAGTTACCTAAACTTATAAATATTATAGCATTTTTGTTGACACGGAAACAAAAAATAATATATACTTTACATAAGAGGTAATAAAAATATGACTAGTGTTAAAGAGTTTGATTCCTTAATAAAATCCTTGTTTTATATTATTGAAGACATAGATACACAAATGCAAAACTCACAAGATACATTAAAAAATTTTACTATTAACGAGATGCACTGTATTGACTATATAAAAAACGCAAAAAACCCGAATGTTACAAAATTATCTAAAGCGCTAAATATTACACGAGGTGGCATAAGCCGCTTAATAAAAAAACTTGTTAACAAAGGCGCATTGCAAACATATACCAATGAAACTAACAGAAAGGAAATTTATTATAAATTAACTTCTATCGGCAAAAAAGTTTTTGATATACATAAAAAAATGCATCATGCTTATCATAAAAAAGATGCACAGTTTTTTAAACAATTTAACAAAAAAGAAATAGAAACAGGTATAAATTTTATCAAAAAATATATAGAACACACTAAACAGCAAATTAAAAATTTTTAGGAGTATTATGGAATTTATAAAAGAAATTGCACTGGTAATTTTTTCAATATTTAATGAAATGTCCGTTTATTTATTGCTTGGATTCTTATTTGCGGGCATTTTACATGTGCTAGTGCCCCAGCAATTATTTTCAAAATATTTATCAAAAAATCATTGGACCTCTGTTTTTTATGCTACGCTTTTTGGCATACCCTTGCCCTTATGTTCTTGTGGAGTAATACCTACAGGTATGGCTTTATATAGGGAAGGTGCTTCAAAAGGTTCTGTGGTTGCTTTCTTAATAGCAACACCGCAAACAGGAATAGATTCTATTATTGCCACTTATTCTTTGCTTGGTTTGCCTTTTGCTATTATCCGCCCGATAGTTGCTTTATTTACCGCTATGTTTGCAGGGCTTACAACAAATATTTTTACTTCAAAAGAAAGTCCTTCTGCCGTAATTAGCCCCACAGAAGATAAACAAAAAAAACTTTCCTTTACGCAAAAACTAAAAAATGTATTCTATTATGGTTATGTAGAAATGATGGAAGATATCGGAAAAATGCTGATGTTTGGGTTAATTGTGGCAGGTTTAATTTCTTATTTTGTGCCGGATAACTTTTTTATGATTTTTGGCAATAATACCCTTTTGACTATGCTACTTGTGCTGCTGGTTGCTATACCGATGTATGTTTGCGCTACCGGCTCTATTCCCATAGCAATAGCCCTAATGATGAAAGGTATGAGCCCGGGCACGGCCCTTGTTTTGCTTATGGCTGGGCCGGCTGCAAATATTGCTTCAATGATGGTTATAGGCAAAGTTTTAGGCAAAAAAACATTTGTGCTTTATTTAACAACACTTATTATCGGTGCAATTACTTGCGGTTTAATTATAGATAATTTTTTACCGGCAGTTTGGTTTGATGTTTCTAATTTTGCTATGGCTGGGCATCATGGCGGACATTTTTATCATTTTAAAATAATTTGCTCAATTATTTTGTTTGTTCTTTTTGTTAACTCGTTAATATTTCATAAACATAGCCAAGAGGATAAGATTATGCAAAATATTTCTGACGAAAAGGCCGTTTCTTTTAAAATTAACGGCATGAATTGTAATCATTGTAAAAATAATGTGATAAAAGCCATAAGCAATTTAAAAGCAGTAAAATCAGTAGAGGTTAATTTAAGCCAAGGTATTGCTTATGTTAAAGGTAATGTAATCGACGAGGAAATAAAAACCGCCGTTGAAGCCATCGGCTTTGAATTTAAAGGTAGAATTTAATAAAGTATGAAACAACCAAACCCAAATAAAATATTTCCTAATGAAAAAATACCCAGCCTTTGCTACATTAAAAATGTAATAAAAAATCCTAATATTATTGTAGGTGACTACACTTATTATGACGATATAAACGGTGCTGAACAATTTGAAAAACATGTTACCCACCATTATTCCTTTATCGGAGATAAATTGATTATTGGGAAATTTTGCGCTATTGCTAAAGGAATAGAGTTTATTATGAACGGTGCTAATCATAGAATGCACTGCGCAACTACTTATCCGTTTTACATTATGGGCGGGGATTGGGGAAATGCTCTAGCTCCCGTAACAAAGGAACTGCCCTTAAAAGGCGATACCATTGTTGGTAATGATGTATGGATAGGGCAAAATGTTACAATTTTACCCGGTGTGCATATTGGGGATGGGGCTATAATAGGGGCTAACTCCGTAGTGGCAAAGGATATTCCGCCATATACAATTGCCGTAGGCAACCCTTGTAAAGTAGTCAAAAAACGCTTTGACGATGAATTAATTGATTTACTGTTAAAATTCAAATGGTGGGATAAAGATATTGAAGAAATAAATAATCTTATTCCTCTTTTATCTAGCAGTGATTTACACAAAGTGAAACAAGAAATAAAAAAACTTATTAAATAATAAAAT
>JAFXVA010000029.1 GCA_017534965.1 Elusimicrobiaceae bacterium | reverse complement strand
TTGGAACCATATTAAAGAATATGGTGAGCTTTTGAGTAATCAAAGGCACAATTAGGGTCCAAAAGCAGTCGCTAAATTATATTTTTCCTACCTATTTTATAGGTAGGAATAGCGGCTGTTTATCGGTTACCCTAATTGGCTGATAAGCAGCCGTTTTCATTTTAATTATTTTTTATTTTCCTTAAACAGATTAAGATATTAAGGAGTAATAAAATGAAAAATAAAGGTTTTACACTTATTGAAATATTAGTAGTAGTTCTTATTATCGGCATTTTGGCAGCTATTGCTGTGCCACAATATCAAAAAGCAGTAGCCAAATCAAGAATAATCTCTATTTTACCTATTATGAATGCTCTTCTAAAGGCTGAAGAAGTTTATTCTCTGAGTAATAACGGAAACTTTACGACAGATTTATCTCTGTTAGATTTCAAGCCCTTGGCTGGTTGTATAAAAAATGAGAACAGTATTACATATAACTGTAATGATGACATCTTAATACAGGCTACAACTTCTAACGGGGTGCTAGCTAGTTATTGTCCGCAAAATGCTAATAACTTTACAAACTGTAAAGCAACGCGAATTCTTCAGGTTGGAATCGGAGGAACAAATGTTTCTAAAAGTGCTGGTACTTGGTATAAATCAGGTGTTTATACTTGTATTATTCAGAATTCCAGTGCCTTTGGGGAAAAAATCTGCAAATCATTAGGCAATGAAGTTATAGAAAATGGGAAAAAAAGATACCGATTTTAAAAGAGCAGATTTTAAAGAACTACCTACTAGGTTTTACTAGACAGCATCCAGGTCCAACACAACACTATGCACTTTTACAATAGGTACATAACCAAAATTTTTAGACAAAAAATAGCCCTAGTTGTAATTTTTAACCAAAAAGAGTTGTGCCTTGCTCGGGCAAAATCAATAAAACTAAAATTACCTATAAAATCTCAAGCGGGGCGTATTTAAGCATAAAAACGCGCTTTGTGCCGTTGGTAAAAATAACTGTTATTTTTGTGGCTTCGCCACTGCCGCTAAGGGAAACTATTTTACCAATACCAAAAACGCCGTGTTTAACACGACTGCCGACTTTTGCCCCACCACTAGCGGCGCTTGCCGTTGGTGTGCTTTCGCTTTGCATTGAAGAATAAGAATTGCTTGGTTTATAGGTTTCTTCGGCATATTGATTTTGTAAATCAATGCCGAATTCTTCAAAAGTTTTTTTGTATTTTGAAGCATTGTTATAGGAAACACTATTATTTGAAGTCCAGCGGTTAAAGCGTCCGCGGTTTGGCGCAATTTCGCTTCTTTCCATAGGTCCGCTGTAAGAGGCCGGCTCAATTAAACCGCTGTCAAATAAAAAGCGCGAAGCAAGATTAGAATAAGTTTTACCAAAAATTCTGCGTGTTGTGGTATAAGTCATATATAAAGTGCTTTTGGCGCGCGTCATTGCCACATAACATAAACGGCGTTCTTCTTCTAAATCATCATCATCTTTACCCGATAATGGAAAAAGCCCTTCTTCAAGCCCGCTTACAAAAACAATAGGAAATTCTAGCCCTTTTGCTAAGTGCACCGTCATTAAAGTAACTGCGCCATTTTGGCTGTCATCCCCCCCTTCATCAGCGCCGCTGATTAAGGAAACTTCCTGTAAATAACCTGATAAAGTGGGTGCCGTTTCTTGATTGCGGCATCTATCTTCGTATTCTTTTACTGCGTTGATAAGTTCGTTTAAGTTGCCAATACGGGAGGCGGCTTCGGGGTCTTTTTCTAACTCGGCTTCTATACTTTTTTGATAGCCGGATAACTCTAAAACTTTTGTTAAAATTTCGCTCGGACTAGACATTTGCATTTCAAGCGTAAGACCTTCTATTAAATCAACAAATTCTTTTGCACCGCGACGGGCAGTCGGTTTTAAGTTTTCTATAAACGCTGCAGATTTTAAGGCGGTATATAAAGAGGTGCCTGCCGCATTGGCCGCATTAACTAGGGCCTGCTGTGCCGTTTCGCCAAGGGCGCGGCGCGGTGTATTTATAATGCGCAAAAGACTAACCGTATCCATAGGATTAACCAAAACTTTAGCATAAGCAAGGACATCTTTAATTTCTTTTCTGTCATAGAATTTGACTGCACCAATAAGGCGGTAAGGTATTTGGTATCTTCTAAAAGTGTCTTCAAAACTGCGCGATTGAGCGTTTGTTCGGTAGAAAACAGCAATATCATTTAAACTTGCATTACCTTCTTCAACAAGATTATTTATTTGCATAGCAGTATATCTTGCTTCTTCACCCTCACTTGCAAGTTCGCGAACTGTTATCGGGTCGCCGCTGGATTTCTGGGAGAAAAGATTTTTCTCGCGTCTATTTTTATTTTTCTTAATTAGTTTATTTGCCGCATCCAAAATAACTTGGGTGGAGCGGTAGTTTTGCTCCAGCGTGATAACTTTTGCATCTTTAAAATCTTTTTCAAATTCAAGAATATTTCTGATATTTGCACCGCGCCAGGAATATATTGATTGGTCCGGATCGCCAACCACACACAAATGGCGGTGTTTTAGGGCAAGTTTTTTTGTTAAAAAATATTGTGTTTCGTTTGTATCCTGGTATTCGTCCACTAAAATATATTGGAAATAGTTTTGGTAATATTCGCAAATCTCTTGATTGTTTTTTAACAAAAGAACTACTTTCATTAAAAGATCGCCAAAATCAAGTGCACCTGCCGTATCTAATTTTTTTTGGTATCTTTTATAGACTTCGGCAATTTGTATTTTTTTATCTATATTGCTGCTGGCTGCCTGCGCCATAAAATCTTCGGGGGTAAGCATATCATCTTTTGCGCGGGATATACAGGAAACATAATACTGCGCTTCTTTTTTTGCTTCTTTAACGCCAAGTTCTTCAAGCACGAGTGAAACTATCTTTTTTTGCTCGCTTTCGTCATAAATAACAAAATCGCGGTTTAGTTTTAAAACTTCTGCGTGTTGCCTTAAAATTCTAACGGCAAAAGAGTGAAAAGTATGTATCCACACGCTTCTTGCTTCGCCTGGGACAAGAGTATCAATTCTTTGACGCATTTCTTGGGCTGCTTTATTTGTAAAAGTTACGGCCAGAATTCTTGCCGGGTTTAAACCATCAGCAATAAGTTTGGCTATTTTACTTGTTAAAGTTTTTGTTTTGCCTGTGCCGGCACCTGCAATAATAAGGCAAGGGCCCCCGTTATAATTAACGGCTTCAAGTTGTTTTTCGTTTAAAGATGAAAGGGTTTGTTCTATAGTTGCTGTCATATAAGTTCAAGCTCCACAAAAGTTTCAATATGTTTTGTATTGGGGAAAAAATCAAAACACTCGGCATTTTTTACTTTATAGTTTTGGGTTAAAACAGCCAAGTTTTCTGCCAAGGTTTTAGGGTTGCAGGAAATATACAAAATATTTTTTATACCGCTATTTTTTAAGAGTTCGCACGCCTTAGGATGCACGCCTGCACGGGCAGGGTCTAAAATAACTAAAGCATCTTTAACTTTTAATTTATTTTGAGCTAAAAAATCTTCGGTAGTTTGACAAATAAAATTAACATTTTTTATATTGTTTGTTAGAGCATTTTGCTTGCCGTTTTCTACTGCCTCAGGCACGCATTCAACGCAAAAGGCCTCTTTAACAAGATCAGCATTTGTGAGTGAAAAACTGCCCGCACCGCCATATAAATCATAAAGAGTTTCAGGCTTAATTTTGGCTACGCAAGAGCGCACTTTTTGATACATCACATTTGCCGTTTTTGTATTTGTTTGGAAAAACGATTGCGGAGATAAATTAAAAACTATTTTTTTATCGTCAACAAGCAAGGCTTCCTGCATAATAGCAGAACCGCTTAAAACTTTTAAATCTTTTATCGGGCTTGCATCACTCATGCCATCGTTTATAGCAGTTAAAACGCTATATTCGGGGTAAACCTGGTGGCAAACTTCAACTAGCCCTTCCGTATCAAAAGGTGCTTGGGAAATAAAAACAAGCATACCGCCTTTTTCATTAAAACTTTGGCGCATCATTAAAGTTCTTAAGATACCGGTATGCTTTCTTTGGTCGTAAAAAGGTATATTTTTATTTTTAGCCCAAAGATTTATTTTGTAAATAAACCAAGACAAATTTTGATTAAATAAAAAGCAATCAGTTAAATTAACCGCCCTATCCCAGCGCCCCATTTGGCGAAAGCCGAGCACTTCTTCAAACTCCAGCGGAACACTTTTATCGCGTTTAACTTTTTTGTTTAAAGGTTCTTTATAAACTACTTGGTGGGTAAAACTTAACTCAATTTTATTTCGGTAATATTTTGTTAAGACGCTAGGGTTAACTTTGATTTTTTGTGTATAAAACGGATCTAAAAGTTTAGCCACTGCAGAAACTTTTTGTTTTAACTGCTCCTCGTAAGGCACTTTTATTAAAGCACAACCGCCACAAAGAAGCGCCTGCTTACAAATATTAGACATTGAACTTGAAGACACAGACATCTCCGTCTTTGATAATATAATCGCGCCCTTCCTGGCGAATAAGGCCTTTTTCTTTTAAAATCTTTTCGCTTTTATATTCTAAGATATCTTTTACATCATAGACTTCCGCGCAGATAAAACCGCGCTCTATATCGCTATGTATTTTGCCTGCTGCTTTTGGGGCAGGACAACCAATCGGTATAAGCCAAGAGCGAACTTCCACTTCCGGCCCTGCTGTAAAAAAGGTGCACATTTTTAAAAGATTCATACCGGCACGAACAATTTTTTCTAGCCCAGTGTAATCTGAACCGCTTTCCGCTAAAAAGAGATGTTTTTCTTCTTCGCTGAGTTCTGCAATTTCGGCTTCAAATTTTACGCATAACTCAACAAACCCGGCACCGACTTTTTCGGCATGTTCTTTTAGTTTTTTAGCGTTTTCGGTATTGGGTTTTTCGGAATTATTACCGACATAAAGCATAGGTTTTAAAGTTAAAAGCTGAAGTTCTTTTGTTTCTTCTTCAGTTAAACCAAGCGAACTTGCCGGTTTACCTTGGGAAAGGCACTCTTTAAGTCTTTTTAAAACTTCAAGTTTTTCTTTGGCTTCTTTAGAACCGCTTTTAGCGTTGCTTTCTTGCTTAGGTAGCATTTTTTCAACACTTTCTAAGTCGGCGAGCATAAGTTCGGTTTCAATAATTTCAATATCTCTTAACGGGTCAACGGAGCCGGAAACATGGGTAATATTTTCATCTTCAAACAAGCGGACCACGTGAATAATTGCGTCAACTTCGCGGATATTTGCTAAAAATTTATTGCCAAGACCTTCACCTTTGCTTGCCCCTTTAACAATACCGGCAATATCAACAAAACGGATAAAAGCTGCCGTCTTTTTGGGCGGATTAAAAATTTTAAAAAGTTCATCAAGGCGCTTATCGGGTATACCCACCACGCCGACATTTGGCTCTATAGTGGTAAAAGGGTAATTTGAGGCCTGAGCCCCGGCATTTGTTAAAGCATTAAAAAGTGTTGATTTGCCCACATTTGGCAGGCCTACGATTCCGATATCCATAAAAAATCTTCCTTTAAATTTGAAATAAAATAATAGTGTAGAACTACTTTATATATATTTTACTAAATATATAGAGCAAAAAATATCTCTCTATAATTAAATAAGAGAGATATTTATTTCTTTATTACAAATAAAATTATGCTTTTTTCTTCGTTTTTTTATTTGTTGTTTTACAAGAACTTTTTTTGCTTGCAGTTGATTTCTTTTTAGGAGATTCTGCTTTTAAATATTTTTGTAAACGTTTTAATTTTTTCTGAGTTTCTTTGGGATTGGCTTTTTTATCTTCCGGTAAATACTGGGCTTTATATACTCCCCCAATAAAAGAACCCGCTGTTCCCCAAAAATCTTTTACAGGAATTTTTATAGGTTTAGATTTTCTTTTTGGATTATATAAATAGTGTTTACGCAAAATTATACAACCTTTTCCGTCATCTTCCCCCACTATAGAAAAAAGATCTTCACGTTTTTGTGTTTTTTCTTTCCCGGATAATAATATTTCTCTAATATCTAACACAAAAATCCCCCCTCGCATAAACTAGATATTTTTAATTATATTATATAATTAGAAAATCTGTCAATATATTTTTAATTATTTTATATTAAAATTTAATAATTATTTTGGGTTTCTAAAAAATTTTAAATAAGCAAAAGACACCGCAAAAAACGTCAGAGGTATAACTTTTTGCAAGTATTTTGCATTTAGAGTAGGCGCAACCAAGGAAGAGTATACTGTAAAAGGCCGGAGGCCGAAGTATCCGACCGAGGTTGCAACGCCCTATAAATGTAAAAGACGCCACAAAAAACGTCTCGTACGGGATTTGAACCCGTGATCTCCGCCTTGAGAGGGCGGCGTCCTGGACCACTAGACGAACGAGACATTTTTAATATTTAACTTATAATTATATTTTATCAAATATTAACTAATGCTGCTACAAAAAAGAACTCTTTATCTTTTGCGACAATATGCTATCGCTCCCTTTTTATATTATATTTGTTATCAGAAATTAGGAGGACTTATGAAAACAGAAGAAGAAATATTAAATCTTATTGCTAGTAAGGAATATGATAAGGCAAAAGAAGAACTTAAAAAAAGAATTGCCACTTACCCCGATAAAGATGTTTTATATATGCTATATGCGTATTGCGAAAAATGTATCTTAGATATTTGTGAAAATGAAGCTTTTGAAGATGAACCAAAATCTAAAACGCCATCTATTAAAAAGGAAATTTGGAAAGAGGTACAAAAAGACGCAAAAATACTTGCAGATGCCGGAAATTACAAAAAAGCCCTTACAATGCTACGTTTGATATGGGATAATGTGCCTTTAAAAGAAATGCCCTATTATTGTCTAGGTATGCGCCAAGAGCGCTCTACTCTAGTGGAAGAAATAGCAAAATGTTTCTTTCTTTTAGGAGAAATGGAACAAGCCAAAAATAAATATTTACAATCTATTGAAATAGATTTATCTATGTTGCCGCAAAACTCTCCTTACCGCATTTCCTTTTTAATAAAAAAGAAAGATTATAAAGAGGCCTTTGGCTTATTTGATATAGCTTTGCTTACCCAAACCGGTTTTGATAAATGTTACACTTACTATCAACGCCATAAATTGCACAAAAAATTAGGCAATAGCGAAGAGGCCAAGCAAGATTTAGAAAAGAGTTTAAACTCTTTAAAACTTGTTTTACCCACAAAGCCATTAGATTATAATTTATATAGTCTATATGCTAGTTTATTAATAGAAAGGGGGGATTACCATGCTGCGCTTTTTGAAAACTCAAAAGCCATTGCCTTGTGGCCGGAACTTTACACTTATCACTTACAAAGAGCGGAAATTTACGCCCGTATGAAACAAAAAGAAAAAGCCCTTAAAATCTTAACTATGCTTGAAAAGGGCTATTTTCACAGAATAAGTGAATACCGCAATGCTGAAAAAGGTAAAGTTTATGAATTACTTGGTGATTTAAAAACAGCCGAAAAATATTATTTAAAAGAAAACTTTTGCCCGAGCCTGCGTTATGATACTTTATATGATTTTTATAATCGTCATGGGCGCCAAAAAGATATGGAAAATTTACGCAAAGAACAAAGAAAAGAACCAAACTTTCAAGACCGCGTAAGCCAAAGTGAATTAATTAATTTAATTAAGGAGGAAAAATTATGATATATCTAATTACTATTGCAGTTATTTGCTTAGTTGTTTTAGCAATACAAAAATTATTACCAGCTAAATGGCAAGGACAAATGAAATGGGTGTGGCTTGCCTTATTTATTATGCTTACTTTTAATTTGCTTACAAACCCTTACCGCCTTGCCCGCCTTTGGCAAGATTTAATGCAGTTTATGAGTTAAATTTTTCCAAATAAATACCCCGGTTATTATAAGCCGGGGTATTTTGTAATTAACGCTATTGTTTATCAAATAAATTATTATGATTTTTTAGGGAAAGAATTTTGATTCGTCCACGCAAAACCATTTTGTCCGTCCCATGTAAAGTCGCATACAAAAGGTTCTTTTTTCTGTTGTCCGACTCTTGCAGTATTATCCCATTTGATAAGAGCATCTTGGAACCTATAAGCACAAAGAATAGCTTTATGCCATTTATCAGAACAATAATTGTTTGTTCCTTTTTTCTTTGTATTTATCTTATCTCCTTTATTAATATAACTTGGATGATGAATAAGTAATACTAAACAGGAATACTCTTTGTTATCTTCCCCTATCCAATCCATAATGGTAAAGGGGGCGGTTATTTCTTCTGGTGTATTATTTATTTGCCAACTTATGTGTATACGAGGAAAATTGTTTTTGGCTTTTCCAATTATTGCCCTCCTAAAAAGGACTTTTCCACATTTCTTTTCACCGGGTTCAAGGCCATACTTCCATATTATAGAGTTTTCTATGCCCCAAGTAATTATAATATCCGGTTTATTTGCTTTAACCATATCCACAAAATTATTTATTCCATGTATTTGTTCTTGCGAACATATATTTGGGTTTTCTTCCAAATAATCTTTATTTCCGTCATCATCTCTTTCAGGCAAACTTATTTGGAAAAAATTAGCAAATATTAAATAATCCCAAATATCTTTTCCTTTTTCTTCACAAAAAGCCTTTTGAAAAACTTGATGGCTTATAGGATTCCAAAGCGCTATTACTCTTTGCGTATATCCTTTGCAATAATTTAATTTTCCACAATTACAACTTCCATTATGCATATTACAAATTTGATTATTATTAGGATACAATTTATTATTTTCCATAATACAATTTTTAACTTTTTCAGGGT
Organism: Elusimicrobiaceae bacterium; assembly: GCA_017534965.1. Taxonomy (GTDB): domain Bacteria; phylum Elusimicrobiota; class Elusimicrobia; order Elusimicrobiales; family Elusimicrobiaceae; genus Proelusimicrobium. The sequence continues at coordinate 2,476 of JAFXVA010000029.1, read as the reverse complement.
CATCGCAATAATGATTGCAACCTAAAACTATTATCTTTTTGCCCTCTTCATTATCTTGTGCTGGCTCTAATTCTTTATTTTTTAGTAGCCACCCGTTTATATACTTTTTTCCGATCCAGGGTTCAAAAAATTTACTCATATAATCTCCTAAATTTTATAGAAATAAAAATATCCTAATCAAAATGCTTGCGGTATTTAGCAACCAAGAAAATACGCGAAGCAAGAAAAACACCTTCTGTTATATCCCGCACTATAGCAATAAAAGGTAAAGTAAAAAGACCCCCTAAAAGCAAAATGCCAAGGCCAAGGGCTTGCGTGCAGGCAGCAATAATTGTGGTTAAAGTATTTTCTTTAACTTTACCTATTGCACCAAGTGCCGGCCAGCCAAGTAGCATAACGGGAAAAGCAAACAATAAAACAGGTATCATCAAACGGAAAATAGAAACTGCCGGCGTATATTTTGCCCCTGCTGCCAAGTGGATAATTAGAGGTGAAGCAAAATAACAAATCACACAACCAACTAAGATAAGGGGCATAAAAATAAATAGAAGTTTCTTAATTAAACTAAACTCTTTGTTGCGCATCATTTCGGGGTAAACACCATCAACAATAGGGTCATAGCACATCTGAACAGACCAAATTAATTGTAAGGAAACAGCCCATATTGCCACATCTGCTTCCGGCAGGAAAATACCTATTAACACCGTATTTAATATACCAAAGGCACTTGTAGCAACATTAGATATAAAATATTGCGAAGATTCTTTTAAATAAGCCCAAGCATTTTTTAGCGAAGGTATTACCAAACATACTTTATATTTGCCAAATTGGAAATAAATTAATACTAAAGCGGCAACAGAACTTAAAATATCTAAAATAGGGATTAACAATAAATCGCTGTCAGAGTGAACCAAAATAAATGTAAGTGCGGTGGAAATGGCCTTCATCAGCACAAAACGAATAGTAACTTCGTGCATATGCTCTAGGCCACGGAAAAGGAAATCTACCATAAAACAAGATAAAAAAACCGTTACATAAGAAAGCCAAGTAAAAAGTAAATTTTGACGGAGTAAAGGAATAAAACAACTTAAAATTATTAAGATAACTGCCCCTGCTAAACCAAGCAAAATGCGGGCAAGCATTGTATCGCTTACTATTTGATTTATTTTTTTAGGGCTATTTTCCGCTTTGACAATATTTTTTGTAGCAGATAAAACAAAGCCAAAATCTACCCAAATATACATATAAGCCATTACCGCTTTGACATAAGCCATAACAGCATAACCTTCCACCGAAAGCACACGCGTTAAATAAGGAAAGGTTAAAAGCGGAAAAATTATTTTAGCCGCATTTAACAAATAAAGCATGGAAGCATTTTTAATAAGTTTAATTTTTGACATAAAATTTATTCTAAAGGTTTAACACGCAATAATTTACAAACAAAAACATTAATAAAAGATATCCTAAATATAAAAGCAAGCCCTTTTGGACAAATAAGCACAGCCATAAAACATAATTTCTTATTTAAAGATAAAGCACTTTTAAAAATATTCTTTTTATTGCTTTGCCCGAGTTTAACAATTTCATTAAGAACTTTTGTATATTTATTTTGCTTGTCACATATTAAAATAAGTAAAGCTACTATAATTGCCGAGTCAAAATAATAACTTTGGGCGGCCTCTATAACTTTATTATAATTATTTTTTTTGCATTCTTCTAAAGAAAGTTTAACTATATTGTAGGTTTCCAAACGGGAAAGCAAATCCCGCTTTTCCGTTGCGCCTTTAGGGTTCTGAAAATAATAATAAAGAGCCTGCGGAATATAAATAATATTTTTTGCTTTGGGAAATAAAACAGCGGTAGCTAAAACATCTTCGGAGCGGATAACTTTTTCTTTAAACTCAAAACCCTTTAATAATTCCTTTTTAAAAAGTTTATTCCATACGGAAAAAGAGACTCTTTTAAAAGCAACAGCCAAGGCATCCTCGCAGGGTATTTTAGTATAAGTTTCTTTAAAAAAAGGTTCTGGTATAACAGCTCTGCCATCTGAATAATAGTTTTTATAATTACAAATAACAATATCTGCCTGTTTTTGCTTAGCTGCAGATAAAAGTTTTTCGCACATATAAGGAGCAATAAAATCATCAGAATCTATAAATAAAACATAATCGCCTTTGGCAATTTTTAAGCCATTATTGCGAGCTTTGCAAAGACCGCTGTTTTTTTGGTGTAAAACTTCTATGCGGGCATCTTTAACTGCATAATCATCACAAATTTTAGGGCACTTATCCGGGGAGCCATCATCAACTAAAATTATCTGTAAATTAGTATAAGTCTGCTCAAGCACACTATCAATACAACGCCTTAAATATTCTTCTACTTTATAAACAGGAATAATGATAGAAATTAGCATACTTTACCTCTTATAAAATTGATACACTATACCTTCATTTTGCCAAGACCAGATAACTATAGC
>JAFXVA010000028.1 GCA_017534965.1 Elusimicrobiaceae bacterium | reverse complement strand
TCAGCGGGAAGAGGACTTTTGACAGGCAATTTTGGAATAGAAGGTATTTTAAATGAATTTCACGGCGGACCCAGTGCCGGCAGAGAACTTTCTTCTTTAGAAAAGAATAATATTATCAATTACGAAAGACAAAAACAACAAATTTCTAGTAAGAAAGCAACTCAAGCTAAAAAAATAGATTCTTCAATACAAGCAAGAGCAAAAGTTGTTAAACAAAGAAGTTCTGCTAAGAAAGATATACAAGCAGATAATAAAGCATCTTTAGTTGCCAATACACCGGAACAAATAAATATTATGCCTTTAACTAAAGAAGTATTAGATGAGGTATATAAAGATGTTTTGGAACTTTCTAGCACACTTAATAAAAATCCAAGTAATAAAGAACAAACGATTAAACCTGTATATGTGCGGGAAGCGTTAGATCTTATTTATCAAAAACATATCAGCGGAGATATTGCAGGTGCTATTGCCGAATATGATAAATTAATAAAGGCTTTACCAAATAACCCGACTTTCTATTTTGGCAGAGGCCTTTTGAAAGATTATTATTTAGGTGATTATGCCAGTGCTATAGAAGATTATAAGAAAGCTTTTAAATATAATCATGAAAATAAATATTATAAAGATGCTCTTGAAAATGCCCAAGACCAATTAAAAGAGCAAACAAACCAAGACAAGAAAGTTGTTTTTAATAAAAAAGAAGAAATACTTCAAGTTGATGCTTATATAAATTCCGCTCAGGAAGTAGAAAGTTTTAAACAAGTTATGCAAGGCTTGAGAGAAAAATTATTTGACAAGAAAAACAATAAAGTTTATCTCGGAGTTTTGCCGATAACAATGTCTGTTGTAATGCAAGCTGTTGATGCTGCTTTAGATTTAGCCCATAAAAAACCGACAATAAAAAAGGCCTTCAATCATGCCGAAGCCAGAACCTTGGGATTTATGGAAAAATATAATTATAATTCCCAAGATAGCTTAGAATTGTTCTGTAGTATTTTTGAAGTGGAGCTTGTTGCGGCGGGTATTCCTTTAGAAAGAGTTCAGGAACTTTTGCAGGAAGCTCAAAGTTATATGAACGGCGAACATAGCGTAAGAGCAAGCCAAGAAACTACTACCGAGTTTGATGAGTTAAATAAAAATACAACGGCTGATTATGATGATGGTGTGCTTGCCTTTGCCGATGATTTAAGAATATTTTATGATGCAGAAAAAGATGCCTGGATACACGGGTATGAGCAACGCCAAAAAGAACTTAGTGAACAAAGTGACCAAATTACGAAAAGTAATTATTATTTAGGTTATGAAAGTCTAAAAAATAGAAATTATCAGGAAGCTATAAAATATTTTGATAAAGATATTGCGGAAAATACAAATTCTGCTGCAAGTTATTTCTATCGTGGACAGGCAAAGTATTATCTTAAAGATTATAAAGGATCCTTAAACGACATTACTAGAGCAATAAAAATGTTAGGCAAAAATGCCGATAGCGAAATGTATCTTTTCAGAATATCAATAAACGAGGCCTTAGGCGATTATCAGGCTGTAATAGATGATTATAAAGTAATTATTGACAAACTTGATTATAACAGCGATATGTATAATCTTTATAAATCACTTTATAATGACCAAATTAAAGAAGCCCAGGAAAAATTAGATATACTTAAAAAACAAAAAGAAGCTGCTAAAGCACAAACAAGTAATTTTAATATTATGGTTGGTAATAAAAAACTTGTTTTTGACTCCGATACACAAACCTGGTCTTATGAAAATAACTCTCAAGAAGTTGTTTCTCCAAGTGTAAATTATCACTTAATAGCAATGGAGAATATGCGCAACCATAAATATCAAGAAGCAATAGAATCTTTTGATCAAGAAATAGCGCAGAACCCCAAAAATGCTTTGGCTTATTATTACCGCGGTGAAGCAAAATATTACGCCGGCGATTATAAAGGTTCTTTGGGAGATATTTCTAAAGCAATAAAAATGCTTGGCTCTGAAGCCAAAAGCGATATGTATGCTTTTAGGGCTTACGCTAAAGAATCTTTAAACGATTATAAAGGTGCAATAGAAGATTATCAAACCGCAATTAAGAAACTTAACCCCGAAAGTGATATGCGCAGTGTGTATGAATCTGTTTACGGAGATCTAGTTAAAGAAGCTGATGAAAAATTAAATGCTACTAAAAAAACATCCGATACACGCAAATCCGCTTATAGCGAGCAAATTAAAGAAGATGCTTCAAAATTAGGTACTTCAAGGGAGGAATTAACTCGCCTTGAGCAAGCTACCGGATTATATCAAGAAGCAGTAGCAGCCAGAGAAAAATATAATAATTATCATAATATTAATGATCTTAACCTTGCTTTAGAAAAAGTCAGTCAGGCCATAGATTTATTTGCCAATAATTCCGATTATCATTGGTTCCGCGGTGAAGTAAGAGAACTTCTTAAAGATTATGATGGGGCCATAGATGATTATAAAAAAGTAATGGTTATCAGCCCAAGAGCCAAGTATGAAATGCTGGCTAATATTAAAAAAGTTGAAAAAGAAAGAAAAGATGATAAATTCTTACAGGCCATGGAAGGTTTAATTAACTTTGCGGGCAAATATAATGTCGTGGAATTAAGAAATGCCGATAATAAGAGCATTGTTAAACAGGCCTTACAGAATATAAGAGAAAAATTATTTGGCAAAAAAGATAAAAAACTTCATGCCTATGTCTTACCTATAACAATGTCCGCTGTTATGCAGGCCTTAGATGTTGCTTATGATCTTGTAAGTAAGAGAGCAAAAATTAAGGAAGTATATAATCACGCAGAAGAAAGAACCCTTGCTTATATGACAAGGTTTGATTTAGATGCAGATGAAGCTCTTAGATTATTTAGCAGTTTCTTTGAAGTGGAACTTGTGGCAGCAGGTGTTCCTTTGGAAAGAGCGCAGGAACTTATTCAAGAAGCTAAAAATTATATGAACGGCGAACATAGCGTAAGAGCAAGCCAAGAAACTACTACCGAATTTGACGAAGTAAATAAAAATACAACCTCAAATTATGACGGCGTAGTTGCTTTTGCCGACGATTTAAGAATATTTTATGATACAGAAAAGGAAGAATGGATACACGGCTATGAAAAAGATAGAGATATCCAAAATGTAGATACTACTCCGACTAATTATGGTTTAGGTCTTACTAATTTCCAAAACAAAAATTATAAGGAAGCCTTAAATTATTTTGATAAAGCAATAGAGGAAAACTCCGATAATGTTATGGCTTATTTCTACCGCGGGCAGATAAAATATTATCTTAAAGATTATCAAGATTCCTTAGCAGATCTTACTAAAGGTATAAAAATGCTTGGCGACTATGCAGATATAGAAATGTATCTTTTCCGCACTTCCGTAAACGATGCCTTAGGCAATTACCAAGCCGCAATAGATGATTATAAAACGATTATCAGCAAACTTGATAAAAACAGCGATATGTATGACCTTTATAAATCACTCTATGAGGACCAAATTAAAGAAGCACAGGAAAAAATAAATTTAATTGAACAAATTCGTAAAACGCCAAAAGAACCTTCAACTAATTTAGATATTATGGTGGGGGATAATAAACTTATTTTTGATCCGGAAACACAAACTTGGAATCCTGAAAACACTTCAGAAGAAGAAATAACCCCGCAAGAAAATTATTATTTCAAAGGAATGCTAAGCCTTAAGGCAAAAAAATATGATGAGGCCATAAAATATTTTGATAAAGAAATAGCTCAAAATTCAAAATCAGCCATGGCCTATTATTACCGCGGCGAAGCAAAATATTACGCCGGCGACTATCAAGGTTCTTTGGAAGATATCTCTAAAGCAATTAAAATGCTTGGCTCTGAAGCCAAAAGCGATATGTATGCTTTTAGAGCTTACGCTAAAGAGGGGTTGAACGATTATCAAGGCGCAATAGAAGATTTTCAAACCGCAATCAAAAAACTTGACCCCGAAAGTGATATGCGCAGTGTTTATGAATCTGTTTACGGATATCTAATTAAAGAAGCACAAGAAAAATTAGGAAACTTACAAAATAAACGTAATGAATCTAAACAATTATATGAAAGTGCCGAAGAACTTTATAATCAAGAAGATTATCAAGAATCTTTAAGAAATATAAATCAAGCCATAGAGAAAGATTCCGATAATGCAGTTTATTATTTGTTGCGCGCCAAGATAAAAGAATCTTTAGGCGATTATCAAGGAGCAGTGGATGATTATGAACTTGCCGCAAAGTATGACCCTAGCAATGCTGAGTTGTATTTCAATTATCGCGCGGAGGCCGGCGAAAGAGGGGCCGAACGCCAAACCATAGAAAATCTTAAAAAGTTCTGGCAAGGTTTAAAAGAAAAAATTTTGACAGGTCAAAGCAGTAAAGAAAAAGAAGCCCAAAAAGCACGCCAAGAAGAAATTTATCAACAACACCAAGAAGCTAAATTATATTATAATGAAGCAGAAAGAGAATTAAAAAAGCTTAATTTTAAACAGGCTTTATATTATTATGAACAAGCTATTAAATATGATCCTAATAATGCTGGATATTACTTTAGAAGAGGTTATATCTACGATAATTATTTAAACGACTATCATTGGGCCTTAAAAGATTATGATAAGGCAATAGAACTTGATTCTAAAAAAGGGCCATATTATTATCGTCGTGCTATTATAAAAAAGAATTATAAAGGAGATATAGCGGACGCTTTGAGTGATTTGGCAAAGAGTATAAAATATTCAAAAAACAAAGCTGATAAAAAACACCTTAAATGGTTATTTGAAGATTGGAGCGAAGGCCAAACTTATGAAGAATATATACAAGCTAACCCCGAATTTGATTCTGAAAGCCCCAAAAATACTACCGCGCAAAATCAAAATAATTCCAGCACGCTTTTTGCTTTGCCCATTCCTTTACCAAAGTTTATAAGAAATTTTTTGACAGGTCAAAGCAGTAAAGAAAAAGAAGAACAAAAAGCACACCAAGAAAAAATTTATCAACAACACCAAGAAGCTGAAAATCACTATATGCTAGGTGAGATCTTTGCTCATTCGCACGAATACGAAAAGGCTTTAAAAGAATATGATAAGGCAATAGAACTTGATTCTAAAAAAGGAGTTTATTATTATCGTCGTGCTCTTCTAAAAAAGGAACATAAAGAAGATATAGCTGATGTTTTAAATGATTTAGCTAAAAGTATAAAATATGCAAGAAAATCTAGTACAAATTCCCTTAAATGGTTATTTAAAGAATGGAGCGGCGGGCAAACTTATGAAGAGTATATACAAGCTAACCCAGAATTTGCTTCTGAAGAAACAAAAGAAGAACAAAACAATGTAAATACTTTTAACCAAGATATTCAAGGCTTAAAAGAAAACCTTTTCGGTAAAGAAAAATCTGATAAATTGTTTATGGCACTTCCGTTTGTGCCAAAATCAGTAATGCAACTTTTGACAAATGATATAACTTTAGAACAACTTACAAACAGAACAGAAGTTATTGAAACAGCTTTTTACAAAGCACAAAAAAGAGTTCCGCAGGAAATAGTCAATACAGACGAAAAAGAAGCTTTAAAGCAATTTGCCTATTATTTTAAAATGGAACTTGAATTTGCCGGAGTTGACGCAAAGAAAATTGAAAAACTTGTTAATAAAGTTAAGGAACATATAGGGCTGTCAAGTTTTGAATCCGCTGAGTATGACAAAGCACTTCGTGCCTTACAAATTTATGAAAATACGGCTTTGGCTGCTAGATTTACAAATGACTACGAAACAGCCATAAAATATTATAATATTATGATAAAATATGGCGAAGATAATGAAGCAGTTATCAAAAGCTCCGACGAATTGAAAACTATTATTGAAAATGCCTATTTTTCTATAGCCACTATAAAGTATCAATTAAAACAATATAAAGAAGCTATAGAATATTTAAAAAAGGCCATAGATTATAACGGTGGCCGTAATGAATCTTATAAGCAAATGCTAGAACTATGGACGCAAGAATATTCTGCAGAAAACGAAAATAAAACCGAGCAAGCACAAGAAAACTCTTATCAAAACACAATGTTAGGCGATAAGGAAAAATCTTCCGTTAAAGAAGACGATTATAAATTATTTATGACATTCCCGTATCTGCCGAAAGTTGTTACGCAAGTATTATTGGGTGAAAAAACTTTAGGCCAAATCGGAAATGAAATAAAAGCGGAAAGATATTTTAAAAAAGCCGAAAAAAATAAATATATTGATATTTCACTTGCTTTAGAATATTATAACGAGGCAATAAGATTAAACCCAAATAAAGCAGAATATTTCTTTGCAAGAGGTTATTTAAAAGACCATTCTTTGCAAGATTATATCGGCGCTTTGCAAGATTATACTAAAGCAATAGAACTTGACCCAAACAATGCAGAATATTATCATCAAAGAGGTTTTTTAAGGACCTATGGCTTTAAAGACGGGGAAGAAGCAGATAAAGATTATGATAAAGCAATTTCTTTAGATACGCGTAATCACAAATACTATTACCATAAGGCCTTATTGAACCATGATATTTTAAACAACTCAAAAGTAGCTATAGTAAATTTAGCTTTAGCTATAAAATATGCTCCAAGAGATATAAAAGAAACTTATAAAAATAAATTTCAGGAATGGTCAGGACAAACTTATGATGATTATATGAGGCATACCCCACT
>JAFXVA010000027.1 GCA_017534965.1 Elusimicrobiaceae bacterium | reverse complement strand
GGATTTACTTTTGCTTTATTTGCTTCTACTTTATCAGCACCGAAACTTACTATATTACCTTCGGTATCATAGATAAGTTCTCTTTTACTTTTAAGATATGAAATAGTAGTATATCCCTGTGTTTTGCTGGATGTTTTATAATCTATATAAAATTTTAACAGATTAGATAATAAATAACTTTCAGAACCACCATCCTCAAACTTGCGATAACTTAGTATTGATAAACCTTTCTTTTCAAGAGCGGGATTAAAGGCTTTTTCTTTAGATGCATCTTTCTTGGATTCTTTTTTAATATCTTGTATGATATCCCAGCAATCATACTTGCCGATTTTACAAGAAGATTCGGTAAAAACATTTTTTGTGCTTACTATTTTACCCTCATTATTATAGGTAATACCTTTTTGGGTAGTAAAATCTGCAATGGAGGTATAACCGAAAGTGCCTTCTCTATCGCTAAACATTTCATAGTTTATAAAAATACTTATACCATTAGAAAGAGTATAAGCTAAAGATCCCCCGTCTAAAAGCATATCCGCGTGAACAATTAATATTCCTTTTTCTCTTAGAGCGGAATAGGCTTCTTTATTAGATTTAGATAATTGTTTAATATCTTTAATGATATCCCAACAATCATATTCGCCCATTTTACAAGAAGATTCGGTTATTTCATTTTTTGTGTTTGTAATATTGCCTTTGGTATCGTAGATAATCATTTTCCTACTAACAGGGTCTTGGATACTGGTATAGCCTTGTGTGCCAAACTTTTCGTTAGCTTCGTCACTATATATGATAATATATGTTTGATTAGAGAGGGTATAAAATTGGTCACCACCCATTTGGAAAAACTGGATAATTGATAAGCCTTTCTTTTCTAAAGCGGGATTAGAGGCACCCTTTTGATTAGGAGATTTTTGTGTTTCTTGTTTAATATCCGTAATAATATCCCAGCAATCATAATCGCCGATTTTACAAGAAGATTCAGTTATAGAAACAGGTAAAGACTTCTGCAGAGATGCCTGAGGGGGAATATTTTGAGATTGCTTAGTTGGCGTAGGGGTCGGTGTAGATTCCGGTTTTGTGCAAGCGCAAATAAGTAATATAAAAGATATAATAAATAGTAATTTTTTCATAATTCCACCTCTATTTTTTTATTTTAGCATATAAATTGTGCCGAAATTTACAAAAGTTCTTTTTTAAGGTATTTGCCGGCCCATACCTTTTGTTAAATTTATGCCCTATAGCGCAAGAGGGGGATAAAAACAATTTTATAGTAATTTAAAACAGACATTATCGCAGAAACTAGAATCAGTATAGCATTTATCATAGCAATAATCAGCTTGAACACCACCAAGCGCTTTACATACTTTTGCATATTTAAAAGTTGGGTCATAATTTTTGCTTGATTTGTTAGGTAAAATGCAAAATAATCCATAATTGTCGGATTCTTTTGAATCATAGAAAGCCAATATGTAAGCATTTTTACCATTGATAGTTCTATATGCATGAGGGCTACCGCTGTGTATTTTTATTTGATAATTTGCAAGTAAATTATTTGGAAAAGAAACATCAAGTTCACTTAAGGAAGGATTAGAATCATCAGTGTTTGCAAGGCGGTAAACATCTACTGCTTGTTTTAGAGCTTTTACAGCGCTAAGAGCTTCGCTTGCGCGTGATTTTTCAACAGCAAGTTGATATTTTGGCACGGCAATAGCGGCCAAAATACCTATAATCAAAACAACTACTAATAATTCAATAAGTGTAAAACCTTTATTTTTCATTTTTTTCATAAATTCCTCTTTTTTGAAATTCTATTTAGGAACCTATGAAAAACGGCTGAGATATTTGAGCCTCTCGAAGTAACCCAAATAAAACAGCCGTAGTCTGCCGCTTAAAAAGCGACAAACATTTGGCACAACATACAAGGTCTGCAATTCCTACTATGTTGTGCCTTAATCGGCTGCTTTTGGACTTCGAGAGTGCCTTTGATTTCTCAAAAGCTCTCCTTGTTCTTCACAAGGTTCCAAAAACAGATCAAATTTTTACGGGTTTTTAAAAACCCGTCATTATAACAAATACTCCTTAAAAATAATTATTTAAGCAGTAAATACATCTTAAAATTTTTATTTGTATATTGTCAAATTATTTTACAGCAGTTCTTTTTTAAGATATTGGCCTGTGTAGCTTTTGGGTTCTTTGATAATATCAAAAATATTACCCTGGGCCACAATTTGCCCGCCTTTATCGCCACCTTCGGGGCCAAGGTCAATAATCCAATCTGCCGTTTTAATAATATCAAGGTTATGCTCTATGACAAGAACGCTATTGCCTTTTTGGCTAAGGCGGTGCATAACTTGTAAAAGTTTATCAATATCGGCAAAGTGTAGGCCGGTTGTCGGCTCGTCTAAGATATAAAGCGTTTTGCCTGTTGCTTTGCGCGATAACTCATCAGCAAGTTTAACCCTTTGCGCTTCCCCGCCGGAAAGTGTTGTTGAACTTTGCCCAAGTTTAATATAACCAAGGCCGACATCGTGCAAAGTCTGCAAGATATTTTTGATTTTGGGTATATTTTCAAAAAACTCAAGGGCTTCATCAACGCTCATATCAAGCACTTCGGCAATATTTTTACCTTTAAATTTAACGCTTAAAGTATCATCGTTAAAGCGTTTGCCGCCGCATTCTTCGCACTGCACATAAATATCAGGCAAAAATTGCATTTGTATTTTTAAAATGCCGTCACCCTGGCACTTTTCGCAACGACCGCCTTTGACATTAAAGGAAAATCTGCCTGCCTTATAACCGCGCCTTTTGGCTTCGGGCATTTGGGCAAAAAGTTCTCTAATATGCGTCCACGCGCCTGTATAGGTAACAGGGTTAGAACGCGGTGTTTTGCCAATAGGGTCTTGGTCAATTAAAATAACTTTATCAATATTTTCTATACCTTTAATTGCTTTATGTTTGCCGGGCTCTTCTTTTGCGCCGTAAAGTTTTTTGGCAAGCGCTCTTTGTAAGATATTATGTATCAAAGTTGATTTGCCAGATCCTGAAACACCCGTTATACAAACAAATAAACCAAGCGGTATTTTTACATTGATATTTTTTAAATTAAATTGCTGTGCGCCCACAATTTCAAGCCAGCGTTTTGTGGGTTTTAGCGGTTTTATGTTGGGTAAAATCTTTTTATCGCCGTTTAAGTAGGCAGCGGTAATTGATTTTTTATTTTTCAAAAATTCTTTAAGCGTGCCTTGGGCTACTACATAACCGCCGCCAAGCCCGGCAACCGGGCCCATTTCTATAAGATGGTCGGCCGATAAAATTGTATCTTTATCGTGCTCTACAATAATTAAAGTATTGCCAAGGTCGCGCAAGGCTTTAAGGGTTTCAAGTAAGCGTGTATTATCGCGGCTATGGAGTCCGATTGTCGGCTCGTCAAGAACATATAAAACGCCTGTTAAACCGCTGCCTATTTGCGTGGCAAGGTGTATTCTTTGTGCTTCCCCGCCGGAAAGTGTTTGCGATTTTCTATCAAGCGTCAAATAACTTAGACCGACACTATTTAAAAAGCCGAGTCTTGCTTTAATTTCTTTTAAAATTTGTTTTGCAATAATTTGTTCTGTTGCGTTTAATTTTAAATTATTAAAGAAATCTACGGCATCTTTTACCTGCATAGAAGTTATTTGCGTAATATTTTTGCCATTTATATAAACGCTTAGGGCCTCGGCTTTTAATCTTTGGCCTTTACAGGTGGGGCAGATATTTTCGCGCATATATTTATTGTAAATTTCTTCTTTAACAAAATCGCTTTCGCTCTCTTGATATCTGCGTTTTAAATTGCCTATAACGCCTTCAAATGCGGTTGGATTATTGGCCCAAGCTGCCTGATAAAAAATTTCATCAGAGCCGTAAAGCAAAATATTTTGCTGTTCTTTTGTTAGTTTGTTCCAAGGTTTATTCATTGGAATTTTGGCTTCTTCACAAACAATTTTTAAGATATCATAATAATAACTTGCCCAGGAATTTTGCCAGCGGTGTGTTTTGCTTGTAATAGGTGTTTGCCAAGGGGCAAGTGCACCTTCGTTTATGGATAATGTTTTATCGGGTACAACAAGGTCTTCGGCAATTTCAATTTTTATGCCAAGGCCGTTGCAGTCGGGGCAGGCGCCTTGCGGTGCATTAAAGGAAAATAAACGCGGTTCCATTTTTTCAAAACCGATAGCGCAATGCGGGCAGGCATTTTCAAGACTATAAAAATATTCCTTCTTTTCAAAAAGTGCTTTTACTAAACCTTTTGAATATTTAATTGCAAGTTCCAAAGATTCGGTAATGCGTTCTTTTTCGGATTCTTCAACAAAAATTTCGTCAATAACAAGGTCAATAGTATGTTTTTTATAGCGTTCAAGTTTTGGTGCTTCCTGTAAGGGATAAATTTTGCCGTTAACATAAACTTTAAAAAATCCGTCTTTTATAAGGCGGTTAAAAAGTTCCTCGTAAGAACCTTTTTTTGCTTGAATTAAAGGTGCAGTTATAATAATTTGTTTTTGGTCAAACTTTTTTAGAATATCTTTTAAAATTTCCTGAACGCTCCATTTTTCAACCGGGCGGCCGCAAATCGGGCAAAAGCGTTTGCCTATACGGGCAAACAAAAGGCGCAAATGATCGTAAATTTCCGTTGTGGTGGCAACGGTGGAGCGTGGGTTTCTGGAAGGAGTTCTTTGCTCTATACAAATAGCCGGCGAAAGCCCTTCAATTAACTCCACATCCGGCTTTTGCATAAGGTCCAAAAATTGCCTTGCATAAGCGGACATACTTTCAACATATCTTCTTTGGCCTTCTGCATAAATCGTATCAAAAGCAAGCGAACTCTTGCCCGAGCCCGAAAGCCCCGTTATAACCACCATCTTACCACGAGGTATTTTTACATCTACATTTTTTAAATTATGTGTTTTTGCACCGATTATTGTTAAATATTCCATATTAAAATTATATAATTTATAAAGTATGAAGTTAATTAAAAATAAAGTTTTTCTTATTATTTTAAGTTGCCTGATATCAGTTTCCATCATTGCGTGGCTTATTTGGAGCGCAAAAGATAACTTTTTTAAGATATGGCATGACGCTAATTCCTGGTATCTTTTACTAGCTTGTCTTGCCTCGGCAACTATTTATGTTTTTATGGGGCTTTCCCTGTGGGAAACGCTAAAATTGCTCGGCAGAAAAATTAATTTAGGGGCGGCAATTAGTATAGCGTTTGTTTCCACAACGGTTAATTATTTGGTATCTTCCATGGGGGCAAGCGGTTTTGCTTTAAGAGCGCACCTTTTAGGCAAGCGCAAAGTGCCTTTAGGCATAAGCGTAATGGCAAGCATTATTATAAGCGTGCTTTTGTATTTTATTTTGATAGTTATAATTTTGCTTGGCAGTTTGCTTTTAATAGTAAACCATAATGCAAGTCCAGAGCAAATGATACGCAATTTTATGGTAGTTGTAGCAATTGCGGTAATAGGTGCTTTAATAACGGCTTTCATATTTAATAATAGCTTTAGATATAAAGCCATGCGCAGAACTTTCTTGTGGATAAACAAGGTAATTTATAAACTTTTTGGTGCTTTGATACCTAAAAATAATTTTTCCGCCTTTGCAACGCAACTTGATAATGGCTTAAAAACGATACATAAAAATAAATCTAAATTAACTTTGGCTACTCTTTATATTTGCGGTGATTGGATTTTTACAATTTTAATTTTATATTTGGCTTTTTTAGCTATCGGCATAAAAATACAAATAGGTGTTTTACTGGCCGGTTTTGCTATCGGTATGGTAACAACTTTGATACCTTTTTTGCCGGGCGGGCTTGGCGCAATGGAACTTGCCATGACAAGTGTTTTTTCCCAAATGGGTATTGATTGGGATAGCGCTTTAATGGCAGCTTTGATTTACCGCTTTGTCTATTATATTATCCCAGGTATTATAAGTGTTTTTGTTTACTGGGGGTTAAAATTGTCTGAGCCAATAGGACCAAGCAAAACAAAAACCAGCGATTATTTAAGTAAGGCGGCGAAATAATGGCAAAACTTGTTTTGATAGAAGATTCAAAAAATTTAGCCATAGCCCTTAAAGGGGCTTTAGAATTAAGCGGGCATGAAGTGATTTGGATTAATGACGGCCGGGATGGTTTAATGGCGGTTAAAAAAAATAAACCCGATGCTGTTTTGCTTGATTTAATGTTGCCCCATGTAAGCGGTTTTGAAATTTGCAAAGCAATTAAAACCGATAGCGCAATTTTTAAAATACCTGTGATAATAATGTCCACACTTACCGATTATGAAAGTAAAGAGCGTGTGCAAGAGGCCGGTGCAGATTATTTTATAGATAAACCTTATAATTTGAAAGAAACTTTAACCCAGATAAATAATTATTTACCTAAGAAAAAATGAAAGTTAGAATATTTAGAAACCAAAAAGTTATAACTGATAGTGATTTGGCGCAAACTTTAGAGGTTGCTCCCAAAAGTTTAATTGCTGCTTTTAAACGCAATATCTATATGTTTGAAGAGGGGGAATTTTTTGTTTTATCTGATGAAGAAAGAACTTCTTTGGTGCAAGATTATTGCTTTGACCACGCTGAACGCTTAAGATATGCCAAACGCAACCCTTATGTTTTTAAATTTACGGCCGTTGTAAAAATTTGCTGCCTTTTAAAAAAGAATCCTAAAGCAAAAGAGGTAAGGCAAAAATTTTTTACCTTACCTCAAATTAAAAATATTGATTTAGAAAAGTTTTAATTGTTTGTTTAAAACTTTTTAAACCTCTTTAAGCCCTTTCTGTTTCCGTAATTAACTCTTTAAGCATATCAAAACTTTCTTGATATTCCGGAGTTATTTGCTCTGGCTCAAAAGGTGTTCTGTAAGTCCAGTTTTCTTCGTTTACGGTGCCGGGAGTGTTTATTCTACCTTCCTGGCCAAGAATATCTTGGAAAGGCAAAATAACTAGGCATGAGCCGCTACCTAAAGTTCTTTTCAAAATACCTTTATGAATTTCTTTAGACCACTCAAGGTTTCCATCTGTTTTTTGTGCGCTAACCATTTCCCAGAAATTTGCTCTTTGCCAAGAGGGCATATCTTGCCACCACTCTTTTAAAGTTTCTGTATCGTGTGTTCCGGTTGTAGCAACAGAGGCTTTTGGATAGTTGCGCGGTTCTCTAAAAACTTCATTGTCTTTTTCCCAACGCAAAACTTTATAGCCGGGCATAGAAAGTTCTTGCATCATTTGGCGCATATAATCAGGTATTACGCCAAGATCTTCTGCGATAGGTAATTTGTCTTTTGCAGTTTCAAAAACTGATTGTAAGAAGTCAAAACCTCTTTTCTTTTGTTCTTCTTCGTTTTCGATATCAAAGTGTCCTTTATCTTGGCCTTTTTCAAAAATCCAAGTTCTAAAGAAGCCGACCATGTGATCTAAACGGAAGATATCATAAATTTCGCATGCTCTTGCAATTTTATTGCGCCAGAAATTAAAATTATTTTCTGCAATATCTTGCCAGTTATAAGCGGGCAAGCCCCATTTTTGTCCGCCTTGGCTAAACTGGTCTTGCGGTGCTCCGATTTCGCAGTCAAGTAAATATCTTTTTTGATTGCCCCAAACATCTGCGCTTTCAAAGTTAACGCCAAAAGGAATATCACCGCAAAGTAAGATATTATTTTCTTTTGCAACTTTTCTAACTTCGTGCATTTGGGTATCTAATAACCATTGGATATAAACATAGAACATTACTTTTTGATAATTATCTTTTGTAAATGTTTTTAAGAATTTAATATCAGGATTTTTTAAATCATCTTGCCACTCAAGCCAGGAATTCCAACTGCCAATATCTTTTGCCGAGCGGAAAATCGCATAAGGCACAAGCCAAGCAAATTTATGTTTATTAAACTCTAAGAAATCTTTATAACGTTTAGTTTCTTTCAGTTTTTCTTCTTGTAAGAAATAAAGGTAAGTTTCCCATAAAACGCGATATTTGGCGGCTTTGATTTGTTTAAATTTTGTATTTTTGCTTTTGCGCCATGCTTCAATATCTTCTCTTAATTCTTTTACAACAGCTTTTGCTTTTTCACATTTTTGATATTCTGGAATATTTTCAATATCCAAATAAACCGGATCAATAGCATAAGTGCTAAGTGCGCTATAAGGGCAGTTTTCATTTGGTGCGGTTTCATTTATCGGTAAAATTTGTAGAACTTTTAAACCTTGTTTACCAAAAAATTTAAGCCAAGATTTTAAAGAATCTAAATCGCCACAGCCCCAATCATTAGCTGAGCGCATTGCGCTTAAAGGAAGTAGAACCCCTGTTGAACGCGAGTTTACAACTTTATTTTCTTTTAGGTCTATTGCCATTTTTATTTCCTCGCTATTGCTTCAATTTCTACTAAAGCTCCTTTTGGCAAAGCAGCAACCTGAACGGTGCTTCTTGCCGGGAAAGGATCTTGAAAAAACTTTGAATAAACTTCATTCATATCTGCAAAATCTGAAAGATTAGTTAAAAATACAGTTGTTTTTATAACATGTTTAAAATCTGTTTTTGCGGTTTTTAAAATTTCTTGCATATTTTGTAAAACTCTTTGTGTTTGAGTTCTAATATCGCCACCGGCCAGCTCCCCTGTTACAGGGTCTGCAGGCAAGCATCCGGAAATAAAAATCCAACTTCCGTTTTTAACTGCTTGCGAGTAAGGCCCAATAGCTTTCGGTGCGCTATTTGCTGTTACGGTTTTTGTAGCCATAAAATCTCCTTGCTTTAAAAACAAGCTATAATATATAGTATAAAAAAATGGCTATATTTCAAAGAGGTATTAAAATGGAAATAACTTTTCTTGGCACAAATGGCTGGTTTGATACTCATACAGGGGCAACAAGTTCTGTCTTTCTAAATACTAAAGATTGTTATATTGTTTTAGATGCAGGCAGTGGTTTTTATAAAGTGCCTTCTTTATTAAAAGAAGATAAACCCATTTTTTTATTTTTAAGCCATTTACATTTGGACCATATTTGTGCTTTACAAATGTTGCCCTTACTAAAAAATAAAAATTTAACAATTATTGTTGTTGGTAAAGAGCAAAAAGAAAATCTAGCAAAATTTATGCAACTGCCGTTTATGCCGACAGCCAAAATGCTAAATATTGAGGTAAAAGAAGTTGAAGAAATAAAAAATAAATTACCTTTTAAAGTTGAATATTATGAACTTGCCCACGCGGTTAAGACTTTCGGTTATAAAATTTTTAGCGAAGATAAAGTAGTCGCTTACGGCCTTGATAGCGGGCTTTGCGAAAATATTTTAAATCTTGCAAAAGATAGCGATTTGTTTATTTGTGAGTGTTCTTATTTACCTAATCAAGACCCTGATTTTAATCACCTTAATCCAAAAGCAGCTGCCTTAATTGCTAAAGAGGCAAAAACAAAACTTCTTGCTTTGATACATTTTAAAGCCGATGTTTATGATACCTTTGAAAAACGCGATTTGGCTTTGCTTGAAGCCGGTAAATATTTTGAAAAAACTTTTGCTCCCTATGACGGCGATACAATAACAATTTGAACTTTTTAAAAAATTTGGTATAATAAATTTATAGAGATTAAAACTCTTAAAAATAGTTTTACAAAAAATACTAGACACAAAAAGTATTTTTTGGTAAAATATAATTAATGGGGAAATAACCCCGTTATTTTTTGCTCTTTTTTTATAGATTTAGCGCTCGTAGCTCAGTGGTAGAGCATCCGCCTTTTAAGCGGGAGGCCGTGAGTTCGAGTCTCACCGAGCGCAAAAAGTTTTGACTCTTACGAAAGAGTCTATACGCCCCCTTCGTCTATCGGCTAGGACACCAGATTTTCAATCTGGTGAGAGGAGTTCGATTCTCCTAGGGGGCGTTTTTTATGCCGTCTTTTTTCCCTCTTTTTTATTTTTTTAAGATTTCGGATAGTTCCGCCCTTCGGGCGTGTGTTCCCGCTATACCTCATCTTAAATAAAATAAAAAATAGGACGGGGATATTTTAATATCCCCTAAAAAATACGGCATAAAAAACATTTGCTCTGTTTTAATTTTTAAAAAAACTTCGGATACAAGGGGTTGCCACCCTCTCGTGGTATACTTCGCTCGGCAAGCCTTCTCTAAAATCAAAATATTTGATAAAAAATCCCTTCTGTTTTAGATTGAAATTTTTTTATAATTTATTTGTTAAGGGTTTGTTTTTCTTGCGTGTGATTAGTTAAATCTGTATAAAAATCTTGCACTTCTTTATCATGTAAAATATCTTTTGGATAAATTGCGTGTTTTAGCATAAGGCCTTCAATTTCTCTAACTCGGCTTAAAGCAACATAAGTTTGCCCGGAACTAAAAGCACCAAAACCTAAATCAATATAAGTTTTATTAAAAGTCATACCTTGTGCTTTATGGATAGTTGTTGCCCAGGCAAGTTGCACGGGAAATTGCGTAAAAAATCTGTTTTTATCTTCAATTTGTTTACCATTGGGGCTTAGTTTCATTTTAAACCAGGTATAGCGTTCCACATAAATAATATTATTATCTTGTGTTTGCACTTTTATTGTTTGTATTTCGCCGGAAGAATTTTTTTCAAAATCAATTATCGTGCCAATAGTGCCGTTTACATATTCTCTTTCTTTATGATTTATTAAAGTCATTATTTTTGCGCCGATTTTAAGTTCAAGTTGCACCGGAGCCGGCGTTTTATCTTCGTCAGCGGTGTTATGGGTAAGCCAGTCTTTTTGTTCTTGAAAGTTTGCCTGCACGATTTCAAGCGGACTATCAATTTTGGCAAGTTCTTCTTTATTTATGATACTAGCACTTTTTCTTTTTGCACAAAGGCAAATAGCATCTTGCGGGCGGGTTTGGCAAATTCTTTTATTAAAAAAATCAAGGGCATTATTTAAAGAATCTTCATCTTGCGAAATTAAGGAATCTAAATGCTTAACAAAAGTTTCATTTTGTTGACGGAAAACCTTTTTAAATATGATATGCTGAAAATTCAATTTTTCAAAACATAAAGAGCCAAAAATATAAGGTGTTTTATAATTTTCTTCAAATAAATCATCCTGCAAAGTGCCTTGATTATGGACTATGGGGGAAAGTTGGTTCAAATCTCCTATTACAATAACTTGAAGGCCTGCAAAAGTCAAAGGACTTTCCAAAATATCTTTTAATTTTTCGTTTATTGCGTCAAATAAATCAGCGCGCACCATAGAAATTTCATCAATAATCAAAGCATCAATTTTTTTCCATTTTCTCTTTAAAGTTTTGCGGATATAGTCCTGCTCTGTTCTTTCGTGAATATTACCTGGGTTTATTTGAAAAAACGAGTGCAAAGTTTGCCCTCCGATATTTAAAGCGGCAACACCGGTGGGGGCAAGTTTAATGATATTTCTTCTTTCCGACTCAAAATATCTAATAATTTGGCGTATAAAAGTTGATTTACCTGTTCCCGGCCGGCCGTGAATAAAAACATTTCTGCCAAACATAATAGCGGCCAGGGCTTTTTTTATTTCCGGAGTTTCTTCTAAAATTTCTTGATTATTTCGCATCTTATTATTATACCTTTTACCAATTTACAAGCCAAATAAGATAGATAAATATTATACGAAAACTAGGCGACAGCATATGGTCGCATAAATACTGGCTGCTTAGTTAAAAATAATTGCTATAATTTTTTTGTGATACTTTTTGTTCTCATGCGTATAATAGGTGGAGGCCGCTAATGAACTTTGAGCAAGTTTATAATGCTTATTTCAAACGAATTTATGCTTATATTAGGGCAAGAATTACTAGCGAAGCACAAGCAGATGATGTCGCCTGTGATGTTTGGCAAAAAGTGTTTGAAAAACAAAGTTCTTTTGATGAAAGTAAAGGTAATATTGAACAATGGCTCTTTACGATAGCACGTAATCAAATTAACAGCCACTTTCGCCTTTACTATATAAAAAACATTTTTTCTATGACGGATAAGGAAGAAATGTTTTCTTCAAAAGAAAAACAGCCCTTAGATAAACTTGACGATGAAGAAGAATTAAAACAATTAAACACCGCTTTAGCAACGCTTGATAAAAAAGAGAGAGATTTAATTTCACTCAAGTTTTTTTCTTCTTTAAACAACAGGGAAATTGCAAAAATAACTTCTCTTAGTGAAAGTAATGTCGGCACCATAATAAACAGAGCAGTAAATAAAATCAGGATTATATTGGAGGATTTATGAAATATACAGATGAGGAAATTATAAAGAAATTTTCCAATATAGATTATGATAAAGAGGGCTACAAACAACAAGCCATTTTTACAAAAGTTAGCCAAAATGTAGCCGCAAGGAGAACAAATAGTATGAAAAAGTATAAAATCATAGCCGTAGCAGCCGCTATCGTGCTTATTGCCGTGCCGGCAATTCTGCTTGTTTCTAAAACAAGCTATAAGGATTTGATAACACAGGAAGCAAAACCTATTTCAACAAAAGAGCAACAGCAAATAAAACCTGTTCCGACAAAAGAGCAACCGCAAGTAAAAACGGCATCCCTTCCCAAAGAAACTGCAAAACAGGATATTGCCGCTTCTGTTTACTCCAGCACAGATTCTCTTGCTCTTTCAGATATGTCAACTGAAAGCTTAAGTTTTGCAAGTTATGATGGTGTTGCTACTACTTGGTCTGCCTCTAAAAGCAGAAGTGTAGGAAGAGCCGGTGCCTATATGGCTAAAACGGCCAGTGTTCGCTGGTCCGAGCCGGAAATGCAACTTTCCAAAGATACAAAAGCATATAATGAAAACGGCTTTAAAAAAGCCCTTGTGGAACCTTTATCAACTTTCTCAGCAGATGTTGATACGGCTTCTTATAATATGCTTAAAGAGCAAATAAATCGTGGTTGGCCTATACAAAAAGAAGGGGTTAGAACAGAGGCCTTAATCAATAACTTTGCTTATGATTATCCTGCTCCAACCGGTAGCGACCCTATCAGTATTAATATAGAATACGCAACTGCTCCTTGGAACGCAAAGACCCAACTAGTTAAAATCGGTGTGAAAGCAAAAGAAATTGACAGAAGCAAACTTCCGCAAAGCAACTTGGTTTTCTTGATTGATATTTCCGGTTCTATGAATAGTAGCAACCGCTTGCCTTTAGTTAAACAAGCATTCAAAATGCTCCTTAACCAACTTGATAAAGATGATATTGTTTCTATTGTTACCTATGCTTCCGGGACAGATGTAAAACTTGACGGAGTAAAAGTAAAAAATAAAGAAAAGATTATTGAAGCAATAGATTCTTTACAAGCCGGCGGGGCTACTTCCGGTGAAGAAGGTCTTAAACTTGCCTATAAAGTCGCTAAAGAAAACTTTATCCGCAAAGGCAATAATAGAATCATTATTGCAAGTGACGGAGATTTCAATGTCGGCAGTTCCAGAACAGAGGATTTTGAAAAACAAGTGAGTGAAGCAAAAGAAAGTGGAGTATTTATTAGCGCCCTTGGTTTTGGTATGGGTAATTACAGAGATAATATGATGGAAACTATCGCTGATAAAGGCAACGGAAACTATGCCTATATTAATGATCTTAAAGCTGCCCAAAAAGCGCTCGTTCGTGAATTTGGCGGAACAATGTTTACCGTTGCAAAAGATGTTAAATTCCAAGTAGAGTTTAACCCTGCCGTGGTGGAAGAATACCGCCTTATCGGTTATGAAAAACGCTTGCTTAATAATGAAGATTTTAACGACGATACTAAAGATGCCGGCGAAGTCGGCTCGGGCCATACCGTAACTGTTCTTTATGAAATACGCCCTGTCGGTAGTGGCGAAAAAATGGATATTGATCCTCTTAAATATGGTAAAACTGAGTTTACAAATAAAGACGAAGTTTTAACCGTTAAAATGAGATATAAAGACCCCGCTGGCGACAAGAGCAAACTTATTAGCAAAACGCTTAAAAAGGAAGATTTAAAAACCTTTATTAATGCCTCAAATGATTTCCGTTTTGCTAGTGCAGCGGCAGCCTTCGGTCAATTATTAAGAGACAGCCAATACTTAAACGGCTTGACCGCAAAAGAAATTGCCGATATTGCTTCTAAAGCAAAAGGCGAAGATGATAGCGGAGATAGAGCAGAGTTCGTCCAACTTATTCGCACTTACAACGATAGCAAAAACTAAGATATTAACTTATCAAAAAACCCGCCTTATAAAAAAGGCGGGTTTTTGTGTTTTAACCTAGGCCGTAAAACCGATAAGATGTTCCTGGGTTTTACTTTTTAGATTTTGCTCTGCAAGAAGCATTCTTATAAGTGTTGGGACTTGATTTTTAAGACCTAAAATTTCCGCTTTGCTTTTTATCAAAGCAAAATCTGCCGGAGTAATTTTGTTTAAACAAAGGATATCTTCTTCTTTAACTTCCATATTAAAAAAGAATTTAAAAGCAGTTTTTATTTGCGCTTTGGTTAAGAAATCATATTTTACTTTAAAAGTAAAACGGCGCAGACTTGCCGGGTCAAGATTATCCATTAAATTTGTTGTGCAAATAAAAGGATAAGGGTGGCTTTCCATCCAGGTTAGCATTTCGTTGACGGCAGTTTTTTCCCAAGAATAGCGTGCTTGTGCGCGGTCCTGTAAGAAGGAATCTGCTTCGTCAAAAATCAGTAAAGATTTTTCCTCTTTTGTCTGGGCAAAAGCCATAGCAATATTTTGCTCTGTTCTACCGACATAAGGACTAATTAAATCAGAAGCTCTTTTTGGGCAAAAATTTATATTAAGTGCTTCTGCTAAATATCTTGCATAGGCAGATTTACCTGTGCCGGAAGCGCCGTATAAACATAAAGAAAAGTTTAATTTGCCTAAACCGACAAGTTGATTTTTAAGTTGTTCTAAATCTAAATCAGTATTAAGTAAGGCCGGGCAAAAGTCTGTTTTTCTTTTCTTTTCCGCTGGTTTTTTGTAGCCGTTATTTAGCGCTTGTTGCATAATATCGATATGTTCTTTAACATTTTTTATATTACCTTTAATCATTTTTGCGGCACTTGCTGCACCGGCTATCATTGAAGGGGGGATAATATAATCTTTTGCTAAAGATAAAACCTCTCCTTCTTTTGCAGAAATTTTATTTTGTTTAAGATATTTATTCCATATTTTTTGGCGTATTTCTACCGGCGGTGTTTTAAAATTTATTGCAAGCGTAAAGCGTCGGACAAAAGCCCTATCCATAAATTCAATATGATTAGTGCACCAAATTACAGGGCAAGGGTTTTCTTCAAGCAAGCGGTTAAGTTGCACTTTATTACATTTTGTGTTTCCGTTGGAAAAAATATCTTCTGCTTCGTCAAAGAGTAAAAAACAACCGGTATTTTTATTGACAACTTTTAAACTTCTGTAAAGGGCTTGAAGGCGGTAGTTTTCTTCTTCTTCCACTTTATTACTTTCGCCGATTGGATATAAATCTTTATTTATTTCGTCAGCTAGCATTTTAGCAAAACCTGTTTTGCCGTTACCCGGTGCGCCATATAAAAGAATGTTTATACCTTTTGAAAGAGGGTTTTTTAATATTTTTAAAGCAAAATCTAACTCTGGAATATAAGCAAAATCTTTTGCTTTTAAATCAGCAGATAATTTTTTGCCAAGCACAATATTTATAATATTTTGGGCAGTTTTTCTTTTGCCGTTTATTATATCAACGGCATAGGCACTGATAGCGCAATCGCCATATTGCGGTATTATTAAGCCAAGAGAAGATAAAGTGGAAGTTTTTCTCAAAAATTTATTTATATTTGTTTTAAAACAGGCATTTATGGCATTGTTATCTAATCTGCGGGAACGTAAGTGTTGGGTTGCAAAAACAAAATCTTCAAAAATTTTATTTTTATATAGCAGATATAAAATAGATAAAATTTCTGTTTCTTCTTTAGTTAGATTAAAAACTTGGGCCAAAGTTTCTATATTTTTTTCTTCAGTATTCTTTATATCCTTATTATAAAGCTGGCTAATTTTGCCTAAATCTTTTCTTACTTTATAAAAAGCATCCACATCGGAAGTTCCCTCTTCTTTTTTGAGATGCGAAATATCAACAATTTTAGTTCTTCTTATCCAACGGCTGATTTCATAAGAATCACTTTCATCCATATGATTTTTTATTATTTTATCAATATAATACAGGGCTTTATAGTCTTGATTATTCATAATTTTTACCTCTAAAAATTTAGTTTATAAGAAAATGATACAATTTGTTTGCGTCAACATAATGTCGCAATATTTTAATGGCTATATGGTATTAAAATATTCCCGTGTTAAACAATGCACGGCTCCGCCGTATTTGGCAATTTTAGAGCAGTCCACTTTTATAAGGGGTTTGCTTGTGTGTATTTTTATTGTTTTAACAGCATTTTCATCTAAAGATAAATTAAATTGCGGGACAAAAACCGCTTTAGAAGTTGCTAAAAAATTTACATAAAGCCCTTTGGCAGATAGCCAATCTTTTCCGTTATCTTTACACAAAAGATATACTAATTCATCTTTATAATTTATGATATTTTTACTTTCACAATGCTCATATAGTTTTTTGAATCCTCTTTGATTTAGCAGAGATTCTACGGTAAATTCTCCATTTATAATTGTTCCATAAGGTTCTATTTTACCTTCCATTAAAAAGTTCCCTAGAAATTGGATATAACCGTCTATATGCCCGATTTTATCATTTGGTTGTTTTGGTAGCCAAAGTATTTCTTCAACACCTAAAGCTCTTTTTAATTCCAGCTCAACATAGTTTTTTTGAGCAAGGTCCGATTTTTTAAAAATAGTTGATTTTTCTAAACAAAAAGCATATTTACTATTTGGGGCTAAAACAATATTACCGCCGTCTATACGCACATTACAGGGCTTTGTTTTGGGGAAACTATAAAATACGGCTTTTCTTATTTGTTCTGTAAATTTAGGGGTATAATTAGCATAACGCGGATTAAAAAATTGCTGGTATAACTGCCCTGTTTTTACATTTTGCACTGGCAAAAAATCACGCACCCAAATATCGGGCAATTCTAAAGAACGCACTTCGTGAAATTCTTTTAATTGTGCGGAAAATTTTTCGTAAAATTTAGTATATCCGGGGTATATATCTTCTATATACCAGGTGGGTTTTGCTATATAAATAATTTCGTTTTTCATAGAGATATTGTAGTAAAGTTGTAAGACAGCATATTGTCGCAAATGATAATTTTTTAAAATAGATATTGTATAATTTATTTGCGGAGTAAATTATGCCTGAAAATATAAAAAAAGAAATTGAAATTTTATTAACTAAAAAAAGCGAAAAGGATATTGCAGCCCAACTAATAAAAATCAATGATTTATTTTTGACTCAATACAAATTACAAATTGATGATATGGAAATTATTCCGATAGAAACGGAAATATATTATTTGAATGAAAAACAGAATTTTAAAGACAATATGGTTCACAAATATTGTAGGCAAAAAAAACATTTCGGGCAACTTTATTTTCATAGATTTCCAACAAGAGATTCAATAAATTATGGCCAGGGCGGTGTGGATATTTGTATTTCTGACGGGGAATATTATTTATCAATTCTTATACGCTCTGCCATTATCAATGATACTCAAATTCTTTCAGGTCCCCATAAAATACAAAAAAAATTTTATGAGAATTCGCCTTCCAAAAAAGAAAGAATTCTAGAATTAGAAAAGAAACCAAATGTTTTACTCAAAAGAGATAAATATATAAATACTTCTAATATATTTCATCAAAAAAGAATAGAAAGTGAAGATTATAAAGAAGGGGAAATATATAAATTAAACAGTTTAAATTTAGGTGAAGGATATAAATATTTAGATACTTTTAAACAAAATTTTTATTCAAATTCAAGAAAACAAAAAATAAAAGAGGAATTTAAACAAGGAGCAAATTATGGCAAAGAAAGTAATAAGTAAAACAATAGTAATTAAACAAACGGCAAATAAAAAAACAGAAAAAAAAGAATCAACAGATAAAAAAATAACCCGTTTATTATATTTGTTAAACCGCCTTGATAAGGGGGAAGTTTCCTTAAATCAAGCAGCAAAAGAAATGGGTGTTGTCTTGCGTACCGTTCAAAGATATATCACTACTTTGCAAGAGGCAGATTTCCCTGTTTATGATGTCCGCCCCGGTGTTTATAGTTTTGTTGAGGGTTTTAGTCTTTCCAAAATGCAAATAAATACAAAAGAGGCCGGGGTTTTGGCTTTTTTATCTGATATAGCAAATACCCTTGGTCCTAATTTCTCAAAAGCTTATAAAGGGCTTTGCCACAGAATAACCGCACCTAATCAAGATAATCCTTTCTTTTTAAAAATAGCAAAAGGGCTTAACTTTGAAGAAACCCCTTTAACCCAAATTCTATGTCAAGCGATACGCAAGAAACAATATCTTTTAGTTAATTATAAAAGTCAAACAAGACAAAAGGAAAAAGAGCATCTTGTTATTCCCGTTAAAATTGCTTGGTATGAAGGTTTTTGGTATTTAATTGCCCTTGGCACTAAAGAAAGACTTTTTAAATTCCGCCTTGATAGAATTTTAAAGGCCGAAAAGCAAAAAAAGACTTTTTATATAGATAATGAAAAATTTACAAAACTACTAAATCAAAGCGTAAATATATTTTTTGAAGGTAAAAGAAATATAGAAGTTTGCTTAAAAGTATCTTCTGCTGTGGCGCATTATTTTAAGCAGAGGGCTTATTTCCCGGAGCAAAAAATAGTCAAAGAAGAAAAAAACGGCGATATTATTATTTCTACCCAAATTGCCAAAGCAGAAGAAATCCTAATGATAATCTATCATTGGATACCCTATATACAGGTTATCAGTCCAAAGGAAATTAAAACCAGAGTTAAAACTACTATTGAGAACTATTTAAAACAAATATAGTTTTAACCTTTTAGAAATTTATTTTTGCATAAATATATAAGCACAAAAATACAAGGCTTTTTACCCGCCAAAAGGGCCTATTTTTGCTATACTATTATTATGTCGTTTTAGGTTAATAAAATGCAATTAAAATTTTCAGTTTTGTTAAATGTTCATGCTAAAGATAACCCTGTTTGGCTAAAACAATCCCTTGATAGTATCTTAAACAACACTATTTGCCCTACGGAAGTTATTATTGTTGTCGACGGCTCTGTAAATAAAGATATACAAAATATTTTAGATCAGGTTATTAAAAACAAAGTTGTTAGTGTTTTGGCTCTTCCTGCAAATATTGGGCGCGGTGCCGCGCTTGCCGTTGCTGTTCCTAAATGTAAATATGATTTAATTGCTCTTATGGATGCCGATGATATATCCCGCAAGGAGCGCTTTGAAAAGCAGCTATCTT
This sequence comes from Elusimicrobiaceae bacterium, assembly GCA_017534965.1. Lineage (GTDB taxonomy): Bacteria > Elusimicrobiota > Elusimicrobia > Elusimicrobiales > Elusimicrobiaceae > Proelusimicrobium. The sequence goes on along the minus strand of JAFXVA010000027.1, from coordinate 2,452 downwards.
CCTTTGCGTCTGATCCGGATTTATCTGTTGTCGGCGGGCAAATACAGGAAGTTGATGCCATTACTCTTAAACCTTGCTCAAAACGTATAGTGCCTTTAACCCACAAAGAAATTTGTAAATATCTTAAAACCCGTATGCCTTTTAATAATGTTTCTGTAATGTTTAAAAAAGAGGCAATATTACAAGCCGGCAATTATAAACCTTTTGTCATGATGGAAGATTATTATATGTGGATGCGTGTTATTGCAAAAGGTTATAAAACAGCTAATTTACCGGATATTTTGGCAGATGTTCGTGTTAATAAAGATTTATACAAAAGACGGGGCGGTTTTAAATATTTTTGTATGAATAAACAACTTTTTGATGAAATGCGCAAACTTGGGCTTTTAAGTTTAAAAGACTATTATTATATTCTTTTTGTGCGTTTTATAGTGCAGGTTTTAATGCCCAATTGGTGCAGAATTTTATTTTATGAAAAGGTGCTTCGCTAAAATGTCTTTTATAGTTAAACCCCTGCTCAATTTTTTATATAGTTTGCGTAAGAAACAAGAAGTAAATATAAAACGCATTTTATTTTTATTTCCCAGCAGTGCTGTCGGTGATACGGTTATAGAAACCTTTTTTATTCACGAAGTTAAAAAATTATATCCTAAGGCAAAACTTGATATCGCAATTTTAGCGCCTTATGCTGTTTTATTGGAAAATAACCCGGATATAAATTGTATTTATAAAATGCCTGTTTCTATTTTCAAAAAATTATTTTGGCTAGCTACAAAAGCATTTTTCTTTCGCAGACAAAAATATGATTTACTTTTAGATTTACCTCATAACGGCTATGCGCCGTTTCGTCAAATATTTTTGTATTTCACTAACGCAAAGAAAACTCTCAGTTGTAATACTAAAGGGTATAATTTTATCACTTATCCTTTAATGTGGACGGAAGAGAACAAAAAACATATTACCGAGGAAGTTTATATAAAAGCCCTTAAACTACTTGGGGCCAAAGGACCTTTTGAAGTAAAATATAATTTATTTATTCCGGTAGAGATAAAAAACAAAGTGCAAGTTTTCTTAAAACAGCATAACCCGAATAATAAAAAAATTCTTGTTTTTAATCCCGAAGGTTCTAAAGAACCCCGCACTTTAACACCGCAAAAAGTAAAAGAAATTATTGCTTTACTTATACAAAATACGACTTATCAAATTATACTTTTGTCTTATAAGAATTTTTATAAAGATATGCCTGCTAATATAGCAGTTTTTCATACGGACAATTTAATAGAACTTGTGGCTTTAATTAAGCAGGCGGAGTATGTTTTGACGACCGATACCGGTATTTTACATATAGCAGATGCTTTTGATAAACCAATGATGGTATTGTTTTCTGAAGCAAATATTGATGAGTCCCCACGTCCCTATGTGGAATATGTATGGGGCAGTAAAAATTCAAAAACAAAAAAGTTAAAAGCCCGTTATAGCGTAAATGATATTGATATAAAGGAAATTAGTAAATGCTTACAAGATATTTCTTACTAATTATTGTAATTGTCATACAAGGGATTCCTTACTTAATAAAAAAGAAACCCGTATTTGCCAAATTATTTTTGACCCTTAGTTTTGGGGAATTGTGGTTACTTGCTACCTTGCGCGCGCCTACTTTTATAACGGATGATTTAGGTTATTTGGAAATGTTTTATTCCCCTGCTTTATGTTATGTGGAATGGGGGTATTGTCAGTTGAACAATTTTATTCGTTTGTTCGGCACAGAGCAATATATATTGTTTGGCGTGTTGGCTTTATTAATTTTTATCGGTGTTGCAATTTTTATTTATCGTTATAGCAGTAATGTCGTTTGGTCTGTTTTAGTGTATGTTGGTTTAATGTATGCGTTTAATTCCCTAAATGGGGTTCGTCAATTTTTAGTTTTATCTCTGGTATTTTTGGCTTTTCCTTTAATTCAAAAAAGGCAATTTGTAAAATTTTTAATAGTGGTTCTTTTGGCCTGTTTTTTTCATAAGTCAGCCATTGTCTTATTGTTATTCTATTGGTTATATAAAGTAAAAGTTAATTCTAAAAATATCAGTATTTTGTTGCTCTGTACCATATTGATTTTTACGGCTTTTTCTTATTTAGGCGATTTATATACACTTTTAGGGGGCAGTTATGCCCATTATATAACAACAGAAGTAGAACAAAACCATTTGGCTACGATTATTCGTTTTGCGGTAAACTTAAGTATAGCAATTTTTTGTCTTTTATCTTTTAGGCAAAAAGATACCTCTAGTGATGCTAAATACCCTATACAAATACCTCTTAGTTTTTTAACTTTATGTGCTTGTATTTCTGTTTCCGGGGCTTTAATATCCTTTCAATCGTATAATGTGGAAAGAATTGTTTATTATTTCTATTTGCTTAGTATTATTACTATTCCCAATATTCTAAAAACTATATC